>NZ_WQPN01000053.1 GCF_018785315.1 Clostridium sp. MCC353 | reverse complement strand
AAAAGAAGATAAGCTGCCATGGAGAGTATACCATGACAGCTATTATTTTGCACTACGGTTTGTTTTGTATCGCTTACTAACTGATGTGGGGATTAACAGTAAAACGTCAAGGCTTTTTCGAAAATGCCTTGAGGGTTGATGTTAGATGGTTTGGGAATTTACATTAAAGGGTGAAGGCATTTTCGAAAATGGCTTAGCCCTTTATGTTAAATTTGCTTTTAATTACTTCAGCCAGAGAAAACCAGCAGGAGAGTGGGACGAGGGAGCGGAGGTGGGAATGGGGACACGAATTCATAGGGCGGAGCGTTCTCTAACGGCACAGGAAGTCGTCTGGAAACCGTTAGTGGAACTTAGTCTGCAGACATCAAAAAAGACGGGCAGAAACTGAAAACCAAATCAGTTTCTGAGATGCCCACTGAACGGTGAAGCACCATAAAGGGTTCACCGTGAATGGGCATCGGACCGTCTTTTTTGATGTCTGCGGACTTTAGTTCCACTTACGGTTGGAAGCCGATTTCCTGTGCCGTTAGAGAACGCTCCGCCCTATGAATTCGTGTCCCCATTCCCACCTCCGCTCCCTCGTCCCGCTCTCCTGCGTGACTTTCACACCTAAAACCCAATTTAGCCAGTTTTCACATTATTATAATCTTTTCATAAATATATAATATTACCGCGTTTTCAATCAAGCTAAAGTCATTTGTACCCGGCGGGTCATATATAATATAGGATATAAGCAGCATAAGAAATGTATATGTCAAAATGACAAAAAAAGAGAAATGAATTTTCATATCAAATAAGCCATTTTACAAGGCACTTCACAAAAAGATCACAAACCAGAAAAATATTGCACAAATACAGCTGGAATAAATCGGTAAAAATCATTCTTTTATATACAAAAAAGTTAAATATTAACAACTTCTTTATACAAAATGACGTATATCCCCGAGTATTGACAAGTAAATGCAACAGAAGTAATATATGTTCAACATTCAGAAGCAAGAGTATATCACTTGCGGGAAAGAATCCTGCTGACGGAATTTTCCGCCTGGGCGGGCCGCTTTTGCAGCATGATTCTTTACTCTGAATGATGAGTAATTGAAAGGAAGTGAGCAATACGGAGAATTTGGCGGAAGAGTTAATGACAGAACTAAATTGCGACACAGCCTTTACGATTCCTTTGTTTGGCGGAATTGCCATATCGGAATCAGTAGTCGTCACGTGGATCATCATTTTAGGACTGACAGCCGCATCTATTTTACTCGTCAGAAATCTTCAGGAAAAGCCGGTCAGCCGGCGGCAGATCATACTGGAAACAGCAGTGGGAGGATGTTATCATTTCTTCGAAGATCTGGTTGGTAAGGAAGGCAGACGTTACATACCATATTTGATAACGGTCGCCCTCTACATCGGAATTGCCAATCTTATCGGACTTCTGGGTTTCAAACCCCCTACGAAGGATCTCAATGTTTCGGCAGCCCTTGCGATTATGAGCATTGTGCTGATCGAATATGCCGGGCTTCATCAAAAAGGCCTGAAAAAATGGATTAAAAGCTTTGCAGAACCAATCCCCCTCATTACCCCCATCAACATACTTGAATTATTTATCCGGCCTTTATCCCTTTGCATGCGGCTTTTTGGCAATGTATTGGGTGCATTTGTTGTGATGGAATTGCTTAAAATGGTGATACCGGTTGCAGTTCCGGCGGCTTTCAGCTGCTATTTTGATATCTTTGACGGGTTGATCCAGGCATATGTATTTGTATTTTTGACATCCCTCTTCATAAAAGAGGCTATTGAGTAAGAAAAATAAGTGAAAAAAGGAGAACATCATTATGGCAGCATTAATCGCAATCGGAGCAGGAATCGCAGTATTAACAGGTATCGGAGCAGGTATAGGAATCGGCATTGCAACTTCCAAGGCGGTGGACGCTATTGCCAGGCAGCCAGAGGCAGAGAGCAAGATCAGCAAAGCCCTTCTTCTCGGCTGTGCCCTCGCAGAGGCAACCGCCATTTATGGTTTTGTCATTGGCCTTTTAATCATACTTTTCCTGAAATAAATGAAAAGAAAAGAGGTCATACATGAAACAGGCCAGGAATAGAAACGGAAAAGGCAGGTGGGAAAAATGCTGCGGTTAGATTGGAATCTTGTTTTAACAATGATCAATCTCATTATTTTATATCTATTGATGAAAAAATTCCTGATCGGCCCGGTGACGGCAATTATGGAGCAGAGACAGGCGGATATCGAACTACAGTTTTCCAACGCCGATAAGGCGCAGAAGGAAGCGGATATGCTCAGAACCCGGTACGAGGATAAGATGAAATCATCCCGGGAAGAGAGTGTGAAAATGATAGAGCAGGCGCGGACGGACGCGAAGGCAGAATATGATAAAATTTTGTCTCAAGCCCAGGAAGCGGCCGGCAAAGAATATGAAAAATCCCTTGCCAGCCTAAAAGCAGATCAGGATAAAATGAAACGGGAAGCGCAGTCAGAACTGGCAGCCCTCGTCATAGCTGCGACAGCTAAAATCATCGGTGAGCAGAATGAACAGATGATCGACCGGTCACTATACAACCAATTCTTAACAAAAGCAGGTGATTCCCATGACGCAACTCTCAATTAACTATGCAAAGGTATTGTTTGAACTTCACTTACCGGCAGAGGATATCGGACAGTCGGAACGTATATTCGCCCAAGTCCCAGAACTTCTGGACGTATTTACCAGCCCGGTGATCCGGGAAACGAAAAAGATGGTTTTGATCGACCGGATTTTTCCCGTGACAATCCGGAGTTTCTTAAAGGTGATGTGCCAAAACCATGCGATGGACGGCATTCTTGATACCTTTTCAGAGTATAAAAAATACTACTGTGAAGAACATAAAATCCTTCCGGCAGTAATGACTTATAGCAGCCGCCCTGACCCGGAACAAATAGACGGAATCAAACAGTTCCTCTGTGACAAATACAAAAAAGACCGGGTGGATTTGACCCTTAGGGAAGATCCGAAGCTGATCGGAGGATTTGTAGTCAGAATGGGAGACCGGGAAATCGACTGTAGTTTAAGGGGACGCCTTAAACAGTTAGAGCAAAAATTGATGTGGAGGTGAACCGAGTGAGCTCAATCAGTTCAAATGAAATTATTTCTATCTTAAAAAGCGAAATAGAGAACTTCGATGTGGATACAAGAGATGAAGAAGTGGGCTCTGTAATCTGGGTTGGTGACGGAATTGCCACTGTTTACGGCATCGATCATGCTATGTACGGTGAGATCGTCGTGTTTGATACCGGAGTGAAGGGAATGGTTCAGGATATCAGACGAAATGAAATCGGCTGCATTCTGTTCGGCCGTGACACCGGATTGAAAGAAGGCAGTAAAGTGACCCGGACAGGGAAAAATGCTGGAATTCCGGTTGGAGATGGTTTTATAGGGCGCGTCATCGACGCACTGGGAGCCCCCATCGATGGTAAAGGGGCAATTAAAGAAGATGGTTACCGGCCTGTGGAAGAAGAGGCTCCGGGAATCATAGAGAGAAAATCGGTTACTGTTCCCATGGAAACCGGAATCCTCGCAATTGATTCCATGTTTCCCATCGGACGTGGACAGAGAGAATTGATAATCGGCGACAGGCAGACAGGTAAAACGTCGATTGCTCTCGACACTGTGATCAATCAAAAAGGAAAAGATGTGATCTGCATTTATGTGGCCATCGGTCAGAAAGCATCGACAGTGGCTAAGATCGTATCCACTCTGACAAAATATGATGCCATGGATTATTCCATCATCCTGTCGGCCACTGCCAGCGATTCCGCTCCTCTGCAGTATATCGCGCCGTATTCAGGAACTGCGCTGGCCGAATATTTTATGCATAAAGGAAAAGATGTTTTGATCATCTACGATGACCTGTCCAAACATGCGGTGGCATATCGTGCGATTTCCCTGCTTCTGGAACGGTCGCCAGGCCGTGAAGCTTATCCTGGCGACGTATTTTACCTGCATTCCAGACTTCTGGAGCGGTCAAGCCGTTTAAACGATGAGCTGGGGGGAGGTTCCATAACGGCCCTTCCTATTATAGAGACCCAGGCCGGAGATGTCTCCGCATATATTCCTACAAATGTAATATCCATTACCGATGGGCAGATTTTTCTGGAAAGCGGCTTGTTCTTTTCCGGAATCCGTCCTGCGGTCAATGTAGGTCTTTCCGTTTCCAGAGTCGGCGGCGCGGCACAGACGCAGGCCATGAAAAAGGCGTCGGGAAGCGTCAGAATCGACCTGGCCCAATACCGGGAAATGGAAGTGTTCACCCAGTTCAGTTCCGATCTGGATGAAACGACAAAGGAACAGCTCCAGTACGGAAAAGGCCTGATGGAATTATTGAAACAGCCGTTATGCCATCCTCTCAGCCTTCACGAACAGGTGATTTCCCTCTGTGCGGCCACAAATAAAGTATTTTTGCCTCTGGACATTGAGAAAATCAAAGAATTTCAAAGGGGAATGCTGGCTTATTTCGACGCCAGGTATCCGGAAATCGGCAACGAGATTGAAGAAAAGAAAACACTGTCCAGTGAACTGATTGACCGCATCGTAAAAATAGCCGGAGAATACAAAGATGAATCACAAATTTAAGGCAGGAGGTGCTTTATGGCGAATACACGGGAAATACAGACAAGAATGAAAAGCATACAGGATACTATGAAGATTACAAACGCCATGTACATGATATCCTCCTCTAAAATGAAAAAGGCCAGGAAAAGCCTGTCCGATGCGGAACCTTATTTTTATACCCTGCAGATGGCAATTGAACGGATCCTGCGCCATCTCCCGGATGTGATGAACCAATATTTTGAACCGGAAGAGCCGTCCGGAAAGAATAAGGAAAAAAGGATTGGATATCTGGTGGTCACAGCGGACAAGGGATTGGCCGGCGCATATAACCACAATGTGATTAAACTGGCGCAGGAAGCTCTGGAATGTCCGGGTTCTCATATGCTGTTCATAGTAGGCGATATCGGACGCCAGTATTTTGTAAAAAAGGGATTCGAAATCGAACAGGATTTTCAGTATACCGTTCAGAATCCGACGATGAGCCGGGCCAGAAATATTGCGGAAAGCCTTCTTAAATATTACAACAGCCACGATCTGGATGAAATCCATATTATTTACACAAAAATGGTAAACGCCATGCAGACCCAGGCGGAAACCCTTCAGCTTCTGCCCCTTAAAAAGTCTGGTTTCGGTGAGCGCTTCGTAGATGTGCCCATGGAAGAAATTGCCTTATGGCCGTCTGCGGACGCGGTTCTTCAAAACATTGTGCCCAATTATATTGCCGGATTCATCTACGGCGCTTTGGTTGAATCCTATTGCAGCGAACAGAATTCCCGTATGATGGCAATGGAAGCGGCTACTACCAGTGCCAAAGACATGCTGAAGGAATTGTCGGTTGCATATAACCGGGCCAGGCAGGCCGCGATTACCCAGGAACTCACGGAAGTGATCAGCGGAGCGAAGGCTCAAAAAAAGAAAAAGAAATATTAGAACGGGAGGAATTTCCATGAAAAAAGGAAAAATAGTCCAGGTCCAGGGGCCTGTGGTGGATGTGGAATTTGAAGATGACGATCTTCCGTTTATCAAAGACGCCCTGGAAGTGGATAATAACGGCAAAAAACGGGTGATGGAAGTCGCACAGCACGTAGGCAACCACACGGTGCGCTGTATCATGCTGGCATCCAGCGACGGCCTCTGCAAAGATATGGAGGTAACTGCCCTGGGATCTGGTATCCAGGTTCCGGTGGGCAAAAAGACGCTGGGACGGCTGTTCAATGTTTTAGGTGAAACCATTGACGGAGGCGAAGGCCTTGACGGGGAGGAACACTGGGTCATTCACAGAGAACCGCCTTCCTTTGAGGAACAGAGCCCTGTTGTAGAGATTCTGGAAACCGGAATCAAGGTAATCGATTTACTGGCCCCTTATGCGAAAGGCGGAAAAATCGGCCTTTTCGGCGGCGCTGGAGTAGGAAAAACCGTGTTGATTCAGGAACTGATTAGGAACATAGCCACCGAACACGGCGGATATTCCATTTTTACCGGCGTGGGAGAGCGGTCCAGAGAAGGAAATGACCTTTGGTCTGAGATGAAAGAATCCGGCGTTTTGGAGAAAACTGCCCTGGTGTTCGGACAGATGAACGAGCCGCCGGGAGCGCGTATGCGTGTAGCGGAAACGGGTCTTACCATGGCGGAGTATTTCAGGGATCACGAGCACCAGAATGTGCTGCTGTTTATCGATAATATTTTCCGCTTCGTCCAGGCCGGATCAGAGGTTTCCGCACTGCTGGGACGGATGCCTTCAGCCGTAGGTTATCAGCCCACCCTGGCAACAGAAGTGGGCGAACTGCAGGAGCGGATTACATCCACAAAAAACGGTTCTGTAACCTCGGTCCAGGCGGTATATGTGCCGGCCGATGATTTGACCGACCCGGCTCCGGCCACCACATTCGCCCATCTGGATGCGACCACAGTCCTATCCAGAAAAATTGTGGAACAGGGAATCTATCCGGCAGTCGACCCGCTGGAATCCAATTCCAGGATTCTGGAAGAAGACACGGTGGGAAAAGAACATTACGAAACAGCCCGGCAGGTACAGGAAATGCTTCAGAAATACAAGGAGCTTCAGGACATCATCGCCATACTGGGCATGGAAGAGCTGTCGGATGAAGACAAAACGGTGGTATACCGGGCCAGAAAAATCCAGAAATTCCTGTCCCAGCCTTTCCATGTGGCCGAAAACTTTACCGGGATTCCGGGCAAATATGTGCCTTTAAAAGAGACGATCAAAGGCTTTAAAGCCATTGTTAACGGAGATATGGACCAGTATCCGGAAGCCGCCTTCTTTAATGTGGGAACCATAGACGATGTGATTGAAAAAGCCAAAAGCTGTTGAAATATGGATGTTTAGAAGCGGAAAAAGGATGTGACGAGACGATGAATACATTTTATCTGAAAATTATAGCCAGCGACCGGGTCTTTTTCGAGGGCAGGTGCCGGATGATCGTGCTGCCTGTTTTTGACGGTGAAAAAGCGGTTCAGGCCCATCATGAAAATATGGTAATCGCCGTCAGCGTAGGCGGAATCAGAATCACCACCGAAGATGGAACAAAAGTGGAAGGCGTGGTAGGCAGCGGCTTTGCCCAAATCATCAATAACCGTGTCACCCTTTTAGTGGATACGGCTGAAAAGCCGGAAGAAATCGATGTCCGCCGCGCCCGGGAAGCGCTGGAGAGGGCGAAAGAGCAGTTGAGGCAGAAGCAGAGTATACAGGAACATTCGCATTCGGAGGCGTCTTTGGCGAGGGCCATTGCGCGGTTGAGGATGAAAAGCCAGAATATTTGACCGTTTTACGTTATTGGCGGAAGTAACGCCGAGACTGGATGGAACGCGGGGCAGGGGGCTGACAAACGGCCGGCATTCGGCTTCCAACCGTAAGTGGTTCTAGGTGTGCAGAGACAAAAAGAGGCGGTGCGGCGCCCATTCGAGGTGAACTTTTTATGAACTTCACCTCTCAAGGGGCGCCTCATACACTGATTCGGATTTCAGTGTATGACCGCCTCTTTTTGCCTCTGCGCACCAAGAACCACTACACGGTTTCCAGACGAACGCCGGCCGTTTGTCAGCCCCCTGCCCCGCGTTCCATCCAGTCTCGGCTGTGCTGTGGAGAGAATAAGTAAAAAGAGCATGTGCTGGTTTTGGGTTGATTGTTTATGATATTTAGGTATTTAGATGGTGGGGGGAATAGTGGCTTTTTAGAATCATAGTAGGCTTCAACGGAGATCCCTCGTTAATATAGGAAGCGATATCGGAGAAACCCTGTATTGGCAAAGCTCAGAGAAATCTGAAATTAGGTGGTAACACGGACATGAAAGTTCGCCCTAAGTTGATATTATGTCAAATTAGGGCTTTTTGTTTTGGAGAAATGTAGAAAGGAGGATGATCCGACTGTGTTATTTCCACTGCAGTAATGCATCCGTTTGCTGGGATGTATAGAAGTGTGTCAGAACAGAAGATATTGACGAAGTAGGAGACGATATACTCATTGGACTTTTCGTAACCTCCGCCAATCCCTTACATTTGAGAAAAAGTATCCCCCAGTAAAAAAAGTGATTCCTTTTAGGTGTTTGCAATCATTTTGATTTATGCTATAATATTTTGAAGCCAAAATTCAAATAGAATTATGAGGTAAAATAGATGGATCATATACAGGTGGCCCCTGAGGGAATCCAGAGGGAGATACCGGTGAAGGAACCTGAACGGCAGAAGAGCTTACAAAAGATTACAGTAAGATAGCGTACAATGGAGGATTATGGAAAGAAACATAAGCGTTATTAAAGATGTGAATGGAAATCAGATCGTCATTGTAAATGATATTCATTTTAAGGGGAAAAGAAATATAAATTGGGATGAAGTCGAGCAGTATTTAAAACAGTATATTGGAGAGTTTATAGAAATTGCTGAAAGTAAAGAAATTATATATATTGGCAGTGATTTACCTGATGAATATTCAGGTTCGAAGTATACAGCAAAATTAAAAGGAGCGTTAGCAAAGGCAAAAGCAAATGCCGCACAAGGAATTCCGGAAATGATAGAAATTGCTCAAAATAGAAGGTTTCAGGAAAATCTGGAAAGGAAACATGAAAAAAATGCAAAATATGGCTGGTATCGATATGATTCCAGATTTGCAATACCTGTTTTTGATGAAAATAATGATGTTTTACGGTATAATGTATTTCATGCTGAGTTGGTGATAAGACATTCTGAAAATAGAAAGCTGTATTTATATGACATTATAAACATAAAAAAAGAAACGAGCACCCCGCTTTAGCCTTAGAGCTGTACGGTAAAAAACCCGCTTCTTTATAATATATTATATACCATAGAAAGGAAAAAATCAAGAAATATGAGTAATGAAATTGATTTGAATGAAATAGATTTAAGTTACAATCCTCCAGTAGAAGAACCGGCCCGTCAGTATTACTTCATGGCCAAATGCCGGGAGTGGGTAAAAAATTTTGAACGAGAAAATGGACGCTTCCCCAAATCCTGCGTGGTCAATATGGGATGCCAGATGAATGCCAGAGATTCAGAAAAGCTGCTGGGAATTTTGGAGCAGATGGGCTTTGTTGAAACCGATACGGATGAGGCCGATTTTGTCCTTTATAACACCTGTACAGTGAGAGAAAACGCGAATCAGAGGGTCTACGGACGCCTGGGTTATCTGAACAGCTTAAAAAAGAAGAATCCCAATATGCTGATCGCTCTCTGCGGATGTATGATGCAGGAGCCGGAAGTGGTTGCGAAGATTAAAAAGAGTTACCGTTTCGTGGATGTGATATTCGGCACCCACAATATCTTTAAACTGGCGGAACTTTTGTCTGAGCGTCTGGACCAGAAAAAAATGGTGGTAGATATTTGGGAGAAAGCCGATAAAATCGTTGAAGATCTGCCTGTTGAGCGGAAATATCCGTTTAAATCAGGTGTGAACATCATGTTCGGCTGTAACAATTTCTGCAGTTACTGCATTGTTCCATATGTCAGAGGACGGGAGAGAAGCCGGAATCCGGAAGATATTGTGGCTGAGATCAAGTCTCTTGTGGCAGACGGGGTTATTGAAGTGATGCTGCTGGGACAGAATGTGAATTCCTATGGAAAGAATCTGGAGCAGCCTGTCTCATTTGCAGAACTCCTTCAAATGATTGACGAGATTGAAGGGCTGGAACGGATCCGCTTCATGACCTCCCATCCAAAGGATCTGTCGGACGAACTGATCGAGGTGATGAAAAATTCCAAAAAGGTATGCCATCATTTACACCTTCCTCTCCAGTCGGGAAGCAGCCGTGTATTAGAGGTGATGAACCGGAAGTATACGAAGGAGCAGTATCTGGAGCTGGCAGAGAAGATCAGGGCGGCAGTGCCTGATATCTCGCTGACCACCGATATCATCGTAGGATTTCCTGGTGAAACAGAAGAGGATTTTCAGGAGACACTGGACGTGGTACGCCGGGTGCGTTATGACAGCGCGTTCACATTCATCTATTCCAAGCGGACCGGAACGCCTGCCGCCGCAATGGAGGATCAGGTTCCTGAAGAGGTGGTAAAAGACCGGTTTGACCGGCTTTTAGAAGAAGTTCAGCATATTTCGGCTGAAGTTTCCGGCCGCGATGAACATACGGTTCAGAAAGTCCTGGTGGAGAATATGGACGACCACCAGGCAGGTTTTGTAACAGGGCGGATGGATAATAACACCATCGTCCATTTCCCGGGAGACGAATCCCTGATTGGAAAAATTGTGGATGTATATCTGGATGAATCCAAAGGATTTTACTATATGGGGACACAAATAAAAAACTAAAGAAAAATTACTGAAATTAGAAAAGAGGAAAATTATGGGACTGTCACCTATGATGGTTCATTATACTGAAACCAAGAAAGAATATCCTGACTGTATTCTTTTTTACAGGCTGGGAGATTTTTATGAAATGTTTTTTGAAGATGCGCTGATCGTATCGAAAGAATTGGAGATCACCTTAACCGGAAAGGAATGTGGTTTAGAGGAACGTGCGCCTATGTGCGGCGTTCCTTTTCATGCCCTCGATAACTATCTGTACCGCCTGGTTCAAAAGGGGTATAAAGTAGCCATCGCGGAGCAGATGGAAGACCCCAAGCTGGCAAAAGGGCTGGTGAAGAGGGAAGTCATCCGCGTCGTCACCCCCGGTACGATTACCAGCGCCCAGGCGCTGGATGAAACTAAGAACAACTATCTCATGGGCATTGTTTATCTGGACGAATCCTTTGGACTGGCAACCGCAGATATTACAACCGGTGATTTTCTTGTGACAGAAGTGTCCAATGAAAGAAATTTATTTGATGAGATCAACAAGTTTGCCCCTTCTGAGATCGTCTGCAACGAGGCGTTTAATATGTCCGGCGTGGACCTTACAGATTTGAAAGAACGGTATCAGGTGACCATATCCTCTTTGGATAACCGTTTCTTTGCAGAAGAAACCTGCCATAAAATCATAAAAGAACATTATCGTGTCAACTCTCTGGAAGGGCTTGGGCTGAATGACTACGAGATCGGTTCCATCGCGGCCGGCGCTGTGATGCAGTATCTGTACGAAACCCAGAAGAACACATTAAACCATATCACCACGCTGATCCCGTACACAACGGGACAGTTTATGATGCTCGATACTTCCACCAGACGAAATCTGGAACTGGTGGAGACCATGCGTGAAAAGCAGAAACGGGGGACCTTGCTCTGGGTGCTTGACAAGACGAAGACCGCCATGGGCGCCCGTTTGCTGCGTAATTTTCTGGAACAGCCGCTGATCGACCGGGATGAGATATTGAAAAGGCAGAATGCCATTGAAGAACTCAACATGAATTTCATTTCCCGTGAAGAAATATGTGAGTATTTAAATCCGATCTATGATTTGGAGCGTTTGATCGGCCGGATCAGCTATAAAACCGCCAATCCCAGAGATTTAATCGCTTTTAAAAATTCTCTGGAAATGCTGCCCCATATTAAAAACATCCTAAAAGAATTCAGTTCCGGGCTGTTTCGGGAATTGGATGAAGACCTGGATCCGCTGGATGATTTATACCAGTTGATCGACAAGGCCATTGAAGATGATCCGCCCATATCCGTCCGGGACGGGGGCATGATCAAGGACGGATTCCACGAAGAGACGGACAAACTGCGCCATGCAAAAACAGAAGGGAAAACATGGCTGGCTGAATTAGAGCAGCGGGAAAAAGAAAAAACAGGCATAAAAAACCTGAAGATCAAATATAATAAAGTATTTGGATATTATTTCGAAGTGACCAATTCATTCAAGAATATGGTGCCGGATTATTTTATAAGAAAGCAGACATTGGCCAATGCGGAACGTTTTACAACAGATGAGCTGAAGAATCTGGAAGATATCATACTGGGAGCTGAGGACAAGCTGTTTTCCCTGGAATATGAACTGTTCTGCCAGGTCCGGGATCAGATCGCCCAGGAAGTATTAAGAATCCAGAAATCAGCCAAGGCTATTGCAGGAATCGATGTATTCGCATCCCTTTCCGTAGTGGCCACCAGGAATAATTATGTAAAGCCTTCTATCAATGAGAAGGGGATCATTCAGATTAAAAACGGCCGCCATCCGGTGGTGGAAAAAATGATGCGGGACGACCTTTTCGTCTCCAATGATACATACCTGGACAATGGGAAAAACAGAATTTCCATCATAACAGGTCCCAACATGGCCGGTAAATCCACATATATGAGACAGACGGCACTGATCGTTTTGATGGCCCAGGTGGGCAGCTTCGTTCCTGCGGAATCGGCCAATGTGGGGATCTGCGACCGCATTTTCACCCGTGTGGGGGCTTCCGATGACTTAGCCAGCGGACAGAGCACATTCATGGTGGAGATGACTGAAGTGGCCAATATTCTCAGAAATGCCACGAAAAACAGCCTGCTTATTTTAGACGAGATCGGCCGCGGCACCAGTACATTTGACGGTCTGAGCATTGCATGGGCTGTGGTTGAACATATCAGCAATACCAAACTGCTGGGCGCCAAAACCCTGTTTGCCACCCATTACCACGAGCTGACGGAACTGGAAGGAACCATGAGCGGTGTTAATAACTACTGTATCGCTGTAAAAGAGCAGGGAGATGACATCGTTTTCCTGAGAAAGATAGTCAAGGGCGGGGCGGATAAAAGTTATGGAATCCAGGTTGCCAAGCTGGCCGGCGTGCCGGAACCGGTGATCGAGCGGGCCAAAGAACTGGTAGAAGAACTGAGCAGCGCCGACATTACGGCCAAAGCAAAAGAGATCGCCCAGTCCTCCACCAACGTAAACCAGCGGAAATCCGTTCCCAAGCCGGATGAAGTGGATCTGCTTCAGATGTCTATTTTTGAGACGGTAAAGGACGATGACATCATTAAAGAGATATCGGAACTGGAACTTGGGAAAATGACACCCATCGACGCGTTGAATATGTTGTACCAGCTTCAGACAAAGATTAAAAACCGCTGGTAGAAGGAAAGGAATTTATGCCGAATATTACAGTACTGGATCAAACTACAATCAATAAAATTGCGGCCGGCGAAGTGATCGAGCGCCCGGCTTCGGTGGTCAAAGAGCTTTTGGAAAATGCCATCGATGCAGGGGCTACGGCTGTCACGGTGGAGATCAAGGACGGCGGAATCTCTTTTATCCGGGTTACTGATAATGGATGCGGAATTCCGAGAGAGGAGATCGCACTGGCCTTTTTGCGCCATTCCACCAGTAAAATCCGGTCGATAGAAGATTTATTTACCATTTCATCTTTGGGTTTTAGAGGTGAGGCGCTGTCCAGCATCGCGGCGGTCGCCCAGGTGGAACTGATCACAAAGGTCAGTTCCAGCATAACGGGCAGCAGATACCAGATTGAAGGCGGGGCGGAAAAGGGGCTGGAAGAGATCGGCGCGCCGGAAGGCACCACCTTCATTGTGCGCAATTTATTTTTCAACACTCCGGTGAGAAAGAAATTTTTAAAGACGGCTCAGACGGAGGGGGCCCATGTGGCGGATCTGGTGGAGAAGATAGCCCTTTCCCATCCTGAAGTATCCATCCGTTTTATCCAGAATAATCAAAACCGCCTTCACACATCGGGGAACCATAATGTGAGGGACATCATATATACGGTGTTCGGGCGGGAAATTGCCGCCAATCTGCTGGAAGTTAAAACCGGTGATGCCGAAGCCGCTGTCAAAGGATTTATCGGAAAACCAGTGATCGCAAGGAGCAACCGGAATTTTGAGAATTATTATATTAACGGAAGATATATAAAGAGCAGTGTAATCGCTAAAGCCATAGAAGACGCTTATAAACCTTATATGATGCAGCATAAATATCCGTTCACCCTGCTTCATTTTTCCATTGATCCGGAATCACTGGACGTAAACGTCCATCCCACTAAGATGGAGCTGCGCTTTTCCCAGCCGGAAAGGGTCTACCAAATGGTATTTGAGGCCTTATCAGCGGCTTTGGAACAGAAAGAGCTGATACCGGAAGTATCGTTGAAACAGGAAAAGAGGGAAAAGGAAAAGCCTGTGCCCAGACGGGAGGATGTGCCTGAACCGTTTGAGAAAAGACGGCGGGAACTGACGCAGACATTTACCCGGGAAGCCTCGCCCGGATGGAAGTCTGACCGGGAAGTGATGAAGGAAATCATGGGAGAGAAGGGCAGAGTTTCTGAAAGCCTTCCGTTTAAAAGCCCGGAACGGATACCGGTTCCGGTTTTAAAAGATATTCCTAAGGATTTTTCAAAAGATATTCCCATCCGCGACGCCCTGATCATTCCCGGGCGGACACCGAAACAAGGTGGCAGTTTGGCGGGAAATGGGGAGAGTACAGAGACGCGGGAGACGTTCGAAGGAGGACGGCCGGGACAGGCAGCGGAGGAACAGGAGCTGTCTGCGCAGGGTCAGAGTGAACAAACGCAGCCCGTCCAGAGCGGGACTTCGGAAAAAATCCCGGAAAAAGCGGAGCAGCTGGATCTGTTTGAGGAAAAGCTTTTGGAACCAAAGGCCAGGGAACGCCACAAATTGATCGGCCAGTTGTTTGATACCTACTGGCTGGTGGAATTTAACCAGCAGCTCTACATCATCGACCAGCATGCGGCCCATGAAAAGGTTCTGTTTGAAAAGACAATGGCCTCACTAAAGCAGAGGGAATACACATCTCAAATGGTGAATCCTCCCATCATTCTCACTCTCAGCGGAAATGAAGAGATATTATTAAAAGAGTATTTGGAATATTTTAATAAAATGGGATTTGAGATAGAGCATTTCGGCGGTAAAGAATATGCGGTCAGAGCGGTTCCTGACAATCTGTTCTCCATCGCCAAAAAAGAACTTCTGATGGAAATGATCGACGGGCTGTCTGGTGAAATAGCCGGACATAACCCGGATATTATCTATGAAAAGGCTGCGTCCATGTCATGCAAAGCCGCAGTAAAAGGAAATCACCGGATGTCGGCGCTGGAAGCGGACAACCTGATTGACCAGCTTCTGGAGTTGGACAATCCTTACGCCTGCCCCCACGGAAGGCCCACCATTATCTCCATGAGCAAATATGAGCTGGAGAAAAAATTCAAGCGCATTGTTTAAATACAGGATTCGCGCAAAAAATGTTTCGTCATGGAGGAATATCATGAAACAACCAATTATCATTTTAACCGGCCCAACGGCGGTAGGAAAGACAGCGCTGTCCATTGAACTGGCTCACGCCGTGGGAGGGGAGATTATCAGCGCCGATTCCATGCAGGTTTACCGCCATATGGATATTGGGTCAGCCAAAATCCGCCCGGAGGAAATGGACGGGGTTCCCCACCATCTGATCGATGTTCTGGAACCGACGGAGGACTTTAATGTGGTGGTTTTCCAGTCCATGGCAAAAGAGGCGCTGAGTAAGATCTATTCGGCCGCCCACGTTCCCATTGTGACCGGGGGAACCGGTTTTTATATTCAGGCCCTATTGTATGATATTGACTTTAAAGAGGATGACGGGGACAGCCGGATCAGACGGGAACTGGAAGAATTGGCGGCAGAACAGGGAGCAGAATTCATGCATGGCCTGCTGGCGCAGATCGATCCGGAATCAGCGGACGCCATTCATCCCAACAACCAGAAACGGGTGATCCGTGCCATTGAATATTACCGCCTGACAGGAGAAAAGATATCAGCCCATAATGAGGAGGAACGGAAAAAGGAATCCCCTTACCGTTTTCTTTATTACGTGATAAATACGGACCGGGAAAAACTCTATTCCCAGATAGACCTCCGGGTGGATCAGATGATAGAAAACGGTTTGATTGATGAGGTGGAAAAACTGGCATCCATGGGATGTGAGAAAGGAATGGTGTCCATGCAGGGACTTGGCTACAAAGAAATCCTGGATTATTTAAATGGGGAATGCACCCTGGAAGAGGCCATATATGTTTTAAAAAGAGATACCAGGCATTTTGCCAAGAGACAGTTGACCTGGTTTAAACGGGAACGGGATGTCAGATGGTTAAATCTGCCGGAGTTCGGCTATGACCGCAGCCTTGTCCTTAAAAAAATATTAGATGATGTGGAGAACGAAAGATGGAGTTAGATCAGATGTATGAACAGCTTGGAATCAGCAGTAAAGTGCTGGATTTCGGCAGAGAAATTGAAAAATCCCTGAAAGAACGGTTTGAGAAAATAGATGAAACAGCGGAGTATAACCAGTTAAAGGTGTTAAAAGCGATGCAGGATAACCGGGTAAGCGATATTCATTTTGCCGCCACCACCGGTTATGGATATAATGATCTGGGAAGGGATACGCTGGAATCCGTGTATGCCAGCGCATTTCACGGGGAAAGCGCCTTAGTAAGACCCCAGTTAATCAGCGGAACCCATGCGCTTCATATCGCCCTGTCAGGCAACCTGCGTCCGGGAGATGAGCTGTTATCCCCTGTGGGGAAACCGTATGATACCCTGGAAGAGGTGATCGGCATCCGTGAATCCTGCGGATCCCTGAAAGAATATGGAGTGGTTTACCGCCAGGTGGATCTGTTGGAAGACGGATCATTTGACTATGACAATATCAGAAAGGCCATTAATGAAAAAACAAAACTGGTTACCATCCAGCGCTCCAAAGGTTATGCCACCAGACCTACCTTGTCGGTGGAAAGAATCGGGGAACTGATCCGGTTTGTGAAAGAAGTGAAACCGGATGTGATCTGTATGGTGGATAACTGCTATGGAGAATTTGTTGAAAAAATCG
This sequence comes from Clostridium sp. MCC353, assembly GCF_018785315.1. Taxonomy (GTDB): domain Bacteria; phylum Bacillota; class Clostridia; order Lachnospirales; family Lachnospiraceae; genus CHH4-2. The sequence goes on along the minus strand of NZ_WQPN01000053.1, from coordinate 50,221 downwards.
AGCCGACGGACGTTGGAGCCGACATGATCGTAGGTTCTCTGATTAAGAACCCCGGAGGCGGGCTGGCCCCCATCGGCGGATATATTGTAGGCCGTCAGGATTGTATTGACCGGGCGTCTTACCGTCTGAGCGCGCCTGGGCTGGGCAAGGAAGTGGGCGCCAGCCTGGGGCTGAACCAGTCCTTCTATCAGGGCCTGTTTTTATCGCCTACAGTGGTCGCAGGCGCTTTAAAAGGAGCCATATTTGCCGCTAATGTCTATGAAAAGCTTGGCTTTTCCGTTGTGCCTGACAGCAAAGAATCCAGGCATGACATCATACAGGCAGTAACATTCGGAACTCCTGAAGGTGTTATCGCATTCTGCCAGGGAATCCAGGCCGCCGCTCCGGTGGACAGTTTTGTAACCCCTGAACCTTGGGCTATGCCTGGATATGACGCGGATGTGATCATGGCAGCAGGCGCATTTGTACAGGGTTCCTCCATTGAACTGAGCGCCGATGGGCCGATTAAGCCGCCTTATTCGGTATTTTTCCAGGGAGGGCTTACCTGGTATCATGCTAAGATGGGGATTTTAAAATCTCTTCAGAAGCTGGTGGAAGCCGGTATCGTTACTTTGCAGTGACGGGCAAAGTAAGGAGAAAAAATTGTATACATGAGGACAAACTTATGATACAATGATTCAATACGAAAAAGAGGAACGTCAGATGAGAAATAAAAATTTCTGGGTATTATTGCTTTTGATGCTGTCCGGGATTGTGCTGGGCGGCTTCATCGGTAACCTGGCAGAAGGGGTGTCCTGGCTGTCCTGGCTGAATTTCGGGCAGTCCTTTGGACTGGACAGTCCCTTGATTCTGAATTTTGGAATTCTGGTTATCACCTTCGGCCTGAGTATAAAGATTACGATGGCGAGTATTATCGGCGTCATTATTGCCCTCATCACTTACCGTATGATATAATTCCTGACAAAAGTTACTTGGAGAGTTGCGTAGTTGGGAGAAATATGGAAACAATAACTATGAAAGACATCCCCGCCGCTGAACGCCCCTATGAAAAATGCCTTCAGTACGGCGCGGCTTCCCTGACCGATGCCGAACTGTTGTCCATCATCATAAGGACCGGCAGAAAGGGAGAAAACTCCTTAGACCTGGCAAATAATATATTAGCCTTAAACTATCCGGGTGAGGGTATTTTAGGGCTTTTGCATCTTTCCCTCCCTGAACTCATGAATGTAAAGGGGATCGGACAGGTAAAAGGGACACAACTGCTGTGTATCGGGGAATTATCGAGAAGGATTTGGAAACGGGCCGCTGTTAACGATACGGTTTGTTACGACCATCCCCGTGCCATTGTCAATTATTACATTGAAGATATGAGGCATATGGAGCAGGAACAGCTTAAAATAATGCTGCTCAACACAAAAAACATGCTGATAAAAGACGTTTTGATATCTAAGGGGACAGTGAACGCCTCCATTGCCACGCCCCGTGAGATCCTGATCGAAGCGCTGCGGTATCACGCGGTGAAGATGATTATGGTCCACAATCATCCCAGCGGGGATCCTGCGCCGAGCCAGGATGACCTGCGCCTGACAAAGAGGGTGTACGAGGCCGCCGAACTGGTAGGAATCGAACTTTTAGATCATATCGTCATAGGAGACAACTCTTATATCAGCTTTAAAGAAAAAGGAATGTTATAATGGATTCAAAGCGCAGTAAATACATTTTAATGGGGTTAACCGCATTTTGTGTGCTGTTAATCGGAATCACCTCAATTAATGATACATGGCTTTCTCCACTTCGGACAGGAGTGGGGTATTTTTTAATACCGGTCCAGTCCGGAGTCAACACCGTTGGACGGGCTTTATATGAGGATATCACGGATTTTAAAAAGTTAAAAACCGCCTTAGAGGAAAACCAGAAATTAAAGGACGATATCTCAGCCCTGACCGAAGAGAACAACCGCCTTCAGTCAGAACAGTTTGAACTGGAGCGTTTGAGAGATCTCTATCAGTTAGATCAGGATTATATGCAGTATGAGAAGATCGGTGCCAGGGTCATTGCCAATGATTCCGGCGACTGGTTCCAGGTCTTCAGAATCGATAAAGGATCGGCCGATGGAATTGAGGTCGATATGAATGTGCTCGCAGGCGGCGGCCTGGTGGGCATTGTGACGGATGTGGGGGCTAATTATGCCACCGTGCGTTCCATTATAGATGACTCCAGCAAAGTCAGCGCTATGGCAATGCAGTCGGGTGACACCTGTTTTGTGGGAGGGGATCTCACTTTATATAAAGAAGGCAGGCTCAGGATTACCAATATCAAAAAAGGCGGAGATGTGAAGGATGGGGATAAGATCATCACTTCCAATATCAGTTCAAAATTCCTTCCCGGCATTTTGATCGGCTACGCTGCGGATATTACGGTGGATGCCAACGAACTGACCAGTTCCGGGTATTTGATTCCGGTCGCGGAGTTCAGCAGTCTACAGGAAGTCCTGATTATAACAAAAGTAAAAGAAACGGAAGATCAGGCAGGTGAATCATGAAACGTGCGTTAATTAATGTGGTTCTCATCATACTGGCATTTACCATACAGAATTGTGTGTTTCCGCTTTTGCCGTTTTTATCGGCGGCCCCTAACCTTTTGCTGATTTTGACCTTTTCCTTCGGATTTATCGAGGGGAAAGAGGCAGGAATGTTCTACGGGCTTTTGTCCGGCTTGCTGCTGGACCTGTTTTACAGCGGGCCTTTTGGTTTTTATACGCTGATTTATATTTATATCGGTTATACCAACGGGATCTGCACAAAATATTATTATGAAGATTATATCACCCTGCCATTGATTTTAAGTGTGGTCAATGAGCTGGCATATAATATATATATCTATGTACTGCGTTTCCTTATCAGGGGGCGTCTGAACTTTATGTTCTATTTCAGGGAGATCATTATTCCTGAAATCATTTTTACCGTTGTGACAACGCTTTTGGTTTACCGGTTGTTCCTGTTTACCAACAGGCGCTTGGAAGGACTTGAAAAGAGGAGAGACGGCAGGATTGTTTAACGACTTATGTGAAGTGCTGAAAGAATTTTTAAAAAAAGTGTTTACTTCCCGATTGTTTGCGCTGGCAGTGATTTTTACCTGCCTGTTCAGTATGCTGGTATCCAAGCTTTTTGACCTGCAGATTGTAAATGGCAAACAATTTTTAGATAACTATGTTCAAAAGACAATGCGGACGGTTTATACGGCGGGCACCAGGGGCAACATCTATGACAGAAAAGGAAATATCCTGGCTTATAACCAGCTGGCCTATTCTGTAACCATTCAGGACACCGGTGCCTATAAAAAAAACCAGACGAGAAATACTATGCTTTTAGAGCTTGTCCGGATTCTGGACAAACACGGAGAGAACGTACAGGGAAAATTTGAAGTTGCAATTGATAACAATGGTGATATGGTGTATACGTCATCGTCGGAAGCCGCCAGGAAGCGGTTTCTTCGGGACCTTTACGGCCGGACATCCGTCGATGAACTTACGGATTCTTCCGGAAAATACCCATCCACCGTCACTGCACGGGAATTATTTGAAAAAAAGAAAAAAGATTACGAAATTGACAAGTTAAAAGATGAAAAGGGCAACCAGCTGATCGTGCCTGATGATGTGGCTCTTAAAATGATCAACATCCGCTATACCATGTCACTGACTGCCTACCAGAAATACGAAACCACCACAATCGCATCCAATGTCAGCGATGAAACGATGGCAGATATTATGGAACATACGGCCGAACTGCAGGGTGTCGGCATAGAGGAATCCACAATCCGCGTTTACAACGACAGCAAATATTTTGCCCCCATAATCGGATATACGGGCAAAGTCCAGGAAGATCAGTTAGAGGAACTGAGAAAGGCAGACGAAAACTATCAGCCCACGGATATTGTGGGACGAATCGGAATTGAACAGGCTATGGAAACAGAGCTTCAGGGCAAAAAAGGGGTCAGAAACATGTATGTGGACAATGTGGGCCGGATCCTGCAGATCGAGGATGACGAAACACAGCCTGTAGCGGGAAAGAACGTATATCTCACCATAGACAGGGATCTGCAGATAGCCACCTATAACCTGATTGAAAAGCAGCTGGCCGGTATCCTGGCCAAATGGCTGGTCAATGAAGATGTGGAACCGTCGATCCTTACCGACCCTTCTAAAAAGAAGATTCCGGTTAAAGACGCATATTACCAGCTGATCAACAACAATGTGCTTTCACTGAAGAAAATAGCGGCTGAAGATGCGTCCGACATTGAAAAACAGATCTATTCCAAATTTTTAAACTCCCGGGAGCAGATTCTTGGTAAGATAGAAGCGGAGCTCCAGAGTGAGCAGGCGGCTGTTATGAACGACCTGCCTGAAGATCTGGTGGCTTACATGCAGTATATCTATACCTATCTTTCCTCTCCGACTGTAGGCATCATCATGAAGGAAAAGATCGATACTTCAAGTCCGGAATATCTTGCATGGACAGACGGCACCATCAGCCTGAGGGATTTTATCTATTCAGGTATTGCAAACAGTTGGATTGATACGACTAAACTGGAGATAAAGAGTAAATACTCTAATGCAGATGACAGTTTTAATACTCTGGTCGATTATGTGCTGACTCATCTGGTGGATGATACGCAGTTTACCAAAAAGATATACAGGTATCTGGTCAACGACGAGGTGGTTACGGGAAGGGAACTCTGTCTTGCATTATATGCGCAGGAAGTGCTGCCTTATGACGAACAGCAGATCGCAATGCTGACCAATAATGGAGATAATTATGCCTTTACCTTCATTGTGGATAAGATATCCAAGATTGAGATAACGCCGGCCCAGCTTGCTCTCGACCCATGTACGGGAGGGTGCGTGGTTACCGATGTAAAAACCGGCGAAGTCCGGGCTCTGGTCACATACCCCAGCTATGATAATAACCGCTTATCGGGAACCGTGGATGCGGCATATTACAATCAGCTCAATGAAGATATGTCGCTGCCCCTTTGGAACAATGCCACCCAGGTTAAAAAGGCGCCTGGTTCCACGTTCAAACCGATCACGGCCATTGCGGGGCTGGAAGAAGGGGTGATTTCCCTGACAGACACCATCAATTGTACCGGAGAATATGAAGAGGTGGCTCTGCCCATTAAATGCTGGATTTATCCTGGACGTCACAATCAGTTGACAGTTGAAGGCGGAATCATGAATTCCTGCAACTATTTCTTCGCGGAAGTGGCCCACCGGCTCAGCACGGAACCGGACGGAACCTATTCTACCCAAAAGGGACTGGAAACGATTCAGAAATATGCCACCATGTTTGGGCTTGACCAGCCTTCCGGTGTGGAGATCGCGGAGACTATGCCGGAGATTACCACGGAAGACCCGGAACGTTCCGCCATGGGACAGGGAACCAACTCCTATTCCAATGTACAGCTGGCGCGTTATGTTACAGCCATCGCCAACAGGGGAACGGTGTTTGATCTGACTTTAATTGACAAGATCACCGATTCCAAAGATAATCTGCTGGAAGAACGGCAGCCCAAAATCCACTCCCAAATTGAAATCGCAGATTCTACCTGGGATGTGGTCCAGAGCGGTATGCGCGGAGTGGTTGCCCAGGGCTCGGCTAAGGACATTTTCAAAGATCTGGAAGTCAATATTGCCGGAAAAACAGGTACGGCCCAGGAAAACAGGATGAAACCCAACCATGCGTTCTTCATTTCCTATGCGCCGTTCGACAACCCTGATATCTGCGTAACAGTGAATATTCCATTTGGATATTCCTCTTCCAATGCAGCTACAATCGCCAAAAACGTGTACCGGTTCTATTACGGATATACACCGCTTGACCAGATTTTAAATACCGGTGCGTTAGATGTATCCAATGTAACGATTGGGGACTAAAAAGATAAGAGGTGTTACTATGCACAGTTCAGTGGTCATCAAGGGCAATAAATCCGGAATGTCTGTTTATCTCGATCCTGAGATTCCATTTGAACAGCTTCTGGAGGACATTGCCAGAAAATTTCACGAAAGTTCAAAATTCTGGGGATCGGTGCAGATGGCGCTGACCCTGGAAGGAAGAGAACTTACCTCCGATGAAGAATTTCAGATAGTGAATACCATTACGGCCAACTCAGACGTTGAAATTCTATGTCTGATCGATACGGACGCCAAGAGAATTGAACGGTGCGAAAAAGCATTGAATGAGAAACTGATGGAGCTTTCTTTCAGCACCGGGCAGTTTTATAAAGGCAATATTAAGAGAGGCGATACTCTGGAATCCGAATCCAGCATCATCATTATCGGTGATGTGAATCATGGCGGAAGAGTGATCGCCAAGGGCAATATCATTGTGTTGGGCGAGCTGCGGGGCAGCGCCCACGCAGGAGCCGCAGGCAATAAAAACGCCGTTGTGGTGGCCCTTGAGATGGCCCCGGTTCATCTTAGGATCAGTGATTTTACCGGCCCTGGCTCTGAAAAAGGCAAACGGCTGGGCAAGAATCCCATGATGGCTTGTATCGAAAACGATACAATTTGTATCAAAAACCTTAAAAAGAGTTTTTTTAGCCTATTAAATTCCATTTAATACTGGAAATATTTCGAATTTTAAGGTAAAATGGATACGTTAGGGTTATAAAGAAAACGGAGGAATTGGCATATGAGTGAAGTCATTGTTATTACTTCCGGAAAAGGCGGAGTCGGCAAGACGACGACTTCAGCAAACATCGGCACCGGCCTGGCTATGCTGGGCAAGAAGGTGGTTCTCATTGATACGGACATCGGGCTTAGAAACCTGGATGTGGTCATGGGGCTGGAAAACCGGATTGTATATAATCTGGTGGATGTGGTTGAAGGAAATTGTCGCATGAAACAGGCTCTGATAAAAGACAAAAGATATCCTAATTTATATTTACTGCCGTCTGCACAGACAAGAGACAAATCTTCGGTGAATCCGGAACAGATGATAAAGCTGGTGGATAACCTGAGAAGTGATTTTGATTACATATTACTGGATTGTCCGGCGGGAATCGAACAAGGTTTCCAAAACGCCATAGCAGGCGCCGACCGGGCTCTGGTAGTAACTACCCCAGAAGTTTCAGCCATCCGTGATGCGGACCGCATCATCGGCCTCTTAGAGGCGGCTGAACTGGAACAAATTGACCTCATTGTAAACAGAATACGTATGGACATGGTAAAACGGGGAGACATGATGTCGATTGACGATGTCATGGATATACTCGGCATGGATATTATCGGAGCCGTGCCGGATGATGAAAGCATTGTGGTTTCCACCAATCAGGGGGAACCGTTGGTTGGGTCGGAGTCTACGGCCGGACAAGCTTATATGAATATCTGTAAAAGGATTTTGGGCGAAGATGTCCCGCTGCTGGATTTAAAAGTTCCCAAAGGCATTCTCTCCAGGCTGAGCTATTTTATCAAGACAGCCAGCTTCTGAGAAAAGGACAGGAGGGAACGGCATGAATCTTTTATCTTTTTTCCAAAAGAAAAATTCAGGGGAAATTGCCAGATCAAGGCTGAAAATCCTGCTTGCATCGGACAAGCTAAACTGCTCTCCTGAAATCATGGAGATGATAAAGGATGATATGATTCATATGATCTCAAAGTACATGGACATTGATCCGGGCGGTGTTGAGCTTGAGATAACGCATAATATAATCAATGGCTGCAGCGACACACTTCCCTGTCTTTGCGCGAATATTCCAATTCAGGCCATACCATACAAAAGGACCTTTTAAATATGTTGTTTGACTATAAATTAAAAAATTTTAATTTCCGCATCATCATCTATATGCTGGTATTGAGCTGTATTGGGATTGCTGCCATATGGAGTGCAACAAACCAGAACAGATCTATGGTAATGAAGCAGATATTAGGTATTATGGTAGGGCTGACAATCGCTGTCATTCTGTCTCTGATCAATTACCACCGTATATTATCGCTGAGTTTTATCGTCTATCTGATCTGTGTGATCAGCCTGGCTGCCGTTTTATTGTTCGGCAAGAGCAAGGGCATTGCCGTCAGATGGATTGTATTACCGGTAATCGGTCAGATACAGCCGTCGGAGTTTGTTAAGATAGGGCTGATTTTATTTTTCTCCTGGTATTTCGATAAATATCAGGAGAAAATCAATCAGGCGTCAACTCTGGCAATCGCTTTTGTTTTGTTCTCACTGCCGGTTGCCCTGATATTAAAACAGCCGAACTTATCGACCAGCCTGGTAATTGTCGTGATTATCGCTTCCATAGTTTTTACGGCAGGAATCAGTTATAAATGGATATTGGGCACCTTAGCGGTGATGACGCCGCTAGCGGCCTTATTTATATATTTATTACAATATGAAATGATACCATTTTTAAGGGGATATCAGGCGAGGCGTATTCTGGCCTGGATTGATCCAAAAAAGTATGCAGAAGCCTATTATCAGCAAGAGAATTCCATCATGGCCATTGGTTCGGGAATGCTCACGGGTAAAGGCGTTAATAATACATCGATCGCTTCAGTTAAGAACGGTAATTTCCTTTCAGAGGAGCAGACAGATTTTATCTTCGCCATCATTGGTGAAGAACTGGGATTCATCGGAGCAGTGGTGGTGATTGCATTGTTTCTGCTGCTCGTGTATGAATGCCTGATTATGGCAGGCAGGGCCAAAGATATGGCCGGCCGGCTGATTTGTACCGGCATGGCAACGCTGATCGCATTTCAGGGATTTGCCAATATCGCAGTAGCTACCGGTATTTTTCCCAACACTGGTCTGCCATTACCGTTTGTAAGCTATGGAGTTAGTTCCCTTCTGAGTATTTTTATTGGGATGGGCTTTGTATTAAATGTTGGACTGCAAAGAAAAATCAGCAACTAATTTAAGGAGGTATATGAGATGAATGTCGGATTTATTGCCCACGATTCAAAGAAAAAATTAATGCAGAATTTCTGCATCGCTTACAGAGGAATTTTAAGCAAAAATGAATTATTCGCTACAGGAACTACGGGAAGATTGATTGAAGAGGTGACTAACCTCAATATACACAAGTATCTTGCAGGCCATTTGGGCGGCGAACAGCAGATGGGAGCTCAGATCGAGCACAATGAGATGGATCTCGTTATTTTCCTGCGTGATCCTTTAAGCCCCAAGAGCCACGAACCGGATGTCAACAACGTAACCCGTCTTTGTGACATCCATAATATACCAATTGCCACCAATCTGGCCACTGCCGAACTTTTGGTGAAAGCCCTTGACCGTGGCGATATGGAGTGGAGAGAAATGTATAAATAGGAGCCGGCATTGAAACCTTATATTCAGATAATGAGCCTAACGGCGGTATTATGCCTTGCAACAGGCTGCGCGCCGGGCAAGGTGAAGTTAGAAAACCAATATGACTTTAATGAGAGAACCATTGTGACGGCCGGACAGACAGATACTGAAGATCTGGCGGTTCCTTTTGCCGCCGGGCTTTGCGTGATATTTGACGAAAGCCAATATGAAGATACTGCCGTCAATTCGGAAGCCGCCGGGCTTTTTGATATTTCCGACGCCCGGGCTATGTACAGCAAGAATGCATTTGAACGGCTGTATCCGGCCAGTACTACAAAGATTATGACGGCTCTTCTGGCTATTAAATACGGCAATCTTACGGATGAAGTTACCGTTACGGAAGACGCTGTGATCACGGAACGTGGGGCTACCCTGTGCGGCATTAAGCCTGGGGACGTACTGACGATGGAGCAGTTATTATACGGCCTTATGCTTCCTTCCGGCAATGATGCCGGGGCTGCCATTGCAGTCCATATGGCGGGAAGCATCGAAGGGTTCAGCGACATGATGAATGAGGAGGCCAGAAGTTTAGGCGCCACAGGCACTCATTTTGTTAATCCTCACGGCCTGTCCGATGAACAGCATTATACGACGGCGTATGATTTGTATTTGATGTTCAATGAAGCTTTAAAATATCCTGAGTTTAGAAAAATCACCGGTTCCACTGCCTATACGGCGGACTACAAAAACAGCCAGGGAGAATCCGTTTCCAAAACCTGGTCCGGAGGAAACTGGTATTTAACCGGAGAGCGGAAAACACCGGATGGGGTAACTGTTTTCGGCGGAAAAACCGGAACCACCAATGCGGCCGGTTATTGTCTTGTGATGGCAAGCCGTGATGAATCCGATAAGGAATATATATCGGTGGTGCTGAAAGCAGGCAGCCGACCCAACCTATATGAAAACATGACAAATATAATTTCTAAAATTGTCAATTAGTGATTGCGTTTTTTATTAATTTATACTATAATTACATTAATATTAAATGACTTTTTATACAAATTAAATAAACTCAAGGAGGACATTATTATGGTGCAGATTATAGCAGGGAAAAAGGGAAAGGGCAAAACAAAGCATTTGCTGGACAAGGCGAATGCAGCCATAAAGGATTCCAAGGGCTCGATCGTTTATTTAGACAAAAGTTCAAAACATATGTATGAATTAAGCAATAAGATCAGACTTATTAATGTGAATGAATATTCGATTACCTGCAGCGAAGGATTTTTAGGTTTTATCTGTGGAATTATTTCACAGGATCATGATTTAGAGATGATGTTCTTAGACAGTTTCCTGAAACTGTCCTGCCTGGAAGGCGAAGATATTTCGGAAACAGTGGCGGCTTTGGAAAAAATCGGTGAAAAATATCACGTGACATTTGTACTGAGTGTTTCCTTGGATGCGAATGAACTTCCTGAGAATGCTAAGAAAAATGTGGTTATTTCATTATAATATACATAGAGAAAAGGGACTGAAATTCAGTCCCTTTTTCCATGTTGGGAAATGAACCTCTTTGTTATGCTTGAACTTTTATAAGATTCCTCTTATAATACTTAAAGGAAGGAGGCTTCATTCATGGCGAAGAAAAAAAACAAGAAAATTGTACGCTATCGCAAGCCTTTAAATATCAATGTGGGTATGATCATATTCGCTTTGATTTTTGTTTATATGGCATTTAGTGTTTATACATATATGAGAAAAGAAAAGGTGCAGTTTTACGAGGTGGTGGAAGGGAGTATCGTAAAAGACAGAAGCTATACGGGAATTGCATTGAGAGAAGAAAAAACCAAGTATACGGACCGGGCCGGTTATATTAATTATTATATCCGGGAGGGAAAAAGGGCATCCGTGGGGACAAGCATCTATTCCATCGATGAAACGGGTGCGCTGGCCAATTTTCTGGAGGAGCACGCCGACGAAGGGACGGGAATGAGCCCGGAGGGCCTTTCCGATATAAAAAAGCAGCTTTCCGCCTTCAGCCTGTCCTTTTCGGACGACAGATTCCGGTCCGTGTACGATGCAAAATATACGTTAGAAGCCACGGTCCTGGAATATGCGAATTTCAGTTCCATGGAAAATATGGATACTTTAATGAAAGAAAAAGGCATCAGTTTCCAGCAGGTGCGGGCGGATCAGGCGGGCGTGATTTCCTATGCCATAGATTCGTATGAAGAACTGACTGCAAGCGGAATCTCGGAAGCGGTATTTGACCGTGCGAATTATTCAAAAGCAATTACAAAGACCGGCCTGATCGATAAAGACGCTCCGGTTTATAAAGTGATAACATCTGATTCCTGGTCGCTGGTATTTCCATTGACAGAAGAGGACATAATTCAATATGCGGATAAAAAAAGCCTGCAGGTTTCTTTTACCGGCCACGATTTAATCACCTCAGGCGCATATTCACAGATCATGGGAACAGATGGAAAACCATACGGTAAGCTGGATTTTGATAAGTATATGGTGGAATTTGTGTCGGACCGCTATATCGATTTTGAAATCTTGTCGGATAAAGTTTCAGGTCTTAAAATTCCTGTCAGCGCCATTACAAAAAAAGATTTTTACCTGGTTCCGGCAGAATATCTGACCAAAGGCGGCGACAGTTCGGAAACAGGCTTCTTTAAAGAGACTTATGGAGAAACCGGAACTTCGGCTGTTTTCGTTCCAACCACTCTTTATTATGCGACGGAAGAATATTATTATATTGATTCAGGCCAGGGGGCCGCATTTGCGGCAGGGGATTATATCGTAAAGCCCAATTCAACCGAGCGCTATCAGGTGGGCCAGACCGCATCCTTAGAAGGCGTATATAACATTAATAAGGGTTATGCCGTATTTAAGCAGATAGAAACTTTAGATTCCAATGATGAGTACTGTACGGTGAAGAAAAATATGAATTACGGCCTGTCCGTCTATGACCATATCGTTTTGGATGCGGATATTATCGAAGGCGAAGGCGTGCTAATCTATCAATAGGAGAGTGAAAAGAATGGTTGCAGAGAATATAACCCAGGTAACGAAACGGATTGAAGAGGCCTGCCGCCGCAGCGGAAGAAACCCGGAAGAAGTTACGCTGATTGCAGTGAGCAAGACAAAACCGGTATCCATGATTAAGGAGGCCGCAGAGGCCGGAATCAGGGATTTCGGAGAGAATAAAGTACAGGAGATTCTGGAAAAATCCGTTCAGTTTCCGGATGATTTCAGATGGCATATGATCGGCCATCTCCAGAGAAATAAAGTTAAACAAGTGATTGATAAAGCCTGCCTGATCCACTCTGTGGATTCTCTCAGACTGGCATCCCAAATAGAGGAGGAAGCCGGTAAAAAAAGCAGGATAGTTCCTATACTCTTAGAGGTCAACGCAGCCCGCGAGGAGAGCAAATACGGCTTTTATATGGAGGATGTGGAAGCTGCCGTCAGAGAAATTAAAAATTATCCCCATGTTAAGATATGCGGCCTTATGACAATTGCTCCGTTTGTCGAAGATGCAGAAGAAAATCGCGAAATTTTTAGAAAATTAAATCAATTTTATGTTGACATGAAAAGTAAAAACATTGATAATGTTACTATGAGTGTGCTCTCAATGGGAATGACAGGCGACTATGAAGTAGCCGTTGAGGAGGGCGCAACCATGGTAAGAGTTGGCACCGGTATTTTCGGCGCAAGATAAGAGTAGAGAGGTAAAGGTATATGAGTCTTTTAGGAAAGATTATGGACACAATGCGTTTAAACGATAGAGAAGATGATGACTATTTTTTAGATGATGAATACGATGACGATAAAACGGTAAAAAGAGGCATTTTCAATAAGAGGGAAGACGATTATTACGATGACGGCGATGACCTTCCCGAACCGGCAAAACCCCGCTTTTTAGGCCGTTCCAATAAAGTGGTTCCGATGAAACGAGGGATGGAAGTATCCCTGATTAAACCAACTTCCATTGAAGATGCCAGAGAAATCTGTGATTATCTTTTGGCCGGTAAAGCAGTTGTGCTGAATATGGAAGGACTGCATATGGAGATTGCCCAGAGAATCATTGACTTTACTTCAGGAGCAACCTATTCTATGAACGGAAATCTTCAAAAGATCTCCAATTACATATTTATCGCAACGCCGGAATCCGTGGAGCTGTCGGGAGATTTTACCGACCTTTTGAATAATGGGACTTTGGATGTATCCGGTCTTAACTTTCGCTTATAACAATTGAATGGTTTATGAGAGATCAGGGCCTTTTGCGCCCTGTTTCTTTATTCCATAGGAAGATTTTTTCCTGTTCCACCCAACGGTTTTATTCTACAGAAAAATGAGGTGTTTATTATGTCTGAATTAATGACTGTCCATATGAATGGAACCCCTGTCTATGATATTATATTGGAGTCCTCTTTTGGAAAACTGAAAGAAGAGGCTGCTAAACTCGGCACTTTTGGGAAAAAACTCTGTATTGTTACGGATACCAATGTGGCCGGCCTTTATCTGGATGAGGTGACGGAGATTTTAAAAGAATGCGGTAAAGAGGTTCATTCTTTTGTCTTTCCGGCTGGAGAAGAACACAAAAACCTGGATACGGTAAGGGAATTATATACCCATCTGATCCGGCTCCATTACGACCGCAATGATATGCTGATCGCTTTAGGCGGCGGCGTGGTGGGGGATTTATGTGGTTTCTGCGCTGCAACTTATCTGCGTGGGGTGGACTTCATACAGATTCCCACAACGCTGCTTTCCCAGGTAGACAGCAGTATCGGCGGTAAAACGGGTGTGGATTTCGACGCTTACAAGAACATGGTGGGGGCGTTCCATATGCCCAAACTGGTTTATACCAATATACAGACACTGCTCACGCTGCCGGAAGAACAATTTGCTTCGGGTATGGGGGAGATTATTAAGCATGGCCTGATTAAAGACAGGGAATACTATGCATGGCTGTCAGAACATGCAAAACTGATTCAAAATCGTGATCTCACTGTATGTGAAAAGATGATCCATATCAGCAACCTGATCAAGAAAGAGGTTGTAGAGGGGGATCCTAAGGAAAAAGGGGAACGGGCGCTTCTGAACTTCGGCCATACGCTGGGACACGCCATTGAAAAACTGATGAATTTTCAGATGCTGCATGGACATTGTGTGGCGGTTGGATGTCTGGCCGCGGCCCATATCTCAGCAGTCCGCGGGCTGATCTCATCAGAAGAGGTGGAGCAGCTTCGCAGTATATTGAAGTATTTCCGGCTTCCCACCGGTGTTTCCGCCCTGGATCCTGACAAAGTGATAGAGGCTACGAAAAATGATAAAAAGATGGAAGCCGGCGTCATTAAATTCATTCTGTTAAACAGCATTGGCTCTGCCTATGTGGACCGTTCTGTTACAGAAAAAGAGATGAAGTCCGGGCTGGAATATATTACTGAATAAGGAGTTATTATCATGGAGAAAAGAAAACATATAATATGGTTTTTGCTGGGCACCGTTATAGCTGTGGCATTTGACCAGTGGACCAAATGGATGGCGGTTTTACATTTGTCGCCCAATCCGCCTTTTGTATTATGGGACGGAGTATTTGAACTGCATTATTCAACTAATGACGGCGCGGCATGGGGGATGCTTTCCGGAAAACAGGGCTTCTTTTTCCTTGTGGCGGTTGTTGTCGCCGCTTTAGTGGCTTATACCCTCTATAAACTGCCGGCTGAGAAAAAATATCTGCCTCTGGAGATCTGTATGATGCTGATCTTATCGGGAGCTGTGGGCAATATGATTGACCGGGTAAGACAGGGATATGTTGTGGATTTTCTCTATTTCAAATTGATTAACTTCCCGATTTTCAACATTGCAGACTGTTATGTGACCATCGCAACGGCGTTATTGCTGGTATTGTTATTTTTCAAATACTCGGAAGAGGATCTGGCCTTTTTTTCCTGGAAGAAGAGAGGAGAATGAGTTTGAAACAGCAGTTAATTGTTTCGGAAGATCTGGCGGGAACACGGATTGACAGATATCTTTCTCTGGTATGTGAGGAGATTTCGCGTTCTTATCTGCAGAAACTGGTGAAATCAGAAACCGTTCTGGTGAATCAGAAGGCGGTGAAAAGCAATTATAAGGTGGCTGCCGGAGATCTGATTGATTTAGAAATTCCGGAAGCTGTAGAGCCGGAAATAGAGCCGGAGAAGATGGACCTGGATATTTTATATGAAGATTCTGATATCATCTTAATCAATAAGCCGAAGGGAATGGTGGTGCACCCGGCGGCAGGTCATTACAGCGGAACCCTGGTTAACGGCCTTATGGATCACTGCCGTGATGATTTATCCGGAATTAACGGGGTGCTGCGTCCCGGAATCGTACACCGGATCGATATGGATACTACAGGCGTTCTGATTGTGTGCAAAAACGACATGGCCCACAATTCAATCGCCGCACAGTTAAAAGAACACTCCATTACAAGAAAATATTATGCCATAGTACATGGGGTGATAAAAGAGGAGGACGGAACCGTTGACGCTCCCATAGGACGCCATCCAACAGACCGGAAGAAAATGAGCATTAACCATAAAAACGGCCGGGAAGCGGTGACGCATTATCATGTTCTGAAACGTTTTCGGCAATATACCTATGTGGAATGCCGGTTGGAGACAGGCAGAACGCATCAGATCAGGGTCCATATGGCAAGTATCCACCATCCTCTGTTGGGGGATCAGGTTTACGGCCCCGCCAAATGTCCGTTCCGGCTTCAGGGCCAGACCCTTCATGCCGGCGTCCTGGGCATCATACATCCCAGAACCGGTGAGTATATGGAATTTACAGCCCCTCTGCCGGAATATTTTCAGGAACTTCTTATAAAGCTGGAAAACCAATGATCTGTTCCAAAATCTGCCGTAAAATTTGTTGCAAAAAAAGAAAAATAGACGGATTTCTCACTTGTGTTTATATACTTTTCTGATACTTTGGTGTATAATATATTATATAGGATCAGTTATTAGACAACTTGTACAGCTGAAAGGAGAGGTATTTATGAATGAGAAACTAGTTATTACAATAGGACGTCAGTGCGGCAGCGGTGGACGCGTGATTGGTCAGAAGCTGGCCGAAGAATTAGGCATTAAATGCTATGACAAAGAATTGCTGGCCATAGCATCTAAGAACAGCGGTTTATGTGAGGAGCTTTTTGAAACTCACGATGAAAAACCGACCAGCAGCTTTTTATATTCGCTTGTTATGGATACCTATTCTCTCGGCTATACAACATCAGGTTACATGGATATGCCAATTAACCACAAAGTGTTCCTGGCCCAGTTTGATACTATTAAGAAACTGGCCGAAGAGGAGTCCTGCGTGATTGTTGGACGGTGCGGTGATTACGCACTGGCAGAACGGCCTAATACGGTAACTGTATTTATCTGTGGAAATGAAGAAGATAAGATCAAACGTATGGAAGAGGTCTACAAGATGACAGAATCCAACGCAAAGGATGCTATGGTTAAGACAGACAAGAAACGTTCCAGCTATTACAACTATTACTCCAGTAAAAAATGGGGAGATGCCAAAAGCTATGACTTATGCATTAACAGCAGCGCTGTGGGCATTGACGGCGCAGTTAAGATGATTATAGACTTTGCAAAGGTTAAGCAGGAATTTAAAAGCAGGCAGTAGCAGCTTAATTTCTATATGTAAGTTTAAAGTGTAACCGTATAGACGGCCCTTTTCCCGCCGTCTGTACGGTTACTTTTAAATTTTGAGCTGAAATTATTCTACTGTTACTGATTTGGCTAAATTTCTAGGCTGATCCACATCCAGGTTCTTGCCAATAGAAGCATAATAGGCAACAAGCTGGAGGGCAGCAGCAATGGGAAATACAGTAAATTTATCATCGATATCAGGGATTCTGATATGAAGATCCGCAACCCCTTCATCTATAATCGCGCTGTCTTTGGTAAACAGGATCACAAAAGCGCCTCTGGCCTTAACTTCACGGATATTGGATATGGTTTTACTGAAAATTTTATCCTGAGTGGCTATTGCGATGACAGGAACGCCTTCCGAAATCAATGCGATCGTACCATGTTTTAATTCACCGGCTGCATAGGCTTCCGCATGTATATATGAGATTTCTTTTAATTTTAATGCTCCTTCCAATGAAAACGCGTAATCAAGGCCGCGGCCGATAAAAAATGCATCAGGATGATGAATCAAATGAGTGGTTACATGGCGTTTAATGGTTTCTTTTTGGCTTATCATCACATCCATAGCCGGAATCGCATCCATAAGGCCGGAGAGGAAGTCTCTGGCTTCCTGCGCGGTGCAATTGCCTCGCACATACGCCATTTTGCAGCACACCATATAGAGAGCCGCCAATTGAACGGAATAAGCTTTGGTGCTGGCTACAGCTATCTCTGGACCGGCATGGGTATATAAGACATAGCTGCTTTCCCTGGCGATGGTAGAACCTTTTACATTGACAATAGCCAGAGTGGTGGAACCGTATTCATGAGCCAGGCGCAAAGCTGCCAGGGTATCAATGGTTTCACCTGACTGGGAAATGATAATAACCAACGTTTTGTCATCGATCAATGGCTCTTCGTAACGGAATTCCGATGCGATAGATACCGTTACCGGCAGGCGGAGCCGGGGCTCCATCAATACTCTGGCCACCATTCCCGCGTGCATGGCCGTTCCGCAGGCGATAATATGTATCTTACTGCAGGTCATAAAAATTTCATCCGGAATATGATCCTCTGAAAAGTCGGGAAGTCCCTTATTGAGCCTTGGCAGAATTGTATTTTTCATCGCCTCCGGCTGTTCGTGTATCTCCTTCAGCATGAAGTGAGGAAAACCGTTTTTCATGGCGGCATCCATATTCCAGTTCACTTCCAGAAGTTCCGGCTCCAATTTATTGAAATCCATATCGTATACCCGGATCTTATAAGGCGTCATACGGACGATACAGCCTTCGGGAACAACGAAATACTCCTTTGTATAAGGAATTAATGCGGTCAGGTCTGATGCTATAACCGCTCCTGAGTGCGTATATGCGGCAACAAGAGGGCTTACGCTGCGGATGGCATATATTTCACCAGGCCGGTCTTTAAACATAATACAGAAGCCATAGGAGCCTTTCAACAGCCCGGCCAGTTGTTTTACTGCCTCTAAAGGATCGCCGGTGTACAGAGCATCCAGAACCCATGCAGCCACCTCGCTGTCTGTCTGAGACTGAAGTTTTTCCTCTAAATGATATTGCTGGGTTAAATTGTGATAATTTTCAATGATGCCATTGTGTATCAATGTGACGGCTCCGGCCTGATGGGGATGTGCGTTGACATCCGTCACGCCTCCGTGGGTCGCCCAGCGCGTATGGCCGATTCCACAGTGATATGTGCCTTTTTGCCTTTCGGAGCATTCCTTTAAAGCGGCCACTTTACCTACATGTTTCATTAGCTCTATTTCTGAATTGATATTAAACATGGCAATTCCTGCGCTGTCGTAGCCTCTGTATTCCAGACCGGCCAGACCATCCAATAAAATCTTTTTTGCATCCAACGGGCCTGTATATCCTATTATTCCACACATAATATTCTTTCTCCATTCTATATTTGATAGTAAAAAAGGGCGAACAAAAGTAAGCTGTCACGTTTTATGGTATGACAGCAAATCCTGATCTGTTTTGTTCCGGTTATGCTGAGGTTGTTTTGCAGTCACCTGCATATTTCACAGCATATAACACGCCCGGAACGGCATGGAAGAGCATCCGCCGAATTTTCGATAAACTCTTCACCTCGTTAACCTGGCAATGGCAATAACGGCTGTTATTGTTCACGATCCCTCACCTGGTACATGGCGCTTAGCTTTGCTATTAAAAGTCTATTCCTCCTTGACATAGATTTAGACCATTATATCTCCTAAGTCCATTTACGTCAATTAAAAGATTTCTCTGTATTTTCTCCAATAAATATGATATATTCATATAGTTAAGAACTAAATTCTCGATATTTTACTTAAATATAAATTCAGGAAAGCTAACTATAATGGACGATGGAAAGAAAAAACAGATAATAAGCGTATTATTCATGCTGGCGGCCGGAATCGGTACGGCAGTTACGGCAGATCATATGGCAGCGCCTTCAGAGGCCTTTAAACCTGCTATAGGTACAACGACTGCCACCCCTTCTTCAGCGTTATCAGCGTCACCAAATGATGCCGCCTATGAGGAATCCTCCTCTCAAAAGGCAGGTCTTTCTTATAAATCAGACCTTTCCTATACGGGAACTGAACCGGAAACAGAGGAAGATGATGAAAGGCAGATTTCGGCAGCCGCCCTTAATCAGGCTTTTCTCATGCAGCCTGGAATTGACGGCAGTGATATAAGCGCCGCAGAAATAATTTTAACAGAATTGGCAGACCGCGATTCCCAATGGTTTAATAATTTATATCACATCATTGATAAAACGCCACAGCAATTGGCGGCTGAACTGGGATCAGGAACAGAAAAATTTATGGGAAAATATAATCCGGAGGATCCGCTGCACATGATGGAAGATTCTTCAACGTGGATGGTAAATTCCTGGGAGAATATCAAGGTAGAAGCATGTGACGGGGATGGTAATCCTATTAACATTTATTCCAATGTGAAAGAGATCATGTCATTAGCCAGCGTTTTTTGTTATTACAATGGAATTGACAATATAGAACTTTTCCGTGAATATGCAGGTCTCTTGTGGGAGGAATCACACAGTTATACATTGGGTATGAGCGATGTTTATTACTGTGAGGGCTGCCAGGAGATAGCAGAGGGAATTCCAGGGTATGATTCTGCGGCTGCATCAGGATCTGGCGTCCAAATCCCGGAAGAAATACTGGCTGTGGAAGGGCCCGGAAGGGATGCGCTCATTGCAGAATACATGGAGCGCATAGCAAATGAGGAATGTAAACAGGATGAAGCTGCAAAAGATATTAGCGCGGATGGGATTGACACAGAAGAAATCGGTATAGAGCAGTCATCTAAGAACTCATCTGTGGGAGAGAGGGATATTGAACAGGCATCTGAAGGACAGCAGACCGCAGAAGAGGCTGTAAATGAACAGGCCCCCCCGGATAAGGAGCATATAAATGATACGGGTGAAAAAACACCAGTGGTGAAAAACTTAGTTTGTCCCGGTCATGTTGATCTGCAGCTCACATTAACAATTAAAGGAATCGAAGAGGAGAATGGGTTATTTCAGCTCAATCCCAATCTTACACAGTTAAATCATGATGATGGCAATGACCTGGTTATAATGTCATCCGCATGGAAAGGCTGGGATCTTTATAATAAAGTTTATGCCAAATACATAAACCGGCAGGATTGGGAGGCTTCTTACGGGCTGAATGTAAGCCTGGAAGCTGCCATGGGAATGCCCTTGTCCGGAGCAGAAATACGGATCTACATGAATATGCTGCCTGAAGATACGTCAAAGGAGCGGAAACAGGTCATTAAGACCGCTTTGCAGTCTGTAGGTAAGATTCCTTACTATTGGGGCGGAAAGCCTTCACAAGCCGGTTATGAGGGGAATTCCTTTGGTTCAAATGTGCCCCCGGATGAGCATGGACGTGTATTAAAAGGCCTGGACTGTTCCGGCTGGATCAATTGGGTGTATTGGACGGCCACAGGCCAGCCGCTGCCTTATCAGGGCACAGAAGGACTGAGTAAAATTGGAAGAGGAATTGTTCCGGAAGAATTAAAACCGGGAGATATTATGGTACGTCTGGGGGCAAATGCCCATGTGGTAATGTTTTTAGCATGGTCCGATACAGGTGAAATGATAGTCATTCATGAAAGCAGCGACCAGAATGGCGGTAATGTCATGATCAGCGCAAAACATCCGGATTGGCCTTATTTCCGGGCCCTTTTAGACTAGAACATGTTTTAAACTCACTCTAACTTCTTATGCCATAGGTAATGTAATATTAAGAGAAAAGCAAGAAATAATGTAGAAATTTCTGTTAGAATATACTGTGGCTTTGCAGAAACGAGAAAGTAAAGAAAGAGGTCAGGCAACATGGAATATAAGGATGAACTGGACCGCATGAGGGACAGGCAGAGAAACCCGGAACGTTATAGAAAAAAAGCAGTAAAAAAGCAGATGGCAGAGGAACCATATGAGGACGAATACTATAATCCGTCCGGCAAAGTAACTTCACGAAGCCGTAAAGAAGAACTGCACCGGGATATACGCACAGCCCGCAGGAAGAGGAGACGCAAAAAGAGAATCATTCTGGCTGTTGAATTAGTAGTTCTGGCTGTTTTGCTGGTATCTGTTTACCGTTTTTTCAAAAAGGATACCGGATATTGGAACATAGCGGTTTTTGGTGTGGATTCCAGGGATGGAAATCTCGGAAAAGGAGCACTGGCGGATGTAGATTTAATCTGTAGTATCAATAAAGAGACCGGTGAAATTAAGCTGGTATCCGTATTCAGAGACACCTATTTAAAAATCGATGATAAGGATACATATTTTAAAATGAACGAGGCGTATTTTAAGGGAGGCCCCAAACAGGCATTAGATACCTTAAATACAAATCTGGATTTGGATATAGATGACTATGTCACGTTTAACTGGAAAGCGGTAGCGGATACCATCAATATTTTGGGCGGTATAGATTTGGAAATATCGGACAGCGAGTTTAAGTATATCAATTCCTTTATTACCGAAACCGTTGAATCCACCGGAGTTGCATCGGTTCATCTGGCAAATGCGGGAATGAATCATTTAGATGGGGTACAGGCTGTAGCATATGCCAGATTAAGGCTTATGGATACCGACTTTAACCGGACCGCCCGTCAGAGAAAAGTCATCATGCTTGCGATGGAAAAGGCCAGAAATGCTGATTTTGCAGTGTTGAATAACATATTAGTAACTGTATTTCCACAAGTGTCCACGAACCTGGGGATTGATGATATAATTCCATTGGCAAAAAATATCAAAAAGTACCATATTGGTGAAACAAGCGGGTTCCCATTTGCACATGCCGAAACAAAGATTAATAAACGTGATTCGGTTATTCCATTAACGTTGGAAAGCAATGTAATACAGTTACATGAATTTTTATTCGGAATTACCGATTTTAATCCTTCTTCCACTGTAAAAACGATCAGTAAGCGGATTGCCAAAGACAGCGGTATGGGTGAGGTAGGAACGGATACGGAAACCGGAAGGAAAGATCCTTCTTCAGGAGGCAGCAGTAAAAAGGAGAGCAGCGCCCAACCTGCACCCGTGGAAACAGTCCCGCCTGAGACAGCACCAACAGAATCTGTCATTGAGGAAACATCTGCCGAGGAGGAAAGCAGTATAGAAGAAACCACTGAAGAAGTGGAGACAAGGGAATCTGAACCGGAAAGTGAAATTGGTCCTGGAGTAAGCCTGGATGATAAAAAGAATGAATCCGAGACAGAGGAAAGCAAAAAAGAAACCAAACCGGATAAACAGGAAGAAACCAAAAAGCAGGAAGAAACCAAAAAACAGGAAGAAACCAAAAAACAGGAAGAATCTAAAAGGCCTGAATCAGACAAAACAACAGCGGCTCCGGAAAATCAAGGTCCCGGTTCAAATACCCCAAGAGATCCGGTTTCCGAAACAAATGGCCCAAAAGGCAGCGTTGGAAATGAACCCAGCGGAAATGCGGCCGCTCCTGGAGAGACTCAAGCCGGTCCAGGGCTCTGATATGATATAGTTTAGTTTGCGTATCCTTATAGCTGTAATGTTTATGGCGGATAAGGATGCGCTTTTTGTTTAAATAAAGATATTTAACTAGTAATTGACTTTTTAAGATAGACGAAGTACAATTAATAGCAGTATCCAACTATTCGCGAAAGTCTACTTTAACGAATAAATAGAGGCGAAATTCCTTTCTACATTACATATCATCCATACATCAATTAAGGAGGTTTTGGTTTTATAACCATCACTATAATATTATGAAATTACAACGATTATTTAGCTTAACCCGTCAGGCAGTTGATAGATACCATATGATCGATGAAGGCGACCATATCGCGGTTGGTTTATCCGGGGGTAAAGACAGCCTGACTTTACTTTATGCCTTACAGGGCCTGATGAAATTCTATCCTAAAAAATTCACCATTACTGCGGTTACTGTTGATTTAGGCTTTGACAATTTTGATCTGACGCCTGTAAAAATGCTCTGTGAGCAATTATCAGTTCCTTATACGATAGTTTCTACAGATATAGGGAAAATATTGTTTGATATCCGCAAAGAAACAAATCCCTGCGCTCTGTGTGCTAAAATGCGTAAAGGGGCTTTCAATAAAGCAGCTAAGGACCTAGGATGCAATAAAGTCGCTTATGCGCATCATAAGGATGATTTGGTTGAAACCATGTTATTATCCTTAATTTACGAAGGACGCTTTTATGCTTTTTCTCCTTATACTTACTTAGATAAGATGGATTTAACTGTAATCAGGCCTTTAATCTATGTATCAGAAGCTGATGTAGTTGGATTCAAAAACAGATATGATTTACCTGTATGTAAAAATCCCTGTCCAGTGGATGGACATACGAAACGCGAATACGTTAAAATTTTAACTAATAGGATAGAGCATGAAAATCACGGGGCTAAGGACCGTATGTTCCATGCTGTATTAAACGGAAAAATCAACGGCTGGCCTGAAGAACTTTTTATATCACAAGGAGGCGAAGAAAATGAATAACCTGCCCTATCATGAACAAAAAGACAGAGAAAATACATTAAAACTCCGTTCTAAAGTTAAAGAACTCCCCCCCTTCTGCGCTGACTTTTTCCGCGGAATTGAACCCAGAACTTCGTCCAGAACAAGAATCGCTTATGCGTATGACTTAAAGGTTTTTTTTGATTTTTTAAAAAAAGAAAATCCTATTATAAATAAAATTGATATGATGGATATCACCCTCTCCCATCTTGACCGGATAACAGTATCTGATTTAGAAGAATATATGGAATATCTGAAATACCGCTTCAATGATCAGAATCAGGAAATCGTCAATAAAGAACGCGGTATTATGAGAAAAATTTCATCTTTAAAAAGCTTTTATAATTATTACTATAGAAAAGAAAAGATAAAGAATAACCCGGCAGCATTAGTCGAACTTCCTAAATTACATGAAAAAGAAATTATTCGTTTGGATATCGATGAAGTAGCTCTGCTATTAGATGAGGTAGAAGCTGGGGATAATCTGACAGAAAAGCAGAAAAAGTTTCATGAAAAAACAAAAATACGGGATTTAGCTTTGCTCACACTGTTACTTGGAACCGGAATCCGCGTCTCTGAATGCGTTGGACTTAACATTCAGGATATTGATTTTAAAAACGGAGGAATCAGGATTCATCGGAAGGGAGGCAAAGAAGTTACAGTTTATTTTGGCAGCGAAGTGGAACAGGCTTTATATGATTATTTGGAGGAACGTGAGCATATAACCGCAGAAAAAGGTCATGAAGACGCAGTATTTCTCTCTTTGCAGAGAAAGAGAATCAATGTACGAAGCGTTGAAAATCTGGTAAAGAAATATGCAAAAATTGTAACACCATTAAAAAAAATCACACCTCATAAACTGAGAAGCACTTATGGAACCAATCTTTATCGGGAAACCGGCGATATTTACCTGGTTGCTGATGTTTTAGGGCATTCGGATGTGAATACAACTAAGCGGCATTATGCGGCACTTGAAGACGAACGCCGCAGGAGCGCCAGAAATGCAGTTAAACTTAGAGAAGATTAGAAGTAATACCTGAAGAAAAAATTCCCAAAATAATTAAAACAGTGACAGATAACTCATTAAAAAATCAACATATTTTATCCTTTTATATAGGGACGTATATAAAAGCCTGTGATATAATAGGATTGACTAAAGGAGATTGACTAAAGGATTAACAGGGATGAGGAGGAAATAATTATGGATGATAATAAAGATATTATTGTATGGAAAGACAGGAAACATCATCTTTGGTTTCCATGGAGCTTTACAAAATACTACATTCAGAATGACCGCTTGATGATCCAAAGCGGACTGTTCAATACTACTTTGGATGAAACACTGTTATATAGAATTGTAGATATCACTTTAAAACAGTCTTTAGGGGGTAAAATATTCGGAACAGGTTCAATTATTATAAAAGCAAAAGTGGATCATACTCCGGAGATTATTCTTCAAAACATCGCTAAACCAGTCAAGGTCCGTAATATGCTTTCTGAATTAGTAGAGGACAGCCGCCAAAAACGAAATGTGGTCGGCAAGGAGTTTTACGGTCAAAACGGTCATGCATGTATGGAGCATGGTGAATCAGATGAGTTTGATGATTATGACTTTGATAACCGATAAAATATAACCGATAAAATAAGAGTAATATGGGATGCCGGCAAACAATATTTAAATACTGCCGGCATCCTATCTTTTATAATAAAGAATTTATCAATCATTGACAACAGGATCCAGCGAATAATAAACTACAGTCAGATAATGACCTGCATGAATGGTATCATCTTTTAAACTGTTGATATTCTTTAATTCATTAACATACTGGACGGTATCCATACCGCTCTTTTCTTTATATTCCTGGGCTATGTTCCATAATGTATCACCCTCTTCTATCTTAATACTTTTATAATAAGGATGCAGTTTTTGACTGGAAGCTTCTTCTGCCATGACATTCAATATGGAATTACCGAAAAAATTAGATCCTAAGATAACAATAAGCGCTAAAAATAACAAAGTCTTTTTCATATGTGTGCCCTCCTAAACCAAACGTACTGTCGGGAACGTATGTTCCGAACCTATGTTCTTATTATAGTATTCGAACATTTGTTTGTCAATCTTTTTTTGCACTTTTTTCGAACAAAGGTTTGCATTTTGATCGAACATATGTTAGTATATAAAATATAAAACTGATTTTAGGAGGTCTCCATATGGCACAAGGCAAGATTACTGCAAAACAACAGGAAATCCTTGAATATATTAAAGAAACTATTTTGAAGAAGGGGTATCCGCCGGCTGTGCGCGAGATCTGTGAGGCAGTTCAGTTGAAGTCCACCTCTTCCGTTCACTCCCACTTGGAAACATTGGAGAGAAACGGTTACATAAGGCGTGACCCTACTAAGCCCAGGACGATTGAAATTATTGATGAATGTTTTAATCTGACAAGACGTGAAGTTGTGAATGTTCCTTTAGTGGGCACGGTTGCTGCCGGACAGCCTATTTTAGCAGAAGAAAATATACAGAACTACTTTCCGATTCCGGTAGATATGCTTCCCAATACAGAACTTTTTATGTTAAAGGTAAAAGGGGAAAGTATGATCAATGCAGGTATCTTTGATGGGGATCAGGTCATCGTTTCCATGCAGCCAACAGCGAATAATGGTGATATTGTAGTGGCTCTGCTGGAGGATTCCGCAACAGTGAAACGTTTCTATAAAGAGGACGGCCATTACCGTCTTCAACCGGAAAATGATTCCATGGATCCGATCATCGCAGATGATGTCAAGATACAGGGGAAAGTAATTGGTTTGGTACGTTTGGATATATAACATTTTAGAAAAGACAGCAATAAAAGAAAATTAAGATGTATCACATAAATATAAGTCAAAAACAAAAGTCAAAAAGATGCAAGTTAACATAATATTTTTATGTCAACTTGCATCCGGTTAAATATTTAAATAATATTTTCTGCTAATTCAATTCTGAAACTGAAGTTACAATAGAACCGTCTCTCCAGATTCTTTCCAGATCATAGAACAGCCTGTCTTCTTTATTAAATGCATGGACGATGATATCGCCATAATCCATCAGAATCCAGTTACCACTTCCATATCCTTCTGTCTGTTTGCAGATATAGCCTGATTTTCCAAGCATTTCTTCTACATTGTCAGCCATAGCCTGCACCTGGTTTACGTTGTTTCCATGTGCGATAATAAAGTAGTCTGCAAGAACAGAGACTTTTCGGATATCGATAATTTTAATATCCTCTCCCTTTTTTTCTTCTAAAGCCATTACTGCTAATTTTGCCATGTCTTTTGAGTCGTTCATATGATGTTTTCTCCCTCCTGGTCGTTCCTCAATGCCTGATAATATTCATAGGCCTTTAAGGTCATGGAATCTATATAGCTGCCTTTTCCTTTAAGATAAACTAATGTGGATCTCAATATTTCAAATGCGGTATCTTCCAGACTAACATATGCCATCTTTCTCATTTCAGGCAGATTAGAGGCTTTATATCTTCTGGGTTCAATATAATCCGCAATATATAAAATTAAGTCCAGGAACTTCATATCTGGCTTTCCTGTGGTGTGGCAGGCAATAGCGCTGAGAATTTCTGGATCTGTTACTCCAAACTTATTGCAGGCCAGCCAGGCTCCATATTTTGCATGCAGAACAGCCGGAGCACGAAGTTCATCTTCTGTTATTTCTAACTTGTGTTTTTCGCATTTCTGAATGATAATTTGATCTGTATATCGTTTTGCGCAGTCATGCAGCAATCCGGCCATTTCAGCCTTATCTATATCATAACCATACCGCATAGCCAGATTCATACAGGTATAAGATACGCTGATGGAATGTTCATAGCGCATTGGATCAAGTTTATTTTTTAATTTCTCACGAATCGCCAGTATTTGACTGTCCATTCTATTACCTCCGATATACTCAAACGCCGGAATACAGGCCATGGGCATTTATATACTCATCTACGGAAGGAGGCAGATATCTGGATATGGATTTCCCCTCCCGTATCATATCTCTAAGCTGTGCCGATGATACATCCATCTCCGGGCAGTGAAGCCTGTAGATGGCAGCTCCATAGGTCCGCATGAGATATGCGATCTGTTCATCAATTGTTAAATGGCTGTGGTCATATTCCCGTCCGGCAACGAGCAGCGTCGTCTGTTTCATCACCTTTTCCGGATGATACCACGTTTCAATCTGATATAATGAGTCCGCTCCTATAATGAAATAAAAGTTATATTCCTGAAATTCTCTCTTTAACAGCTCCAGGGTTCTTGCAGTATAGCTGTTTCCGCCCAAATTTACTTCAAAATCAGAAAAGACAAAATAAGGATATTGTTTAATCGCTAATTTTGTCATTTCACAACGGTCTTTGATATCTGTTACCTTATGGTCTGTTTTATGCGGCGGTCGTCCGGATGGCATATACCAGATTTGATCCAATCCATATTCTTCATAGGCCTGCTGTCCAAGCAGCAGATGGCCGTTATGAATTGGATCAAATGTTCCGCCCATGATTCCAATATTTGACATAGGTATACAATCCCCTTTATTTAGGTAATGTAATTTTCCTCTTTTTGGCATCTTTTGCTTCCCTGTAGAGTACAATCTTTTTACCGATCACCTGCACTACTTCGGAATGAGTTCTTTCTGCCAGCACCTCTGCAATCGATCTGCCATCATCCATGCAGTTTTTTAAAACTGTCAGCTTTATCAGCTCCCGCGCTTCCAGGGCCTCATCGATTGCCGCTGTGATCTCTGGTGTTACGCTGGACTTACCGATCTGGAAAATCGGATCCATAGTCATGGCAAGCCCTTTTAAATAAGCTCTTTGTTTACTTGTCATAATATCTCCTATTTGTAATAATCAAATTCCAGGCCATACATACGAACCGTATCGCCCTCCTGAATTCCAGCTTCTTCTAATTCACCTAAAATTCCCGTTTCTTTCAGGAATTTCTGGAAGAACAAAAAGCCTTTTTCGGATTCAAGATTTGTATAACCCAGCATTTTTTCAATTTTCGGTCCTTCAACAACAAATACACCGGAATCATCCCGTTCAATCGTATAAGGAAGATTGAAATCCGGACGCACCTGGGAAAGATCAAATTCTTTTTCAAAAATAACAGGGGTACGGTCAACTGTTTGAAGGAGCGCATAGACTGCATAAAGCAGTTCCTTTACCCCTTTTCCGCTGACTGCAGATATTGGATAAACTTTAATTCCTTCCGGCTCAAATTCAGCTTTCAGTTTTTCTACCGGATCTTCGTCCTCCACATAAATCGCATCCGTTTTGTTTGCAGCAATCACCATTGGACGTTTTAAAAGTTCCGGATTATAAGCCCCAAGTTCGGCATTGATCGATTTAATATCAGCGATGGGATCGCGTCCTTCCGTAGATGCAGCATCCACAACGTGAATCAAAACTTTCGTCCGCTCAATGTGGCGCAGAAAATCGTGTCCTAATCCCACTCCCTGAGATGCGCCTTCGATTAATCCAGGAATATCCGCCATTACAAATCCTGCTCCGCCATCCAAATCGACAACACCAAGATGAGGATCTAATGTGGTAAAATGGTAGTTGGCAATTTTAGGTTTTGCATTGCTCACTCTGGAAAGAAGGGTTGACTTGCCTACATTGGGGAAACCAACCAATCCCACATCAGCAATGACTTTTAACTCCAGCTGAACCCATATCTCCTGCCCTGCCTGTCCGGGCTGGGCATACTTGGGAGCCTGCATGGTAGGTGTGGCGAAGTTCATATTACCAAGTCCGCCTTTTCCGCCTTTTAAAATAATCTCCCGCCGGTTCTCCCCCGACATATCTGCAATTACTTTTCCGGTCTCAAAATCCTTAATAACCGTGCCTTCCGGAACTTTAATCACCAAATCGGATGCATTGGCTCCATGACACCGTTTTTTACCACCCTGCTCACCATCCCTGGCAACGTATTTACGCACCTGACGGAAGTCTGTAAGCGTGTTTAAACCATCGTCGATTTCAAATATAATATCGCCGCCTTTTCCGCCGTCACCGCCATCCGGACCGCCGTTTGGGACATATAACTCTCTTCGGAAACTGACATGGCCATCGCCGCCTTTTCCTGATTTAATAAATATTTTTGCTCTGTCGGCAAACATTTACTCACCACCTTATTCGAAAAATGGCTTCATACTAATCAGAAGTATGAAGCCACTCAAATTATTCGTTGATTGTTCTTGGATAAACAGAAACCTGTTTTTTGTCTCTGCCTTTTCTCTCAAATCTTACGACACCGTCAACAGTAGCGAACAATGTATCGTCTCCACCACGTCCTACGTTGATACCAGGATGAATCTTAGTACCACGCTGTCTGTAAAGAATATTACCAGCCAATACGAACTGACCATCTGCTCTCTTAGCGCCTAATCTCTTAGATTCGGAATCTCTACCGTTCTTGGTAGAACCAACACCTTTTTTATGAGCGAATAATTGAAGGTTCATTTTTAACATAACTTACACCTCCTCAAAACGGATTATTATATATTGTTTTCCATATTCACTCTGAATATTCTCTAAACCGAGAACTAATGAGTTCATAAGGAGTTTTGATTCTAAACTGATATCTTCCGTAAAACGGAAGAGAAAGCGTCCCGTGTCCTCTTCTACCGATCCCTCAAATGCATCTTCTGTAAATGTTTCAACAGAATTATACATATTCAAAGCCAGAGATGAAACAGCGGCACATATAATATCTTTTCCGGACTGAGCATAACCTGCATGTCCTGCAATATCAATTCCTCTATATACCTGATCAGAATCACGAAATACAGTTACTTTAATCATAGTCTCATTAAGCGTTGATCTTTTCGATCTTTACCTGAGTATAAAGCTGTCTGTGACCATTTTTCTTATGGTATCCAGATTTTCTCTTATACTTGTAAACGATAACTTTTTTAGCTTTGCCTTCTTTAACTACAGAAGCGGTTACACTTGCTCCGTCTACAGTTGGGCATCCTACAGCTAATTCGCCGTTGTTTACTGCAAGTACCTGGTCGAATGTTACTGTTTCACCAGCAGCAACACCAAGTTTTTCTACTTTAATGATATCGCCTTCAGCTACTTTGTACTGCTTACCACCTGTTGCAATAATCGCGTACATATGGCACCTCCTATTATCATTACTCGCCAACTTCGGTGCTTTGACAAAAGTCAACTCTTTTAGACCTCATTGTGCGGCATACTTGTATATGATAACATTTCAATATTATATTGTCAATAATAAACTGACTTTTTTTGTAATTTTTTACAACAGTTCATACGCAACTTAACTGGATTTTTCGGTCAAGAACATTACCTGTCTCAACTGTTGCATGAAATTTCCATAAAAACCACATATTTACAAAATCACTGTTTCCGCCAGGTTGATGGAGAAAATAGTAAAAGCATTGGGAATATTTCCAATCTTCCCGCCAGCATATCGAACATCAAAACATATTTAGTAAGCGGGGATAATATGCTGAAATTTGCGGATGGCCCCACTTGTTCCAAACCCGGTCCGATATTGTTAAAGGTAGCGGCAACCGCTGTGAATGTGCTGGTAAAATCCAGATTATCCAGGCTCACAATCAGCATGGAAATGGCAAATATCAAAATATAGGCCAGAATAAATGCATTCACAGAACGGACCACCGTATGTTCCAATCCCTTGCCCTCTAATTTGAGGACCCTTACGCTTCTTGGATGAATGACAGAAGATAATTCTTTTTTTACCGCTTTACAGGCGATGATGACTCGGGATACCTTTATTCCCCCTCCGGTACTTCCTGCACATGCTCCTATAAACATCAAGAAAACCAGGATTGTTTTGGAAAATCCGGGCCACAAGTTGAAATCCACTGTGGAATAACCGGTTGTGGTTATGATAGACCCCACCTGGAAAGCAGCGTGATGGAAGGCCGTAAATATATTTGTAAAACTGCCGCGGATGTTCCAGGTAATGAGCAGAACACTGACCAATATGATGCCGAGATAGGTCCTGGCTTCCTCACAGCGGAACGCTTCTTTAGGCTTATGTATCAGAAAAAGATAATACACGTTAAAGTTGATTCCGAATAAAATCATAAAAAGTGTGATCACTGTCTGATTGAAGGTACTGTAGGATGCTATACTGTCATTTAAAACACCAAAACCACCGGTTCCCGCGGTGCCAAAGCTGAGAGCTATTGAATCAAACCAGGGCATGCCGCCTAAGAGAAGCAGGCCTATCTGGATTAAAGTCATGAGCAGATAAATACCATAAAGAATTTTAGCAGTCATTTTCACTCTGGGCACCAGTTTGCCCACTGCGGGCCCAGGACTTTCCGCACGCATGATATGCATATTATACCCTCCGGCTAAGGGAAGAACAGCCAGAATGAAGACCAGTACTCCCATGCCGCCGATCCAGTGTGTAAAGCTCCGCCACATCAGCATACAGCGGGGAAGCGCTTCCACATTGGTAAGAATGCTGGCTCCCGTAGTGGTAAAACCTGATATTGTTTCAAATAACGCATCTTCGAAAACTGGTATTGAACGGCTTAGATAAAAGGGCAGGGCCCCAAAAAAGCTGAGAACAATCCAGCTCAAAGCAACGGAAACAAAGCCCTCTTTAGCAAAAAAAACAGTGTTAGCCGGTTTTTTATGTGTTGCACACCAGCCCAGGAATCCGCAGACAAAAGCAACAGCCAAAATATACAGCCCGCTTGATTCCCTGAAAATGACCGCAATCATGCATGGAAGGAGCATCAGAAGGGCTTCGATGTTCATAACCCATCCTAAAAAATATATGATTACCTTGGTATTCATAGTGAATTCACCTTTACTTTAATATGTCTTTAATATCCTTTAAGCCTGTAACGGTAGTTACAATTATTACAGTATCTCCTACATGGATGGAATCTTTACCCCGCGGTGTTATAATATGACCATTACGGTTAATACACGCAATCAGCAGATTACTCTTTAAATTTAACTTCTCAATAGGAATACCAATCATCGGGGCATCCTTTCCAATGCGGAATTCCAAGGCTTCCGCGCGATTGGCCACTATCTTATAGAGGGTTTCCACATTGCTGCCAAGAGAGTTCTGCATCGCTCTCACGTACTGGACGATGGAATCCGCCGTTATTAATTTAGGGTAGATAATACTGCCCAGATTCATGCTGTTAATCACATTTTCAAATGCAATCCGATTTACTTTTGTAATAAGCTTTGCATTTGACTGACTGGCAGCATAAAGGGACAGCATAATATTCTCTTCATCAAATCCGGTAAGGGATGCGAACGCTTCTGTCTGGCGGATTCCTTCCTCCAGCAGAAGCTGTTGGTCTGAACCGTCTCCGTGTATAATCATAGCTTTCGGAAGCAGTGTGCTCAACTCGTTGCAGCGCTCGAAGTTCTGCTCGATAATCTTGATTTTTATGTTGGTGTCTTCCAGCATTTTTGCCAGATAATATGTGATCTTTCCGCCGCCTACGAACATAGCTGTTTTAACGCTGTTATTTTCAATTCCAACCTGACGGAAAAATTCCATGGATTCTGTTGGTGAAGCGATAAATGATATCTTGTCTTTAGCAAATATTTCCGAATTACCATCCGGTATGATGACCGCGTCCCCCCGTTCAATGGCGCAGATCAAAACATTACATCTCAGCCGCTGAGGTACCTCATATACCTTAATTCCATTTAAAACGGATTTTTCAGGAACCATGAATTTGAGGATTTCAACACGCCCCTTTGCAAATGTGTCGATTTTAATGGCTGATGGGAACTTTAACAGCCTGGAGATTTCCCTTGCGGCGGCAAGTTCCGGGTTAATTGCCAGGGATAGGTTCAGTTCTTCCCTGATAAAATTGATTTCTGTCGCATATTCCGGATTACGGATTCTGGCAATTGTGTGGCAGTTACCTGCTTTTTTTGCGATCAGGCAGCATAACATATTGAGTTCATCGGAATTTGTTGTTGCTATAAGGAGGTCGGCATCGGCAATGCCGGCGTCCATCTGAACCTGGTAAATTGCTCCGTTTCCTACAACTCCCATAACATCAATTGTATCCGTAACGGAACGCAGTTTGCTGTTGTCACAGTCAATCAAAGTAATGTCGTGGCCCTCACTGTTTAACTGGTCTGCAAGGGACAGCCCGACTTTACCGCACCCCACAATAATTATCTTCATACGCTACTCTTCTCCTCTGTTAAAAGAAACCTGTTCATAGAGAGGTCTTCTCACTTTTTTTCTGGTTATTTCAACCAGATTTAACCGGGTCATATCTACAACCGTAGTTTTAACCGGATCTTTGGCCGTAAGCGCTTCCAAACAGGAAAGCAGTTCTTTTTTGTCTTCTTCTTTCTCCATATCAATAAAATCCACAATAATGATGCCGGAAAGATTACGGAGACGGAGCTGTCTGGAAATTTCTGAAGCAGCTTCCAAGTTTGTTTTTAGGATTGCAGCCTGTATTTCTTTTTTCTCTGAAAATTTTCCTGTGTTGACATCGATCACCACCAGGGCCTCTGTTGGCTCGATCACCAGATACCCACCGGACTTCAGCCAGACCCGCTTATTCAACGCATGATCCAGCGCCGATTCCAGGCTGTATAATTTACCCAGCGGAAGCATTTTATCCTGATAATGAGTTAATTTCCGGCTGTCTCCCGGCTGGAAGACAGCCATATATTCCTTTAACTGGTAAAATATCTCTTCGTCGTCCGTGATAATCTCCTGAAGCGTTCCTGAATTCAGGTCGCGGATATCGGATATATAGGACGGTACGGAATGGTAAAGCTGAGAAAAACAAGTGCGGTAGGCTGCTTCCGACAACATACGGCGGCTTGTTTCACATAACGATGCTAATTCACTTAAAATTGAATCCGGTTCCGTCTCCTGCGCATTCGTTCGGATGATTACCCCGTATTCTGTACCGGCCTCTTTCGGCAGAATCTGTTTTACGGAAGCTTTCCACTCCTGGTCTCTTATCTTTGAAGAAAAACCAACTACATGTTTCCCGAGAGTAAGAACACAGTATTTTCCGGGAAAGCTTAAATTTCCTGTTAAAACCGGGGCTTTTGTTTTAACCGCATCCCTGGATACCTGGACAACGATCTCGTCTCCCGCTTTTAACCCGCCGCCGGAATGGGGTTTTGCATAGATATGGCATCTGTTTTCGGAAAGGCTGTAATATCCCATTTGGCCGCTGGCAAACTCCACGAAAGCGGAATTAATGTTTTTAACAATATTTTTTACTTTTCCTATATAAATATTGCCCAGAATTGAGGTTTCAGGGCCGGGATCCAGGTTCAACTGGATGATTCCCCCTTCTGACTGAAGCGCAGTCAGAATACCCTGATTCCATCTTGTAACAATTAGCTTATTCAAAATCTTCTCCCAGATCCTCTAATGATATCAGTTTTCCATTTTCTTGTGCAGCATAAAGCTCTTCCCTCTGTATCTGGAACGCGATGCTTCGAAATTCCTCACCTCTGAAATTGGAATAGGCTTCTAAAACCAGCTCCGGTTTCAGATTATTAGCGCTTCCAGAGGAAAGCTGCATAAATATAGTGTTATCTTTTACAGAGAGACAGTAAATGAAAGGACGGATGTCCACTTCCTGCTCCCCTCTTTTTGTTTTTTTAATAACCGGAATACTTTCCCTCTTGTAAAACCTGGAAAGCCCGCTGAAAAAATCATCTGCATCTTCCGGCTCCCAGCCTTCGCGGAATCGTACCGTATAATCTGCAGCGGCAACAATGGACATGGCGTTTTTAGCCGTATCGTTCAGGCGGCGGCAGCTCAACACCTTCATCCCCTCTACCATAACACTATTCAGCCGGTTTGTCATCTCTTTTGAACCGGTTGTTCCCGATACTTCAATATCCATATATTCACCATTGCTGGTAAGCCCCACCCCCAGCGGGGAGGCAAAGGACATGATCTGATGCGGGCTGAAGCCTTCGCTGTAGCAAATATCTATATTGCCGCGGCGCATCGCTTTCTGGAAATATCTCATGATATCCAGATGGCCGATAAACTTCATAGGGCCTTGTTTTGCAAATTTAATTCTTATCTTCAAAACAAACACCTCCTCCAAATCCTTTTGCACCGCAGCCGGAACATTTTTGACGGCAGTTGGGGGTTACTTTTTCTGCAACCGCATTCTGCCATTCCCTCTTTAAGAATTCTTTTGTTACCCCGGCATTGATAAAATCCCATGGGAACACTTCGTCCAGGCTTCTTTCCCTTGTTGTATAGAAATCAATGGACAGTCCGCACGCGTTGAAACTTTCCATCCATAATTCATTATGAAAATGCTCGGACCAAGAATCATACAATGCCCCTCTTTTATATACGTCTTCAATCAAACGCCCG
Source organism: Clostridium sp. MCC353 (assembly GCF_018785315.1). Lineage (GTDB taxonomy): Bacteria > Bacillota > Clostridia > Lachnospirales > Lachnospiraceae > CHH4-2. The sequence continues at coordinate 13,750 of NZ_WQPN01000053.1, read as the reverse complement.
ACTCTGCGGTCGCCACGGGCCAGAACGCCTTCCAGAACCGTCAAATCCGCCTCATGCCAGTTGTACTTCAGACTTTTATAGTTGAGCATTTCTCTAAATTTATTCTTAACAATATAGGCGCGCTCCAAAAACTCTTCCTTTGTGCACATTCTTGCCCACTGGAAGGGGGTAAATGGTTTTGGAACAAAGAAAGAGGAGCTGGCAACAACCTGAACCCTGCCATGGCGTTCTTCTTTAGGAATCTTATAGTATTCTTCTGCTACCAGTTCCGAAAGTTCAGCGATTCCTTCCATATCCGAAACAGTTTCTGTTGGAAGTCCGAGCATAAAATACAATTTAACCCGGTTCCAGCCGCCCTTAAATGCCTCAGCCGCTCCTTTTAAGATAATTTCTTCCGTCAGTCCCTTATTAATAACATCCCTCAGCCTTTGGGAACCTGCTTCCGGCGCAAAGGTAAGGCTGCTCTTTCTGACATCCTGAACCTTACTCATAACATCCAGGGAAAATGCATCAATTCTCAGGGACGGCAGGGAAATATTGATTCCTTTTCCTTTAAATTCATCGATCAGGAAATTTACCAACCCTTCCAGCTCGGTGTAATCGCTGGAACTCAGGGAGCTTAGGGAGATTTCTTCATGTCCCGTTGATTTTAACAGCTTATATGCATACTCCTTCAGATATTCCAGGCTGTGTTCACGCAGAGGGCGGTAAACATTTCCAGCCTGGCAGAAACGGCAGCCGCGGATGCAGCCTCTCTGGATTTCTAAAACCACGCGGTCCTGGGTGATCTTGATGAACGGCACAACCGGGTTCTCAATGTAATAAGCGTCATCCATATCTCTGACCATCTGCTTAATGATAACCGGTTTGGCATTCGGATTATTTGGAAGAAAATGCTCAATCGTTCCGTCGTCTTTGTATGATACATCATAAAAAGCGGGCACATAGATGCCGTCAATCTGCGCCGCGAGTTCTAAAAATTCTCTGCGGCTGCCTCCATTGGCCTTATTTTCCTTATAACGGTCCATCAGTTCGTAATACACCGTTTCCCCTTCTCCAATATAGAAAAGGTCAAAAAAATCGGCAAGAGGTTCCGGATTATAAGCGCATGGGCCGCCTCCAATTACAATCGGGTCTTCCTCCCCGCGGTCACAGGCATGAAGAGGAATCTGCCCTAAGTCCAGAATCTGTAAAATATTGGTGTAACACATCTCATATTGAATGGTGATCCCTAAAAAGTCAAAATCCTTAATAGGATCCTGAGATTCCAGCGCAAAAAGAGGGATTTTCTGCTCCCTCATAATCTTATCCAGATCTGTCCACGGTGAAAAAACACGTTCGCAGTAAATGTCTTCTCTGCGGTTAAACATATCATATAGGATCTGCATGCCCAGATGCGACATGCCAATTTCATATACGTCGGGGAAACACATGGCAAACCTTACATCTACTTTGGATGGGTCCTTATTTACCATGTTCACCTCACCGCCGATGTAGCGGGCAGGCTGCTGGATACTCAATAATACTTCATCATTTAGTGCTAATTTTCTCATCTTATACGCTCTCTTTTTTTGTTGATAATAAAATTTTCAACAGATTTATTTTATCTTAACTATTTGGTACTATTTAATATAGTCAAACACTCTGCATAATTATAAGGTATTTCCCGTTATATTTCAATAACAATTATCCACGTATAAGTATCATTCCCGCATCACCAGACGTTTTGCCTATGATTTTTATCATCTCCTCCTTTTCAATCCAGACATCTGTCAAGCCCACACACAGGAATACCGGAATTAGATACCATAAAAACTGCTGGTGTCCGATATTACAATCCGTCTGGGAAGCAAGCTGTACAGACAACTAAATAACGATGAAATAAATCCACATCCCATCTGTTGTACCAGGACATGGTTGTCCAAACATCCATACATGGCTTTTAATTTAAATTTATTTGAAAATATTTGAAAGGATTCCAGTCTTTCAATCGTATTATTAATGAAAAACCATAAAAGGAGATTGAAATACATGAAAATCAGAACTATAATTGCAACAGGAGCCACTGGAATCCTATTAACCATAGCAGGAAGCAGTCTTGCATTCGGAGCCGATTGGACATGTCCCAGAGGATATGCTGATTGTACGGATTACGAATACTGCAGGAGCCATGAGCATGGGGAATGCGAAGGATACTGGTCGGATGATGAAACTTGGATATGCTCAGATGGAAATCACGGGCAAAACGTTTCTTCCGGAAACGGATGCCATGGCGGCAGCCACAGACATGGCGGACATGGCGGCAGACATCACAGATAGAGAAAAAAGCACATGGAGCAGCTATGCGGCAGGAATCAGATGTAGAACAGGCAATCGAACAATATGCGGATATGATAAAACATATCTGCTTTGTCTATATGAAAAATGAAAGCGATACGGAGGACGTATTTCAGGATGTGTTTTTGAAATACGCCCTTTTTTCTGAACCCTTTCAGTCTGAAGAACACAAAAAAGCCTGGCTGATCCGGGTAACCGTAAACAGGTGTAAAGACATGTTGAGAAGTTTTTTCCGGACCCATACCTGCTCTCTCGAAGAGGCCATGACCATGGCCGATGACAAGGATCCTGATCTCTCCCATGTGTTGGAATCCGTGCTGAAACTCCAGGACAAATACAGGATCATCATATATCTGCATTATTATGAAGGTTATTCCGCGGTGGAAATCGCAGGTATTCTGAATAAAAAAGTCAATACCATATATACACATCTTTCAAGGGCTAAGACCGAATTAAAAAAGATGCTGGGAGGTGAAAATGATGGAACAGATGATACGCGATGCATTTGACACAGTGGCCTGTGACGCTATGCTGAAAAAGCGGACCTATGATCGTGTGACCAGGCAGATGGGCGGCTGCCGGAAAAAAACAATGGGTAAAATGAAATGGGCTGTCTCCATGGCTTGTCTCCTGATTTTTGCTGTCACCGGTGTGGGAAGTTACGGCCTGTACTACACAGAAGCGGCTGTTATCAGCATTGATGTGAATCCCAGCATAGAACTGGACATCAACCGCTGGGGGAAGGTGGTGGATCAGACTACCTATGGACTGGAAAGTGAAAAACTCCTGCAGTCTCTCTCGCTGAAACACATGGAGTACGGCGAAGCCATGGCCCTTCTGCTGGGCAGTGAGGAAATGAAGAAGTATTTAAAGCAGGATTCCCTTGTCTCCATAACGCTGGTCACAAAGAATGATGACCCGACACTGCTTCCAAACCTGAAGGAATGTGTGGACACAGCCTTAAAACAGTGCCATGACGGCATAAAAACGGAATATGCCAGCGTGAACAGCCATCTTTGTGAAGAAGCCCACGAGCAGGGAATGTCTTTAGGAAAATACTACGCTATACAGGAACTGCTTACCGTTGACCCTCAAGCCACCCTGGATGAGTTTAAAGAAAAATCCATGAAAGAAATCAAAGGCCATACAGAACATTGCCAGCATCGGGAACAGGGAAAAAACAGGGAAGAAACCAAAGCGTCTCAGAACGGTTCAAAAGATGAATCCCCCCAGCCGCCTGAGACCGAGAAGAGCTCAGATAAACGGCCGGAAGAACATAATACCGGGCATAATGGTACAAATCGCAGCGGCACTGGGCACAATGGCACCGGATACAACGGTACAAAGCACAGCGGCACTGGGCACAATGGCACCGGATACAACGGTACAAAGCACAACGGCACCAGACACAATGACGCCCGGCATCACTGATTTACGCCTTTTTATATACCGCCGGTTTTTTCAGCGGATACCGTTTGCAGAAAAGCAGGTATTTGCCGGATGATACCTGCGGTTTATCCCCAGGATATCAAAAACACCCGGGAAAATTATCCGGGTATTTTGTGATTCAAATATATATTATTCATTCAAAACCATCATCCGTAAGGCAGGAGCAAGCCGCAGTTCCTCCATTTCAATCCCGTTCTGCTCCAGAAACCGTTTCCCATCGGGAAACTGCTCATGAATATATTCTTTAATGGCTCCAGTGAACTGTTTTGGATTATTTTCTTTCATATGCCGGATCATGGAATCTGCCAGTTTCTTTCCCCTGCGTTCCGTATCAGTCACTGAACCGATGGCTGCCTTTAATGGATATCCCCAGAGAAAAAAGCTATAGGTCGTAGCATAGATTTCCCGGAGCGCCGGCAGACGGCTGTGTTTTATTATGAAAAGCAGATACGTCCATATGGCCAGTTCCGAATGCCCGTCACACCTGTCTTTCTCTAGCTTTTGAACCAATTCCTCCCTTTCATCAGCGTGAAGGGACTGGATGAAACTGTCGGAAACATCCTCACAGGTATACAGAAGCAGTTCAAAGGACTGGATGAAATAAGAAAGGCTGCGTCTGACAATGGGGCTTGTAAAATCCGGCCAATTGCATTGTTCTCCGATCGTAAAGACCCTGGTCCCCTTTCCGTTAATGGACTGGGCTGCCCCGATCTGGTTCAGCATACGGACGGTGCGCCGCATGGTACTGACAGAAACCCCATATTCAGCGGCGGCTTTTTCATAGGAAGGCAGATATTTGGTTTTGCCGTACTCACCCAGGTATATCTCATGAAGCAGACGCGATGCCAGATTATAACAGATTTGAGGGCGGTCACGGTAAACCCGCCAAATAAATGGAATCCGCTCCTCTTCTGGTACAACCCGGATTTTAGGCCCCATGCATTCGATAATCGTGCCTATATGGCTTCTTTGATATTGAATCAGGGTTTCCCGGACGATCTCCCAGGAACCTTCTTTGATGAGAGAAACCATCGTCTGTAACCTTTGCTGCCCTGCTTCCTCATCATATTGGAATGGATGGCGTCCTGACTTCGCAAAGGGATAACCTAAGAACAAAGAAGTTTCCCAAAACAGATTTAACAGAAGCGGATTCTCCATTTTCTGCAGCGTATAACAGTAAAAGAGGATGATATCATCTGCCCTGGCCCGTTTTGACAATTGGCAGATGTATGTAATTTCCTCGTCATTCATGCGGCGGAGCCCTTCAACCATCAAAGGGATATAGATCAGCTCCGTTGTCCGGTAGAGGTCGTCATAGGCCTGCCATCGTTTGGAAAAATAGTCAATAATAAAATTCGACTGTTCCTGTTCTGTCTGTTCAAAAATCACCTTTGTCATTCTTCCGTTTTTCATATCAATATAACCCTCTGCGCGCAGGCGTCTCAGGGCCGACCAAATGGTGTGCTCAGATACATTGAACTCACGGCAGAAGACATCTATGGTGGGCAGACTGTCTCCGCATCTATAATAACCGAATTGCAGACGGTTCAAGAGATATTCATAAATCAAATTTGAAAACTGCTGTTCGTATTCCAAAGCGTTCTTCCTCCTCATACCTTCCTATTTTACCAGTTGGGAGGAAAATTTTCCATATTTTCTTGTATTTTATTCGTGATCCGCCTCATCCAGCAGCCGCTCATATTCGTCTTGAGGCATCGGCCGGTAAAAAACATACCCCTGGACATAGTCACAGCCAATCTGCTTCAGCATTTCCACCTGCTTTTTGGATTCCACCCCTTCGGCCACCGTCTTGATATGGAATTTATGCACCAATTCCACAATTCCCTGTACAACATCCATATCCCGTTCCGGATCATTGCTTTCCGCAAAGAAAAAACGGTCAATTTTAAGGACGTCAAATGGAAGGGTTTTTAAAAGGCTCAGTGAGGAATAACCCTTTCCGAAATCATCAATAGAACAGGAAAAACCAGCCTGGCGAAGCCGTTCCACGATCCTTGTCAAAATGTTGGTATTATCGATGGCGATGGATTCGGTAAATTCAATCTCCAACAGCTCCGGCGGAACCTGATACCGGTCCCGTATTTCAACATACCGGTTCACAAAATTCTGGTCAAAAAATTGAAGCCGCGATACGTTAACGGAAACCGGCAGCACTTTTTTACCTTCCTTTAACCGTTTGCTCAGGAACCGGCAGACTTCTTCGAATACGTACTGGTCAAGACGGTCAATCATATATTTGCTCTCAAATACGGGGATAAACCTGTCCGGGGGGATGATGGAGCCGCCCTGTGATTTCCAGCGCACCAGCGATTCAGAACTGGCTGTCTTCCCGGTTTTGAGTTCAACCTTGGGCTGGTAAAAAACAACGAATTCCCGGTTTTCAAGAGCCACCAGCATACGGCTTTCCACATCTTTTTCTTCCCGGAGGCGGCTGCGTATGCTTTCGTTATAATAGACATAATTGGAATTCGTTCCATTTTTCACCGTTTTACGGGCGAAGTTTGCCCTGTCCAGAAAACCGTCGATATTCAAGTCTTCAGTCACATCCTCTACACAGCAGATTCCACAGCAGGTGGGCACAGACTGGTGGTCATGGGAGTTATGCATAAACCTTGTGATCTCTTCATCTGCCTTTTGCTGGCGCAGCGCTGCCTCTTCCCGTTCCTGATAACGGAGCAAAAGGACAAAATTATCCGCCGAAACCCGGCCGCACAATTCTCCCGGCTCCATCATTTTATTGAGTATTTCCCCATACCTCTTTAATATGCTGTCTCCATAGGCATAACCAAACACATCATTGATGTATTTGAAATCTGAAAAATCCGTATAAACCACCGCCAGTTTTTTTGATGTCCCAGCATCGAGAATGCGCTGCGCCTCTTCTTTGAAGAAATCCATCTGATATACGCCGGTTAAATTATCCCTGCGTGTCAATTCATTCAGCTTCTGGTTGCTGTTTTCAAGCCTGAGCATTTTCTTCCAGTAAGCCCATAGGATGAAAACCCATGTTAGAAGCATGATCCCCAGCATTACGGTGCAGATTACAAACAAAGTGCGGACCTGTCCGGCAGCATATTCATCAGCCGCAAAAACCGTATCATTGGCCTGGTTAAAAAATGCTTCGCTCAAAGATAAAAGATCTGCTTCTTTATCCATTCCGCTGCGGTAATCCCTGATCTGCTCCTTGATATCTGTCCACATCCGGTCCAGAATATCCAGATTTTCCCGATAGCTTTCATCTTCAGGCAGGAAAAGGCCATACCCGCCATTTCCCGTTGTCAGCTCCTCCAAAATCCCGTCCAGATATTCAATGAGCGGATTGGCGGGCTGGTCCATCAATTCCAATTTTACCAGACGCTGGGATGCGCCCCGCACAATCCCCACATAATTGACCAGCCGGCTGTAATGCTGGGACTGGACCACAGTATGAAGGGTTAAACTGCCAAATAAAATAAGCAGTGTGAACAGGATCACTAACCCCGGTTTTAAGAAACGTTTCATCATTCACCTCCATCAGCTTTTTGCTGCTTCTGCCGGTACATGTCCGCATCGGCTGCCTGAATTAAATCGCTCAACTCCCGGAATCCAGCGCTCTCTGTCAGTCCATAACTGAAAGACATCGGGTAGGGAAAAGACTGGCTGTCCATAGCCAGCTTCAGCCTTTTGTTAGCTGTTTCCATTTGTTTCCCAGCCACTTTTGCATCCATGTCCGGAAACAGGATCAGGAATTCATCTCCTCCGTAGCGGAACAGCAGATCGCTCCCCTCCTTGCAGATACTGCGGATTTGTTCAGTTACCGTTAAAATATAATGATCCCCCTCCTCGTGCCCATAGCGGTCATTGACCTCCTTCAAGCCGTCCAAATCCAAAAAACAGAGGGTAAAAAAACGGCTCTGCCCCATCATGGAGGCGATTGTTTCTTCCGCATACCGTCGGTTATAAAGGCCGGTCAGCACATCGACGGAAGCTTTCCGCCGCAAAGCGATTTCTTCCTGGCGGCGTTCTTTCAATATCTTTTCAATGTTCCGGTTTTTCTCACGGTATTCATCCAATTCACAGCTGCGTCTCGTGTACAGCATGGCAATATAGCAGCCGCAAATGCAGAACAGACAGGATTTGATGCTCCATATCTTCAGAAGAATATTGTTTAATGGAGTTGAATACAGCAGCAGATTGAGAAACAGATAAATAAACATCCCCGTCATTATCTGCAGCAAAAAAGATTGATGCCTGGGATACTTAACAATCAGCCGAAGCCGTTTCAAAATCCCGTCAATAGTAAAAGATTGCAGCGCAGCCCCTCCAAGCAGGAATCCAAGGAATACCGGAATTGCCTTAAAATTAACCGCACTGGTAATATTGCTGCCATAACTTTGCAGCGGCTGGTTCATCATGATAGAAATCACGCTCCTGCAGAAAATATTGATCGCAAGGCCATAAATAATGCTCATCAGTGTGCAGAACAGCGCCGTTCTGAAATCCCTGTGGTCATAAAGAAGGGTTTCAAACAACAGCAGGAACGCAAACAATATCCAGTTTAGGATTAACGGAAACTCCAATATGCTGCAAATAAAAAAGAATATATAATTGACCCCAAAACTGGTTATAACAAGTCCTAACCTGGGCTTTATTGATTCCATCAACTGGCTGGCGAGATGGAAATACTGCCAATTAAAATAAAAGTACACGGCGCCCACAAGCAGAATTATAAACATGCGGTTCCTCCCTCATCTATCTTCTGGTTCTTTTATCCCGATACATTGCCTGGTCGGCCATATTTAAAACTTCTTCCACTGTTAGGGCCGTCTCTTCCGGCACAAAGGCTGTTCCAAAGCTGAACAGCAGGGGCGGGTCGAACGCTTCACACAAACGGGTCCGGATTTTCTCCATGAGTTTGGCCGCCTCTTCCTCTCCGAATTCCGGCAGCAGCAAGAGGAATTCATCTCCGCCGATTCTGGCGAAAATATCCGTTTCACGTAAAGAAGCGGAAAAAGCAGCTGCAAAACGTTTCAGATATTGATCTCCTGCGTGATGTCCGTACCGGTCATTGATCCACTTTAGGTGGTCCAGATCAATATAGACCAGGGAAAATGAGCGGTTCATCCGCATCAAAACTTCCAACTTCTCCAATACGAAACGCCGTGAACAGATTCCGGTAAGCGGGTCGGAATCGCTCTTGCTGCGCAGTTCTTCCTCGGTTTTATTCTGTAATTCCAGTTCCTCCATAAGGCGCCGGTTCTCCTCTTCCAGATACTGGGCGGATAAAACGGAAAACAGGTGGCGCAAAAAGCGGATCAGATAAAACTCCATCAGCAGTGTGCTGCTGATCAGGAACACAGGCAGCAGATTCCATTCTATGATCAATGTACACAACACGCTGTCCAGAAGAAGGAACATATTGCAGAACCAGAGGAACATCATAAATGGCCGCACTTCCGCGCTGTCCATCTGGGTGCGAAGCACGCCGAGAAGCAGTTTCCAGCGGAGAACCAGAGCTGTGGCCAGGCTTTCGGCAGCCAGCACAACGCTGACCGTGATAATTCTCCATAACGGATTCTGTAAGAGTTCATTCATCGGCTCTTTTGCTATTAAAGAAATAAGGCCGATCAGGATCATATGTAAGGCCATAGCCATTAGATGGGTCAGGTTTATTAAAAACAATTTCTTAGTCCGCTCCCTGCTTTCAGGAAAAAGCATAAGCAGTTTTGTAAAAAAAGCCAGAATATATAAGAGAGGCAATGGATAATCAACCATTCCCCATGTGACGAACAAAAGCATGAGATAAAAAGAGCACCGGATCATCTCCCCTACCGCGTTCTTCTGTCTGTATCCTAATACACCCTTCGCATAATGAGCTGTCAGCCCATTGCATATGGAAAAAACGGCTGGAACCAGCAGACCCCAGCCAAAATATTCAGAAACCGTCAAATTATCCCTCATTTCCTCGTGTAACTCATTTTAATTTATCTGAATCCATCAGACCTTGTTCATGATATCGTCTTTCATTATACCCTATTTCTGAATGAAACACAATAAAACAGAACTCAGCAGGCCGCGTCTTTCTTCCGTCCTTGGATTCCCTCCAATTCCCCTTTCGGCGGACAAAAGGCTGTCGTCCGCTGACTAAACGGCAACAGCCTTTTGTTATGTCCCAATCATATCTCTGTCAGGGCCTGAAGAGCCATTACAAAGTCGCAGCAAGATGGAGCAGAGTTTTTCCATATCCAGCGGTTTGCTTATATGGGCATTCATCCCCGCCGCTATCACTGTTGAAACATCTTCTGCAAAAGCATTGGCCGTAGTCGCGATAATCGGAATGCGCCGGGCGTCAGAACGCCCGCAGGCCCGGATCTGTCTGGCTGCTTCACAGCCGTCCATAACCGGCATCTGTACATCCATGAGGATTGCGTCATAATATCCCGGTTCCATCTTTATAAAACGTTTTACAGCCTCCTGGCCGTTCTCAGCGTGTTCCACAACTGCGCCGTTCATTTCCAGAAGAACGATGGCAATCTCCCGATTAAGCGCATTGTCTTCCGCCACTAAAAGACGTTTTCCGTCCAGAGAATGTCCCTTAACTCCCGAATGGGCTTCGCTCATGCCAAAGACGCCGTTTGTTACATTGACCAGCACATTGTAGATGGAGGACTGGAACATGGGTTTGGCGATAAATGCATTAACCCCGGCTGCCCGCGCCTCTTCTTCAATATCAGACCAGTCATACGCCGATATGATAATAATCGGCGTGTCCGGGCCCACCTTTTCCCTGATCTGCCGGGCGGTTTCCACACCGTCCATCTCCGGCATTTTCCAGTCGATGAAACAGACGTCAAATCCGCAGCCGCTTTCATGGGCTGATACCACACGCTTGACCGCTTCCGCTCCGCTCAGAACCCATTCCGCATGGATCTTCATTTTTTCCAGAAGCAGAACCGTATGTTCGCAGATATCCTGTTCATCATCCGCTACGAGAACATCCAGCGTTTCAAGCGCCCCCTCTTTGAGCGGCTGTAAGTCGATATCACTCTGTTCAAAGGGAAGTTCCACAGTAAATGTGGTTCCCTCTCCCGGCTCGCTTTTCACATTGATATATCCGCCCATCAGTGTAACCAGATTCTGTGTGATGGACATTCCAAGCCCTGTGCCGCCGTATTTGCCTGCTATCGAAGCATCCGCCTGTTCAAACGGCGTATAGAGCCGGCTCAATCCCTCTTCGTCCATTCCGATTCCGGTATCCGACACCACAAAGCGCAGCCAGCTCTTATTATTACGGGACGGCAGATGGATGACCTCAAGGCTGACTTTTCCTCCGGCAGGCGTAAATTTTATGGCGTTGGAAGCCAGATTCAGAAGAATCTGGTTCAGGCGCAGCGGATCTCCCACATAGGTGGTATGACCGGAAAATCCGTAAGATTTCTCCGTAAACTCCAGCCCCTTGGCGATGGCCTGTGGATAGACCACAGAAACAAACGTGTTGAGAAACTGGAACAGTTCAAACGTCTCTCTATTGAGCTTCATCCGGTTGCTTTCAATTCGGGACATATCCAGTACATCGTTGATCAGCATCAGCAGATGTTTGGAAGAATAACTGATCTTTTCCAAACAGCTTTCCACCCGGTTCCGGTCTTCTATGGAGGCCGCCGCGATTGTGGTCATGCCTATAATCGCATTCATAGGCGTGCGTATTTCATGGCTCATTCTGGACAGGAAATCTTTTTTTGCATTATTGGCCTTTTGGGCATTGATCAGGGCATCCTGAAGGGCCTGGCTGGACCGGCGTTCTTCCGTTCGGTCGGTAAATGTCATGATATATTTTGGCGCCCCATTTTCCCTGATCCGGTAGAACCTGAGCTGCAGCCAGCATGTCTGCATACTTTTGGGATTCTTGTACTCGATGACCGTATCCCATGAGGTTTTGGGTTCGGAAAATATATTATTATGGATTTCTTCCGCGGTTTCGCTGTTTATATATTGATAAATCAAAGTACGGTTTTCACGCAGAGCTCCGGCAGGCAGGCCCAAAACGCGTTCCGAACTGCCCGAGACGAAATCACATTGTTTTTTATCCTTATCGAAAATCAGGAATGTTTCATCTATCGTGTCGGAGAGGACTTCAAACTGCCGGTTTTTCTGATACAGCCGCTGATTCATCCTTTTGATCACGGTTTGGAAAAAGAGCAGCCCTGCTGTTACTGCAACCATGATGACGAATGACCAGATAACTGTAGTCCTGCTCATATGGCTGGCAGAAGTGAAAATCCTCTGCTGGGTTCCCCGGACATAACTGAGTATCCGCCCAGCATCCATTTCGAACTGATCGTAAAGAGGATAAAGATGCTCCTTTTCATATTCGGCAATTACGACGGTTGTGGAACTTGGCAGCGCTGAAAAATCCAAAAATTCCTGATGGCTTTTCCGGATATTCTCATAAGTATTTCTGAGAGCTGCCGTATCTTCATCAGGTCCCAGATACAGAGTGTCAATTTCATCCAGCAGCGTCTCCATATTGACATAAAGCTCGTCCAAAGCAACGCGCACTTTTTCAATATCTTCAGGCTGGTTATAGGACTGGAGCCGTTCCGTCCTTATGCGCATCAATGCCAGATTCGTTTTTACATCGCTGATATTTCCGTTTACGGTGAAGGGGTGTTCTGTAAGAAGCTTGATCTGTGAAGCTAATCTGTTCGTACTGAGAATTGTTATTACCAGGAAAAGCAAAAGCAGGGCAAGTAAGGAAACAGTACCTGCCAATGTGACCTTATTAATTGCAGTATTCTCCTGAGCAGCTTTTTGTTTGCCCATGTTCCTTCGTCCTTTCATAGCGGCATGGATTATTTCTTTCCATGTCAATCTTATTGTAGTATATCAAAATAAAAGGAAAAGAGCAACTACAGGAATCTGATGTATTGACGGGATTTTTACACAGCCAGGAACGTACTGGACTGATTATCTTTCTCAATACTGGCTATTTCAGACCAGTCCATTTTCTGCTATACTTCATACATAAAAACTTATTAATGAAAAACGATCACATGAGGAGGCAGAATATGAAAAGAATCATCACGCTCCAGGACATATCATGCGTTGGAAGCTGTTCTATTACGGTTGCCCTTCCCGTCATTTCAGCCATGGGCGTGGAATGCGGAATCCTTCCTACAGCAGTCCTGTCCACACATACCATGTTTAACACGTTCACCTGTAAGGATTTATCCGATCAGATCTCTCCGATTTCCGATGCATGGGAAAAAGAACAGATTACCTTTGACGGCATCTACACCGGCTATCTGGCATCAGCCGGACAATGCAGCCAGATATGCTCATTTTTCGACCGTTTTGCCACAGATCAGAATCTGGTGCTGGTGGATCCGGCCATGGCGGATAACGGAAAGCTGTACCCTGCCTTTGATTCTTCTTTTCCGGCAGCTATGGCAGAAGTCTGCTCGAAAGCGGATATCATCCTTCCGAACATCACGGAGGCCGCCCTTTTAACAGGAATGCCTTACGAAACCACATATGATGAAACCTATATCCGGGGATTATTAGAAAAACTTCTGGGACTTGGCTGCCGGACCGCGGTTTTAACGGGCGTGAGCTATGAACCCGGGAAATTAGGCGTTGCATATTTGACCAGTGAGGGCGAGTCCTTCTCCTACTTCACCCACCGATGTCAGCAGAGCTATCATGGAACGGGAGACCTCTACTCTTCTGTCGTCATGGGCGGACTGATGCGGGGACTGAGCCTGGAAAAATCGGTCAGCCTGGCGGCAGACTTCGTAGTTGCCTGTATTGAATCAACAGCCAAAACAGAGGGCGCGCGCTGGTACGGAGCCGAGTTTGAACCTCAGATTCCGTTGTTGTGCAGGATGCTTCAGGAGCGTATCTCTTAGCAGAATTATGGGACTTTAGCGGCGAAGAAGCGCAGGAAAATTGATACGTGCGGGCA
>NZ_WQPN01000052.1:34183-34560 GCF_018785315.1 Clostridium sp. MCC353 | reverse complement strand
CGGTTTCCAGACGGCTTTCATCGCCAACGGATTCCGCTCCGCCCGGCGTCAAACCTCCAAGCAGGCCTCCGCCCCCGTCCGTCCCCATTCCCTGGATTCATGGCTGTGTACTGGTCTGATAAAGGGTAAATAAAGATTTGAAGAAGGGAAGTAGAAAAGGCAGGGACGCGTTTGATTGAGACGGTGTTTGGTATTTAGAGCAGATTATGGTATAGACATTTCAAGTAACTGACGTGGGGAATAACAGTAAAAGGTCAAGGCATTTTCGGAAATGCTTTGAGGGGGGATGTTAAATGGTGTGGGCATTTACATTAAAGGGTGAAGGCATTTTCGAAAATGCCTTGAGGGTTAATGTAAAAAACTTGATATTAAAAACA
>NZ_WQPN01000052.1:0-34173 GCF_018785315.1 Clostridium sp. MCC353 | reverse complement strand
GCTAAATGGCATTTAATTCCCCAGCTTCGGAGAACACCAGCAGGAAAGCGGGACGAGGGGACGGACTGGATGTTTGGATGGGGGCGGGCCAAGGGGCATCCTTCGGGGATGAAAGCCATCTGGAAACCGTTAGTGAAAGTTAGGCTCCAGGGAAAAGTCCCATAAAGAGTTTACCGTGAATGGGCATCGGACCGTCTTTTTCTGTCCCTGGAGCCTTAGTTTCACTTACGGTTGGAAGCTGGTTTTCATCCCCGAAGGATGCCCCTTGGCCCGCCCCCATCCAAACATCCAGTCCGTCCCCTCGTCCCACTTTTCTGCGTAACTTCCTCAATTAAATCCCAATTTATGATATAATAAAAGCTGTCATAAATCGATTTTATTTCAGGGAGGACGCAGAATGCTGCTTTTAATCACCCCCTATCCCGGCCTGAAGGAAGTGGCGCTGGCGGTGGTGGAGGAATACGGGTACAAGGACATTGATATCTATGTGGGCAACTATCAGAAAGCGCCGGAGCTGATACGCGCGTTAAATGCGGATCAGAAGTATGAAGCGGTTATCACCCGCGGCGGCACTGTAAATGTCTGCCGCACCGTTACGCGTCTGCCGGTGATCGAAATCAGAATCACGGCCTTTGATATTCTCCGCATTTTGAAGCTGGCTGAGGGCTACACCGGGAAAAAGGCATTTCTGGCGTCGGAGAATCTGACGGAGGAATTTTCCCGTTTCGGCAGCCTGATGGAGAGCGATGTGGATGCGTTCAGTTATAATGAGCACGCGCAGGTGGAGGGCCTTGTGGGCGTTTTGAAGCAGCAAGGGTATGAACTGATCATAGGAGATCATATTGTATACAACAGCGCATTGGAAATGGGTATGAACAGCATGCTGTTAACCAGCGGGCCGGAGGGCGTGAGGGATGCGGTGGAGGAAGCCGAAAGGCTGTGCCTCCATCTGAGAAATGCCAAAAAGGGCGAAACTGCCGGACCGCACCGGAGGGAACCGGCCCCCGTTTTCCCAGCGGACCGGGAAATGCCAACGAGATGGCAGGAGGTGTCGAACCTTTTAATTGTCAGCCGCATAAGCCAAATGTCGGCTGGGGATGTCCATACCGTATTTCCCAAAAGCCAGTTGGAAATGATAAAAGACTACAGCCGCACCCCATTTCCCACCATCATAAGCGGGAGGGATGGAACTTGTAAAAATGATGCGGGTTATCTGTGCTGTTGTTTTGGCAGAAAGAAAAAGGGGGTATTCATCCGCCTGGACTGCTGCGCTGTTTCTGAAAATCAGGATTTCGGACTGCTGGACGAAGCGTTGGACGCTTTGTTTGGAACGGAGGGCGGCATCCTGTTTTTGGAAGACATCGACCGGATGAAAACGGAGGCGCAGAAAAAAATGGTACGCATTCTGCGTAAACTGGAAAAAAACAAGGAGTTGAAGCTGATTGCTTCCTGTGAACTGCCGGTGGATGAATGCGTTGCGAATAAGATGCTGCTGCGGCCGCTGCAGGCTGTTTTGGACGAAGTCAGAATCGAGTTAAAGCCTTTGAAAGAATATTCCCGGGAAATCAAAAACATGATTAGCGTTTATCTTGGAAAACTGGATATGGCCTGCGGAAATTACAGCGCCGGAATTGACCGGAGCGGACTTGAACAGCTGGAACAATATGGGTGGCCGGGAAATACCCGTCAGTTTATGAGGGTTTTAAACCATTTGGTCCTGGGCAAAAAGGGAATGTTCATTAAAGATTCTGATGTGAAACAGGTGCTTATGGAAGAGGGGGAAGGCGGGGGCAGCCATTTGGTTTCTGTGGATCTGAACGGAAGCCTTTCAGAAATTGAAGAGAGGATCATCCGCCGGGTGATGGAAGAAGAGGGGATGAACCAGTCGCGGGTGGAACGGCGGCTGCAGATCGGACACAGCACTTTATGGAGAAAGTTGAATAAGAAAAAATAAGCAGGAAATTTAAACGGGAAAAGCAGACAGGAAGAGAAGATAGGAAAAACTAGCAGGAAAAGCAAATAGGAAAAGACGACAGGAAAACTAACAGGAAAAGACGACAGGAAAAACTAACAGGAAAATAAACAAGATAATGAAAAGAGAAACAAGGAAATATGAAAAGTATTTCAAAATGAAATAAAATCAGCGAAAAAAATATATATAAAATGGAAAATCTCTATTATACTTAAATCTGTATTTGAAGAACCGCACGATTTGTGGAACCGTTTGAGAATATTGAGGAAGCATCACAGAATGTTAAGGCAATACTCAAAGATCAAAGCAATTCCATCCGCAAATCAGTGACGTTCAAAAAAGATAGAGAAAGAAGAGAAAACATATGGTTAGGGACATGACCACGGGAAATATTAACAGCCATTTGATCCGCTTTTCCATTCCGCTGATTCTGGGAAACCTGTTTCAGCTTACCTATAATGCGGTGGATTCCATCATCGTTGGGAAATTCATAGGAACCGGGGCATTGGCAGCGGTGGGCACGGCCAATCCGGTAATGAATATCGTGATATTGGGAATTACGGGTATCTGCATCGGCGCGTCGGTGCTGATGAGCACATTTTTCGGCGCAAAGGAGATGGAAAAGTTAAAACGGGCGGTTTCCACCACCATGATGCTGGGGCTCATTTTTTCCGTGATCATTGTGGCCTTCGGGGAGCTGTGTTCAGAAGGCATATTGAAACTTCTGCACGTGCCGGAGGACATTCTGCCTATGGCAACCCTGTATCTGAGAATCATATTCTGGGGTATGCCATTTACCTTCGCATACAATGCCTACTCGGCGGCCATGAGAAGCGTTGGGGATTCCAAAACACCTATCAAATTCCTGGCCATGGCCTCGGTTCTCAATGGATGCCTGGATTTTATATTCATAGCCATTTTTAAAATGGGAGTGGTGGGTGCGGCTTTGGCAACAATTATCGCTGAATGCGTTTCCGCGCTGATGTGTTTCATCTATGTTTTCCGGCATGTGCCCATGCTGAAACTGGGACTGCGGGATCTTAAAATGGATAAACAGATGCTTAAATTAACCTTACAAAATGGTTCCGTAACCGCGCTTCAGCAGTCCTGCCAGCCCATCGGAAAGCTGCTGATCCAGGGCAGCATCAATTCCCTGGGAGTTAATGCAATTGCTGTTTTTAACGCGGTAAACCGGGTGGATGATTTCGCACTGACGCCGGAGCAGAGCATTTCCCATGGCATGATGACATTTGTGTCCCAGAACAGGGGGGCCAAGAAGACGGACCGCATGAAAAAGGGCCTGACACACGGCCTGACCCTGGAGTTTTGCTATTGGATATTTATCTGCATCATGATCTGGCTGTTCCGGGAACCGATTATGAGACTGTTTCTGGATAATGACGACGCTGTGGGCATGGGCGTGAAATACCTGGGGCTGATGGCGCTGTTCTATATCTTTCCCGGATTTACAAATGGCCTGCAGGGCTATTGCAGAGGCCTGGGCAATATGACCATCACCCTGATCGCCACATTGATCCAGATCACCATAAGGGTTATTTTCGTTTATTTCCTGGTTCCTGTTATGGGGCTTCCCGCTGTGGCCTATGCCAGCATGGCAGGATGGAGCTGTATGCTGCTGGCCGAAGTGCCCTATGTGATAAAAGCCAATAAAAAACAGAAGACGGTTTAAAATTCTATTGGAACAGAGGATGCTGTTTGATCAGATGGATCAGGTATTCCTCTGTTTCTGTTATGTGCAACCCTTTTCTGAACGCAATCACATTATCCCGGTATAGTCCCGGAACCAGGGAAAGATAGGCGATCCCCTGTTCGCCGTTTTTATAGGAAGCGGGAATGAATGCGATGCCCACATCTTTTGACACCAGCCTCTGCGCGGCCGAATTGCTGTTCACCTCGCAGACGCTGATGGGTTTAAAATAATGGGACCGGAAAATCTGGTCTGTGCTCTGACGCAGGGTAGAACCTTCTGCTGACAGAATAAAGCTTTCCTGTTTAAAGATCCTGATCAGGTCGGGTATCGTTATCTCCTTTGTATCCGGGTGGCTGATGTGGAAATGGTGGCTTTCCGGGATGGCGAAGAGAATCTCTTCCTTTCTCAGAAATTCATACTGATAGGGGAATTCCGATAAATCGCTGACGGCCATCACCGCCATATCCAGCTTGGCGCTGGATAAAAGCTGGACCTGCCGGTTGTATTTGCTCTCGTGTATTTTGATGGTAATGTGGGGGAACTTCTGCTTAAACGCGGGAAGGATATCCGTCATCATATCGATTCCCCACTGGGAGGAAATGCCTACCTGAATCTGGCCGGTCTGGGAGAGGGAGGAGACATTTTGATAGAGCTGTTTCTGGATCTGGATCACGGACTTTGCGGCCTCGATGTAGAGTTGTCCGGCGGGAGTGGGGATCAGTTCATTTTTGGTCCGGGTGAAAAGGGGAGTGCCCATCTCCGCTTCCAGCTTCGATAAATACTGGCTCAGGGAGGACTGGGATACGTACAGGTTATTGGCTGCTTTGGTGATGCTTCGCTGCTTGGCGATTTCTAGGATATAACTCAGATATTTGGTGTCCATGAGTGAAGTCCTTTCTGTGTATTTGAGTGTGTCTGGCCACGGAGTGAACAGCAAGCTATTAGTAAAACTGATGCCAGCTATCACATCTGCGAATTTGCTTTTTTGACTGAACTAAACTAAAATAAATACATAACAACTTAGAGCGTGTTCGAAGATCCATTTCCAGCAAAGATCCAATGGAAAAGCAGTTTTCAAACGCATTTTAGTAAATTATACCAGACGAATGGGGAAAAGAAAAGGAGAAGAGATTATGGTACCAACAATTACAAAGATGGAAGTTTATCCGGTAGCCGGAAAAGATTGTATGGAATTAAATTTAAGCGGGGCGCATTCACCCTACTTCACAAGAAACATCGTAGTTCTTCATGCAGACAATGGGGAAACAGGCGTGGGAGAGGTTCCCGGTGGACAGAAGATCACAAAAGCGCTGGAAGAATGCATTTCTATCGTAGAAGGCACAAAAATCTCCGAATATAAGAGCACATTATTAAAAGTTAAAAAATATCTGGATTCCAGAGGAGAAGTGGACGTGAGAGGAAACCAGACATTTGACCTTCGTACCGGCGTTCATGTAATTACAGCCATTGAAGCTCCATGCCTGGATCTTTTAGGAAAACACCTGGGTGTGCCGGTTTGTGAACTCCTTGGAGAAGGACAGCAGAGGGATAAAGTCAGAATGCTGGGATATTTATTCTTTGTAGGCGACCGCAACAAGACAGACCTTCCATATGATTCCGAGCCGGATTCTGACTGTGAATGGTACCGCATCCGCCATGAAGAAGCGTTAACAGCGGATAAGATTGTGGCATTTGCAAAGGCAACCCAGGAGAAATACGGTTTCCAGGATTTCAAGCTGAAAGGCGGCGTTCTTCCGGGCAATGAAGAGATGGATGTGATCCGGGCAATGAAGAAAGAATTCCCGGACGCAAGAATTGACCTGGATCCCAACGGCGGATGGCTTTTAGAAGAAGCGGTTGAGTATGTAAAGGGAATGCAGGGAATTCTTACATATTGTGAAGATCCATGCGGAGCTGAAGGCGTATATTCAGGAAGAGAGATCATGAGCGAGTTCAGACGCCGCACCGGTTTCCCGACCGCTACCAATATGATCGCTACGGACTGGAGAGAAGTAGGCCATTCCTTAGAATCACAGGCGGTTGACATCATCCTTGCAGATCCTCATTTCTGGACCATGAGCGGTTCTGTAAGAGTTGCCCAGATGTGCCATGACTTCGGATATACATGGGGTTCCCACTCCAATAACCATTTTGACATTTCCCTGGCTATGTTCACTCAGGTCGGCGCTGCGGTTCCTGGAGAATACAACGCTCTGGATACCCACTGGATCTGGCAGGAAGGTCTGGAAAGACTGACAAAAGAACCACTTCAGATTGTGGACGGCTGCGTGGAAGTTCCCAAGAAACCGGGACTGGGAATCGAAGTTGATATGGATCAGATTAAGAAAGCTCATCAGTTATATCTGGATAACTGCCTGGGCGGAAGAGACGATTCCATCGGAATGCAGTATCTGATTCCGGGATGGAAATTCAATCCTAAGAAACCTTGTTTAGTAAGATAATCGAATACCTGTATGAGATGAGGGACAGACTGGTTTAGATCAGCCTGTCCCATATTTTATATCCCGGATCAGAGTTCCCCCTTTTTTCAATTTCTAAAGCCCCCTATGCCCCCAGGAGGTCAGTTTGCAGTATTCTTTGATTTCTTCCAGCACGCGGTCTGAATTGATCATTTAAAGACAAGTTCCAGGCTGTCTCCCAGGACATAGGAAATGTCGTCTTCCCGGTCCAATGTGATGACCTGTCCGTACTTTCCATTTTTCCCCGGTTCCAGATCCATGAGGATAAAAGAACCGCCGCCGTCATGGGCGATGGGAATCCAGCCCCGTCGGTATTCTCCTTCTTTTATCCGGCCCTCTTCGGCAGAGAGTACCTGATAGGGGCAGTCCAAAAGAATCCTGTATTCCTCTTGGGCAGCCTGAATGCTTAATAATTCAAAACCGAGGAATGACGCCATGTATTGGTTCTCTCCGTTGACGGCCTGATAAAGTTCATAATATTCTGCCGGAAATGCTGCTCCGGCCAGCCCTTCAAATTCCTGTATCTGCTCTTTTCCGGCGCCGCATGCAAAACGATTTTCCAAATCCGGACAATAGGCGGCCAATGCGTTTAGATATTTTTGGATGTACATGAGGCAGCTCCCCCTTATTTTGATATGGTCCTTCTGTATCTGCTTGATTTTATCCCCAAGTGCAATACAGTGGCGTTTCCTGGCAGGGATTTTGTCCGTAGAAATCAGTTTCCACGAATAAGCAAACTTGGTTTTTCCATGAGCCTTGATATGCCTTACAGATAGTATAGCATATTCAAAGCCCGTCTGCATTCACATCACGTCCAGTCCATCTGTCATTTTTTCAAAGTGCCTGCGCTTGATCTGAATCCGGTTTCCATTCATAATGCAGCCCGTAAAAGAAAGGAAAGCCGTCATCGCCTGATGGCGGATGACGGCTTTCCATAATAACTGATGTTTAGGTATAATGAAAAATCAAGATTCTTTCCATGCCCCGTCTGGCCCGACTTCATAGCTGTCGATCTTTGTATTGACCGCCATGGAGCCGTCCGCGTAGAGATAGTACCATTTGCCGCCAATCTGCTTCCAGCCGCCGGACTGCATAAGGCCAGCCGTATCAAGATAATACCATTTGCCGTCCACCTGCTTCCAGCCGATGACAGGCTTGCCATTCTCATAATACAGCCATTGGCCTGCGTCGTTCTGCGTCCAGCCCAGCGCTGTGACGAATACCCCGCGGGTTATGCCGGTATTCGGGCTGAACTGTGGCGTGTCCTGCTTGTAGCCCACGCCGTAGACCGAGAAATGCCCGGTTCTGGCAAGCATGGCTTTGGTGTTCGGGTCATAGCTGGAATCCGTTAAATAGGTTACGCCGCCGTTATCATCCACATAGACTACGCATAATTTCCCGGTGTCCTCGCCCTTTTGCGGGGGGTAGGGAATAGAGAGGGATGCCCAGCCGCCGCCGAAACTCGTGACCGGCTTGCCGCCGCTGGTGAGCGTGAAGCCAAACGCCGGGCGGCTGCCGATGACATTTTGCGCCTCTGCCGACAGGGTATTCGCCGCCACCGGCTTTGCGGAGACGGTGACCGCTCCGGCTGCCACGGCCTGGGCCGCTTTCAGCGCGGCCAGATCAAGGGTGATGGTCACGGTGTCGCTCTTGATTCGTACCTCGGTAACGCCTGCTTTGATGAGCGCATCCACCGATCCTGCCGTCAGGGTTGCCGTAATATCGCTGGCGCCCCCTGTCGTGGCGGCATCGATGGTGACGGAGACGCCGTTATTCTCTGTCCCTGTCTTTTTCGCCGCGTTCTGGGCTGCTTTGATGGCATCGGTGACGGACTTTTCAGGCACGGTAACTGTGGCGCTGCCATCACTGCCCGCAGTGGGCGTTACCTTTATTTCCGCGTTGGTGGCCGTATCCGGCTTGCCGGTGGCTGGCGGGGTAACGGTTATAGTGCCGCCGCCGGAGGACGAACCTTCGCCGGAGGACGAACCGCCGCCTTCACCGTCACCATCGCCGTCTCCATCGGAATAGGTGGAAACGCTTACGGTGCAGATGGCAGTATAGCCGCCGTCTGTGGTGGTGACAGTAATGGCAGCGGTTCCGTTGCCCACTGCCGTTACCTTGCCGCTCTGGTCAACGGTTGCCACAGCGGTGTTGCCGCTTGCCCACGTCATTGTCTTGTCGGCAGCATCTGCCGGAGAAACCGTGGCAGTGAGGGTAGCGGTGTTTGGGGTGGTGTTACTGTAAAGGGAAAGGTTTGCTTGATTCAGCCTTACCCCGGTGACAGCCGCTGCGCCTGCCGGAATACTCTCATAGGCAGCCGCCACGGTCATGGTGCCGGACAGGGTGAAGGAGGCCTTATTCCCGCTTGACGCTGCGCCGACAGGCAAAGCCGACCACTTCTGGAACGTATAGCCGTCGTCCGGCTTGGCAGTCAGCTCCACCGCATTATCTTCCATATTGTAGCCCGTCATCCATACCTTGCCACCCACTGCTGAGGCCAGGGTCAAGGTATGTCCGTCCTTTGCTGTGAAAGACACATAAGGATTATCGGCACAGATCAGCTCGATCAGTTTCGTCAGGTTCTCCAGGCCGTTCAGTTCTGTCAGCTGGTTATTAGAGCAGTTCAGGCTGGTCAGCTTCGTCAGGTTACCCAGGCCGTTCAGTTCTGACAACTGGTTATTGGCGCAGATCAGAAGACGCAGTTCCGTCAGGCTCCCCAACCCAGTTAAGTCTGTAAGCTGGTTATTGGCGCAGATCAGCCACTCCAGTTTCGTCAGGTTCTCCAAGCCGGTCAGGTCTGTCAGATGGTTATTGACGCAGACCAAATCGGTCAGTTCCGTCAGGCTCCCCAACCCGGTCAGGTCTGTCAACTGGTTATTAATGCAGGACAGAAGGTTCAGCGCCGTCAGGCCGGACACATCCAGCGTGCCCGTTAAACCCTTATCCCCCAGGGATAAAAGGGTAATTCTTTTCAGGCTGCTGTTACGGTCCCATTTTACCAATCCTGCCGCTTCCCAGCTTGCCGGGTCGTCCCTGCTGACGCCGCCGCTCACCAGCGAGGGGTGTGCGTCAAGGATCGCCTGGAACGCCATCACGTCGCCGCTGTGGTATCCGTCGTTCTGGCCGGTGATGGCTTCAAAGACGGCCACCACCTTCACATGGTTTTCAGACATTGTGAATTTGTTATTCGTAACACTGTCCGGGCTCCATCGTGGGAATCGCCATTCTTTGAATTGATAGCCGCTATCCGGTGTGGCGGTCAGCGTAATTTCTGTCCCCGCCGCCGCGGAAGAGTGGGAAGCGGAGGCCGTGCCGTTTCCCTCCGTCTCTACGGTAATGGTGTAAGTTGAACGGGTGTAGCCGCAGCGGTTACATATCAAATCGGTATTGTCGTCATAGATATGAGTTCCCCGGATAATCACATTACGGCAAGAAGAACATATTTCCTGGCAGTACATGTAATTGCTGAGCATCCACCTCCCAGCCGGTGTGTGTTCGCGGAAAACAACATGCATCTCCACATCTGCTGCCGGCATTTGAAACGAACCGAGAATTACCGAGGCCGTATTGCCTCTATACTTTATGGTTATCTTGGGATCGCACAAAGAGGGATCGCCCGGTGTGGCGGTCACCTTAACCTCTGTTTTTGCTGCCGCGGAGCTTTGGACGGATGCCGTGCCGTTTCCCTCGGTCGTCATGGTAATGTTGTAGAGGGTCCGGGTCTTGCCACAGGTGTCACAATCCGGATCGTCACTGCCGCTATAGCTATGGGTCCCCCGGGTAATCAGGACATGACATGTCTGACAATATTGTTTGCAGTAAATGGCATTGTTCATATCCCAAATCTCGCCGAATATGTGTTCATTGAAAACAACATGTACCGTCACATCCGCCGCTGGCATTTCAAATCGCTTATTATATACTTTTTTCGATATACTATTATATTCTATAGTTATATCGGGCACCTTGCACAAAGAGGAATCATTTAGCGTGGTGGTCAGCGTAACTGCCGTTCCCTCCGCCGCGGAGGTTTGGGATGCGGATGCCGTACCGTTTCCACCGGAAACCTCTACGGTTATCGTGTAGGTGGTGACATCTTTCGAATTGGGATTCTCCGTCCCGGCGTTGTTGACCGTGATGTAGGGCAGGTCACCTTCGCTCAGCCCGTCGTTCGCAGGCGGCGTGTTCTGCCCGCCGCTGTCCTTTACACATTCCCCGCACAAAAAGGTGCAGGGAGTACCGGGAACAGCCGGAGCATAGCCGCAGTTTTCGTCATGCTTATGCTGGCAGTCCAGCTCTGCTGTGACGCACCCGCTCTCTTCATCGCAGATGTGAGCACAGTCCAGCGGCTCCGACGCGCCGCTGTCGGTGGCAGTGGGGATTTCGTCCCCATAGCACTCATCCCTATGCGCGTGCGTGCAATTGGTCACTTCCTTGTAGCACTCGTCCCTGTGCTCGTGGGCACAGGGGACTTCCGGCATCCCCTCGGTATAGCCACAGTCGGCGGTGTGCTCCTTGTGATGTTCACACAATCCGGACCCGCCGATAACTGGGCCGCCCTCCAGCGCAGACACCGTGTTCATCCCTGTCATGCTAAAGAGCATGGCGATGGGCAGAAGTACGGATAATGTTCGTCTCCATTTACATTTCATCTCAAACCCTCCTCGTGATTCATTTCATCTTTTTTACTCATCCTTGCTCCACCTCCGGTACGATACTGTATTCCCACGCATCTTTCAGCTCCGGCGGTTTCTTCAAAACTTCCATTGATTTTGCCTGCACCAGATACTTGCTGCCGTCGTTCATATGGTGCAGCACCAGCAGGCTGCCGGAGGTAAGCTCCAGCTTCAGTCGGTAGTCCGCCTGCGGCGGGCCGCTTCAGCGACATGATTCCCTACCGCCACAGTGCGATCCTATAGCCAGCAAAGCTGGCATAGGAGAGATCTTTTATTCAATAGGAACACTTTCCTATTGAATAAAAAATCCGCACCTTACAGTTTCATTGTAAGGTGCGGAATAAATTTTGTATGTAGACCAAAGTCACGCTTTCAAATTTTTTTTATAAATGTAGGAGCAAAAGCTGGGTCTTATTGGACACCCCTGCTTTCTGATACATTCTTGAAAACACATTTTTTACGGTAGACGTCTGAATATCTAGTCTTTCAGCTATATCTTTATTTTCAAGCCCCTGCTTCGCCAGCTCAAGAATTTCCCTTTCCCGCGCCGTAAGCTCGATTTTCTTTCCATTCAGAAGCGTCAGAGACTGGCTCAGCCGGTCTGCAAGCTGACGGATGTTTTCCATTCCCGTCCGCTCCCTGATCCCGGAGGCAAGAGCGCCCTTGATACCCTCATAATTTTCCGCAAAGGGAAGGTACATCTTATCAGGCAAAGCCATTTCAAGCGCTTCGGTCAAAAGCTGCGCGGCCTCCCTGCGTTTTCCCCCGGCGTCCAATGCCTGCGCCATGTAGATTTTCATATAGAGCTGCGGCAGGATGTTGGGAAAGATAGAGGAAATCCCCATCACATAGCCGCCCATGCCCAGCAGCTTTTTGTATTCCTTTTTTTCCAGCAGTATCCGCCCATAGATGATGTGGGCGAAAGGCTGGGACATGATGACCAGCCGCCGGTCGTCTATTTTCCCCTCCGCAAGCCATGGAGCTACTTCCTCCGGTTTTCCCATCAGCAGGGAGAGATACCCCTTTGCCAGATCATAGGTATAGCGGCACAAGTCCTCGGTGTTGCGGTAGGAACGGTCGCGCAGTGTGGCAAAGCTGTCCTCTAAAAGCTCCCTGTCTCCATGCAGCAGGGCCAGCCTTGCCAGCGTGAACACGCCGCATTGGGCAATGCTGTTCTGGTGCTTGCTGTCGGCGGTGAAGATGGCCCGGTGGCAGAGGATTTCTGCATCGTCCGTCTCGCCCCGATGCAGATGGACCTCTGCGCGCATAATCAGCTCCGCCCCGGTGCCGTGACCTCTGGACAGCCGGTAATAATACGGCATACACTCGTCCATCTGTTCCAGTTCTTCGTCCAGCTTTCCGCTCTCCCGCCAGTACATATACAGCACCGAGGGGGAACCAAATGTCCATGTACTTTTGCTGTTGATGAGAGTGGCCGGACCGCCCAGCAGTTTAAGCGCCCTGCGGTGGCGTTCGCTCATGGCGTCAATGCGGTTATACTCCAGAAAGGACAGCAGCAGCTCCAGCTCGCCCCGCATGGCGTCCTTTTCTTCCTCAGAAACGGAACATTCCGCAATGACGCTTTCAATCTCATCCTTCTGGCGGAGCAGTTCCTCATTCTGCCCAAGGAAAAAGAGGGTAAAGGCCAGCGGCACCAGAGATTTTGGGTAGCGTACCTTCATCTCATGGGTGGTATGCGCCAGAATGTCCAGAATCATCGGCGTGGTGGTTTCGTCAATGGTGTCCGCGATGTCATAGCTGGTGAGCGGCATGGCGTACAGCCGTTCCCATGCTCCTGCGCGGTAATAGAAGCGCAGGGTATTCATCCGGTCGCCCGCTTTTTCGGCCAGTCCGCCGCCTTTTAAGTAGATCTCTTTCTGCCGTTCTTCGGGCAGAAGGGCAAATTTGTCCTCCAGCATCTTTTGGAGCTGGGTGTGCATGGTGTAGCAGGAGTTCTCCCTGTCATAACGGATAAAGAAGCGCTTTTCCCGCAGGCGGTTTTCCGTCCTCTCCATCGTCAGGCCGGAGAAAGCCTGGGCCTGGGAAAGTGTGAACGTCGGGAAGATGGACACTTTCAGCAGGAAGTCTTTTTCGTCTTCGGACAGCCCGCCCCAGAATGTTTTCTGCATGAGGGCCGTCATACCGCCCTGTTCAAATTTCCCCGTTCTGACAAAGGCGTCCATCTGGATATACAGGGCCATGACCCAGCCGTCCGTCAGGCGCATGACCTCTTCCAGTTGGATGCCTGTGAGGGGAAGCCCGGCCTCCCGGTAATAGGCGTCCGCATCCTCTTTGGAAAAGGCAAACGCCTCCTCCTGCAAGAGATACAAGAGGCCGCTCCGTATCAGCCCGCCCCGCTCCTCCTTGGAATAGGGATGGGTCGCCACAACGATATGTAACTTTTCTCCGCCGTGGTCAGACAGGCATGTCAGGAACTCGCAAGGACGGTACAGATCCCACAGTTGAAAGTTGTCCAGGAGCAGAAAGGTTTCACGGCCGCAGGAAATACCCTGTATCGTCCGGGCGATCTCCGGCATGGTATCCTCGTCCGGCATCCCGATGACGGAAAGCCTCCCCGCGCTTTCCTTGTCAATGGCGCCAATCAGGCCGCAGAAAACCTTCCATGCTTCCGCCGGGGTTTCAGAGTGGAACTCATGCTGGTAAAGCGGAAATGCTTCCGGGTTGCGGGTATCGAAAAAATGCTGGAGCGCGGTTGATTTCCCGAAGCCGGAATCCGCCTCCAGAAGCGTCATGGGGTAAGACTTGATATTTTCCAGCTTTTCCATCAGCGCCTTGGGGTAATATTTGATATCCTGTTTCAGTTGTCTGGTTCGTGGCATAATCGTATATTCCTTCCTGTGACGCGAAGCCATTACAACATAGTTTCTGCTCTGTTGCAGCCTTGCCGGCTTATTGCGCTTTTTGTGTTTTATTATACTACACTTTACTCAAATACGACAGTGAATCTTGATGCGGGCTACGTTGACCGGATTCGGGGCAAATATACCGCAAAGTGGGGTGTGCAGATGACGGAAATGAATTTACAAACACACTCTAGGGCTGCAAATGGCTGAGAGGATCAAATGAAAAGGATAAATCCTTGATTATTATGTTTGTAAGTGAGGATAAGCTGTGATAGACTGTAACCATGGGACACCCGTCTCATTTATCATCTTGTTACAGCCCAGACAACACCGTTTATTAAGGAGTACAGAAATGTCTAAAATCAACTATAAACCTCTGCCTGAAAAAACAGCGGACGCCATTTCCGATATGATCTACCGCAGCAATTACAGAGTGGGGGCCAAGCTGCCCAATGAGATTGATTTAGCCAGGGAATTTGAGGTGAGCCGCAACACGGTCCGGGAGGCCATACGCATTCTGGTCAGCAGAAATGTGCTGGAGGTCAAGCGCGGTTCGGGAACATTTGTGTCCGCCCGACTGGGGCTGACGGACGATCCGCTGGGCCTGTCCCTGATCTGTGATAAGAAGAAGCTGGTAAAGGATCTGATCCAGATCCGGCTGATGATCGAACCCAAGATGGCTTCCATGGCAGCAGAATATGCAACTTCTGATGAAATAAAGGCTTTGGAAGAAAATTGCCGAAAAGCTGAGGCCGCTTTCAACAGCGGGGAACGGTACTATGAACTGGATATGGAGTTCCATACGTTAATAGCGGGATGCAGCCGCAACCTGGTGGTGCACAATCTGCTTCCGCCCATCCACCAGACCATCCTCTTACAGGAGAATATGACCCAGAACCGGCTGGGGGAAAAGACCATTGAAGGCCACCGCAGGATCTTTCAGGCCATTGCGCGGCATAAGTGCAACGATGCCTATGACGCCATGCTGGCCCATCTGGTTTTAAACCAGGAAAGAATCACCCGGATGAATGGGGAATTAAATTAGACAAATTTGTACTTTTTAAAATAAAACCGGGTAGAATTAGAACCTTTCGTGAGATTAGTATTGTATGTCATGAGAAGCTGTGATAAATATAAACCATAGCTTCTTTTTTTATTGTTTGCTGCCGAAATAAAGATGTATGCTGCCGGTATAAAGAGCATCCGGCAGAGAAATCAGAGGAGGAAAATATGAATTCTTATGATGTAATAGTGATAGGAGCCGGTGCGGTGGGATCGGCAGTTGCCAGAGAGTTGTCCCGCTATCAGCTTAAAACAGCAGTCCTGGAAAAAGAACAGGATGTGGCCACCGGCAATTCCGGGCGCAATTCCGGAATGCTGCACGCAGGCTTTACTTATAAAGTGGGTTCCCTAAAGGCTGAATGCGCGGTGGAAGGAAATAAGGAGTTTGACAAAGTGGCAGAGGAGCTGGATGTGCCATTTCGCCGCACGGGAAAGCTGGTTGTGGGATTTACGGACCAGGATATGAAAAATATTTTAAAATACAAGGCCATCGGTGAGCAGAACGGCGTCCAGGGGCTGGTTCTCATAAACAGAGACCAGATCAGGGAGATCGATCCCAATGCGGGCGGTGAATTTGCCATGTATTCCCCTATGTCGGGCATATTGGATCCCATCCAGTATAATATCGCACTGGCGGAAAATGCTTGTGAAAATGGAGTGGAGTTCCATTTTGGGGAAAGAGTGGTTTCCATTGAACGGGCCGATGGGCTTTATAAAATTGATACGGAATATCAGAATGGGACAGGACGGATTGATGAAAGCCAGTCTGACCGCCATCATTTTGAAACGCGCTGGGTGATAAACTGCGCCGGAATGTATGCTTCGGAAATTTCCAAAATGCTGGGATTTCCTTATTATCCGGTGAAAGGATTTAAAGGGGAGTATTTTGTGCTGGATAAAAAGGCGGGCGAGAACCTTTCCATACCTGTCTACCCGGCGCCCAATGAAAAGGGCGGATTTGCGACCCATGCGACCCCAACAATAGACGGCAATGTTTTGATCGGGCCCGATTCCTATGTTACGGAGGACAGGGAAGACTACGGCGTGACAAAAGAACATTTGGACGGGCTGGTGGTGGACGGAAGCAAGATGTTTGACCAGATCAAACGGGAATATTATATCAGGAACTTTGCCGGAATCCGCTGGAAACGGTATAATCCGGAAACAGGTGAGATTCTGGATTTCCTGTTGGAATCCGATGACGACCACCCCGGCGCCATCAACCTGGTGGGAATCGAATCCCCCGGCATAACCAGCGCCCTGCCGCTGGCACGGAGGGCGGTAAAACGTCTTCTGGAGAAAGAGGAAGTCCTTCCGAATCCCAATTTCAACCCGCGCAGAAAGGGAATCCGCAGATTCTGCGAAATGGATCATGACGAACAGAAAAAAGCCATTGAAGAAAATCCTGATTATGGGGAGATTATCTGCCGCTGCGAATCTGTAACCAGGGCGGAGATCCTTGAGGCAATTCACAATCCTCTGGGGGTACATACGGTGACGGGAATTAAAAACCGCACCAGAGCCACCATGGGCCGCTGCCAGGGCGGTTACTGTGAAACCAGGATTACCGGGTTGATTGAAAAAGAGATGGGGGTGGGGGAAACAGAAGTCCGCTACTCGAAAGCCAATTCATATATGTTTACAGGAAAGGTCAGGTAGAGCATGAAACAGGCAGATGTGATTATTATCGGCGGCGGGCCTGCCGGTCTGGCGGCAGCAGCAGAATTGTACCGTCAGGGAATAACGGATATTTTGATATTGGAACGGGAACACAGCTTGGGCGGGATTCTGAGACAGTGTATCCACGACGGGTTCGGCCTGACCCGGTTTAAAGAAACCCTCAGCGGGCCGGAATATGCCCAGCGTTTTATCGACCAGGTGGAGGAACTAAAAATTCCATATATTACAGATACCACGGTCATTGATGTGACCGGGGACAAAAAGGTGTATGCGGTATCCAGAGACGGCCTTTTGGAGTATCAGGCCAAAGCGGTGATTTTAACCATGGGCTGCCGGGAGCGGACAAGAGGGGCCATCAGCATTCCGGGCCAGCGGCCGGCGGGAGTGTATACGGCCGGTGTCGCCCAGTCCTACATCAACCTGCACAACAAAATGGTGGGCAGAGAAGTGGTGATTTTGGGATCGGGAGATATCGGAATGATCATGGCGCGCCGCATGACCCTGGAAGGCGCCCATGTACAGGCGGTATTTGAGATCCAGCCCTATCCCAGCGGCCTTCCCAGAAATATTGAGCAGTGCTTAAATGACTACGGCATCCCGTTGTATTTGAGCCATACGGTGACGGATATTAAAGGAAAAGAGCGCTTGGAGGGGATAACCGTATCGGAAGTGGACGACCGTATGCAGCCCATCCCGGGAACGGAAAAAGATTACATTTGTGATACCCTGATCCTGTCGGTGGGCCTGATTCCGGAAAATGAACTGTCCCTTTCCGCGGGAGTGGTTTTGGATAACAGAAGCAAAGGCGCGGTGGTGGATGAGCATTACCAGACCAGCGTAGACGGCATTTTTGCGGCGGGAAATGTGCTTCAGGTCCATGATCTGGTGGATTTCGTTTCCATGGAAGCGGAAGGCCTGGCAGATTCCGCAGCCCGCTATGTGAAGGAACATGGCCTGAACCCATGCACGCTGGATGTTGTGACGGACGACAACATCACCCACACCATTCCGCAGAAAATAAGCGGAACCAGCGATTTTAAACTGTCTTTAAGGGTGCGCAGGCCGATGAAAGACTGCGCCGTTGAGATCAGCCAGGGCGGCAGAGTGATCAAGTCGGTAAAGATGAAAAAGGTTCTCCCGGCTGAAATGATACAGATTCCTGTGAAAGCGGAACATTTAAATGAAACGGATAATCTGGAGGTGAAGGTGATATGCTGAAAACATTTACATGCATCATGTGCCCAAGGGGATGTGAAGTGGAAGCCGGATTTTCAGATGGCCGTATCCTGTCGGTAGAGGGAAACGCCTGCCCGAAAGGCCTTGATTACGTGACCCAGGAACTGACAAATCCCATGAGGAATATAGCCACCTCAGTTCTGGTGGAAGGCGGGGAAATGGAGTTAGCCAGCGTGAGGCTCAGCGGCCCGATTCCCAAAGCAAAGATATTTGAAGTGATGGAACAGATTAAAGGAGTGAAGGTAAATGCCCCGGCTGCCATCGGGCAGGTAATTATTGCTGATGTGCTGGGGCTTGGAGTTGATGTGATTGTGACGAAGAATGTAAAGGCGCTGTAGGATTACAATACGTTATTTTCAAGTTTTATTGGTTTCAGACTACAATGAATTCTCTCCCTGCTTTTGTTATACTTGCGTTAGTAAGAAATGCAGAATATTATGCTGCTGAAAAAAGCAAGTAAAGCTGGAAAAGCAAGAATAACATTTAGAAAAATGTGTTTATGGAGGGAAATTATGACTGTTAAAGAAAGAATCCTGGCAACGTTAAGAGGGGAACCCACTGATCTGCTTCCATTTGTACCGCGTCTGGACAACTGGTTTTATGCCCATGAAGCGACCAACACCTTACCGGATAAATATAAAAATGCAACTCTGAGGGACATGGTGGATGATCTCGGAATCGGATATCATTCCATCATTCCTAACTTTAAAAAATGGAGGGAAGGCGGCTATGGGGATCTCCATGTGGGCCTTGGCATTTATGATCTGGAACTGTCCCCCTGGAAAGTGGTATTTCATAATGTAAAGATCACCCAGGAGCGCAATGACAAAGGGGAACTGAAGGTAACATACGAAACTCCCAAGGGAACCATTACCACACGGGTTGTCTATACCCCTCAGATGCTACGCGACGGAATTGTGCTGTATGCCCACAAGGAACATGCGGTGAAATCATACGAGGATTACGATGCGGTCTCATACATATTTGAAAATGCGGAAGTGATTCCAACTTATGAGAAATACGCAGAATACCGTGAAAATTACATCGGCGACCGAGGCGTGGCAGTGGCTTTGTCAGCGATGTGGGCGTCGGCGGGACATTACCTGATCAAGGAACTGATGTCATTTGAAAACTTTTATCTGGAGCGTTTTGACGATCCGGAAGCGATGCAGGATGTGGCCCGGAGACTTCATCCGTTCTGTGACAAATTGTTCCAGGCGGCTGTCAACAGCCCGGCAGAGGTGATTTTATCCGGCGCCAACTATGACTTCATGTTTACAACTCCTGATATGATCGAGGAATACGTGGTGGATGAGCTGAAACGCCAGAGCGATATCGCTCACGGTATGGGCAAGTTTATCGCCACTCATACGGA
Organism: Clostridium sp. MCC353; assembly: GCF_018785315.1. Taxonomy (GTDB): domain Bacteria; phylum Bacillota; class Clostridia; order Lachnospirales; family Lachnospiraceae; genus CHH4-2. The sequence goes on along the minus strand of NZ_WQPN01000052.1, from coordinate 15,117 downwards.
CGGCGAGAACATGAAGCTGCTTGACCTGTATGTGAAGGCTGGGTTCGATATTGCCGATTCCATCTGCCCTGCGCCTATGACAAAGACGAGTTTGAAAGAAACAAGGGATGTGTTCGGGGATAAGATCACTATTTGGGGCGGAATCCCATCCATCGCCACACTCCAGTCCACCATGTCGGACGGCGATTTCTATAAGCTGGTGGACGAGATGATGGAAACTATCGGAAGAGGGGATCATATGATTTTCTCCGTGGCCGATACCCTGCCGCCTGCGGCTGATTTTAACCGGGTGCTTTATTTGAAGAAGAAGATTGAGGAATTTGGGGCGGTGAAATAAAACGGGTGTTAATAAGGTAGAATAAGGCAGAAATAGGGTGTAAATAAGGCGGGATATCGAGTGGAAATAAGGTGGAAACAGATAGGAAACTGGCTGGATATAGTTCAGAAACAGTCTGATTAGAACGGAGACAGGCCGGATTTTAAGCAGTTGGAATATGCCGTTTGCCGCAGGTATGTGGTGCGGACGGTTGAGCAGCAGCAGGGGTAAACTGATATGAGCTTCAGTTTGCACCTGCTGTTTTTATATTTTTAGTGTTTAGGTTTAAGATCCCAGGGAAGATGGGAAAGAGGGGTATGGTACAGGGAATAAGCTGTTTGACTGCTGTCGGAAGGCTAAGTTGAGTAATAAGAAACGCTGCAAAGGAAGCGGTGTCCGGGTGAAAGGGATGCTGTGGCGGTTTGCAGTGTTTTTTTATCGATGTTCCTGCTATCTGAACTGTTGTAAATTAAAAAAATCATAATAATGTGGATTTACATAAAAAGCGTATTATTACGATGGAAAGTGGTAAAAAAAGCTGTCTTGTAACTTTTTTGTAACTGTAAAATGATATACTTTAAATAAAATATTTTAAATATATGTTGATGGAAAGGGGGAAAATTATGAAAGACAATGGTTACATATAATAGTTACAAATGATTGAAAAATTACGAAATGTAACTAAATTATGTAACCAATTGAGCCAAATAAATACGATTTTGGTAAAATATTAAAAATATCGTAATTATATCTTTCAAAATAAAAAATACATGTTAGAATTAAGAAAAGAGATAAAAAGGGGTTTTGTAACCTCGTTGTAACCAAAGAGATGTATAATGGCTATAATGTAACAAAAGTATGGAAAAGGAGACGAGTGCGCATATGAGTATGGGGCAGTTAAAGAAGAAATGGAAAAGAAGCCTTGCTGGTTTCCTATCGCTTTGCCTTTTTTTGACATCCTTTAATATGGTGTCATGGGCAGATGTTCAGGCTGCATTTTCGGTTAGAACAGCCACTTTTATTATGAGTGGCAGCGATTTTAAGGATGCGGCGCAGGCAGCAGTTGATTCCGGTGAGATTCTGAATTTTGAGGATCTGGAATTAAGTGCAAAAAAGGACAGCCAGATAGAAGATTATGAAAAGCTGTTCACGAAGGGCTCTGTATATGAGTTCTTCCCTTCTTATGAGTTAGGGGAGGATGAAAACGCAGAGGGTTTAGATCTTCGAATGTTTTTAAGAACTCCGAAAACTGATTCGGAAGAGGAATATATTCTTACTGGTGATGAGGATATTATATTCCTTTATGTGAATGGATCAGCGGAAACTATAAATTTCAGAAGTGAAATTGATGGTGTTCAGACGAAAGAGGTTGAAGTTAAACCTTATGCAATGGTATTTGGTGAAGAGGAAACTAAAGTTACAGTTCCCGGGCCTGGAGTTCCGGAAACGACTGTACCGGAGACCACCGTACCGGAGACTACTGTTTCGGAGACATCAGCGGAAGTGACAGAACCAGAGACAAGTACATCCGCAGAAGAGACATTGGAGGTTGAATCATCCGAAACTGAAACTACTGAAACAGAAGAAACAACAGAGGAGACTGAAGAAGTTACAACACCGGAAGAAACTTCACCGGTGGAAGAAACTACAGAGGCGGTTGAGGAACCAGAAAGTGAAGCTGTTGAATCAACGCCGGAAGAAACCGAAGCAAAGACTGAAGAGAAGACAGAAGCAGAGGAACCGGAAACTGAGGAGTTGGAAACAGAAACCAGTACAGAGGCTCAGTTATCTGTATCTGCAAACCATGTTCCTGTAGTTGCTACGGCTATTGATAGTTTAGAAGACGGCGTTGAACCAGAAACCGAAAAATTGGAAGAGACAGAAGCCGAAACAGAGGAAGAGGTTGAGCCGGAGACTGAAAAAGAGACAGAAGAAACAGAAAAAGAGACAGAAGTAATTAAAACGACTGGTGCCGAATCCGTAGTTGAGATTGAAACTCAAGTAACAACAGAAGCTGAAATGCCAGAGACATCAGAAACCTCAGAAGCAGAGGAGAGCGTAGTTATTGTAGAAACTGGTGAAGATAGTAAGAATGAAACCAGTGCTGCTGAAACAACAACTGCTGCTCCATCCATGGATTATGAGTGGGATGAGGCTGATCTGGGAGATGGAAAAGAGCTTATCAATGATCTTGAACCAGAACAGACGGCTCCTAGTTTAGAAGAGTTAAAGGGAAAAACCTATGATATCGTATCTTTAGGTGAAGATGATACGGCAAGAGCATTTGTGATCTCTTTAAAATATCTTTTAGATAATGAAACAATTACAGCGACATCCTCAAATGCAGTTGTCACAGTGCAGTTCTTGGATGTTGACAGCCAGGTGAAGATCAAGGATGACAAAGTTTATAATTCAGGAAACAGCGGTTTCCAAATCGGCGATGAAGTGGCTGTTGATGACTTTGCAGAAGAGATTGAGGGCTATGAATTTGTTTCATCAGCATTGGAAGATGCAATACAGAGTGAAACATTGTCCTTGGAATCCAGCAACCAGATTCAGCTTTACTATAAGCAGACGGAATCCATATCTTATAGTATAAACGTTTCTCATAAGCTGGTTGTTGATAATGTTACCTATATTAAAGGCAGTACTTTGCAGGTAGAGAACAGTGAATTTGATGAAAATGGAAATTATGATATTACAGAAGCCATTTTAGAAATTGAAGGAACTCAGGCTGTTCCCGAGGCTTCGGGATTACTGGTGAATAAGAGTGAGTTTTCACCGTCGAAGTTTGAAGTCGGCTTGAATGCTGCCAATAAAGAAATTACATATGAACTGCTGGAAGGCTATGGAGTTAAAGTTGACGAAATGGCTCAGTATTATAGAAGTGCGGTTCAGGATTGGCCGGAGATCTATGCGCTGTCGAGTTTGAGTGATTTTGTTACGGTTGAAACCCAAAATGATGAGTGGTGGTGGGGAAGCCGTAAATTAAAAATCCAATTGTATGTTGATGGCGTTAATAAGGCATCTGAAGAGAGAGTTTATTATTATAATCCATCCAATACAAATGTTACTTTAACAACAGAAGCGAGTAAAACATATAGAATTAGTGATTTGAAACTGGATGGCTCAAAATTCAAAGATGGCGCCGCTATAGAAATAAGTAAAGACAGAAGTAAAACCCTCAGCATTTATTTAGCAACAAAATCTACTGCTAAGCACTCTGTTTCAATTAAAACCAACGGCCCCGGAACTGTTGATTATACTCAGAACAACCAAACAACTACGATTGAAAAGGACAGCGAACAACTAATTGAGAATATTCCTGACCAAACGAAAGCTGTTCTTAACTTTAAACCGGATTCAGGATATGCGGTTGGACTATTAAAAGTTGATGGCAAGAGTATTCCCATAGGAAGTATTGCTGGAGGAAAGCAATATGAACTCCCTGAGCTTATAGCTAATTCTACAATCGAAGTATATTTTGCCCCAGTTGTAACTCCAAGCTTAAAGTGGCTGAGATCCGATAATAAGAAAGGCACTGAAGGGGTAAAAAAATATACTAACAAAAGCAGGAGCTTTACCTGGAGTGAGATGAATTCTCTGAAACCGAAGTATGATGCTTGGGATAAAGGCGACTACTTCGACACTTATGTGAAGGGCTATAATATTCCACCACATGCGTTTGCAACATGGAAGCTGTTTTCCAGTAGTTATGATCTCAGGCGTTTCCAAACAACGTTTACTGTTCCGGAAGGTTTCTCTGCACAGGATTATATAAAACTACAGACAGTAATGCAAAGTGCATACAGCGAGTTGGGGGATGACGGAAAGATCATTCCGATTAATGATGATATCTTTGTTTTTGTATATTCTAAACGAGATTTAGACAATGGAAAAATAAATAATAATAATCTGGGTAATTATTTGGCTTTCTGGACAGGAACCGAATCTTCCAGTTCTTTCAGAGGTGTAAAAGCGACCGATGCGACACATGCAGCTAGAAATGTTATTCCATATACAGACGGCTGGTACTGTGACGCTGACCTGGATAACGTAGGAAGCAACTTATTTAAAAATTACCCGGATGCAAAAGAAAATGATGTATTTGTATTAGATGTTTTTGTAGGCGATTATGCTGAAGGCGGCGGTATGGATGCCATGGATTTAAGCTTTGTAAAATCCGGCGGATATGCAGTTACAGTTAAATATTACAAAGATTCCATAGCTGACAGCAACTATCTCAACAGCGCAGGTCTTAAAGGTCTGGTATTGGGAGAAGAAATCAACTTATCCGTGTACGACGGCGGAGAATATTTGAATAAGTACCGTCCTGACGGCTATAAAGACGGTATTCAGACCCCGGCTACCTATAAAGTTACAGCAACAGCTGACGGAATTATCAATGTAGTTTATACAAAAGATACTCAGACAGTGGATGTTGAATATTACATAAGAGACAGCGTTGACAGCACTATGGAAAAAGTTGGTACAATGGCAGATCAGATATTCCCATTGAACACCAAATATAAAGATGCTGTAGATTTAAACAGAATTATTGATTTTATTAATAATTCAGATGAGTATGACGGTGGTATTGTCCTTGAAGCAGAAAAAACCATTGATAAATCTACCACTGTTATAAAGGCTGTTTATACCAAACTGCCATCCTATGCAGTTACGTATTACGAAAACACCACAGATCCAGTCAGCAGCATGCCGCAGAACGGCCAATACCGTGAAGGCGTAACCGTCACAGTAGGCAATGCTCCATCCAGAGCAGGATATACCTTTGGCGGATGGGCTGAGGTGCCTCAGGTTTCCGCAGGCACAAAAGTATACCAGCCTGATGAAGAATTTGAAATGCCTGCTGCCAATGTAGACCTTTATGCGGTTTGGAATGCGAATAAGGATACGGAATACAAGATTGAGTATTATTTGCAGGATGAGGCTGGATCGACCAGCTATACACTGGATGATGATCGTTCGAGAACAGAAAACGGAGAAACCGGTACCTCTGTAAGTCCTGATAATTGGGATATTGATATTCCGGGATATGCTTACGACCATGCTGACCCGGCAAATGGAATTACAATTCAGGGCGATGGATCTGCTGTTTTGAAATTGTATTATAATTTGAAAGCAGGAATTGTAAGATATGATTTGAATGACAGCACTGATGACGCTACTTTGGCTGCATGGGATAATTATCCTTCAGCTAAACTGGATTTAGTGAACAAACAGTACTATGACAAACTTCATTATTCTTATAATGACAGAGTTTCCATACCAGGAGAAACCCCGGAAAGAGAAGGATATGAGTTTGTAAAATGGTCTGATGACCCGGCTGGCAAAGGAACTAATGAAGCCACAGCTTCCGGAAGCATTCAATATCCTTATAAAACGGATCAAAGTGAAACACCAACATTAACACTGTATGCTATTTGGAATCCTCTTTCAGCAAAATACCAGATTCAATATTATTTTGAGCAGGAAAACGGAAGCTTTAAAGTAGATGGTGCTCATACAGAAACAATTACAACTGTAAAAGCTGGTACATTTGTTCAGGCTGATACAACAAAGACTTTCAGCGGATATTATTTTGATGCTGATAATGAGAATAACAAACTTTCCGGCTATGTAAAAGGCAATGGAACCCTTGTTTTAAACCTTTACTACAGACAGAAGAATGAAATCACTGTAAAACCTTTGAATGCGGATAAAATCTATGATGGAAACGCATTGACGGAGAAACGGACAGAGGTTGTATCCGGCACATTAAAGGATGGAGATTTTATTACTGCTGATACAGACGGAATAGTAACGGATGTGCTGAATGACAGTACGGTCAATAACATCACCTCAATTCAGGTTTGGCGTAATGTAAACGGTGCAAAAAAGGAAGTAACAGAAGAATACACGATTATAACCAATCCTGGCACATTGAAAATTAATCCAAGACCGGTGACAATTACTGGCGGCAATGGATCATTTGAGTACGATGGAGAAGCTCACCATGTAGTTCATACGGTCTCTCCTAGGGGTAATGATACTGGTTTATTAGAGGGCCATAAAGAACAGGTAACACTTGACGGTGCTTACAGAACCGTGCCGGGAAGCAATGAGGTAATTGTTAAAGATGCTTCTATATGGTTTGATAAAGTTGATGTGAGTGGGAACTATGATATTATTAAAATACCAGGCTCGATTGAAATCACTAATACATCCATCAAGAGGCCGTTAACTATAACTGCACCAGATGCCAGGAAAGTTTATGATGGAACGCCGCTGGAATCAATTGTGTGCATTTCTAAAGGAAATCTGTTCCCAGGTGATGAAGTTTATGTCAACGCAACCGGAAGCATTACCGACGTAAGCGAAAATGAACCCGGGAATAACCCTGTAGGTAAAGTTACTATCATGCATGGCGATGTTGATGTAACGGCTAACTATGAGATCACTCCAATTGCCGGAACTTTGACTATTGATCCAAGACCGGTAACTATAACGGCTGAATCAAAGTCCTTCCCTTATGATGGAGAAGAGCACAGTGTATCATACTTTGTATCAGAAAAGGGTGAAGGAACTGGACTGCTGGATGGCCATGAGGAAAGCGTAACCCTTACTGGAGCAACCCAGAAGTTTGTTGGAACTTATCCGGTTCAGGTTGATACAGTAAGTATCAGCGACGGCAAGGATGATAAGACGTCCAACTACAGTATCACTCAGGTAAACGGACAGATCATTATAAACAAGGCGACTGATAAAGTGATCACGATCAAAGCCAAAGATGCTGCAAAAGTCTATGACGGAACCCCATTAACGGAACCGGGATTTGAGTTAACAGAAGGCGAACTGTTTGAAGGCGATGAGATTTATGTGGAAGCAATCGGAAGCATCACCGAAGTGTCAGAATCCACTGTCAGAAACAACCCGTTAGGAGAGATTGTCATAAGACACGGCGGTGCAGACGGAACGGATGTAACCGAAAACTACAGCATCACCCCGGAGGCCGGAACGTTAACCATTACCAAGAGACCGGTAACCATTAATGTAGAAAGCAAAGAATTCTCATATAATGGAGAACAGCACAGCGTAGGCTACAATGTGGTTAAGGCAGATCAGAACAGTGGATTATTAAAAGACCATAAGGAAAAAGTAACCCTTGTAAATGATAAGCAGGTCTTCGTATGTGACGAAGCAGTAACGGTAAGTTCTGTGACAATCGAATCAGACGGAGTTGATAAGACCGGAAACTATGAAATCATAAGCAACCCTGGCCGCATAAAAATAACGAAAGCGACTGGAAGGAAAGTAACAGTAACAGCGCCGAGTTTGAGTAAGGTTTATGACGGAACCCCTCTCACTGCTGAAACTTGCGAAAGATCCGATACTCTGTTCCCAGGCGATGAAGTTTATGTAAATGCAACAGGAAGCATAACGAACGTAGCTGATAATGAAGCCGGCAACAACCCGGTAGGAACGGTAGTCATCCGTCATGGAGGGCCCGAAGGAGTTATCGTAACAGACAACTACGAAATTGAGAAAGTAGCCGGAACTCTGACAATCAATCCGAGGCCGGTAACCATCACAGCCGAAACAAATAACGATTTCGTGTACAACGGAATGGAACACAAAGTAGGCTACCAGGTATCTGATCCAGGAACGGATAAAGGTCTGTTAAGCGGTCATACGGAAGTTGTAGAACTGAAAGACAACACCCGGACATTTGTGGGCGGCAATGACGTATTAGTAGAAACAGTAGCGATCAAATCCGGGGAAGCGGATGTGACAGGAAACTACGATATTACAAAGCAAAAGGGCCACATCAATGTAAAAGCGGCAACTGGAATCGAAGTTGTGATTACAGCAGCCAGCGCAGATAAAGTATATGATGGAACTCCGTTAACAGCATCCGGTTATACGGTAAATAAAGAGAATCTTTTACCGGGAGATGATGTATATGCAGTAATTTCAGGAAGTATCACAGAAGTAACTCCAGGAGTGGCAGAAAATAACCGTATTGAAAGTTATGAGATCCGTCATGGAGGACCAGAAGGCACAATCGTGACCGAAAACTATAAGGTCACTGCAATTCCTGGAACCTTAACAATTAATCCGAGGCCGGTAACCGTGACAGCAGAAACCAATGACAGCTTCGTATATGACGGAACTGAGCACGAGGTAAGTTACAGCGTATCCAAACCTGGAGCAGATACGGGCTTGTTAAGCGGTCATACGGAACTTGTAGAGCTGGAAGGCAATACAAGAATTTATGCCGGCGGCAATCAGGTGACGGTAAAATCAGTAAAGATCATGGCAGACAAAGCTGATATGACAAAGAACTATGATATTAAGAAAGTTGACGGCCATATCAGTGTCAGCAAGGCAACCGGAATCGACATCACAATCAAAGCAGAAGATGCAGAAAAAGTATATGATGGAACTCCATTAACGGAATCCCGTTATACGGTAAATAAAGAAAACCTTCTGCCGGGAGATGAAGTTTATGCCGTAACATCCGGAAGTATCACAGACGTGACCCCAGGTGTGAAAGACAACAACCTGATAGCCAGCTATGTGATCCGCCACGGTGGAGAAGATGGTGTAGATGTAACAGAAAACTACAATATTACTCCAGTACCGGGAACCTTAACAGTAACTCCAAGACCAATAACCATCACTGTTAAAACGGAAAGCTTCACTTATGACGGATTCGAACATAGTGTTGGCTATGCAGTTTCCGCCCCAAGTGAAAATGCAGGTTTACTCAAAGACCATGCGGAAGAAGTCATCCTTATTGGAGCTAAGAGAACTTTAGTTGGTGATAACTCAGTAACCATTGATGATGTGAAAATCATGAATGGCGGAACAGATTTGACATCCAACTACAGCATCACACCGGTTGACGGACACATTTATATCAATAAAGCTGAGGGAAATGTCCTTAAAATAACAGCGCCGGACGCTAATAAGATTTATGACGGAACACCGCTTACATCGATTGTATGTAAAGTTGAAGGAAAACTGTTCGAAGGCGACGTTATATATGTCAATGCAACCGGAAGCATAACCAATGTATCTGATAATGCAGAGGGCAACAACCCGGTTGGAAGCGTAGTCATCCGCCATGGAGGCGCTGATGGAGAAATCGTCACAGAGAACTATGATATCCAGCCGATAGCCGGAACCCTTAGAATCGATCAGAGGCCGGTAACCATCACAGCCGAAACGAAAGATGATTTCGTATATAACGGAATGGAACACAAAGTAGGCTACCAGGTATCCGACCCAGGAACGGATAAAGGATTGTTAAGCAGTCATACAGAAATAGTAGAGCTGAAAGACAATACCCGGACATTTGTCGGTGGCAATGATGTATTGGTAGAAAACGTAGCGATCAAATCCGGTGAAACGGATGTAACAGCAAACTACGACATTACAAAAGAAAATGGCCATATCAATGTAATCGCGGCAACTGGAATTGATATCACGATTACAGCAGACAGCGATGTAAAAGTATACGACGGAACCCCATTAACGGCCTCTGGATATAAGGTAAATGAAGAGAACCTTCTGCCGGGAGATAGAGTATACGCAGTAATTTCCGGAAGTATCACAGACGTGACCCCAGGTGTGGCAGGAAACAACCAGATCGATAGTTATGAAATCCGTCATGGTGGTCCGGAAGGCACAATTGTGACAGAAAACTATAAGGTAACTGCAATTCCGGGAACCTTGACCATTAATCCGAGACCGGTAACCGTCACAGCGGAAATCAATGACGATTTCGTATATGATGGAACTGAGCACAGTGTAAGTTACACTGTATCCAAACCGGGAGAAGATGAAGGGTTGTTAAGCGGCCATAAGGAAATCGTAGTACTGGACGGCAATACAAGAACTTATACCGGCGAAAATGATGTAAAAGTAAATTCGGTACAGATCATGGCAGATACAATTGATATGACAAAGAACTATGACATTAAGAAGATCGACGGCCATATCAAAGTAAAAGCAGCAACCGGAATTGACATCACAATCAAAGCAGAAGATGCAGCAAAAGTATACGACGGAACCCCATTAACGGAAGCCGGATATACAGTAAATAAAGAAAATCTTCTGCCGGGAGATGATGTCTATGCGGTAACATCAGGAAGCATCACAGACGTGACCCCAGGTGTGAAAGACAATAACCTGATAGCCAGCTATGTGATCCGCCACGGTGGAAAAGATGGTGTAGATGTAACAGAAAACTACAATATCATTCCGGTACCTGGAACCTTAACAATCAATCCAAGACCGGTAACCATCACAGCAGAAACCAAGAATGATTTCACTTATGACGGAACAGAACACAGCGTAAGCTATACAATCGCTGCATCTGATGAAAATACAGGACTGATTGAAGGCCAGACTGCAGAAGTTGATCTTATTGGAAATAAGAGAACCTTCGTTGGAGGAAATCCTGTAGAAGTTGGAACTGTTCAGGTACTGTCAGGTGAAAATGATGTAACTTCCAATTATAACGTAATTCGTAAAGAAGGTTACATTGCAGTTAACAAGGCAGAAGGCAGGTCGCTGACAATAACTGCTCCGACTGCCAGCAAGATCTATGATGGCACTCCATTGACAGCGGTTGAATGTGTGATAACCGGAACTCCGTTTGCGGGTGATATCATCCATGTAAATGCTGTCGGCAGCGTAACTGATGTAGAAGACACCACAGCGGATAATAACCAGGTAGGAGATGTGACAATACTCCATGATGGAGTGGATGTAACGGAAAACTATAAGATCAATACAATACCGGGAACATTACGGATTGATCCGAGACCAGTTACCGTTATAGCAGGAACCGGAACATTTACCTATGACGGAACGGAACACCGCGTAGAATATACGGTATCTGAACCTGGAGAGAACACCGGGTTATTACAGGGCCATCTTGAGAATGTGAAACTGGACGGAAATACAAGAACTTTCTATGGTAATAACAAGGTAACTGTTACCGAAGTAACGATCAGCGACGGACAGAGTGATAAAACTTCAAACTATGATATCAAAAAAGTAGACGGAAGCATTTTTGTAAATTATGCAACCGGAAAAGAGATCACAGTAACCGCTCCAAGCGCTGAAAAGGTCTATGACGGCACGCCATTGACCGCAGAAACATGTATTATCAGCGGAGATGAGCTTTTCGAAGGCGATGCAGTTTATGTTAAGGCTACCGGAAGCGTAACAAATGTAGATGATACTGCTACAGGGAATAACCCGTTAAGTGAAATCGTGGTACGCCATGGCGGACCGGACGGAACCGATGTTACAGAGAACTATGTAATTAATCCAGTAGTAGGAACATTAACAATTAAGCCGAGACCGGTAACCATTACGGCAGGCACTAATAATGACTTTGTATATGACGGAACGGAACACCGTGTTGCTTATGAAATTTCCGATCCGGCAGAAAATGCAGGTCTGTTGACTGGCCATGAGGCTGATGTAACTTTGGAAGGCGCTGTAAGAATCTTCACTGGTGAAAATGATGTAGAAGTTGGTAATGTTGTAATTAAAGCCGGTGGAGCAGATATGACAGGCAACTATGAGATTATTCGCAGGCCAGGTCATATTAAAGTCAGCAAAGCAACAGGAAATATCCTTACAATAACGGCGCCAGACGCCAGCAAGATCTATGATGGAACTCCATTAACTTCTGAAGTATGTGATGTAAAAGGAATCATGTTTACAGGCGATGAAGTTTATGTAAATGCAACAGGAAGTGTAACCAATGTAGCGGATAATGCTGCTGATAACAATCTGGTTGGAGAAGTAATCATCCGTCATGGAGGACCAGATGGAGAAATCGTTACAGAGAACTATGAAATCGCAACTGTACCGGGAACTCTGAAGATTGAGGCAAGGAAGCTCACGATCACAGCAGAGAGCGGTGAAAAGCCTTACGATGGAACTCCTCTTATTGTAAATGATTATCAGTATAACGGTGAATTGGCAGAGGGTGAACTCATTTCTGACGTAGAGATCACAGGAAGCCAGTTGACAGCGGGCACTAGCGACAATGTTGCGGATCACGCAGTCATCAAGAATTCAACCGGATCAGAAACTACGGATAACTATGATATCACTTATGTGAATGGCACCTTAACTGTAAATAAGGGAGCTTATGCAGTTAAAGTTTCTACAAATGACGCTGAAAAGGTTTATGACGGTAAAACTTTAAGAGATACCGCAGCATCAGTTTCAGGCGAAATTCAGGAAGGTGACCGCGTAGTTGTCACTGTAAATGGTGAGATCACCAATGCAGGTGAAACCGCAAACAGTGTTGAATCTGTAAAGATTTATCACGGAGAAGAGAATCTGGATGTGACAGAGAACTATTCAATTGAAATCACAGAAGGAACTTTAAAGGTTACACCAAAAGATGTTACAATTAATGTAAACTCCTATAGCAAAGTTTATGGCTCAGAAGAAACAGCGGACCGGTGGAAAGGCCGTGAATCAGGAAACCGCCCAGCATCATTGCGGTAACTCCGTCGCCCGGAATTCCTAAAACGAGAAGTGGGATCATAGCGCCGCCGATTGTGGCATTATTTGCGGTTTCCGTAGCTACAATGCCGTCCGGACAGCCTTTACCGAACTCCTCCGGATGTTTGGACATATTTTTAGCAGTTACATAGGAAAGCATACCGGATGTGCTGCCGCCGATGCCGGGAAGAATGCCGATGCCGGTACCGATTAAAGCGGAACGGATAGCATTGGGTATCTGATAGACAAATTCTGCCCAGCTAAAGCCGAATCCTTTGATTTTATTTACCTTAACTGTTTCAAGCGCTTTGCCGCTGCCCATTTTCTCCGCGGTTACCAAAATCTCTGAGATCGCGAAAATACCGATCAGCGTAGGGAGGGTATCAAAACCGGCCAAAAGGCTGCGGTTACCGAAGGTAAAGCGGGCGATTCCATCGATCGGGGCCATACCAACCATTGCCACCATCAAACCCAGCATACCTGACAGCACGCCCTTTAGCATAGAGCCGGAAGCCAGAACCGCAACCATGGTTAATGCGAAAATACAGATACCGAAGTTCTCAACCGGTGTGAATTTCAACGCGATATCCGCGATTGGCGGAGCAGCGAAAGTTAGAATGATAAATGAAAATACACTTCCTAAAAATGAAAACACAATTCCATATCCCAGGGCCTTTCCGGCATCCCCCTTTTGAGCCATAGGATGTCCGTCAAAGCAGGTGGCAATAGAAGAAGCCGTACCCGGCATATTGAGCAGAATTGCGGAAATCAAACCGCCGGAAATACCGCCTATGTAAACAGCAACCAACAAATTCAATCCCATAGACGCGTCAAGTGAAAATGTCAGCGGCAAAAACAATGCTACAGCCATGGCGGCTGAAAGCCCGGGAATTGACCCGAATATAATTCCGACAGCCACACCGGCTGCCATCAGTAACAGAGAACTGGGCGCGCATACGCGGACCAGCGCCTGGCCTAATAATCCAAATGCTTCCATAACATAATCCCCCTATAAATTTATTGTAAAAATTCCGGCCGGCAATATGATTTTGAATCCATACCGGAACAGGAAAAATACCGCAAATGTAAACAACACGGAAATGATAGTGAGAAAAACAGGTTTTCTGCCCTCATCAGGCGCCAGAACCAGCATCTGCAAAGGAAGATAAACACATGTGGATACGATAAAACCAACCGGCTTCATAACAAACACATAGATAAGAATCAGCAGAAAGCTGACGATAACCCGTTTAATATCCGGCGCCTCTTCGCCTTCATCCGCCGTGATTTCAATCCCGGCATTTTTCTTCATCTGTCTCAGACTTAAAACAATTAATGCAGCCGCCAGACCCAGCGTCAGGATTGCAATACACAGCGGCACAAAGTCCGGTCCGATCTCCATTACCGTGGATTTCGGAAGAGCAATGGAAGCCAGAATCATTGCTATAGACAATACGGAAAAAAAGATCCCGACCGTCAAATCCCCATACTTTTTAATAAACATTACATTGTTCCCTCCTTGGTTTTTAGTGAATATATCTGAAAATCGTCATTATCTTACCATCAGGAAATTCAGAATACAATCGTTTGCAGAGGTCTTTAACATCATCTTAGCGAAGCGTTAAAATTGCGTTAAATCTTTATTTCGTGTATTCGTGAAAGCAACGCCTGTAAGAAGGGGAACCTGGGGCAGAGGATCAGGCCGGGCGGCCAAAGGGGCGGATCAAAGGCGGCGGGGATCTTGTTCCGGCCGTTAAGTGGAACTAAGGCTTTCAGAATGGAAAAAGGCGGTCCGATGCCCATTCACGGTAAACTCTTTATGGACTTTACCGTTCAGGGGCATCTCAGACACTGATTTGGAAGTCAGTGTCTGCCCGCCTTTTTCCATTCTAAAAACCTAAGTTCCACTAAACGGTCTCCACAGGATCCCCGCCGCCTTTGATCCGCCCCTTTGGCCGCCCGGTCTGATTCTCTGCCCCAGGTTCCCCTTCTTACAGGCTGTGCATTGGACGCGCTATGCATATTTTATGTAACTGACGTGGGCATTAACAGTAAAGCGCCAAGGATTTTTCGAAAATGCCTTGACGCTTTACGTTAAATTTTCTTATAATTTACGAAATTATTTTTAAATTACTAGAGCCAGAGAAAACCAGCAGGAAAGCGGGGAGGACGGATGGGGGGACGGAAGACCGGGGAGCGGTACCGGGGAAACCAACGATACAGGGGTCATGTGGAAACCGTTTAGTGGAACTTAGGTT
>NZ_WQPN01000051.1:20589-25262 GCF_018785315.1 Clostridium sp. MCC353 | reverse complement strand
CTGGGCCCGTCCGCATCCAAACATCCAGTCCGTCCCCTCGTCCCGCTTTCCTGCGTAACTTCCTCAACTAAATAAAGATTTACAACTCACTAATTTTCATTGTATTTGAAGTTCGGGATCACATCCGACCACTTGTTAATTCCTATAATGGGTTTTGCAAATTCAGTAATTCCAACGGATTCTTTCTTATTATCAATCCATTTGAAAACCGTCCAGATCTTCTTGCGCTTTGTGGGGTTTATCTGGTTTGGTGTGTTCATATCGCATTCCCAAAGGCCGAAATTCAGGGAATCTTTCGCTTCTGCCGGAGCGTCTACCTGACGGCTCATGATAAATGCATCGATATACGGATTGTTATCCGTGATGTAGTAAGCATAGGCAAATGCCGCTGCCTGAAGATCCGTATTCTTTCCTCTTGTGGCGCTGTGGGAGGTGAAGCCCTGCTCGGAAAGGATTACGTGTCTTACATTTCCGTCTGCCATTCTCAGCTCGGGGAGCTGAAGGTAGTCGGTCAGCACGCTTAAATTGCTGAAATTGATAACCGGGGATGACGGATCATTTTTAATCAGTCCGGTCTGGTCATCATCCCAGAATTCCGGCTCCGTCAGCGGGATGGAATAGGGATGGTAGGCCAGGCCCCAATCCATCTGGCCGCCGATTCTTACATTCCGGTTGAACACGTCTACAATGTCTTTGGCATTGTATTTCAAACTTCCGTCGGCTTCATAGTTCCAGTTATAATCTGTGGAAAAATACACCCGGTCGCTTTTGTTGGTGCTTTTAATTGCAGTATAGAACACCCGGAACGCCCGCTCGTATTCCTTAACATAGGTTTCAATATCCATCTTGCCCATGTAGTTCCAGTTCAGGTTATTGTTAATTTCATTGCCGATAATCCAGTTGGATACTTTACCGTGCATGGAGGAATGATCGCCGTAACGGTCCGCCAGGAAAGAGGCGATGGCTTTTACCGTCTCAAATCCTTCTTTAGTAGAAACATTGAAACCGTAATAATTAGCGGACGATGATTTGGTCACACCGGGATATACCAATTGCGGCGTGGCATCGTTCCATCCGTTTAAAATAACGGCTGTTACCAGCATTCCTTTTTCCGACATGCGGCGGATGGTGTAATCGTATTCTTCCATTAATTCTTTATTAAAATGATAGGTTTTTCCGTCGTATGTATAATCGATTCCGTTTCCCAAAATATGATGAAACGGGATGTTGACAATCACATGTTTTACTCCCAGTTCAAATGCGTCCTCCAACATGGGCTGTTCAATCAAAAGGCCCTTTTTTGTCAGCGGTGCTTTAAAATCATCCTTGTTCTTAGCAAGGACTTCCGGATTGGTAACGTGGACTGCATTGCTGACAGGAATATATTCCTCACCATCAAATACGGCTAACACAAATTTTGAATACAGCTTATCATGTTCCGTACCCAGGTTCAGAGGCTGGGTGAAGGAAACCGGATCTCCTTTGGTAATCCAAGCCGCATAGTCGGTGCGCCCTTTCAGGTCATCCTGGTATGGCTGCAGTTCGAACAGATACAGATAATTGTCATAGTAGGCCGGATCGGACCATGCGCCTTCCACTCCTCCAGCAATCTTGATCTGTCCATTCTCTATCAAGCAGCTGGTAAGCGCGGCCTGCTCCGTTGGCAGCGGTTTTTCTGGCGCCTGCTGCTCCGTATTCACCTGCGCGGCGCTGCTGCTCGCCACATTGACCGCGGCAAGCCCTGCTGCCAGCATCGCCCAGGCTCCTACCTTTATCCATCTTATCATTTTTTTCATTCTTGTTTGCCTCCTCAAATGCCTATAGTTATGATATGCCATGCTTTTACTATTATATGAGTTTACATAAGAAAAACAAGAGTGATTCTCCTTACTTTGTCTTAAAATTTCCTTACGCGGAAAATTATGGACCTGCTGCCGTCTTCCGCCAAATAGAAGACATGCCTAAAAATGCAGCAGGCCGTTTTGGACATCAGCTAATGTATAAAATCGTTACATTTCCCAGAATCCGGGCGATTTCTGCCCTCAAAAAACTTTCCGCCTCAGCCCTTTCATCTGTCCGGTAGCAGTATTTTCCCCTGCCTCTTCCCGTCATTTTTTCTTTATCATAGAGATCCGGAGCATTGGGAAATGCGTCGCCGTTAATGGCTCTGTGAACAAAACTATAGGTCATTAAAATGATCTCCAAGAACATCTGGGATTTCATTTTATCGGAAAGCTTCTCCTTTAGCTCCAGCAAAAGCCCGGTGTATAAATCCTTCCATCCGTCAACCAGGATCACCGGAGCGATTAAAAGCCCGCAGGGATAACCGGCCTCACACATCTTGTTGACCGCGTCAATCCGTTTATCCAAGGGAGATGTGCCGAACTCAATTTTACTGATTATGGGCTGGGGATTGACGCTCATGCGGAATATGGTCTTTCCCCGGTGATCCAGATTTAACAGCGGATCCACCATATGGAATTTGGATGGAAATGTGACTGCCCCTTTTCCTTTTTCCGCAAACCGTGGTATGGTCCACTCCAAATTTCCCGTTATGGTATTTTCCAAAACCAGATCGCTGTTGCTCCCTATTTCAAATGTCTTCGGCATATCACTTTTTAAAGAAGTGCGGATCAGACGGTCAAACATCTGTTCCCGGTTCACAAACAGCCTCAAATAGGAACATTTATTGTAATTGCACACCAAGTAGCAGTAAAGACACATGGCTGTACACCCGGATGATGTGTATGGAACCAAATAATCGGAGACTTTATGATTTTCTGTGTATTTATGGGTTTTCCTGATTCCTATGATCAGGTTTGACTTCATTTTTCCAAACTCTGAATTGGGTTTTTGCTGCATTTCTTCAATCCGGTTGTGGCTTTCTATGGGAATCCAGGGTATCTGGCCGAATTTCTCCTTCAGTTGTCTGCCCAACTGATAATTCAGGCTGTCGGGTTCATAATATACTGCGTTGAATTTCATTTGATCCGGCTCCTTTACATATGGCTTTTTATTTCAGTATGCAACAGGAAATGCATTTTATCCTCTTATGGAGCCGATATTTTCACAGGCTGTCTTTTTTAACATATATTATTGTAAATCCATACATTACGTGCGCCGCTTCTGCGGCAGAACGGAGTTTTTATGAGTGAAAATGACAACCCACGCAGCCGTCTGTGTAATGCCCTGTACTACGGACTTTGCTGTAACCAATATAAAAAGCCTTGTCCTCCGCCGAATCCATCCCCATGCCCGCCGCCTTGTCCTCCTCCACCTTGTCCGCCGCCACCTTGTCCGCCACCCCCCTGTCCTCCGCCGCCTTGTTCCCCGCCACCTTGTCCTCCGCCGCCCTGTCCTCCGCCGCCTTGTTCCCCACCACCTTGTCCGCCGCCGCCCTGTCCTCCGCCGCCTCCGCCTCCACCGCCGCCCTGCGAATGCCATAAACTAAAACCTCTGCCGAAACCACCGGAACCCTGCCGTATCAATCACATCCGTTCCGAATGCTGCAGGGAACAGGTTATCCATGCAGGAACTCCGATTATATTTGGCGAAAATACGTTTACATCAGGTTTCTGCATCGAACATTGCGAAAATTCACCCGGCTTTTTAATTAAAAAGGGCGGTGTCTATCAGGTTTCATTTAAATTCAATTATCTGGCCTGTTCCTGCGGAATCCTCGCATTCTACATCAAACCGATTCCCTCAACCCGCATTCAGGAGCAGGTTACAGTAGAAAATCAAATCGGAAACTTCTCCATGACCGATTTATTTACCCTTCTGCCAGGCACATTAATCGAACTGTGTTTCCTTCCATGCCCGGCCAGTACAGTTCATAAGGCAGTTATCACAGACGTGGTCATATCCATCAGGAAAGTTTGAAATCTTTATTTAACGAATTGGCAGAAGTTACGCCGTGAATCCTGGGGATGGGGACGGACGGGGGCGGAGGTTCGCTTGGAGGGGGGGGCACCGGGCGGAGCGGAAACCGTTGGCGATGAAAACCGGCTTCCAACCGTAAGTGAAACTAAGGCTCCAGGGACGGAAAAAGACGGTCCGATGCCCATTCACGGTAAACTCTTTATGGGACTTTACCGTTCAGTGGGCATCTCAGAAACTGATTTGGTTTTCAGTTTCTGCCCGTCTTTTTCCATCCCTGGAACCTAAGTTTCTCTAACGGTTTCCAGACGGCTTTCATCGCCAACGGTTTCCGCTCCGCCCGGTGCCCCCCTCCAAGCGAACCTCCGCCCCCGTCCGTCCCCATCCCCAGGATTCACGGCTGTGTACTGGCCTGACAAAGGATGAATAAAGATTTGGAGAAGGGAAGTGGAAAAGGCCAAAGAGCATTTGGTTGAGATATTGTTTGGTATTTCGTGCAGATTATGACATAGAGGTTTAAAGTAACTGATGTGGGGATTCACAGTAAAAGGTCAAGGCATTTTTGAAAATGCCTTGAGGGTTGATGTTAAATGGTGTGGGGATTTATATTAAAGGGTGAAGCCATTTTCGGAAATGCCTTCGCCCTTTATGTTAAAATTACTTTAGCCAGAGAAAACCAGCAGGAAAGCGGGAGGAGGGGGCGGACAGACGGCCAGATTTTTGGAAGGGGCCAGGCCGAGAGGCATCCGTCGGGGATGAAAGCCATCTGGAAACCGTTAGTGAAACTTAGGCTA
>NZ_WQPN01000051.1:0-20579 GCF_018785315.1 Clostridium sp. MCC353 | reverse complement strand
AGAAACTGAAAACCAAATCAGTTTCTGAGATGCCCACTGAACGGTAAAGTCCATAAAGAGTTTACCGTGAATGGGCATCGAACCGTCTTTTTTCATCCCTGGAGGCTTAGATTCACTTACGGTTGGAAGCTGGTTTTCATCCCCGACGGATGCCCCTCGGCCTGGCCCCTTCCAAAAATCTGGCCGTCTGTCCGCCCCCTCCTCCCGCTTTTCTGCGTACCTTTCATCAACTAAATCCCAATTTATCTCTGCATAACTCCCGCCGGAAACTCCTTCACCAGGTTGATGAAATAGGCCTCCTCTTTGGAGATCCCGGCCTTATTCCAGTCGATCTGCCTTTCATATCCGGCGTAATCGGAAATCCTCACGGCACACAGAAGGCCGCTCTCCCCTCTTTCATAGGCCGCCACTCCGGACAATGCCACCCGGGACAATTCTTTCTGTCCGGCTTCGGATACAATATGTACCCATTCGATAATGCAGTTCTTTCCGTCGTCGGTCAGGGTTTCATATCTCATGCCCACACAGCGGGGAATGTAAGTCGCCATGTGTTCGAATTTCTTCCTCATCTCGTCCTTGTTGGAAACTTCATGCTCTCCTTCTTTTAACGGTTCATAGCCGCCGAACAGGCAGTGGTCCTCCATGGCGCCTAAAATCCTGTCCACGTCGGCCGACGGCACATGGTGAAGGGCTTCGTAATATTCCCTGACCGCTCCGGTCAAAAGACCGGGCTCTCCCATTTCCAGATGGGATGCCTGAAAAATCGGCTTTCTGTATGGGGTGATCTGAGGAAGGTAGGTGCAGTGGAAATAAATTCTCACCTCGTCCAGGGTTGTGGGAGTTCTCAAATCTCCGATCACAAACATGGGAACCTGGTCGATCCATTCCTCTGTCTCGAAGTTAACCACCAGTTCCGTAATGCTCCTTCCGTTGGCCCTGGTCTGAATCACAGGAACTGCTTCTGCCCTTATGGCGTGGAACCAGTCCGGCAGAGTTTCGGCAAACTGTCTTATGCCTTCCCTGCCTTCAAATCGTCCATGGGGCGCGTCCACCGCCGTTTTTCCACCGCCAAACAGCTTTTCCTCTTCGAATAGTCCCACCGCTTTCTCAATATCTCCGGCACAGACCGCTCTCATAAATATGAGTTCCGGCGCGTCCTCTGAAATGGGGTGGCTGTCATTTTTATATAGCCGTTCCAGGGAACTGGCTTTTCTGATCTCTTTCATTTTGCATATCTCCTATATAATAATTCTATATCCAGATACACAGGTTATGGGTTTATCCACTTTAATCATATGGAGAACTCATCTATACGATGGTTCTCACCACAATTTTTGCTTCCCATTTCATCACCCATGCAATCTCCTATGTAATCTCCCGTATCATTTACGTATTACTTATCCTGTTTCAAATACACGCTAAGAATATCCGTACATTTATAATTGAACTAAGGGACCTGTTCAAATCGTCCTCCTAGAGCGTGTTTGAAAATTGCTTTCTGGCAGCTGTGCGTCACAGTTTGTGGGAGATTTGTTCCGAATGAGGGAGACGTAGCGGGCTACGTTGACCGAATTCGGGGCAAATATACCGCAAAGTGGGGCGTGCAGATGACGGAAATGAATTTTCAAACACACTCTAGCCCTTCACCGCCCCGGCCATCATTCCCTTCATGATCTGTTTGGAAAAACATATATAGATCAAAAAAGCCGGAAGGATGGAAATGAACATGGAGGTCATTACCCTTGGATAATCCGTCACATAGTCCCCTTTAAAGCGCATCAGCGCCAGGGGAAGGGTATACAGTTTCTCCCGGTTGAACAAAATCAGGGAAAATGGGAACTCATTCCACACGTGGAAGAAACAGATGATGGCGCAGGTGGCCAGCACCGGCTTTGCCACCGGCATGATGATGGTGAACAAGGTCCTGGAAAAAGAACTTCCGTCAATGGCAGCCGCTTCCTCCAGCTCCTTTGGCATGGATTCTATGTATCCTCTCACCAGAAATATGGTCGTAGTCACTTCCATGCAGATACAGGGCAGTATGGTTGAATACCATTTGTTGTAAAGCCCCACCGCGGAAAACAGGATATAGGTAGGGATTAAAATGGCGTGAACCGGTATAAACAGGTTGCATGTGTATAAACCGGACAGGAAACGTTTGCCGAAAAACTGGAACCGGGCCAGAAAGTATCCGTTGATAAATGCGAACATCACCACGCAGGTCACGACGATTGCGGAAATCCGCACCGTATTGAACATGGCCCCCAGAAGATTCATTCTGGTCAGCACGTATTCATAATTCACAAGATTAGCAAATGATTTCGGTAGCGCCAGCACATTTGCCGAAAATTCCGTCATCGTTTTAAATGTGGAATAGAACAGCCAGACCACCGGAAGTATACAGGTAAATGCATAAAAAAGCGGTACGGCGTTCAACAAAACGACGGACATCACAGAGAAAACCGTCACCCTGCCCTCTTTATTTTTAAATCTCTTCATGAATCTCCCCTCACTCCTTTTTGCCTCCCACAGACATCACCCCATTGGAAATCAGAAACAAAATGATGGTGATGGCCAGGATAAATACGGATATGGCGCTGCCGTATCCCATGTTCATCTGGCTGAAGGATACATTATAAGCGTACAGTGCCAGCACATTGGAAGCAAATCCCGGCCCCCCGTTTGTCAGCGTCATGATATGGTCAAATACCTTCATGTTGGCCGATATGCATAAAAACACACAGATCAGAAGCGTATTCTTTATCATGGGAAGGGTGATATAAACCGCCTTCTGGACTGCTCCCGCCCCATCGATGGACGAACTTTCATAAATATCCTGGTCGATAGAGGTCATGGCTGAAACCAGGATGACCAGATGAAATCCCACATACTGCCAGACGAGGGGGATGCACACACAGAGCATAACCGTGGATTCCTGCCCCAGCCATGGCGCAATCAAATCGGACCTTCCGAGGAATTCCAAAAACTTAACCACAATTCCATAATTGTAGTCGAACACCATTTTCCACACATAACCGATGACAACCGCTGAAATGGTCACAGGAAAATAGATTACCGTCCTGCAAAGACCTGCCAAAAATGTTTTGGAAGAGCTCAATATGCAGGCCAGGAGAAATGCGATCCCGATCTGCCCCACCAGGCTGACCGCCACCAAAAACAGGTTGTTTTTCAGAGCGATCCAGACATTGGGGTCATTGATCAGGGTGATATAGTTCTGAAGGCCTGTGAAACTGAATTTCCTGATGTTGGAAAACTTAAAAAAGCTCAGTAAAACGGAGGCCGCCGCCGGAATGATGAATACAAAAATATAAATGCACAAACACGGTAACAGATATGCGATGAAAACGCCTTTTTTAGGCCGTATTGCACGGTTCATCCCTTTTCTCCTTGTCTATAGCTGATCCTGAAATGCCTGCAGTTTCTGAGCCATTTCTTCCGGCGTATTGTTTCCCGCAAGCAGGCTCTGGGTCTCCGCCTGCATCAGGTTGGCGATGCCCTGGTTAAAATAGTCATTGAAGTTCAGCCCGGAATCGGGAGTGTTCAAAACTTCTGCAAACTCTTCGTACTGCGGGCCTTTTCCGGTGAAATCCAGCTCGGTTTTCACTGGGGTTGTGCTGGCCCGTTCAGACATAAACGCGGCGTAATCCTGGCTGCTGATCTGTTTTACCAGTTCGATTGCGGCTTCCCGTTCCGCGCCTTCTAGTTTAGAGCTGACGCCTACCGCGGCGCCCACTGCGGAAACAAGGGTCGGCTTCGCTCCGTTGGCCGCCGGCAAAATCACCACTCCGGTATTGTCCCATACGTCCTTGTATTCTTCGGACATATTTTTGGCCGTATCAATTCCCCAGGTTCCAACCGCGTGGGCAGCGGCATTTCCCTGCATATACCAGCCCATGGCCCACATATCATCCTGCATATTGAAGTCTTCATTAAATAAAACTGACATCTTCTGGAGTTCTCTCATGGCCTCGATAAAACAGTCATCCGTCCATTTGGCCTTTCCGTCTCCGGCGATCATGGATTCCACCCACTCTTTTCCGCAGTAGTCATAGAGAAGCGGGCTTGTAAAATAGGATACCGCGTTCCATTTTGCCGTATTTCCAAAGGATACGGCGGTAATTCCCTTTTCTTTAAATACGTTTCCTGCCTCTATGAGTTCATCCATGGTGGCCGGAAATGTGTCGTATCCGGCTTCCTTCCACATTTTTTTATTGTACAGAATCAGATTGTAAGCGGAGTGTTTGTTGGGCATTCCCCACACCTTTCCGTCATAGGTGACGGAATAAAGGCCGTCCACGTAATCGTCAGGATTCACATATTCGGTCAGATCCACCAGCATATTATTTTCCACCATATTTTCCAGCCAGGTGTATTTCACATAGGTGACGTCGGGAAGTTCATCCGCCGCGATCAGAGCCAGATATTTGTTTAGGATTTCCGAATTGGCAACCGTAGTCTCTTCCAAATGCACCCAGGGGTGTTCTTCCTGATATTTGTCCAGCATGGCGCGGAAACCTGCGCTGCTGACAATGTTTTCCGCCGCTTCTGCGGAATGCTCATGCAGAATTGAAAGCGTCACCTCCTCATGCTGTTCCTCGCCGGCGCCCGAACCGTTCTCCTGAGGCTGCGTTTTGGCTCCACAGGCCGCTGTTCCCATCATCAGTCCCCCGGCCAGAAACACTGCCGTCATTTTTGCCGCTGCTCTTCGTTTCATCCCTTCTCCTCCTTAAACAATGATTTTATGTCGTTATTGTAGGACAAATTCCTCTGTATTTACAGATTATTTTTTGTTCCATTTATTATTTCACAACAATATATGGAATATTATCTTTGTTACTTTCTAATCAAATGTTACGATTCTTGCTGTTTAGGCAAAATTTGGAATATTCTCCAATTAACGCTTATGTGTTACTATAAAAGAAAAGTATGAAAGAAGCATAAGGATTTTATGAAAAAAAACAGCCTGCTTTCCAAGCTGATCATCTCTAATTTAGTGTTTTTTCTGCTGCCGGCTGTGGTCTGCCTGATTCTGGCCTCAGTTTTTTTCAGCAACCGCCTGCTGACGGACCGGCGGACCACCACCCAGTACATATTAAATGACGTCTCCACCTCTGTTTCCGGCCTTTTGACCGGTATCAGCAACATTTCCGTATCCATCATTGCGGACGACACCATACGGGATTTCATACTGGCGGATCATCCAGCTCCCACTTCCCAATATCTGGAGCTGTACTCCCAGGCCCTTTCCACCCTGCAGACCATGATTTCCCAAAATACGGCCATACGGAATATTTATATCCAGACAATCGACGGCCGCCAACTCTGTACCGGTGCTTATTCAAAAAATGCTCCGATCTTTACGGAGCAGGAATTGACGGACATGAACAGCACCTATGGACAGTGGGCCTTATTTTCAGAAGGGGAACAGCTAAGTTTCTGCCGCTCCATACGGGACATGTATCACCCGGACGACAAAATCGCCTATTTAAAAATCATGATCAACCGTTCTGCCCTGAACCGTTTTTTCACCTCCTCACAAATGCCGGACGACATTTTCTTCGCATTGTGGAGCCAGGACGGGCGGATGCTGACACACAATCTGACAGGGCAGAACCGCTGGCTGACGGATCAACCGGATCTTAACACTCTGTTTCGTTTAAAACAGGGGGAGCGCCTTCCCCTTCACGGGGAAGACGGATATTACTATGCCCTCTCGTCCAGGTTGTTTCACGGCAGATTGTATCTGACGGAGTTTGCCGTCGATAAAAAGATCTTTTACCGGCGGATGATTCTGGTCATCATTCTGGCGCTGACCTGTATTTTCGTCATCTTTGCTGCTGTTCAGATCATTTTTTACCGGCACTTTTTAGTCAGGCCGGTTCTTCATCTGGGAAAGCTGATGGAATCCATAGAATTGGAAGATTATTCGGTTCAGTTTGATTATAAAGTCAGCCGGGAACTGGAACAGCTGGTCAGCCGCTTCAATACCATGTCAAAACGGCTTCATTTTCTGTACAGCCAGGTTTACCAGACAAACCTTCAGTATAAGGAAGCGGAAATCAAGAACCTGCAGGCGGAAATCAATCCCCATTTTCTATACAACGTACTGGATTCCATCTGCTGGCTGATCGAACTGGGCCGCACGGAAAATGCGTCCCGCATGGTGCGCATGCTCTCCTCCCTGTTCCGGCTGTCCTTAATCCGCACGGACGACGGCTTGATTCCTCTGTCCAAAGAGCTGGAGCATGTGAATTTATACGTAAATCTCCAGCAGGAGCGGTTTGAAAATCATTTTCAGTTCACCTTGGATGTGGAGGAGACCATAGACTGTTCTTCCGTTTACGTGATGAAACTTCTGTTACAGCCTTTGGTGGAAAATGCCATTGTACACGGCATTGTGCCGGATCGGAATGACGGCGAAATCATTGTAACCGTGTACAGAGAAAATGAGGATCTGATCTATCACATCTATGATAACGGCATCGGAATTGATCCTGATTCTATCCGCAGGCTGCTGGCGCACTCCAATCCGCCTGCGGATACTCACGGCCTTGCGTTAAACAATATCAACGAGCGGCTCAAGTTAAAATACGGCGACGCTTACGGGCTGTCTTACTTCCGCCCCGGCATGGGAGGCAGCATTTTCATAGTCAGGCAGCCAGTCATCACAAAGGAGGAACCTATATGTTAAAAGTTTTATTGATCGATGACGAATCCATTGTCCGTCAGGGACTCCGCCAGGCGGTGGACTGGGCTTCGTTAAACCTCACCGTGGTGGGCGAGGCCGACAGCGTTCCTGCGGCCATGAATCTGGCCCGCGCTTACCAGCCGGATATCTTTTTGTGCGACATCCGCCTGCCCGGAGAAGACGGCTTCGCATTTATCGACCAGGTAAAAAAAGTCCTACCCCACTCCCAGATCATCATATTGAGCGGCTATGGGGATCAGGCTTACATGCTGAACGCCATCCGTCACGGCGTTTGCGCCTATCTGCTGAAACCTTCTTCGGTTTCGGAAATATGCGAAGCCCTGAACAGGGCTTCCGCCATACTTTATGAGCAGAGGCAAAAAGACCAGGATTATCAAAAAAATTCCCAGTTTCTCTATGAAAATACCGACACCTTAAAGATGCATTTTTTTGACAAGCTGCTGACACAGAACATGTCTCCGGCCCGGCTTGCGTCTTATGCCTCCTCCCTCGATTTAACCCTCAAAGGGCCGTTTTACCTTTTGCTGCTGACCGCCCATCCCTCCATGGAATCCATGTGGGATTACATCAACAAACTGGCATTTTCCCTCCGGGACTACTCTCCGATCATATCGCCGCTGCCCAAAAATGAGTTGATGGCAGTGATTTTGAATAGTCCTGACGGCGGCATATCCAGCGGCAGCTTTATAACGGGCAGCGGCTCTCCCGATAACGACATATCTGGCGGCGCTTCGCCCGGCAGCAGCATACCGGCGGCTTTCATGCAGGCCTGCCATACCCCGGCATTTCCCTCTGACAGCCCGCCTCTGTGCATCACGCCGCTCTGTAAAAGCCCGCTGATGTTCGTCCGGTACTTCCGCAAAATGGAAGATTTTATCTCCCGGAGCATGTGGTTTAATCCGGGCCAGGTCTATCCCATAGAATCCCTGGATCTGCCACCCTTCCCTCAAAAGCAGCTTCGGGATCTGGAACACACCTTCGCCCTGGCATTAAAAAATGAAGAAGGAAACGCCGCATCCAAAGCATTTAACAAGATCATGGATCTGCTGGAATCCCATAAAACAGCCAACAGCAAATTTCAGGAAGAAATTTCCTATCTGCTGCGGATCTCATGCACCATCAGGAATGTAAAAAGGCCCCTCCCCCTCAGCATTCCCCTGTCTATGGATGGAGTAACACAATTATTTTTTAAATATCTGGGCGATTTCACCCAGTTTTCTTCCAAAGGCCCCGGAAAATCCCTGGCCCAGAAAGCTCTGGACTACATTCAGCTCCACTACAATGAAAGTTTGACATTAGACGGCATCGCAGAGGAATTATTCATCTCCCCCACCTATCTGTCCCACCTGATCAAGGAAAAGACTGACCGGGGATTCCAGGACTGGCTCCACTATTTCCGCATCCAAAAAGCCTGCGGACTGCTGAAAGAAACCGATATGACCACAAATTCCATCTCCGAGGCCGTTGGATACAATTCCTATAAACTGTTTTCTGAACACATGAAAAAAGAGACGGGCATGACCGCCTCCGAATACCGTTTTTATTACAAAAGGGGGATTTGAACTGGTAAGTTACGCCTGGAAGAAGGGGAAGCCGGAGGGGCGGGACTTGGATCAAAGGGCTTCGAGATCGGATTCCGCCCCTAAGAGATACTAAGGCCTTCAAGGACGAAAAAAGACAGGGCGGCGCCCATTCGAGGTGAACTTCTTATAACTTCACCTCTCAGCGGGCGCCTCAGAAACTGATTCGGAATTCAGTTTCTGCCTGTCTTTTTTCATCCTTGAAGACCAAGTATCTCTAAGGGGCTCCATACGACCTCGAAGCCCTTTGATCCAAGTCCCGCCCCTCCGGCTTCCCCTTCTTCCAGGCTGTGTACTGGCTGAGCTGAATATAAAAAAGCTTTTGTTCAGTTAGTTCCTGTCTTTCTTCTGTTTTGTTTCGAAGTATTCTAAAGGGAGACAGTTCCACACCATACGATCGAACTGTCTCCCTTTATGTCTGAATTTTCCGTTGTCCTCCAACCATCCGATCCTTTATCCAGGACCATCCATCAAATTTTATGTATCAGATACACGAGCGGAACTACGTCAGCTATCCTATTTTTAGTATATGTAATTTTAACATTTGAATCATCAACTGAACATTCCATAATGTTCAATTTCAAATTTTTTACTAATTTTTTTATATCTATAATTATTTATAATTTATTTTTAATTTCCAGCTCCCGAGAAAACCAGCAGGAAAGCGGAGAGAGGCTGCGGGCGGGGCGGATGAACAAAAACGGGGTGGGGAACATATGTAAGCCGCTTAGTGGAACTTAGGTTTTCAGAATAAAAAAAGGCGGGCAGAAACTGATAACCGAATCAGTTTCTGAGATGCCCCTGAACGGTAAAGTCCATAAAGAGTTTACCGTGAATGGGCATCGGACCGCCTTTTTTTATTCTGAAAGCCTTAGTTCCACTTGCGGCTGGAATCAGATCCCCGCCCCGTTTTTGTTCATCCGCCCCGCCCGGTCTTCCTGTCTCCGGACGCGGCCTCTCTCCGCTTTCCTGCGTAACTTCCTCAACGAAACCATGGAAATTATTTAATAATCTTAACCGGACACTTCACAGCGCACTTGCCGCAGTTGGTACATTTCTCATAGTCGATCACGGCCACGTTATTGTCCATGTGGATTGCGTCAAATTCACACTGTTTGGTACAAAGAGTACATCCGATACATCCTGAGGCACATTTTGCCTTCACATCTTTGCCCTTGTCGTGGGAGCTGCACTGTACCAGGTGTTCCGCCTTATACGGCACCAGCTCGATTAAATGGTTCGGGCAGACTGCGGTACATTTGCCGCAGGCAACACATTTTTCCTTGTCTACCACTGCCACGCCGTCGATTACATGGATGGCGTCAAAGGCACAGGCCTTCACACAGGAGCCGTAGCCCATACATCCGTAAGCACAGGCTTTTTCGCCCGCTCCCGGAACTACGGAAACCTTCTGGCAGTCGTCGATACCGAAGTAATTGTACTGTAATTTCGTCTTGTCACAAGTACCTTTACACTTTACAAAAGCAACTTTCTTTTCTGAGCTTCCGCTTTCAACACCCATGATGGCGGCGATTTTTTCCGCTACCGGGGCGCCTCCAACCGGACAGGCTCCTACTTCCGCTTCGCCCGCTGCGATGGCTTTTGCAAGGCCGTCACATCCGGGATATCCACATCCGCCGCAGTTGTTGCCTGGCAGTTCGTTGCGGACCAGAATTTCTTTTTCATCTACTTCTACTTTAAACTTTTCACTGGCAACTCCCAGCAATACGCCGATCAATAATCCAACCAGACCTACTACCACGGCTGCCGCTAACATTCCCTGTACTATCATTCTCCGTCTCCTCCCCTTAAATTAATCCGGAAAATCCGAAAAACGCGATTGCCATAAGACCTGAGGTAATCAAAACAATGGGTGACCCCTGGATTGTATGAGGAATGTCATTGTGTTCAATCTTTTCACGGATTCCGGCAAGCATAACAATGGCGATTGTAAAGCCGACTGCCGTACCAATACCGTTAACAACACTAGTGATAAAGTCATATTCCTTCTGAACGTTTGTCAATGCTACACCTAATACAGCACAGTTTGTAGTGATAAGAGGAAGGAACACGCCTAAAGATTCATAAAGAGCCGGCATGGACTTCTTCAAAAACATCTCTACGAACTGAACCAGAGCTGCGATAACCAGGATAAATACGATTGTCTGGAGATATTCCAAATGGAAGGTTACCAGAATACCGTCATAAATCAAACTTGCTACAATCGATGCGATCGTAATAACAAAGATTACGGCAGCACCCATACCTGCAGAAGTTTCTACTTTCTTAGAAACGCCAAGGAATGGACACAGACCTAAGAACTGGCTCAGTACGACGTTGTTTACAAGCGCGGAGCCAATGGCTACTAACAATAACTCTTTCATCTAATCCATCCTCCTATTCTTCTTTTTTTCCGGTAGTTTTTTCTAACTGTGCCTGTTTAGCAGCTACTTCTGCTTTTTTCTTCGCCAACGCTTCTTCTTCCGCCTGTCTTAAACGGGTTTCCAGAATGTCATGGTTCGCCATACAGGAAGAACCTGTACAAGTGCTGCAGTTTCCGCCGCAGGCCAGTTTGGACTTAGGAGCGGAACCGTTGGTTGCGGAAGGCGCTTTAAAATAGTTCTGAAGCGCGGTCAGCAGGGCCAGCACGAAGAATGCGCCGGGAGCCAGAACAAAGATTGAAATCCTGAAATCTTCCGGAACGAATTCCATGTTGAAGAATGCGCCGGATCCCAGGAACTCACGGAAGATACCGATACAGGTCAAACCTACGGTAAATCCAAGTCCCATACCAATTCCGTCGAAACAGGATAATAAAGGACCGTTCTTAGAAGCATAGGACTCCGCACGCCCCAGGATGATACAGTTTACAACGATAAGCGGAATGTAAATGCCCAGCGAATCATACAGGGAAGGAAGATATCCCTGGATCAACAGCTGTACAACCGTTACCAGTGAAGCCACGATTACGATAAATGCCGGAATACGGACTCTGTCCGGGATGATATTGCGCAATGCGGAAATAATAATATTGGACATAATCAGTACGACCGTGGTACTGAGGCCCATACCCAAACCATTCACAGCCGAGGTTGTGACCGCCAATGTAGGACACATACCTAACATCAGGACGAAGGTCGGGTTTTCTTTTATAATACCGTTATACAAACGTTCTTTACATGTATTCAAACTTCCCACCTCCTGTTATTGTGCCATGCAGTTATTAGCGAAATAAACAGCCGCGTTCACTGCATTGGTTACTGCGTTTGATGTTATGGTAGCGCCGCTCATAGCATCGATTTCATTATCCGCTGCAGGCGCTGATTTTGTTACGACAAATGATTCCACTTTTTTATTGGAAAATTTATCTTTAAATGCAGGTTTTGTAGCATTCATACCCAGACCTGGGGTCTCGGAAATGGACAAAAATTCAATGCCCTTTACAGTGCCGTCGGCGTCAATACCTACGGAAACGCTGACCGCGCCGCCAAAACCGTCTTTTGACGTGGCAGATACTACGGAACCAACTACAGCGTTACTGCTGTCAACCACTTCAACTGCTTCTGATACCAGTACGTTGCCAAATCCCATGCCTGCTAATGCTTCATTGGCAGCCGGGATCGCCGCTGTGATTTCTTCGTTGGATGGGAAACTGTAGTCTCCCGGGAAAACCGTTTTGTAAGCTTTTTCTTTCGCCGCCTGCTGGGCTATGGCAATGGGCTCTTTTGTTATGGTATAAACACCGCCAAGACAGATACCTGCTATCAAAGTAATCACAAATAAGATAACAGCGTCTTTCATGAATCCACCTTTACTCATCTTACTTGCCCTCCTTTCCAAATGCTTTTGGAAGGGTTACCTTCTCAATTAACGGTACTAAGATGTTGCTCAGGATGATCGCATAGGAAACACCCTCTGCGGAACCGCCCCAAAGACGGAAAATACCGGTTAACAGACCGAGCAGCACGCCAAACGCAATCTGTCCCTTTGGAGTGATGGGGCTTGTTACATAATCGGTTGCCATGAAGAACGCACCGAAGATCAAACCGCCGCCGCAAAGGTGTGCCAGGGTATAGTTCACATCAAATCCGCCGAAAATGAAGATGAACAAAGCGAATGTGATGATATAGGTTGCCGGAATGCGGATGGTGATGACTTTTCTCACCAGCATATACACAGCGCCGATCAACAGGGCTACTACGGAAACCTCACCGATGGTTCCGGGGATTCTTCCGATGAACATATTCATTACATTATATTCGCCGCCGGCTCTCATTACGGCCAGAGGAGTCGCTCCTGATACGCCGTCCAGGGTAAATGTGGACATTTTCCCGGTAAAGGAAATTAACAGGAAACATCTGGCTGCCAGAGCAGGATTCATAAAGTTCTGTCCAAGGCCGCCGTATAACTGTTTTACAACCACGATCGCGAACACACCGCCTAATACAGGAATCCAGATCGGGATTGTGGGAGGCATATTTAATGCCAGGATCATACCGGTTACCAGCGCACTTCCGTCCGCAATGGTAATGGTCTTTTTCATCAGTTTCTCATATACATATTCACTCAGCACACAGGCTGCCACCGTTGCGATGATAACGAGCAGCGCTCTCAATTTAAACTGGTATACACCATACGCAGCTGCGGGGAGCATAGCGATTGCAACGTCGAACATGATGCTCTGGGTTGTCACTTTGCTTCTCACATGCGGGGATGATGATACGTTATATAATTTAGACATGTCTTCCCCTCCTACGCTTTCTTACGGCGGTTGGCCGCAACCGTCTTTCTCATCTCTTTAAATGCCTGGGTCAGCGGACGCTTTGCCGGACAGATAAAGGTACAGCTTCCGCATTCCATACATTCCATACCGTTCAGCTTTTCGAATAAGGCGCAGTCATTTCTCTCGGCCGCATCCATCATCATCTGAGGTACGATATGGCTTGGACATACGCTTACGCATTTGCCGCAGCGGATACATGCGCTGGGCGCATTGGCTGCCACTTCGTCTTTTGTGAAGCAGGTAAGCGCGGAACATGTCTTAGTTACCGGAATATTCAGATCAAAAAGCGCCATTCCCATCATAGGGCCGCCTGCAATCAGCTTTTCAGGCTCTGTCTTGAATCCGCCTGCCGCGTCCACTAATTCCTGGAAATTAGTACCGATCTTAACATTGTAGTTCTGTGGGTTGGTGACCGCATCTCCGGTTACAGTCACAATACGTCTCATGAGAGGCGTCGTCTTGCAGACTGCCATAAAAATGGCGATAATGGTATCGATATTGTCCACAATACAGCCTGCGTCGGCAGGAAGCATGGAGGAATTCACCTTTCTTCCCGTGATCGCGTTGATTAAAGAACGCTCGCCGCCCTGGGGGTACTTGGTGAGAAGGGGGCATACGCTGATTCTCGGTTCGTCCTTAACCAGGTCGGTGAGGATCTTAATCGCTTCCGGCTTGTTGTTCTCAATGCCGATCACGCCCTTCGCATTATCAAATAACTGTAAAACTACCTTTAATCCGCCTACGATCTTTTCCGGTTCCTCAATCATCATGCGGTAATCGGAAGTCAGATACGGTTCACATTCCGCACCGTTGACAAGTATGTAATCGATCTTATTTTCATCCTTAGGCGTCAGTTTCACGTGCGTTGGGAAACCAGCGCCGCCCAGACCTACAATACCTGCTGCTTTCACGATGTCGCGGATCTCCTGCTTGGAAAGCTTGGTGGAATCTCTGTCAGTTCCTAATCCTTCTACAGTTTTGTACTCGCCGTCATTCTCAATGATGACCGAATTCACCATCGCACCGTTTGCAACCCGCCTCGGTTCAATCGCCTTTACCGTTCCTGATACGGAACTGATTACGTTGGCTGAAATGAAACCGCTGGCTTCGCCGATCTTCTGTCCAGCCAGAACCTGGTCGCCCTTTGCTACCAGTGGTGTTGCAGGCGCTCCGATGTGCTGAGACATTGGAAATACCATTTCCCCTTTTGGCATCAGAATCTGTACCGGCTTGGACTCGGACAGTTCTTTTCCTTCATAAGGATGGATGCCGCCTTTAAATGTAGCCAATCCCATCTAACTAACCCTCTTTCTATACTATTTCGTTTATACCCGAAAGCGCCCAAACAGACCTCTCGGATTAACTATCTCGTACAGTATAGCACAATTCAAAATTCGAAACAATTGAAAAATTTTTATCAAATACCGCTTATTTCCTGATCTTTCCAGGAAATTGACGAAATGATTTTGTATTTTTATCAATAATTCCTGACAAAAAAAAAACGATGTAAAAACATGTCGATACTTTCATGTTTTTACAAAAATACAATTTGAAATTAATATGTGAGAAACACCAAAGAACAGAGGAAAATATCCTCAGTCTTCATCATATTTAACATATATTTTTTTGTATTTTTTTTAACGAAGTTCTTGTTTTTTATTCTTTTCATGCCCTGGTGTTCTAGTAATTTTATTATTTTTTCTCATGTCTTTTATTAGAAATTTGAATAAGTGATCGGGGGATATTTTTTCAAACTATGGGAATATGAACCGCCTGTAATAAATACATCCCTGTTTCCAAAGAGCGTCCCCATTTGCTTTAGAATCCGTGATGTACCGCATTAAAGAGTTACAGCGGAAAAATGACGTCCAGGTTTCAGTCCGCTTTTTCCCGTCTTTTCCCATTTTTCTGCCATTTAGCAGAACCATTTTAATTATCACTTCCCATTATTCCGGCCATATTGACATTTATATAACAGAATGGATTCATGAATTCTTCAGGTTTCAGGGGATTTGTTTTCAAACTTTTTATAAATACCCGGTCAGTTCACCATGCTGCATACACAGTTTGCAGACAAAATGCAGCCGTTCAGACGTCTGAATGATTACGCCTGAATGGTTACGGCAGAATAATGCAAAAAGCGGAACTGGCGGATGTCAGCTTCCCGAACATCCCCAATTCCGCTTTCTCTCAATGATCCTATCCTGAACCTGTTTTCCTATTTCCCGTTATAATATGCCATGCCGTCCATTAAGAAGTTGGCAGTACGGAATCCGGCGGTCTGCAAAACCGTCACTTCCCCGTTCTCTTCCGTCTTAAAATCCACTCCTGCAGGAAGAATCCCGCCGGGATGGCCGATCCTGATATAGGACGTATCCGCGTCCTCACGCAGCACCTGGTTTACCACGCTTCCGGGAATCACAGCCGCCGCCACCGTGCACATGGCGCCTGTCATGGCATAGGTTGGGTGGGTCTTCTGCATGGACATCATTCTGGACACGATATCCACCTGATCTTCTGCTATTTCCGTATCTCCCGCCGTCTTATAAGCGGCCGGTTTTGATACGAATGTCATCTTGGGAACTCCCGGCGTCTCCCATGCCGATTTCTTATAATCATCAATCAAACCCAGCTTCACTGCCGCAATGCCCCGGACCGTTTCCAGCCGGTCCAGCATTTCCTCATTCTGATCCAGTTCAGCAGGCAGTTCCGTTCCGTCAAGGCCCAGGTCCTCCGCTTTCACGAAGACCAGCGGGTTTGCCGCGTCCACAATTGAGATTTCCACCTCCCCGACTCCCGGCACTTCAATCCGGTCGCTGGCATGGCCGGTGGGAAGAAGTTTCCCGGTGACGGAACCGGCTGGATTTACGAAATTCAGTTTGATGGGAGCCGCGGTTCCCGGAACTCCGGCGATTGCCAGATCTCCCCTATAGTTTACCGCCCCACCTTTGGTCTGCACTTCCGACACAATGACTTTATCCGTATTCGTGTTGTAAATCCGCACCTTCGTAACATCCCCGGTTATCTTCACAAGGCCTTTTTCAATGGCATAAGGGCCTACCGCGGATGAAATGTTGCCGCAGTTTCCTTTATAGCTCACAAGCGCCTTATCCACCGATACCTGGGCAAAGGTATAGTCCACATCCGCATCTTCCCGGTCCGAAATGGAGATAATTGCCACTTTGCTGGTGACGGATGCGGCTCCGCCAAGGCCATCGATCTGCTTTTTATCCGGGCTTCCCATGAGTTCCATCAAAATCCGGTCCCTCATTTCCCCTGCCGGGGGAAGGTCCTTCTCCATAA
The DNA here is from genome assembly GCF_018785315.1 of Clostridium sp. MCC353. GTDB lineage: Bacteria > Bacillota > Clostridia > Lachnospirales > Lachnospiraceae > CHH4-2. Next base: position 4,183 of record NZ_WQPN01000051.1, on the reverse strand, counting down.
AAAACAAACCTTTGCTCGTGCCCCCGCGCATAATCGTACAGGGGATCATGTGTTTTGATACCATACTACGCTCCTGCCTTTCCCGTCTTTTTATCTTTCAATCCCTGAAGCAGAGGAGATGCGAACGCGATCACTGCCACAACGATGATGACAACCGCCAGAGGTCTGGTGAAGATCGATACAGCGCTTCCGCCTGAAAGAATCAACTGCTTTCTCAGGTTGTTCTCCACAATGCTTCCTAAAATCAGGCCCAAAATCATGGCCGGATTGGAATAATGAAACTTATTGAATAAAATGCCGATAAAGCTGAAACCGAACATAATCAGCACATCATAAAAACTGTTGTGCAGGGAATATGCGCCTACCGTGCCCAGGGCTGCGATTACAGTACCAAGCAGAGGATAAGGGAGTTTTAAAATCTGGGCAAACTGCTTTGTAATAAATCTTCCCACTACGAAAAGGAGCAGGGACGCCAAAACGATGCCGAGGAAAATTGCATTCAATAAAACCGGCTGGTTCCTGATTAACAGCGGTCCCGGCGTCAGGTTGTGGATCATAAATGCCGCCATAATAATCGCCGCCGTAGGGCTTCCCGGTATACCGAGAACCATGGTGGGAACAAGGCTTCCTCCGATTGCCGCATTGTTGGCGCATTCCGGAGCCGCGATTCCTTCGTCACAGCCTTTTCCGAATTCTTCCGGGTGTTTGCTGGATTTGGCCGCCACTCCGTAGCTCACCAGCGAAGCGATGGAACCGCCTGCCGCAGGGATAATTCCGATGATGGTTCCGATGATGGACGATTTAAGCAGAACCGCCCACATTTTTACCAGCTCTTTTAATTTCAATGTTTCCAGGGATATTTTCTTGCTGTCCGCTACCGTAGTCGTATCCCGGTTTTTGTATTCTGCCGCATTTTTATATACTTCTGTCAGGGCGAAGGAACCGATCATGACCGGAATGTAATCGATGCCGTTTAACAGGAAGACCTGATCGAAGGTAAAACGGTAAGCTCCGTTGATGGCGTCGATGCCCACTGTGGATAAAAGAAGGCCGACACAGACGGAAAACAACGCTTTTGTCTGGTTTTTTGCTCCGATACTGGTGATACAGCTTAGACCTAACAGTCCCAGCGCAAAATATTCCGCGCTCTGGAATTTAAGCGCCAGCATTGCCAGCAAAGGTGCGCAGATCAGCATTGCGATAGCCGACATGATGCCGCCTACGGAAGAGGCCGATACGGAGACCCCCAGAGCTCTTCCCGCTTTTCCCTGCTGGGCCATGGGATAACCGTCAAATGTGGTTGCCACTGCCTCAGGAGTGCCCGGCGTTTTCAAAAGGATGGCGCTGATACTTCCGCCGCAGGCCCCGCCTACGTATACGGCCACCAGCATAACGATGGCGCTGACCGGAGTCATCGTATAAGTAAACGGCAGCATCAAAACAATTGCCATGGAGGAACTGAGGCCCGGAAGTGCGCCGCAGACCATGCCGAACATAACGCCGGCCACTACAAATACAAGATTCAATGGCGTAAAAACCTGTAAACAAGCTTCTATAATTGCTGTTGGATTCATACTCACACCTCCTAATATACGTAATAGCTCAGATCTCTGAAGAATCCCAAGCCTCTTGGCAGCGGTACGTAAAATACCTTACCAAAGATCAATACAACGAGTACCGTAAAGATTACAGTAAATATAGCCAGCACCTTGTAATTCTTATATCCCATCAGCCGGGCATTTAAGAAAGAAAAGATAAAGGTGGAAACTGCGAATCCTATGTAATTCATGGACGCCACATATAATCCCAGCATTATGATGGTGCTCAGCATGCCTGATTCCGGCTTTCCAAAGGCAAATACCTGTTTTACGCTGCCTGCTTTCTTCAAAGACTGGAGGAAAATGATGATGAGAAGCACAATGCCAAGCCCGATTATAAACACGGGAAATCCCATCTCTCCCATCACGTCGCCTTTGACATCGGACGCCACAAGCTTATCATTTTCATCCAAAAGCCCGATCTGCTTAAAGGTATCGTGAAGGCTGGAACATTCCTCGTTCCAGGACTGTCCATACGCTTCCGGTTCCATGTAACCCACGCTTAAATTCGTCTGCATTTCCTCTTCCAGAGCCGCATATCTTGGATCCTGGTAGGCTTCGTTAAATGCTTTTATCAGTGTCTGCTTGATGTCCTCCGGCACGCCCTTTGCCACACAGAACCCTCTCCATGATCCCTGGGTGAAGTCAACCCCCAGTTCTTCTGAACACGGCACATCCTGTAACAGCGGAGTGTCCACTCTCTTATCGTTTAATATAACTAACGTTTTGATATCTCCCGATTCCACCAAAGGCAGGAAGGAAGATAATTTATCCTGGTAAACATCCAGTTCTCCGCCCAGAACCGCGGCTTTTACTTCTGATCCTGATTTGTAGGGAACATAGGTCCACTGGTATCCGGCTTCCAGGGCAAATCCGTTGGCAATGTAGTCATCCAGTCCGCCCGGGCTCAATCCCCCGATTTTCAATTCGCCCGGATGCTCTTTGGCATAAGCGATCAATTCTTCCATGGTGTTAAATGGGCTGTCTGCCGCCACACCGAATGCCATCAGGTCGTTCTGCACTTTGATTAAGGGTTCAAAATGATCCCGGAACGCAAATTCCCCTGTTACATCTTTAATCAATACGGAAGGGGTTATCTCCAATACCAGATAGCCGTCCGACGGCTGGCTGGCCGTATAAGCCATTCCTTCCACTGTACCTGCTGCCGACTTATTCACACAAGTCACAGGAACCCCCAGATAGTCTTTCACAATGTCCGCATAACGTCTGGCAAAAATATCGCTGGCTCCGCCTGCTCCGAATGGAATCACCATCTCAATCGGACGCTTGGGAAATGTGGTGGTCTGTGACGACGCACATCCCGTAAGTCCCAGGGCCGCCATGATGGTTATGAGCCCCAGACAGATCAACGCTTTTATTTTCTTCCCCATTTCTACTCCTCCTTAATAAACTTCTCTTTGTCTGATAATGTGATTATAATCCTATTTTTTCCATTTGTGAAATTCATATTTTTCATCTAAATAATAGCTCAAATGCATTATTATCCCTGTATTCCGGGCTTATTATAGCCTTTTGGAATAATTATTATAGTTTTTATGGTTTAAATGTGTTAGAATATGGGGAATAGGAGGGGATGTTTATGGATTTTAAAGATATGTCTTATATTCTGGCAATTGCCAAGTATCAAAATATTACAAAGGCGGCCAGCTCGCTTTACATCAGCCAGCCCACCTTAACTAAATTTCTTCAAAAGCTGGAAAAAGAACTGAACCAGAAACTGTTTAAACGGATGGGGAATAAATTCATTTTGACCTATGCCGGAGAGCGGTACGTGGCAAAAGCCATGGAAATCCTTAAATTAAAAAATGAACTGGATCACGAGATGAACGATATCATCAACTCCAATGTGGGTATTCTGAAGGTGGCCTTTCCCGTCATGAGGGGGACTTATATGCTTCCCTGCACGCTTCCCATCTTCCAGAGCCTGTACCCCAATGTGGAACTGTCCATCTATGAAGGCAACTCCATGGAGCTGGAAGACCGGCTTCTGACCGGGGAAACAGACCTGGCTTTTTTTAATCTGCCCACCCGGAGCCCCGATATCACCTACGAGATCATCAGCCACGAGGAAATTCTCCTGGTTTTATCCGCCGACCATCCATTAGCGGGCACGGGAATCCCCACAATGGGCTGTAAGTATCCGTGGATCGATCTGTCGCTCCTAAAGAATGAACGTTTCATCCTGCAGCTTCCCGACCAGCGGACCCGGCAAATCGAAAATTCCCTGTTCCAGGAATACGAATTTGACCCCAAAATCATGCTGGTCACCAGGAACATCCAGGCGTCCTGTCTGCTGGCCTCCGTTGGAAGGGGAATCTGTTTTGTCAGTGAAAGCCATTTAAAGCATATCCACTTTGAGAAAAAACCGGTTGTCTTTTCTGTGGGCAATCCCTGTACCACGGTGGATTTTGTGGCGGCTTACAGAAAGGGAAGCTATATTCCTTATCATGCCCAGGAATATATTAAAATTGTGCGGGATTTTACTTAAAAGTGACGCAGAAAAGCGGGACGCGGGGGCGGAGGCCGGACGGGGGATCAGAATGGGCTGGGGGGCCGTCCCAGCC
>NZ_WQPN01000050.1 GCF_018785315.1 Clostridium sp. MCC353 | reverse complement strand
GAAATTGCTTTGCGCCATCCTTTGACGGCTCCAGACTTTCGTAAATCAGACCGCTTCTTACAAATGCATCCACAATCTCCCGATCCAGAAACCGTTTTTTCAACAGATAAGCATATACCCGCCGCATGTTGCTGTTGAACGGCGGTAGCACAAACGGCGCCTTTGTTCTTTCTTCTCTCTGACTTTGTTTGTATGTTGCCCCCTGCTCTCCATTCAGCAGAATGGTAACTGCATCCGGATAGCTTTTCCCATAAACATATTGGACAAAACTGATTGGGCCGCCGCCTTTTTCTTCCGCATGATCATACCAGGTATTGCCCCGGACCGTGATACTATGGTCGCTGCTCAAACGCCATTCCCTTCCGGCTGAAATGAGTTTCTCTCCATTTGACCGAAGAAAATCCACCAAGTCCACGGAACCGGCCCTCTGTTTCTGCTCTTCTGTAAAATGCACATACCCCATCTGCTCACCTCCCATTTTTTAATACAACAGCTCCTGCGGCTCATGGTCATCTCCCTTATGGCCCTGCGCCACTTTCTTTTCCCTGATTTTACGCCGCATTTTTCGATCCACACTGATACGCCTTGCTCCCTCTCTCCGTTCTTCTTCCTGGAATATCTTAGTCAGTTGATGCAGGAGCCGTATTGCTGACAGAAAAACAGATGGATCCTGAAACGAATCCAGGTGATCCAACAAAAACTGGGCATAGATATTTCCCTGTGCTGCCGCTTCCTCCAACAGCGGGATGGCTTTTTCCCGGTCCCTTGGAACCTCCCGCCCGCAGAGATATAATTTTCCCAGGGAATACTGGGCGAATTGGTTTCCACGGTCCGCGCAACTGGAAAGCCAGGTAATCGCTTCTTCTACATTTTTCGGAACATCCTCTCCCAGAAGATACAACTTACCAAGCTGAAACTCTGCATACTCATTGCCGCCTTCTGCAGCTCGTTTGAAATAATCGATGGACCGTTCAATGTCTTTCGGTACGTCCGCTCCCATAAGGAACAACTTACCAAGCATCTATTTAAAAAGGCCAGCCATTTTCTAATCTGGCTGACCTGGATTTTTTATTCTATGACCTTTTCATTTACATCTCCAATACTGGCACCTGCTGATTCTCCATGCTCTGACAATGCTCAGTCACCAAAACATTCAACTCCTCTATGGAACCATACTCCGGCAGCCAATCCCACAGCGTTGGCACTCTGCACTGGATGGCTAACTGTTTACATTCGCTCCAGTTTGAAATTCCCATAGCGCTCTTGAGCGCATCCATTTTGCTTTCGGTTGCCGGAAGGCTCAATGTATAGTTATCATAAGGATTCCCTTTATAAATCCATACTTTAAAACTACAAGTCTGTTTGAAATCCGGATCTGGTAACTCATTCCCTCTATAGATGGGCTCCAGTTCTACTTGAATCCCGCTGGTATAGCCAAATGCATGAAACATACCACCGTGTTTTTTTATATAATCTTTTCCAATCCCTTCATAATTAAATCTGGCTGCCTGTTCCTCCATAGCCATATCAGCGTTTCCCTTCAGCAGATATTCTCCTAATTTTACTTCTGTAGTTGCGCTCGGCAGATATCTGAATTTATCCATGTTGCAGGAAAGATTGATCATATCTTGGAGTGTCTCCGGTTTCATCATCTCAATCACGGTTCCGAATACCGCCTCATCCTGGCTGTCCATCCATTTCACACGATAGGCCAGGTAGTTCAGTTCTTCCAATCTTTTTTCTGTCACCGGGACCTCATACAGGTACTGGCGCAGATTTGGAATGGACGATTCCACATAGGCGGTAGCTGTTTCCAACGGAACTGTATCCGTTCCATTCAGAAGAGAATAGGCTTCTCTCATTTCTTCGATTGTAGCCGGCAGACTAATACCTACACAAGGGCTTACTGTCCGGCTCAAATAAATCTTAAACATTTAAATTCCCCTCTCTGTCTCTTCACATATAACCGTTTCTATTTTTGATACTCTCTATTAAAAAAGGCCAGCCATTTTTTAATCTGGCTGACCTGAAATTTTACCCCATATCCTCTTTTACCCGTCTCACATCTATGAAAAGGCCAAAAAATCGGGGTCAAAAACGGCCATTTTTTGCCCGATTTTTTCCTCGATTTTTCGCCAAAAACCACTATATCTTGTGGTTTAACCCTTCTGTTTTCCTTCCAAACCACAATTCCGCATCATTATTACCACCTCGACATTTGTTGAGTGTACAAAAATTATGACCACAAGGCAGAATTGCCCCTGGGCGGACACGCTGTCATCCTTGCCATATCAGAGTGTATGATTGGTCCGTTCATCACATCTCTATATCTTTCTCTATCTTTATTTCTCTAAACACTAGCCATTACTTTACAAATGTCTCGAAACTCTCTTCAATTGCTTCTGCTGAATCCGCATCAAACAATACAATATTTCTACCTGTTTTTCCAATTAATCTCATACGTGTACTTGGGTAGCAAATACCTTTATATCCTCTTTTTTCCAAATATTCTGCTAAAATGTGGAATGATTTATAACACTTGTCCTTTTCTTCGTTATCCAAATTATCATCCAATGGTACAAATATTGCATCGCATAATTCTTTTAAGAGTAGTTTTCCAACAAATGTATTTGCTAACCAAACTGTTTTGTTCTCTCGCAACTTAATTTGCTTCATAATTTCATTTTTTGTTGGCACATAACTCTCTGTACATACCTTAGAAATTATTTCTTTTACTTGATTTTTTTCATAGTCTTCTACAAAGTTAAATATTTCTTGACGAGTTATAGTTTCATAATCTAAATCTAAAATTTTGAAATTATTATCTCCTATAAATTTGAAAGAAGCAACGGTTATTGTTTCCCCCGTTTTGGCACGAAGTTCTTCACTTATAGTCTCTACATCATTTCCATTATGTTCTTTTCCTGTCAAATATAAATACCTTCTGTCAGGTGGATTCCACCTATTTATTATGTTATTCTTTTTTGCAATTTCAATTGATGGTGCTGCTAAATCTTCTTTTTTATCCCAAATTCCTCTTCGCCCTCTGGAAAGAAATTTTAATTTCTTATTATTCATAGTTACAAAAAACTCTTCTGGACACACTCTTACAATATTATCAAAAAAATCATCCAATATTTCAGTCAAATCCTTACTCAGTAAATCCTCCTTAGCATATTCTTTTCTAAAATATGGGTTAATTTGTCGCCAATGCTCTTTTACTAAATTTTGTGTTTTAAAAATCTGTATATGGGCTTGTACAGAATTATAATAAACAGACAAATCATATCCACTATATTTATCTTTATACTCTGTAAGATATTCAACATACATTTCAAGTATCTCAATTTGATCTCCATATGTATCCACTAAGGCCTTAAATATTTGATTACAAGACCCGAGCACAACGGCTAGTCTTTTCTCATCTGATTTCTTCCATACTTTATTCCTAATTACTATGCTCAATTTTCTAAGCAAACCAGTATATGATGGCATAAGTTTTTCTAATTTTGCTAGTTCACTTATCATATCATATTGCTTTGGAAATAAAGTTCGCATAACAACTTCCCTCTTTCTTATCCCTAATATCCAAATCGCAAATTTATATAAAACGAAATCATTGTATAACAAAATGATATTTTAGCTTGACATCAAAATAAAATAATACTCCTCATATTTCCTAACCTGTTCTATCTGAACCATCTATTTTTACCCACCTTTCTATTACTCATTAGTTTAAAATCACACTGTACCTTGTTCTTGTGTAATGTATAACGATATTGCTACTTTTGAAGTTCATTCTTTAATTGTTTAAATACATCTTGCTTTAATTTTATTAAAGGTTCTGACGATATATTCTTTCCCATAAATTCAAACCACAAATTAAATATATTAAATGGCACTTTTAAGCCATGTGTTGCCTCATATGCCTTTTCTTTAAATGCATAGTATTCCTTCGCTCTTTCCTTTATTTCAGATACTTCGTCTAAATGAGCTTGATATATCTTGTCTAGTTTAAATACTTCTACTGAAGCCTCTGCTTTTTTATTCATCTTTGTATTAATCAAAATTTCTGACACTCTGTCGCTTATTTCTGTCGGAATTTCAAAGCTCAGGCTATCACTTTCATCTTCATAGGGATATAGATGTTTTTTCAATTTTGAGCCCTTCGTCTTTGAATTACAAACATTACAACTGGGTACTAAATTGAAAATATTCATTTGCAATATAGGATATTTTGCTTTTGGATAATAGTGATCCGCATCTGCTGTTGTTCTATTTTCAGCTTCATCATTTTCATAAGAAGTTATATATTGTCTATTACAATATGGGCATACTTTAATACCTAAACTTGTTATGAAAATATGCCTGCTCCATTTTACATTTTTGCTAATTGCCTTCCCTATATTAAATCCTTCATAGTTTAGTATAAAATTTATGTCCGATTCCATATCTTTAATAATTTTCCTATGCTCTTCGGATTCACTCCTATACTCAAATCCATATGTGTCATTAAAAACATCCTCAAAGGTTTTTAGCAAATCTATTAGATTCGGTGATATACAAAAATTTATAATACAGCTTTTTCTTTTATCTTCTGTATCGCCGAATAGGGTTTTTAGAAATCTACCTTTCTCATCATCTTCTCCATATTCTTTAATCTTCATCTCCAATCTTGGTACAATAGTTATTTCTATATATTCTCTATGCTGGTCATCTATATATTTTCTTGTTTCTTTTGATAGCTCAATCTTCACCATTAGCATCTTCACCTTCCAGATTCGTTTCAATATATATAGGACTTAGTTTTAATCTCTCTCTTAGAAATTTATCTCCCACATTATTAATAATATATACCAACCTTTTCCTTTCATCTATGGTTA
>NZ_WQPN01000005.1 GCF_018785315.1 Clostridium sp. MCC353 | reverse complement strand
AAGGGAATCAGCAATACCCTGTATGTATTTGAAGCGCCTATTGATTTGATTTCCTATATCTCACTTCATAAGGTGGGCTGAGAAAATCATAGTTATGTGGCGCTGTGCGGTGTTGGGCGTCAGTCTATGTATCAGATGCTGAAAGAAAATCCGAACCTGAAAATAATCCGTCTGTGTCTGGATCACGATACTCCGGGGATAAGGGCGATGAAGCGCATTACAGATGAATTGCTGGAGCTGGGATACCAGGATACGAATGAGGAACGCTCCGCCTATAAAGATTGGAATGAAGACTGTAAGGCCGTGCATGGACAGCCGGCACAAGCGGCTGTGGAGTCAGGGGAAAAACCTTCCGGAGACACAGGGACTTGTGGTGGGCGCAAAGTTTACGCAGAGAGGAGTGACTGCACTGATTGATTCCGGGGATATCCATCTGCTAATGATTGGAGCAGCAGGCGTAGGTAAAACCGCCAACTTTTTATATCCATGTATCGAGTATGCCTGCGCCAGCGGAATGAGCTTCATATGCACCGACACAAAGGGAGACTTGTACCGGAACTATGCAGATATTGCAAGGAAATACTATGGGTACAATATCTCCATTCTGGACCTAAGAAATCCAACCAGGTCAGATGGTGATAACATCCTCGGGATGGTAAATAAATACATGGACTTATACCTGGAGAATACGGAAAACCTGGCAAACAAGGCAAAGGCAGAAAAATATGCGAAGATTACGGCTAAAACTATTATTAGCTCTGGTGGCGGGGATTCATCTTCTTATGGTCAGAATGCGTTTTTCTATGACGCAGCGGAGGGACTGCTTACCAGTGTAATCCTGCTGATTGCTGAATACTGCCCTAAAGAGCAGCGCCATATCGTAAGCGTGTTTAAACTGATTCAGGACTTATTGGCTCCATCTCCGGTAAAGGGAAAAAATCAGTTTCAGTTACTGATGCAAAAGCTGCCTCCAACTCATAAAGCAAAGTGGTTTGCGGGCGCAGCGCTCAACTCAGCGGACCAGGCCATGTCCTCTGTTCTTTCAACGGCGATGTCCCGGCTAAACGCATTTCTGGATTCGGAGATGGAGCAGATATTGTGTTTTGACAGTGAGATGGATACGGAGACTTTCTGTAATTCCAAGTCTGCCATCTTTATTGTGCTTCCGGAAGAGGATACCACGAAATACTTTATGGTCAGCCTGTTTTTACAGCAGATCTACAGGGAAATGCTGTCCATTGCGGATGAGCATGGAGGAAAACTTCCAAACCGTGTTGTGATATTTGGAGATGAGATTGGAACGATTCCGAAGATTGAGTCTCTGGAGATGCTGTTTTCTGCCGGCCGCTCCAGACGGATCAGCATGGTTCCGATTATCCAGAGTTTTGCTCAGTTACAGAAAAACTATGGAAAAGAAGGCAGCGAAATCATTATAGACAACTGTCAGGGAATTCTGTTCGGTGGATTTGCGCCCAACTCGGAAAGCGCAGAGATTCTGTCCAAGGCACTGGGAAACAAAACAGTCCTGTCCGGATCAATCAGCTGGGGAAAAAATGATCCCAGCCAGAGTCTCCAGATGATTGGGCGTCCGCTTATGACGCTGGATGAACTCAAGGCACTCCCCAAGGGACACTTCATCCTGGCAAAAACAGGGTGTCATCCTATGAGGACGGAGCTGCGTCTGTTTTTCAAATGGGGGGGATTGTGTTTGAAAATGAATATGAGATGGAGCAGCATGTTGCGCGTCCGGTTTATTATGCGGATAGACTGGAGCTGGAGCAGGAAATCCTTCGGAGGCAGTTTGAGGGGGATATAGAAGAATTTGATGAACCAGAAGAATTCCCACCTGTAGCTGGCGGGGGACTGGGGCACAAACCCATGTTTAAATGCCAGACAGAACCAGAGGAGCATAAGCTGCCGCTCCGGACAGATTAGAGGTGGCCTATGGGATACTATGATTCGGTTTATGGGGAGGAACTGCCGCACCGGGCGATTACGGTATATATGTATCTGAAGGAACGTGCGGATAAAAATAATCAGTGTTTTCCCGCGATGAGTACAATAGCAAAGGAGTTGAACTTGTCAAGAAGAACAGTTCAAAGAGCAGTAAATGATTTAATAAAGGCAAGCTATTTATCAACAGAGCAACGATTGAGGCCAAAGGGTGGAAAGAGCAGTTTGATGTATACTGTTTTAAAATGAAGGAGTGACACCTAGAGAAAAGTCTGCGCGAATAGTGTCATATGGTATATGCCATGATGGCGTATGTAAGAACAACTTAGTACGGAACAAGTATAAGTGCAGAGAAAAGAATTAAGACTGACAAAATACTTTAGAGATAGTTTATATTGGCAGTAAAGTTCTTGTACTTCAGGAATGGTGAGGAAATTTATCGTTCCTGCAATCATAAGGGGCGATAAATATTTAATGAATAGGCAGCGAGGATTTTAACTATGTTATTTTAAAGTTTAATAAAAACAGTAATAATCTGCTGGAGCAGAAGCTCTTTTTATACGCACAGAAAAGGGTGCCGCTTAATAATCTATTTTGATGATTTAGCGACACCCTTTTTAGGGCTGTATTTATATTAAATATCTTTTTAATAAACGGGTCAATTCTATCATATCGATTGGCTTTGCTATATGGGTATTCATACCACACTCCAGACAATGCTGTATGTCATCAGAAAAAGCATCTGCACTCATAGCAATGATTGGGATAGATAAAGCATCTGGGTGATTTGTTCCCCGAATTGCCTTTGTAGCCTCATACCCTGTCATATGTGGCATTCGTATATCCATAAGAATGGCATCGTAATATCCCTCTGGTGAACTTTGAAACTTGTCCAGACATATCCGGCCATCCTCTGCCCAATCCAGTTCCACGCCTAAATCGGACAGCAATTCTTTAGCAACCTCCCAGTTTAATTCATTATCCTCTGCAAGCATAATACGCCGTCCGGATAGATTAATATTTTGGTTCAATGTCTGGTCATGTTCCGTTTCAATGTCCATGTACTGGCGCAAAGCATGATACAATGTTGATTTAAAAAGTGGCTTGGAAATAAAACCACTAATACCCGCTTCACGGGCCTCCGCTTCAAATTCACTCCAGTCGTATGCTGAAATCAGCAAAATTGGAACTTCATCGCCTAAATTATGTCGGATCTCTTTTGCAACCTGAATTCCATTCATGCCCGGCAGTTTCCAATCTAATAGAATGATTTGATAATCTTCTCTCTTTTTATGGTGTTGAATTACCAGTTCTATCGCCTTTTCTCCGCTTAATGTCCATTCAGCTTTTATTCCGATGGATTTTAGGGCCTCCATGGCTGTCTTACATAATATTTCGTCATCATCAACCACCAGCATATTCCAAGAGGGGAGAACCATATCCACTTCCATTGCAACCGCTTTTTCAAAATCAAACGTGAGAACAAATTCGGTACCTTTATCAAGCTCACTTTTTATATCAATAGTTCCTTCCATTGCGTCCACAATGTACTTGGTAATCGCCATGCCTAAACCGGCACCCTCAGTTTTATGTATCCTGGCTCCATCCGCACGGCTATAGGATTCATATATTCTTTTCAGGAAATCTGGCGACATACCAATTCCATTATCTTTGACCATGATATGGATTCGGACATAGTTTTCTCCTTTAGGAGATTTTTCCTCCGAGAGGGATAAGTGTATGGAACCTCCTTCTGGCGTATACTTAGTTGCATTTGATAAAAGATTCAGCAGAACCTGATTTAAGCGTATACCATCGCACCACACATTTTCTGTTAAGATATTTTCAATATGGATGTCAAAGGTTTGCTTTTTAGTCTTGACCTGCGGCTGCATAATGTTAACAATACCTTCAACAACTTCTTTTAATGAAATTTGCTCTGTTGTCAAAGTTAATTTACCACTTTCAATTTTTGACATATCCAAAACATCATTAATCAGACCTAAAAGGTGTTTACTTGATAATGTGATTTTTCTAAGGCAGTTCTGTACCTGTTTCCGGTCATCTATATGGGCTGTGGCAATCGCAGTCATGCCTACGATTGCATTCATGGGTGTACGGATATCATGGCTCATATTTGCTAAAAATTCACTTTTGGCTTTGTTCGCTTCAAGAGCAGCCTGCCTGGTCTTCTCCAATTCATACACCTGAGAACGGGTTATGGAGAAATACCGAAGAAAAATCAATGTCAGAATGATCAAAACAGAAGTACAGGACAACAATGTCATGAACACACGCTGGCTGCTCAAATTGTTTATGATATTGTCCAATATATTATAAGGCATTACCGATACTAAATACCACTCAGAACAGGGGAATGCGATACCATAAATTTGCCGTTCTTCACCGTTTACTTCAAATGTTGTAGCGTATTCTTCGTGATTTTTTAGTGCAGCACCAAATTCTTTAATAGAATTTTCTACAGTAAATGTATGATCTGTAGAATCAAGAAGTCTTTGCAGTTGTTCAAAGAAATACCACAATTCAGTGTTCGAGTTTTGTATCACAAAACTACCATCCGACCTGATAATATGATAATACATCAGCGCTTCCTCATCATCTAAGGAAAGGAAATCAGTGATATATTCCAGAGGAACAGCCGCTATCAGGCCCGTGCTCTTATCGCCATTGTTCAGTGGATAAGCAGCATCAACGCCAAACAATACCACTTCATTTCCAAGGGAATCTACGCCTATAGCGACCCTTTGTTCTCTCTGCAATAATGCATCTACAAAAGGTTCCGGGTTAAGTGGTTGTATCGGTTGTCCATAAAGCGTCTGAAAATCTCCCTCAGCAGAACAAAGTGCTAAATAGTCAAACTCTCTAACCTGCGCCCTGTAAATTAGCTCTTCATATAACTTCTCTCTATCATTGTTATCTGTTGACACAACAGAAACAATACCGCTGACCTGATCAAAACGCAATTGAATGACAGTTTCAAAGTGTCTGGACATTTGCTCATTCATTCCGGCCATATAAATATTACCAATTTCATAAACGGTCTTTTTACTCTTTCGGCTCATATAGATTCCGAGCAGGCTGAAAATAATAATACTAAAGATCAAAAGTCCAATAAAACTGCATATTAAAAAACGCGTTGTCGAATTCTTCTTTTTACGGTTTTCCATTGATGCTATTCCTCCCTGGAACTCTTATAATCTTCAATAACATCAATTATTTCATAGTAGTCTTTTGAGAGCAGCGGTATCAGATCGACAGCCCGATTCCAATCACCTTCTTTTAATGCTTTTGTTACCAGACTACTACTTTCAAACAATCTGGTAAAAGAAAGATTTTGACAAATTCCTTTGAGTGTATGAACGGCTCTGAGAGCCTCAGCATAGTCTTTATTTACCATAGATGCTTCAAACAAGAGAAAACTTTTATCGTCCAGGAACTTATATACAAATTTCTGAACGGTTTGTTCACGCCGCAGTCTGCCCAATACTTCATCAAAATCACCGCCAAATTTTATATAACAATCTTTAAGATTCATGATCATAATTTCTCCTTTTTAAATATTATCTGCGCTGTATTCTTTATCGTTCAGAAAACATATGGACACCTTGTTTTTTTTGTTTTTTGATTGATACATCATATTGTCTGCAACTTTGAAAAGTTCTTTTGAGGTTCCTCGACCATATGCTCCTCCTATGCTTACAGACATATGTATTTCGGGACGGCCATCAATTATCAGAATATCAACAGAGTGTCTGATCCTCTCCATCTTTTTCTCAAATATATCTGAAGGTATACTGAAAAAGATAATTACAAATTCATCGCCGCCGTAACGGATAACAGCATCCGTTTTTCGTACACAGGATAGAACCGTTTGTGCAATGCTTTGCAATACGATGTCTCCTACATCGTGGCCATAATTATCATTGATATGCTTAAAATTATCTACATCTATTACAACCATTGCCTGAATATCATCTGTGCTTTGAAAATGTTCATCATAATAACGGCGATTGTAGACACTGGTTAAAGAATCAATATATAATAACTGCAGATGCCGCTGTTTGCGAGACAGGAAGGTGTATTTTTCATAGGAAAACAATCTGTCGTAGTCTATTTTATTTCTTATATCCTGTATATTTTTAGTCTCTTGTTCAGGAGAATGATCCATAAGCTCACTTTCAAGTGTATCTGCAATTTCTTGCAGGCACAGTAAAAGAGTAGGATTAAATGCACCACATTGTCCTTCTAAAATCATTTTCAAAGCTTCTTCATGTGAATAAGCTTTCTTATAACATCTTTCACTGGTTAAGGCATCATATACATCGGCCAGTGCAACTACCTGAGCGGCAATGGGAATTTCTTCTCCCTTTAATCCGTCTGGATAGCCATTGCCATCATACCTCTCGTGGTGCCATCTGCAAATCTCAGAAGCCACTTTGACAAGCGGAGCTTCCTGCTGCTCAATGGGCAGATCTAACAGCATGTGGGCGCCGACTGCTGGGTGAGTTTTCATGACTTCAAATTCCTCTGCTGTTAGTCGTCCAGGTTTATTCAGTATTGCATCCGAAATTGAGATTTTCCCAATATCATGCAGTGCAGAAGCGGTGCTGATTAAAGAGATATCTGCTTTGGACAAAGGATATTGATCCGTAAGCTGAACCAACTGCTTCAGCAAAAATTTTGTAATCGTATTAACATGAAGTATGTGTAAGCCGCTCTCTCCATTACGAAATTCCACAATATGAGACAGGATTGAGATCATCAGCTTATTATTCTTTTCCTGCTCATGAAATTGTTCTGCGATAATTTTCTCAAGATGTTGTTGCCGTGCATATAAAAACATCGTGTTAGAAATTCGGCGCTGGACAATGGTTGGATCAAAAGGACGGCTAATGTAGTCAAAAGCTCCTAAGTCATAGGCCCGCTTTATATTAGCAGGAGAATCATCAGCAGAAATCATAATAACAGCGAAGGTGTCGTTCCAATGATATTTGTTTATGCAGGCTAATACTTCAAATCCATTCATTTGAGGCATCATAATGTCCAGTAGCAGAAGGGAGAAATCCGTTCTTTGTTTTGAAAGGAGAGTAATTGCTTCTACACCATTATCAGCCTCTACCACATCATATTGCTCTTCCAAAATATCTACTAAAAGAGCGCGATTCATTTCTGAATCGTCTACAATTAAAATTTTTTGTTTTTCCATGGTTCTTAAATACTTTCCTAATAATTTTACGGTTTTATTATATATTTCCCCTCCACTTGTTGGCAATAACCATATTGGTAAGGTGTGCAAATAGGTATGTGTTTTTTAGCTGACAAAATAGATTCATCATGATATAATTCAGAAAGATAGGGGGAGAAGTTATGAAACCACAAGAAACAAAATTTTCATTTGTATATAACGAAATTAAGCAGCGCATTTTGGATGGCTATATACTTCCTGGAAATTCCTTGCCATCTTCAAGGATGCTTTGCAAGCAATTTCATGTAAGCAGATATACGATTAACCGTGTCCTTGACGCATTACGGGAGGATGGTCTGGTTGACATTCAGCCTCGTCTTGCACCAAGCGTTGTTGCAGGAATAGATACTTATAATTCATCAAATACTGTTTTCGACATTTTAAAACAAAAGGAAGTCATTTTACAGGTTTATCAAACTTTTGGGCTGATAATGCCTCCTCTTCTGGTCTTCGCCTCACAAAACTGCGATTTGGAATTTCTCCCTAACTATAAACAAGCTATGAAAGTGTCACGTTTAGGGGTTTCGGCTGGAGGATGGCGCCCTCCTTCTCATTTTGGGGAGGATATATTAAAAATCGGCGGTAATGAGTTGTTTAGCGAGCTTTATTTAACGTTTGACTTATACAATAAACTTACATTTTTTACAGAAGAATGCCCTTATTTTTCTGAACACTTTTTACAGAATTCAACATCTGTAACAGGCATTATTGATATATTGAAAGGTAAGGATCCATTAGTAAAACATGAACAACTATCAAACGTGTATCAAAAGCTTACGGATTCTATTGAAAATACATTAAAATACTTGTCAGATACTACACCTATATATCCTGTACAAACTGGCTTGAAGTTTTCTTGGAATCCTATGCGTGGTCAGGATTACTATTATTCAAAAATTGTTGATGAGTTGAACCTAAAAATTGGCCTTGGAGACTATTCTGTCGGAATGTACCTTCCATATGAAAAACAGCTGGCCCGCCAGTATGGTGTCTCTTTATCGACAGTCAGAAAAGCATTGTCAGAACTCGAACAAAGAGGTTTCGTAAAGACATTAAATGGTAAAGGCACTATCGTTATAGAACCGGATAATACAAAACTTCAACAGCTGGCTCTTAATTCCGGATATGTAGAAAAAGCAATGCGTTACCTTCACGCCCTGCAGCTAATGGTACTAATTATTCGCCCGGCTGCTTTAGTTGCAGCCCCGCAGTATACCAGAGAAGAATTGGACGAGTTAGCAGATCGGTTTTCTTCTGACTCTATTTATTTGGTGGGTATTTTGGAATCCATAATGAAGCATATTACGTTAGAACCTTTATATGTTATATTATCTGAAACGAATCACATTCTTGAATGGGGACACCACTTTGCTTATTATCCGGTCAAGAAACATACACTTTCGCACCTCAACAGGCAAGTCATTTTAGCGGTTCAGCAATTACGTGAAGGTAATGCATACTCCTTTGCGGATGGCATAGCAGATTGTTACCGTTACAATTTGATTCGTGTGAAGAAACATATGGTTGAAAAATATAAGCTTCGCAATGTAACTGGTATCCGGGTACCTGAAAAATACTAGCCAGAGGAATTTATCTGCATCTTAGGAATTTGTAATGTTAGCGGAGACAGATATCATGAGATGTTTTAAACGACAGAATTAATTATTATCCCTCTGCGAAAAATGCAGTCTTAAAGAACAGATGATTTACCTGGCTGGAAATGCGGAAAAAGTAACAATTGTATGCGTGGAAGATGAACTTGTATGCATATAGAAATTTAAAGATAAAGTTGCTGAACACCATAATATTGAAATTATGGCACATTCAAGTCTCACAGCAGTATATGGCAAAGAAAGAGCTGAGGAGCTTGAATTTACGGACAACAAAACAGGAAAAAACGAAGAGTATTTGCTGCGGGAGATATCTGTGTAAAAAAGGTAAGACAGGTAGCTACAGCAGTTGCTGATGGATTACCGGAATAAGTATGCCTCAGACCGTGTGATTGGTGTATTTCATCAGGATTTTGAGGCACAGTATACCGTGACTACGGATTATATTACCCGCACTTTTAAGCGACTGGAAAATGAATCAGGTATAGACCTTTATTGGGTCTGCCTGCTTGGTGTGCGGGCGGATGAATCTTTGCAGCGGTACAGTAGTTTTATCAATAAGAAATACGGATATCAAAATGAGTGCTGGATTTCTAGGCAGTTTAAAGATGTATGGTGTGCCTCACCTTTATACGACTGGTCAAATTCTGACGTATGGTGTGCGAATTATCGCTTCAATTATGATTACAACAATTTATATGATCTGTATTATAAGGCAGGATTAAAAATAGACCAGATGCGGGTAGCATCGCCTTTTAATGATTACTCCAAAGACGCTTTGAATTTGTACCGGGTCATCGACCCGGAAATATGGACGAAACTGGTGGGGCGGGTGCGCGGAGCAAATTTTGGTGCGATTTATGGAAAGACAAAAGCGATGGGGTACCGCAGTATTACGTTACCGGAAGGTCATACCTGGAAATCTTATACTCAATTTTTGCTAAATACATTGCCTGCCCGTCTGCGGAATAATTATGCGAAAAAGTTTAACACCTCCATCCATTTCTGGCATGAGACAGGAGGTGGGCTGCCAGAGGAAACAATCCGTGAGCTTATGGAAAAGGGATATCACATTCGAAGAAATGGTATATCTAATTATACAATCAATAAAAATTCTCGTATTATTTTTCTTGGGCCAATTCCCGATCATACCGATGATATCAAAAGCACGAAAGATATACCAAGCTGGAAACGGATGTGCTACTGTATTTTGAAAAATGATCATACCTGTCGATTTATGGGATTTGGGCTTACGCGGCAGGAACAAAAACATGTGGATATTATTAGATACAAGTACGGAGGGATGATAAATGGTAAATAAGGAATTCAGAAGCCCGGTATATAATATCATTGCGATACCATTTGAAAAGATTGTACCCAATACATATAACCCGAATAATGTGGCCCCACCTGAAATGCGGTTGTTGTATGACAGCATCAAGGAGGACGGTTATACTATGCCGATTGTCTGTTATCATGTAAAAAGCAATGATAAATATGTGATAGTTGATGGCTTTCATCGTTGGCGGGTAATGCGGGATTACAAGGATATTTATGAGCGTGAAAAGGGGATGATGCCGGTTTCGATAATCGATAAACCGCTATCCGACCGGATGGCCAGCACCATCCGTCATAACCGCGCTCGTGGAACACATGATGTGGACTTAATGAGTAATATCATTAAGGAACTGCATGAGTTAGGTCGTTCTGACGCATGGATTTCCAAGCATCTGGGGATGGACCCAGATGAGATTTTGAGGCTCAAACAGATTACGGGCCTTGCTGCCCTGTTCCGCGATGTGAAGTTTGGACAGGCTTGGCGGCCAGGGGAGGATTTTGTTCCAGCTGAAGAGTCCTCTGGTGGTGGGAACATGCGTACTGTCTATACCTTAGGAAATGATTAATAAATTCTTTAGCATTAGCAGGACTTTGACACTTTCCTGAACAAGTTGAAACAGTATCCGGACATCGAATATCTGGGAGAAGTAATCGAACATAGCTGGGGCCAGCGGGTGATCCGGTTCTACGATTTGGACGGTCATATCATTGAGGTCGGCGAGGATATGAAAATGGTGGCGGAGCCCCTGCCGACCGCCTCAGAAAGCATTGGAGCGATTCATGCCGGAGACTTAATGCTTTTTGGATCGGATTGTCTGGTGCTGTTTTACAAGGACTTTGAGACTGCATACAGCTATACGCGGATCGGCCGCTTGGAGAATCCCTCCGGGCTTTCCGAAGCTCTTGGCAGCGGAAGCGTTACGGTAACTTTAAGAGATAAAGGTTAGTAAGGGGGATCATTTGGCTTCTGTACCAGAGATTTGTGCCAAAAAACAGCGTTGCCTGCATTGCTTTTACGATCAATCTGGCTGGACTTCAAACCGCTGCTGTGGCAATACCCAACGAGACGGCTGAGAGATGGAGGAAAAGCTTATAATAACTTGACGGATCACAAAATAAATGGTATCCTCTCAATAGACCGACGGTCGGTCTGAGAGAGGGGGCAATGCCATGAGAATTGTAAAGGAAGCAGATGTTCGGAAGAACGAAATATTAGATGCAGCCGGGATTTTATTTTCGAAAAAAGGATATGAAAATACAAGCGTTTCAGACATTATGAATGCTGTGGGAATCGCGAAGGGAACCCTTTATCATCATTTCAAATCAAAAGAAGATATTATGGATGCGCTGATTAAACGTGAAACCGATGTTATTTTTTTAAGAGCGAAAAAAACAGCGGATGATAAAAGCATTCCTGTAAAGGAGAGGATCATCCGAACCATTCTGGCGTTTCATGTGGATACAGAGCATATGGAGGGGCAAAGGATGATGGAACAGCTTCACAAGCCCCAGAATACACTTATGCATGAGAAAACAAAAAAGATTGTTTTCCAGGGCGTTCCGCCAATTTTGGCAGGTATCGTAATGGAAGGGGTACAACAGGGGATTTTTGAAACCTCATACCCTTTGGAATGTATGGAGATGGCATTGTGCTATTTGGATGTAATGCTGGATGACAACCTGTTCGAACTGACGCAGGCGCAATGTCAGGATAAAATCCAGGCGTTCCTCTATCACCTGGAACGGCTTCTTGGGACAGGGAAAGGTGAACTCGCGTCTTTTGAAAAAGCATTGGCAGGAAGGCAGGCTGAATGAAAAATAATACGGATAAATCCTTTGGAACATTCATGCTGCTTTGGGCCGGCGATTTTATTTCAGCGATTGGGAGCGGTCTGACGTCCTTTGGTCTGGGCGTTTATATTTTTCAGCAGACAGGCAG
Organism: Clostridium sp. MCC353; assembly: GCF_018785315.1. Taxonomy (GTDB): domain Bacteria; phylum Bacillota; class Clostridia; order Lachnospirales; family Lachnospiraceae; genus CHH4-2. The sequence continues at coordinate 120,482 of NZ_WQPN01000005.1, read as the reverse complement.
GGTATCTTTGACGGCCCTTGTTACACTGCTCGCATTTCTGCCTTCACTTCTGCTGGGCCCCATAGCAGGGGTGTTGGCCGACCGCTATGACCGCAGGCTTTTAATGGTTCTGGGAGACGGCCTTTCCGCGGTGGGCCTGCTGTTCATCCTGGTCAGCCTGATGCATGGGGAAGCGCGTCTCTGGCAGATCTGCGCAGGCGTTGCTATCAGCTCCGTGTTCGCGTCCCTTTTGGAGCCCGCCTATAAAGCGACCATTACAGATTTGCTGAAACCGGAACAGTACAGCAAAGCCAGCGGCCTGGTACAGATTGCCGGCTCTGCCAAATATCTGATCTCCCCCATTCTGGCCGGTTACCTGCTGACCATTTCTGATATCCGGCTGCTGCTGTTTCTCGACATTTGTACTTTTTTTGTAACGGCTGCTTCAACGCTGGTTGTGAAAAAGGGCCTTCAGAGCAAGGAAATGGAGAAAGACCTCTCCTTTTCTGCCGGGCTGAAAGACGGTTTTGAGGCGCTGGCCGGTAAAAAAGGGCTTCTCACTCTGGCTTTAATGGGCGCGCTTATTACATTTTGTCTGGGGATCATACAAACGCTTGCTTCTCCGATGGTGTTAAGCTTTTCAGACAGCGCCACCCTCGGGACGCTGATGACGGTTATCACAATGGGAATGCTGGTATCCAGCGCTGTTCTCGGCGGAATCACCATCAAAAAGGGGTACGCCGGGATTCTCTCTCTTTCCCTGTTTGGAGCAGGTATTTTTATGGTTTTATTCGGTCTGCGGGAAAATGTTGTATTCATCGGCGCGGCCGGCTTCCTTTTTTTCGCGATGCTGCCTTTCGCCAATGCCAGCCTGGATTACCTGATCCGAACGAATATTGAAAACCGCTTACAGGGACGTGCCTGGGGGCTGATTGGGCTGATCTCACAGCTTGGATATGCGGCGGCCTATGCGGTTTCCGGCCTGTTGGCGGATTACGTGTTCACACCTCTGCTTCTGGACGGAGGCGCGCTTTCAGAAAACGCAGGTAAAATTCTTGGCACAGGACCGGGCCGGGGCATCGGACTGTTCATTATCCTTGCCGGAATGATGCTTTGCCTCACATCAGGCGTCCTGTATTCTATGAAGTCCATCCGCAATCTGGAAGGCGGAGACGTGAGCTGACAGATATATTGGTTTTAACAAAAAACAGAGGGGAAAATCGGACAGAAAATGGCCGCTTTTCCCCTCTGTTTTTTTGCATTTCCATAGGCGTGAGACGGGAACGGAAATACAGGGTCCGGCGGTGCATTTCCCCACAAAGGACTTGGTAAAATATTCAGTGTTTTTATAACAAATATCAGAAAAATGGACAATTGCCTAACAAATTGACATTTTTCACTTTTTGTGCTAAACTTATTTGGTATAGGTACACAGGATATAAGCAATTCGATTGTTAATTAATAAATGATAGGTTGGTGATACAGCTATGGATGTTAAGGGATGTTACAAAAAAATGGATGGTAATTACGAGGAAGCTGTCCGGTTAATGGGCAGTGACGAACGGATTATAAAATACTTAAAGTTATTTCAAAAAGATACTAATATTTATGTCCTCTGCAGCGCGGTTAAAGATAATGATTTTAAAACCGCATTTCATGCAGCGCATACCCTAAAAGGAGTGGCATTAAATTTAAGCCTGACATCCCTGGCTGACCGGACAAAAGAGCTTACGGAGATGCTTCGCAGTGGAATTCCCGGCGAGGGCGTCGTTTCTCTGCTTCAAAAGACAAAAAAGACACACGCATTGGTGATGGAGTGCATTAATACTCTGATTAACGAATAGCTGAAAGGATGATAGGATGAAACTGCAAAATAAAATCCTAATCGTAGATGATTCGGAGCTGAACCGTTCTTTACTTGCCGACATGCTCCGTGATGAATATGAAGTCTTAGAAGCTGAGAATGGGCTGCAGGCAATAAAAATTTTGGAATTTCATCAATTTGAGATTTCCTTAATCCTGCTGGATATTATCATGCCGGAGATGGATGGTTTTGAAGTACTGGCAATGATGAATAAAAATGGATGGATTGAGCGGATTCCGGTCATCATCATTTCAGCAGAGACAACCGCTGCCTACATAGATGCTGCCTATGATTTAGGCGCGACCGAGTATGTAAACCGCCCCTTTGATCCAAAAACAATCCGGCGCCGTGTATCCAATACCATTATGCTCTATTCCAAACAGAAATATCTGGAAAATGCAGTTACAGAGCAGGTTCTGGAAAAAGAAAAAAGCAATCTCATTATGGTTGAAGTTTTGAGTCACATTGTTGAATTCAGGAACGGTGAGAGCGGAATGCATGTCCTTAACATTCGTACAATCACAGAAATGCTGTTAACCCAGCTCTGCGCTTCATATTCCCAATACAATTATCTGCAATCCCAAATTTTATTAATAGCGAACGCGTCTTCGCTTCATGATATAGGTAAAATTTCAATTGACGAGAACATTTTAAATAAACCCGGTAAGCTGACTCACGAAGAATACGAGAAGATGAAAGTGCACAGCAGCATCGGGGCAAACATGCTGGAAAGAACACGATATTATCCAAATGAAGAGATTGTGCGGATCGCAAGGGATATCTGCCGGTGGCACCATGAACGGTATGACGGAAAGGGGTATCCCGATGGTCTGGCTGGCGATGAGATTCCCATTGAGGCGCAGGTGGTTTCACTTGCAGACGTGTATGATGCTTTGACCCATAAGCGTATCTATAAAGAAGCGTATTCGCATCAAAAGGCTTTTGAACTGATTTTCAGTGGTCAATGCGGCGCCTTTAACCCGCTGCTGCTCCAATGTATGAAAGAGATTGGTCCTATGTTGGAAAAGGAACTGAAAACCCGTTCATTCGGTTATGTTACGAAAGAGGAAATAAAAGAATTAACCAGAAATATCCTGCAGTACGGAGAGGCCTCCAACCGCACTTTGGCCCTCTTGGAACAGGAACGTATTAAATATCAGTTTATCGCTGAAATGTCAAAAGAAATCCTTTTTGAATATACCTATCAGACCGACGTGCTGACCCTTTCGGAAGAGGGTGTGATTCAGCTGGGTTTACCTGAAATCATCGTTAATCTGAAAGAGGATAAACGGTTCCGGCAGGTTATGAAAGTTGAGGATTTTAAGGATCTGCGCAGTAAGATCCGCTGTGCGTCGCCTGGCAGCCCTACCGTCATGGAAAACTATTGCCTGTGTGTCAATGGGCATTGGCGGTGGTTCAAAATAATTGTCCGTCCCCTTTGGCTGGGCAATAATACGAACGCGGTTACAGGGGCCATTGGTAAATGTACGGACGTTCATGAGGAAGTGATGGAACTGGAGCTTTTGAAGAAAAAAGCACATATTGATGATTTAACCGGCTTATACCGCAGAAACTATGCCTGCGCGAAGATAAAAGAACTGCTTAAAAAAGAACATTCCGATAACAAAAAATACGCCCTTATGCTGTTTGATTTGGATTTTTTCAAAAATGCGAATGATCTGTATGGGCATATGTTCGGGGATCAGGTGCTGCGAGAAGCAGTGCAGAAGGTGCGCAATTCAGTGCGGAATACAGATATTGTTGCGAGAATCGGCGGGGATGAATTTTTGATTTTTATAGAATATAAGGCGGATATATCTTCCGCGGCCGACCGTATTTTTCAATCCATTGGCGGAATGTATCAGGATTTTCATATTTGCGCGAGCATGGGGGTTGCTCTCAGCCCTGTACACGCGACAGAGTATGAGTTATTGTTTCATTTCGCGGATCAGGCTCTTTATGCGGCAAAGCATAAAGGCCGGAATTGTTATTGCATTTATGACGATACCATGGATAGTTTTTTATCCGTTATATCAGATGAAACACCTTATGAGGAAGAGATGAGATGAAACACGATACCTATCAATATGACAGAATATTCGAAATTTATAAAAATAAAATTGAATCAGGGCTGATGCCCAAGGGGACTGTGCTCCCCTCTTTCGCCGAACTTTGCAGGGAGTACAAAGTCTCTAATAAAACCATACGCCGTGCGGTAGCGATGCTGGCAGACGCGGGATTAATAAAAACAAAAGAGCGGCAGCCTTCCGTGGTTATTTTTGATCAGACTGACCAGGAAAATGATTCCGCTGACGATTTAACAGAGCCATGCGGCCCTGTTATGACAGATATTTTAAAGACGGCGGAAATTCTGTACTACCCTTTTATATGTCATGGAATCGCTCTGTGCTGCGAGGATGATTGGGATATACCCGAAAGGATCGTCCGTCAGTTGAATCCTGAGCTGCCAAAGGTTTTTTGGAAAAACTCGAAACTGATCTGGCGTTTTTTTATCGCCAGATGTGAAAATGAATTAAGCCTTCATATTGTTGATGCTCTTGGCTTTCTTGGAGTGGAATATAGGGAAACCAACGTTTGTTCGCGTGCCTTATATAAGCAGACACTCATGGACTTTATTCAAAATTGCAGAACAGCGGCTCCGACAAGCGGGGTTATCAAAGATTTCCTTACACATATTCATACGATTACGATTTCGAGAGAGGATTTCGAATGTTACGTTCCTGCTGATTCGCCCTTTCGCGTCGGCGTACAGGGCCTTGACCGATGGATGAAAACAGCGGAAGAACGCTATTCCAGCGTATACCTGGATATTCTGGGCCTTCTCACTATCGGTTATTATCAGCCCGGAGACAGGCTGCCTTCTCACGCCGAGATGCAGAAACAGTACGGCGTCAGCGTAAACACGATGACACAGGCCATTCAATGTCTGCAAAAATGGGGCATTGTAGAGGCGACTAGGGGGAAAGGAATCTTTGTTTCTAAAAATGCAGAGGCATTAAGCGATATTCACGTGGATCCCCGGTTAATTGCCAGCCATATCAGAAGATATTTAGACTGCCTGGAGCTGGTTTCCCTTACAGCAGAGGGAGTGGCTTACCATGCAGCGGCCCATGTTTCATATGAACACATTCAAAAATTAATTCTGAGATTAAACGAAGCGGGAAAAAATGGTAATTTATATCAGCCGTCGCCGGTTATCCTGCTGGAATTTTTAACGGAACATATTCCGTATGAAGCTCTGCGGTCAGTCTATTTGATAATACTTAAAAACTATCGAATCGGCCGGAAAATACCGAAACTGATAAACAGGGACAACGCATCCAATAAAATCGAAATACACCGCAGGTGTGTAGAATCAGCGAATACATTGCTGGACGGAGACCGGGGCGCGTTTGCAAAACAAGCGGCGGAAATGTTCGGGTATACCCATCAGCTCATCATTGAGGAGTGTAAACGGCTGGGCTACTGGAAGACAGTTCGGAATCTGTATGACGGTTCCCAACTGTGGAAATAGTAATATATTATGCCGGGGAGGACGGAAAATCAAAATGAAAATTGAAATGGGTGGCAAAGCCCAAAATACCGGAGCGGAAAAACAGCCGTGGCCCCAGAGCATGACCCTTCTGCTGGCGTTACTGCTCATTTTTGAGGTGTTTTTGTTTACCACTGCATATCGTCATTTAAACCAATCCATTCAAAATGAGCGCATCGATTCCATTGAGCAGATGAGCACCCTTATTTCGGAAAAACTGCTTCTGCTGAGGCAGAATTATGAGGATAAGGTACGGCAGGCGGCCTGTGTCATCATGGGCAACCGCATCCGGTCGCTGGACCAGGGGAGGGAGCTGCTTTTGGCCTTTGAGCAGTTATATCTGCTGTCTGAAGACGGTTCCTGCATCTCTTTTAGCGGAGAAAAAATCGTGCTGCCCGAATCGGAAGAAATCAAGATGTTGAAAACCTCAGATGTGGTTCGGACGGATTTCTGCACCGTGCAGACCAAGGGGGATTTTTGGATCTTTATGTCTCCTCTATCCAATGTAACCATAGACAATAAAGAATTTTTCGGCGTTATCATGCTGGTGGACTCGAACACCTACTCAGATACCGCCGCTACTGCCTTATATGAGAATCAGGGCGCCTCCTATGTGGTGAACCAGATGGGTGTGGTTGAACTGCGGCCAACGGAGTCAACTGCCAACGATTATTTTGGCGGGTATAACCTGCTCCATACTTTACGGGATAAAGGGGTTAGGGAAGAACAGGTCCATGTGCTGCAACAGGGAATTGAGGAGAGACAGGAAGTCAACATAACTGCCAAAATAGGAGGGGAAACATGGCGGATACAGAGTTTCCCGGATAGCTGGGGCAACAGCATCGTCATTGCAGTCCCCGTTTCAATCACGGCCCGGGCCACGTTTGACGGCATGCGCAATGTTATCGTTTTGATTGGACTCATCCTCTCAACAGTGGTGGCCTTAGCTCTGGTTTGGATCTCTTACTATGTGAAAAAAGGACAGAGAGTAAAGCTGGAGCAGGCAAAAGCCACATTGAAGAGTGAATTTATGAATAAGGTCTCCCACGATATCCGCACACCGCTGACCGCCGTGATCGGGCTGAATGATCTGCTGATGCACAATGCGGACAAACCTGATATTGTAGCGGAGTGCGCGCAAAAGGCGAAAAAGTCCGGTGAATACCTGGTCTCCATTATCAATGACGTATTGGATTTGAGCCGGATCGAAAGCGGAAAGCTGCGTCTCTCACATATGGCCTTTGATATGGAGGAGCTGCTGGAGACGGTTGTCCAGCTGGAGGCCTATCCCGCCGGTGAGAAAGCGCTGACCTTCCGACTGGACTGTCCGGATAACTTCCACAGAGGATTTTTAGGAGATGCCGTCCGCATCAAGCAGTGCCTGGTCAATCTGGTTTCCAATGCAATCAAATTTACACCCGAACATGGTACTGTGATCCTGACCTACCGGGAACAGACAGAAAGCGGCAGTTATTCCAGGGCTTATTTTATGATCGAGGATACCGGAATCGGCATGAGCGAGGAGTTTATGAAGCATATGTTCCATCCCTTCGAGCAGGAACAGTCCTCTCTTACCTCCACCCATGTAGGCAGCGGTTTGGGGCTGGCCATTGTACATAGTCTTGTGACCCTGATGGACGGCTCCATCCATGTGGAGAGCAGATTAAATCATGGAAGCAGATTTGTTATAGAGATTCCTTTGGAGAGAACCGGGCTCAGTGAACGGAACCTGGAAAACGGGCGCATTGAGGAACTGCCGGCATATTTGCTCGGCAGGAGAATCCTGTTGGCAGAAGATAACGATATCAACCGGGAGATTGTCACGGATCTCTTAGAAGGGCTGGGCTTTACCGTCGATGGGGCGGTAAATGGCGCTGAGGCTGTGGAGCGCTTCAAAAATTCGGCTGCGGGATATTATTCCATAATTTTAATGGACATCCAAATGCCGGTGATGAATGGTCTGGAGGCTGTAGCAGCCATCCGCGGTTCAGCTCACATGGACGCCAAAAACATCCCCATCATTGCCTTATCCGCGAACGCATTTGAAGAGGATGTGGAGAAATCCATTGCCCATGGCATGCAGGCCCATATCAGCAAGCCGGTAGATATCGATATGCTCAAGAAATTATTCGTAAAATTTATACACTAAAGAGGGAGTGCTGAATGAAAAAGCAGAAGTTTTTAAGCATCGTATTGGCGCTGAACATTCTGTCAGCCATGAGCGGCTGCGTCAATTCGCCGCGTGAAATGGAGGTTAAATCGCGATTCTGCCCGGAAAATGAGATTTTAACCTATGAACCTGTGGATTTTGACAAAACGGTTATCACTATTGGCGCATACGCCCCATGCAATTCAGATCCGGTGGAGCTTGCTATTGAGGCTCAATTCCCCGATATTGATATTGTCATCCTGGAAAAAGCCAGCATTCCCGACATTCAGACGCATGTAAAACAGCCTGGCGTACAGAAGGATTTAGAGGATATTTTATTCACAGGCTATATAAGGGATATGGAGGTAAGTAACAGCATATTTTACGATTTATCTGCGGAGGCTTTTACTTCTCTTTACAATCAATCTGTGTTGAACAGCATGAGTACCAGCGGGAAACTTTACCAGCTTCCGATCAACAGCTCCATACAAGGAATCTTTTACAACAAAAGCCTGTTTGAGGCGCACGGATGGGAAATTCCAGAGACAATTGAAGCATTTTATGATTTGTGCGATGAAATTTCCGCACAGGGAATCCGCCCCTTTGTCCCCTGCTTTAAGTATTCCCCTGATGGGGTTGGCCTGGGGTTCAGCAACCGCGCCATTTTTTCCACTATGGACAAGAGGGAACAGTACGACCTTTTCTGCAGCGGCCAAGCCTCTTGTAAGGGGGTGCTGGAGCCGTATTTCGAGGTGCACAAAACCCTCTATGACCGGGGCATCGTGGTGGAAGGCGACTTCTCCACCAGCTTGACGAAAAACCGCCATGCCCTTTACGCCGGTGAGATCGCTATGCTGCCGGAACAGCTTACCATGTTTTCCCTGTACGAGGACGAACGGCCGGAATGTGAGATCGGATTTTTCGGTTATCCCTCCGATACGCCCGGAGAGCGGTGGATGCAGATGATGACGGGGCGCAGCATGGCGCTTTCAAAAGCATCCATGGAAGATCCCGATAAAAAACAGGCTCTGCTGGACATCCTGACATTTCTCAGCACCAATGAGGGGCAGGCGGCTTTGCTGGAAGTCTTTTCGGGGCTGAGCAGTGTTAAATCCGCTCAGGCAGATTTGAGAGAAGAATTTTGGGACGTGCAGAAATGTATCGAAAACGGGCAGATTTTTTATGCCTCCAGAATTGGAAACGATCTGCACAACCAAACTCTGAAGGAGTATTTGGAAGGCAGGCTGACTTTGGAGCAGGCTCTTGACCAAACGGACGCCATGGTGAGAGACATCATGGCTGACCGGGGGGCCGAGGAGTTCATCGGAACCGCGGCCGAGGAGTTTACCATCCTGGAAACCAGCACCTTTATTGCCGACGCCATGCGTTCCGCCACTGGAGCGGAGATTGCCCTCATTCCCCACAACACCTATTATGTGGGAAATTTGGCCAAGTTTTATGAAGGCGATGTCACAATGCTGTACCGCTTTTATCTGAGAGGGCTGGGTACCGGGGACTGCCTGACCACCTATGAAATCACCGGCGCCAATCTGAAAAAGCTGATGGAGCACCCCATCATCAACGGCCAGGAAGTCAATGCTCTGTACGCCTTCTCCGGCTTGAACATGGAATACGCCCCCTGGCGTCCCTGGGATGAAAATGTGATAAAACTGGCCTTGGCGGACGGAAGCGGGATTGAGGATGATAAACGCTACACCGTTGCCGCCTGGCCCACCTCCATTGACCAATCCTATCTCGCCTCCATCCGAAACGTCCACAGCGAGATCGGCAGTAATATTGATCTGGTCTCTTCCGCGGTCAAACAGGCAGGAACCATTTCCCCGGCAGAGGACCATCGGCTTACCCTGCGGTGGGATTAAAACAGAAGCTGAGTAGGAGCCTATATGAAACCATCTATGAGACAATCAAAAAAATACATAACAAGAGTTTTTTCTGCGGCCATATTGCTGGTGATCCTGCTTTTAACGGATATTCCTGTTTTGGCTGCGGAAGAACACCCTGCCCGGCTTCGGATCCCATTTCCGGAAACCGAAGGATTTACGATGACCGATGAACATGGGAAACGTTCCGGCCTGATCGTGGATTATCTGTATGAAATCGCGAAATATACCGGCTGGTCATATGAATTCATTGATACCGACGCCAATGACATGGTACAGGACTTCATAGACGGCCAGTATGACCTCATGGGCGGTACATACTATTCAGAGGCATTTGAGGAATACTTTGCCTACCCGGATTATAGCTGCGGCAGTACCAAAGCAGTTTTGCTGGCCCGCCAGGATGATGACGCCATTAAGGGCTTTGATTTAAGGGATTTGAACGGAAAAACCATAGGCGTTGTGCAGCGGGCGGCCGATAATGTGCGCCGGCTGGAGCAGTTCCTCTCCGCAAATGGCTTAGTCTGCGCAATCAAACCATACACAGCAAAAGAAGCGGCCTCCAATCAGATGAATATGGATTTGGCTGCCGGAAAAATTGATCTGAAACTTGGGAACGCAACGGATGATACAGGTGAGTTCCGCGCGGTAGCGTATTTTGAAGCGCAGCCTCATTATCTGGTTACACAGCCTGACAACAAGGAACTGCTTGAAAAACTGAATTGGGCAATGGAGCGTATTCAGTTATCTGATCCTCATTTTTCAGAAGAAGTGTATAAACGGTATTTTGATGACACAGGCGTGGAGAACCTGCTGCTGACCGAAGAAGAAAAATCCTATATTCAACAGAAGGGCACAGTTACTGTGGCGGTTCCGGAATATTTCCACCCTCTTTATTGTATTGGCTACGAGGATGGGGATCATGTTGGCCTGATTCCCGAGCTGCTGGAAAAAATCACTGCCCGGTATGGGATTCAGTTTTCGTATATATTGGCCGATTCCTATGCCCATACCCAGCAACTGGTGATCGAAGGAAAAGCCGATATGGCCGGCATTTTTTTCGATGATGCCGCGGATGCCATGCGGAGTGAATTGATACAGACCAAGCCCTATGCCGCATTAAATGACTTAATTGTACGAAACAGGGCCGTGACCTATCCGGCGGACGGATTAACCTGCGGCCTTTTGGAAGGGCGCTGCCTGCCCGCTTATATAAAGGCAAATGAAGTGATTTATTTTACGTCTATTGACGAGGTTTTGTCCGCAGTGAATACGGGAAAGGTGGATTTTGCCTGTGGGCTTTCTGCGCGAGTGGAACAGATGATGCAGGAAAATGTTTATACCAATGTGGTTCCTGTTACCTTATCGGCAAACCGCATGAATATCAGCTTTGCTATGCCTATGCCGGCAAACCCTGAGCTTTTGTCCATTATTAACAAAGGCATTAACAGCTTATCTGAGGAGGACAGGTTTACTCTTTTAGACCACAATCTGGTCTCTATTGGAGATGCTAAGGTATCGCTGAAAAGTTTTGTGGAGACCAATCCCATTTTATCCATCACCGCCATATCAGCTTTTTTACTGCTGGTCATCATAGTGATTATTATGATCGCCGGCCTGCGCGTAAAAAATGCTAATATGCAAAAAGACATTGCCAGAGCGGAGGCAGAGAACAAAGCAAAAAGTGAATTCCTCTCCCGAATGAGCCACGAAATCCGCACGCCGATGAATGCCATCGTTGGAACGACCGCATTAATCTCGATGAAGGATGATATTCCTGAAAGCATAAAAGGCAATTTGTCAAAGCTGAAGGCAACTTCACAGTATTTATTGGGGTTAATCAATGATATTTTAGATATGAGCCGAATTGATAACGGTATGCTCTCTATTGCGGAAGACGACTTCTCCTTACAGCAGATGCTTGATGAACTTTGCAGTATGATGCAGACGCCGGCAAAGGCTCGTGAAATAGCCCTTTGCTGTGAAACAAATTTCCAACATTCTGATTTGAAGGGGGATGCGATCCGGTTAAAGCAGGTTTTGATGAATTTGGTTTCCAACGCTGTTAAATTTACACCGCCAGGAGGTACGGTACATCTGACCGTGGAGGAAAGCGGGGCTTCTGACCAGCAGGCCAACTATTTGTTCAAAGTCTCCGACACCGGTATTGGCATCAAAGCAGAGGATTTGGAGCGCATTTTTGAATCCTTTGTACAAACCGGGGCCAGTTTGATGCGCAGCCAGGGAACCGGGCTGGGTTTACCGATCAGTCAGAATATTGTACAGCTCATGGGCGGTACTTTGAAAGTGAAAAGTAAAATAGATGAGGGCAGCGAATTTTTCTTTTCCATTCCCCTTTCTTTTGGAAAGCACATCGAATTAGAATTGAATACGGAATTGGAGACTTCGTTCCATTTTGAAAATGTACGGATTCTGTTAGCGGAGGATCACCCGATCAATGCGGAAATTGCAATCGAGATTTTAAATTTGAAGGGAATGCAGGTAGACCTTGCCGTGGATGGCGCAGAAGCGGTCAAACAATTTGAGCAGAGCGTCCCCGGCTATTTTGATCTCATCTTAATGGATATGAGGATGCCGAATATGGGAGGATTAGAGGCGACAAAGACGATACGAGCTTCAGACCATCCTGACGCGGCAAAAATTCCCATTATTGCCCTGACCGCCAACTCATTCCAAGAGGATAAAGACATGGCAAAGGAAGCGGGAATGAATGATTTCCTTTCGAAACCATTGGAAATAGATCTGCTTTATACGGTACTTCAGAAATGGTTGTCTGGAAAGAGCTGAGAATCGTGACAGGACAGAAGAAATGGTGGTATGAAAAAGACCGGCAGAAAGCGCCGGTTTTTTTATTTCATAGGAAGGTGCGTCCTATGAAATAAAAAGCCCTCCTATGCCAGCTTTGCTGGCTATGGGATCGCACTGTGTATCGCATATAATGCGGCAGTAGGGAATTATGTGCTGAAGCGACCCGCCGCAGGCGGAGAATCCCGCAGGCGGGATTCTTTCATGTGGGAAAAAGCAGGCATACCGGTTTATTCAATATAAGCATGGCAAAGATATTGACACGGTGTCAGAATACTGCTACAATGTGATTACTGACACCGTGTCAGAATCAACTGATTTATAAAACAAGCGAAAAAAGAGCGAAAGGAGGAGTGAAAATGCCAAAAGGTTCAGAAGAACTGACCCTTGCCCGTAAGGAAGAGATTGTCAACGCCTGCGCTTCCCTCTATGAAACCATGAGTTTTAAAGAGATTACGCTGAAAGAGATCGGCAGGGCAACTTCTTTTACCAGGACATCTATTTATAATTATTTTCAGACGAAAGAAGAGATTTTTCTGGCGCTTTTGCAAAGGGAATATGAATTATGGAATGGAAGGCTGAAACAGCTTCAGAATGATCATGAAAAGATGACCCGTTTGGAATTTGCGGATGCTTTGGCCCATTCGTTGGAAGAACGGAAGAATTTATTGAAAATCATGTCCATGAATCACTATGATATGGAGGAAAACAGCCGTTTAGAGCGGCTGGTGGAGTTCAAAACAGCTTATGGGCAGTCCCTTGCGGAAGTAAGGAACTGTCTGGATCAATTTTTCCCTGATATGACGGATGCCAGTAAACAGGATTTCCTATTTTCTTTCTTTCCGTTTATGTTCGGCATTTATCCGTATACGGTTGTGACGGAGAAACAGAGAGAGGCCATGATCCGGGCAAAGGTAAATTATGTCTATATGACAATTTATGAGATTACCTTCGCCGAAGTAAAGAAACTATTAGGGTGTGTTTGAAAGGATTTTGTATATGAAAAAAGTGCTCATTATTTTTATGGCGGGCATGCTGCTGGGATGTTTGGGAGCCTGCGGCAGCCAACGTGGTTTGGCCGGAACCCCTTCTGTTTCCGCCGATGCTGCAGCGGCAGTGCAGCCGGCGGCCGAAACAGAAGAGCAGTCCGTGGCTGCAGCGGCAGAACCCGATGAATTCCCTAAATCCCTGGTTGTTTATTTTTCAGCCACCGGCAGCACAAAATCAGTTGCTGAAACCCTGGCGGAAATGAAAGGGGCCGATCTTTATGAAATCGTTCCGGAACAGCCTTATACAGACCAGGATTTGAACTATAATGACAAGTCTTCCCGCACTTCAGCGGAGCAAAATGATGAGGCCGCCCGTCCGGCCATTTCCGGCGGTATTGATAACCTTGGAGATTACGATGTGGTTTATGTGGGATTTCCGATTTGGTGGGGAGGTATGCCCCGTATCCTATATACATTTTTTGATACCTATGATTTATCAGGAAAGACCATCGCCCCTTTCTGCACCAGCGGCGGCAGCGGGATTTCCGAAGCAGTGCGGGCAATTGAAGAATTGGAGGAGTCGGCCATGGTCACAGAAGGCCTTCGAACGGAGACGTCCCATGCGGAGACGGATCTTGAAGAATGGCTGGAAGGCTTAGAGGAAAAATAGGGATTCGGCGGAAATATATCTGGAATTGTGATAAATGTTATTATATAGTAAATTTATATTAAAGTGATGGAGGGTAAAAAATGAATGGTAAATTAGTGGCATATTTCTCTGCCAGCGGAGTAACTGCAAAAGCGGCAAAAAAATTGGCGGAAGCGGCCTCTGCCGATCTGTTTGAAATCCGGCCGGCTGTTCCCTATACGGAAGCGGATTTGAACTGGATGGATAAAAAAAGCCGCAGCAGCCTGGAGATGAAAGATCCGGCGGCCCGCCCGGAGACTGCGGGCCGGGTTGAGGATATGGACGCCTATGATGTGGTATTTTTAGGGTTTCCGATCTGGTGGTACGTGGCGCCGGTTATCATCAATACATTTCTGGAACAATATGATTTTTCTGGAAAGAAGATTATTTTATTTGCCACTTCCGGCGGAAGCGGATTTGGAAAGACCGTGGAAAAGTTACGGCACAGTGTGGCGGCGGATGTAAAGATCGTGGAAGGCAGGCTGCTGAATGGAAGAGTGTCTGAAGCGGAACTGGCGGAATGGGTTAATACATTGGGCCTTTAACATGGGCTGAAACCGGTTTCCAGTTCAGCCGCACCGCCCCAGAGTTTTCCCAGGAGTATAACGTAAACAAATGGCTGGAGCCTGTGGATGGCCAATCATATAACAGCCTGTAAGGAGGAAGAATTATGGATTACAATAAGACTGACCCGGAGTTCATGGAGCGGTTTGAACATTTTGCATTTGAAGAAGTGGTAAATGAAGAGGGACAGACGCTGGATGCACCGACCAGATATATGGCCATTTTAGCGGCTCTCATCGGCTGTCAGGGAGTTGAAGCCTACCGGGTGATGCTTCCTAAGGCATTGGATGCCGGGCTGTCCCCTGCGGCGGTAAAGGAAATTGTCTACCAATCGGTGGATTATGTGGGGATGGGAAGGACCTGGCCTTTTCTTGAAGCCGCAAACAGAATTATGGAAGAACGGGGCCTCTCCCTTCCCCTTCCGGGGCAGGCGACGACCACACTGGAAGACCGTCTGGAAAAAGGAGCCCAGGCCCAGGCGGATATCTTTGGCAGCCATATGAAAGATGCCTGGAAACAGGGGCATATTAACCGGTGGCTGGCAGCCAACTGTTTTGGCGATTATTACACCAGAACGGGCCTGTCCCTGGCCGAGCGGGAAATGATTACCTTTTGTTTTCTTGCAGCGCAGGGAGGCTGCGAACCCCAGCTTACGGCGCATGTTAAAGGAAACCTGCGCTTGGGAAATTCCAAAGAATTTCTGATGAAGGTGGTTTCCCAATGCCTGCCCTATATCGGCTATCCCCGCAGCCTGAATGCGGCGGCCTGTATCAATAAGGCATGTGATTGACCGGGAAAGCAGATGGAGGAAAACAATGTATCAGCTGATTGCATTTGATATGGATGGAACATTACTGGATTCCGGGAAAACGATATTGCCGGACAGCAGGACGGCAATTGGCGAAGCCGCCCGGGCCGGTAAAATTGTGGCTTTGAATACAGGCCGCTGTCTGGCCGAGCTGGAGGAATTTTTGAGCTTGATTCCTGAAGTGCGCTATTTAAACTGTGCCAGCGGAGCGATGGTATATGACTTGAAGGAGCAAAAAACATTGTATTCCTGTTTTCTGGATGAGGACACCGTAATACAACTACTGGCCTTTGCCGGTCTGGAAGAGGCGATGCCTCACATCCTTCTGGAGAAATCCATTGTCCAGAAAAGCCATTGGGAACAGATGGAGCGGTTTGGCATGGGAGTTTACCAGGATCAGTTTGAACGCGTTGCTGAAAAATGGGAGGATATCGCCCATACATATGAAGAGAAGCCCTTTTCTGCGGCAAAAGTGAATATTTATCATACCAGCCCTGAATCCCGTGCCAGGACTGAGCAGAGGATACGGGATGCCGGTTTACAGGTTTCTATGGTGCGGGCAGAGACCACATCCCTGGAGCTATCGGCTTCAGGGATCAATAAAGGCGTGGGACTGGAAAAATTATGCCAAATCCTGAATCTGCCGCTTTGCCGGACCATTGTGGTGGGCGATGCGGATAATGACCTGGAGGCGTTTAAAACAGCAGGGCTGGCAGTGGCTATGGGAAATGCAAAACTGTCCGTAAAAGCGGCAGCGGACGTGGTGGTGTCTGACTGCGATCACGGTGGATGCGCGGAAGCGGTTAGAAAGTATCTGCTGAAATAGAGTGAGTAATTATGGAATTTAAGCTGACCGGCTTATTCAGCTTATTTCAATAATCGGACAAAACTATGAAAGGCTTTGTATGTCCTCCATAGGTCGGAAGGAGACGGGAGATGCAGTTAGACCAAATAAAATCCTATTGTATAAATAAATGGAAAGCCTGTGAGGAATATCCTTTTGGGGAAATCCCGATCTGTTATAAACTGAACGGAAAAGTATTTGCGCAGATCTATCCAAAAGCGGAGGATTATAAAATCACGCTGAAATGTACGGCTGATGCCGGGCAGTTTTACCGGCAGGTGTATCCAGGCGCTGTGGTGAGAGGCTATCATTGCCCGTCTGTACAGCAGCCGTACTGGAATACCATTTATCCGGATCAAATCCCGGATGATGAGATTCTTAATATGATTGACCACGCCTATGACACGGTTCTCCACAAGTTCAGCAAGAAAGTGCAAAATGAGATATTGACAGCGGATGACATCAAAATCCGTCCGATGACTGAGGAGGAATACCCTCTTTTAGAGGGATTTCTCTATGATGCTGTTTTTCAGCCGGAGGGAAGCGCGCCTCTGCCAAGAGAAGTGATTTTACGGCCGGAGCTTGCTGTTTACATTCAGGGCTTTGGTAAGGCGGACGATATCTGTCTGGCCGCAGAATCCCATGGTAAGGCGCTGGGGGCGGTCTGGACAAGAATCATGGCAGGAGAGGCCAGGGGTTACGGCACTGTGGACGAATCCATCCCGGAACTGGCCATTTCCGTGAAAAAAGAATTCAGGAACCAGGGCATTGGCAAAAGGCTCATGAAGGAAATCACAGCGGTTTTAAAAGAGCGCGGATATAAGGGCGTTTCCCTGAGTGTGGATAAGGCAAATTATGCATTGAGGATGTATGAAGATTTGGGGTTCAGGGTGGTGAAGGATGAGGGAGAGGGATGTTTGATGATTCTTGATTTGTAATTTGGGGGTAATTAGTAAAGGTACGCAGAAAAGCGGAACGAGGGGGCTGGGAATCCGTATGGGCCGGGCTGGCCCCCTCGTTCCGCTTTTCTGCTGGTTTTCGCTGGTTCCGGGTAATTAAATGTAATTTTGCTATGAGAAAGTAGATTTTAACATCACCTCTGCATTAAAACGTGAAGGCATTTTCGAAAATGCCTTCACGTTTTAATGTTAATAACCAGGTCATTTATATCAAATCCAGGCCCACGATGGACTATTCAATTCTTTTATTAGACAGATTGATCCCAAGAAGGGCTGGTAAGACTGCGATTACGAACTGCCCGATCTGATGTGTGATTACTGGTGTAATTTTGCAAAGACCGGCAGCACGGTGGGACGTATAGGGGTCTGACAGCGAAAAGATTATAGATAGAAACAAAAGTCAAATGAAACTTTCCGAAATAGAAAATATCAATTTAATCATTAAAAATCAGAAAAAACAAATCAACAAGAATTTTCTGGCGAATTCCCCCTATTTTAAAAATCTATAACAAAATGTCATAAAAAAGCATATTCTTTTATCATTAGACAGTTTATGACAGACATATTATACTGGAATTACAAAGATATTTGCAAATATTTTAATAACCAATAGGAGGAAAAGTAAGTCTTGAAAAAGAAAAAAATAAAATTACCAAACACCATGGTTCTTATTTTGATGATTGCGCTGTTTGCGGTTCTTTTGACTTGGATCATACCTGCCGGAGAATATGTGAGGGTTGAAAATGCAAAGGGCATTAAGGTCGTGGATCCGAATCAATTTATTTTGAAAGACAGGACGCCGGTCAGCCCGTTTAAAATTCCGTTTTTCATCATCCAGGGATATAAAAATACATTTTCTTTGTTCCTTTGTATCCTGTTCGGCGGCGGAGCATTTCATTTTGTCAGCAGCAGCGGAGCGTTGGAATCCCTGGTGGCGAAAGCGGTTAAAAGGCTGAAAGATAAGACATGGATTTTTATCCCTATTATCACGATCCTGTTTACCTTGCTTTGCACAAGCAAATCTTTGAATTCATTTATCGCGTTTGCCCCGATTCTGGTGGTGATCGCCCGGTCATTGGGGTTTGATTCCATTGTCGGCGTTTCATTTCTGATTCTGGGAGGGGCGGTCGGATTCAGCACAGGTACGCTGCAGCAGTCCACAACTATGGTGGCCCAGGGACTGGCAGAACTTCCGCTGTTTTCAGGGCTTGGATACCGGATGGTTTGTCTGGTTGTTTTTTCTGTGATTACGAACATTTATATTCTCCGCTATGCCATGAGAATAAAAAAGGATCCGCAGAAGAGCTATATGTACGATTTGGATCAGGCATCGGGAAACCAGTATGATGTAAGCACGCTGGAATCATTTGGCCCGATGACGGCAAGAAAATGGTCAGTTCTGGCGATTCTCGTGGCTACATTGACAGTTCTGGTGGCAGGAGCCATGAAATTGAAGTGGGGTATGGACGAGTTCTCCATCGGGTTTATCTGGTGCGGTTTAGCGATGGGGCTGGCCCAGGGAATGGGGCCCAGCAAGACGGTGGAAGAATTTTTCAAAGGGGCCAAAGGTCTGCTGTTTGTGGGAAGCCTGGTCTGCGTTGCCAGTTCCATCAGCCTGATTTTATCCGCAGGCGGCATCATCGATACCATTGTTCACGCTCTGGCTGTTGTGATGCTGAAGGTTCCGGCCATCCTGCGCGGCCCTGCCATGTTCCTGGTTAATATACTGGTAAATGTGCTGATTTCGTCCGGAAGCGGACAGGCCGCCGTGGTTATTCCGATCATGGTTCCTGTGGCGGATATGATCGGCATGACCAGACAGACTGCAGTTTTGGCTTATAATTTTGGAGACGGATTCAGCAACTACGTGCTGCCCACCGTCGGCTCTCTGATGGGCATTCTCGGAATGGCCAATGTACCGTATGACAGATGGATGAAATTCATGTGGAAATTATTCCTGATTTGGGTGGCGGCAGGATGCGTGATGATGATGATCGCCCAAATGATTCATTTAGGGCCCATGTAATACTGTTATAAATTGTAACCGTTCAGACGGCTCATCTTCTTGACCAAAAAGGCCGGTCAAGAAGCATCGGATGTCCATCTGATGTGAAAATTGATAAAGAAAACTGCTTACAAGCGAGCTTGACGCAGCTTTCTTTATCAATTTCCCCGCCGCCTGAACTGTTACCATAAATTAAATTCTTTGGAGGAAACTATGACGGATTTACAGGAAATATTTGATTATGTTGACCGGCACCAGCAGGAATTTCTGGAAGATTTAAAGGATCTGTGCGCATGCAGAAGCGCGGCCGGCGATACAGAGGGATTGGAGGCGGCGAGAAAGACGGCTGTCAGACAGATGGAACAGGCCGGGCTGAACGTGAAGAGAGTGCCGGTGGAAAATGGAAATGCCATGCTATATGGGGAATTGGACGGAAAAAAAGACTATACGGTGCTCTTCTATAACCATTACGATGTAGTGGAAGAAGGAAAAAAAGAAAAATGGATCACTGACGACCCTTTTAAGCTGGAACAGATCGAAGACAAATGGTACGCAAGAGGCGTATCGGACGATAAAGGGCCTCTGCTTTCCAGGGTCCATGCGGTTCAGGCTATTTTGAATACAAAGGGAAGCCTGCCCGTTCATGTGAAGTTTCTTGTGGAAGGGGATGAGGAATCGGCCAGCCCGTCCATGTTCCGGTATCAAAGGGAACATGAGGGAGAGTTTAAAGAGATGACCAAAGCGGATATCTGCTTTTGGGAAAATGGAAGGTGTGACAAAGAAGGGCGTCCCTGGGCCAGATTCGGCGTCCGAGGAGCCTGTGGATTTAATCTGAAAGTGACTACCGCCAATTCAGATGTGCACGGCAGAATGGGAGCCACTGTTCCCAGCGCATCCTGGAGGCTGGTCTGGGCACTGTCAACGCTGAAGGACAAAAACGAAAAAGTCGCGATTGAGGGTTTTTATGATGATGTAATCCGGCCGTCGGAAGCGGATTTTGAGGCCATCAGAAACTTTCCATATGAGGAAGAGAAAATTAAAAAGGAACTGGGATTGAAGGAGTTTCTCTGCGGATCCACAGGGGAAACGCTGAAAGAGAGAATCTATCAGGAACCCTCCCTTTCCATTTGTGGAATAGAGGCAGGCGAACTCTATAACGGCCCCAGAGGGATAGTTCCCCATACCGCATGGGCAAGGCTTTCTTTCTATCTGGTTGCGGACCAGGATCCTGACAAGATCCATGACCAGCTCAGGAAACATCTGGATAAACACGGCTTTCAGGATATTGAGATTGAATATATGGGCGGCAGCCGGGCGGTGAAAACACCGGTGGATATTCCGGAAAGAAAGGTGCTTGAGGAGACGGCGGAACTTGTGTATGGAAAGCCCATGGTTCTGGAACCGAGCCAGTTGGGCGCAGGGCCTGCGATCGCCATCCGCAATGCCTGGAGCGGGATCCCCATCGTCGGCATCGGCCCGGGCAATAATGGAGGAAATCATCATGCGCCCAATGAAAACCTGATTCCGGATGATTATATAAAGTCAGTGAAACAGATCATCGCATTTTTATATGGAGCCGCCAGACTCACGGATTAATGTCCCGGATCAACTGGCAGACAGGGGGCTTCAGAAATGGTTTTTCCTGAAGAATATTGATTAAAATCGGAATAAAATAGGTGATCAGTTTCGAATTAGAAGCATCTTTGGAATAACAGATGTAACGTTCCCTTTGAAAGAGAGGGTCTTCAATGGAAAAAAATGCCATGGGTTTTATCAGGTTCAGGCGCAGAGGCGTGGTGCTGGGAGTGAATATCATGCCAATCCCTGTAGAAGCCAGGCGGAGCGCATTTTCATGCCGTGTCAGTTCCATGACTATTTTGGGAGTTAAATTATACTTTTTAAAATAGCTGCGGGCCAGAGCCCCCATACCGACTTCCTGGCTGCAAATGATAAAATCCTCATTTTGGATCCGTGACGGCGGAAGATAAAAGGGCGACAGAGGCGAGTTAAGGGTCAAGTCAAAGCTCTGGGCAATCGGATGCTCTTTTGGAACTGCAAGCAAAATGGTATCGCGCAAAAACGGTTCAGCCGTGATGTTAGGAGACAGCGGCGGTGAGGAAGTGAGCGCCAGATCAATGCGCCCTCTGTCCAGTTCTTCAAGCAGGAACCGGTTATGACCCTCTTTAAAATTCAGACTTATATTGGAGTAAGTCTCCTGGAAATGAGGCAGTATGTAAGGCAAAATATGGCTGAAAAATTCAGGTGTGATGCCAATATTGAGTTTACCGTGGGGCGTCGAGGCGATCAGTTCCAGTTCAGAGATCAAATGGTTTTCCATCTCTAGTATAGACTGTGCCTTTTCAGCAAAGATTTTCCCGGCAGGCGTCAGCGTGATGGGCGATGATCCCCGGAAAAACAGTTGGATCCCCAGGTCCGCTTCCAGCCGGTTGATGTATTTGGTCAGGGCCGGCTGGGTAATGCACAGATGCGCAGCCGCTTTCGACATGTTTTGATATTTCACAAGGGCGCAGACATATTCATAAGCATGGGCAAGCATACTGTTACCTCCTTTATAACTATAACAAAATGATATGGTTTATTCATAAAAAATTTATAATTGTAATCATATTGTATCAAATATAAGAAATAAATCAATTGATATTATGAAAATTGCTGTAAATAATGGATGAAAATGTTATAGTTTTAGTAAGAGGTGAAACAAAGGAGTTAAATGGAGAATAAGACAGGAGGTGATATTCATGAAAGAAAAATTGTTCAGTAAGATCCAACAGTTGTCTCCGGAAATGATCCAATTGGCGGACCGGATCTGTGACTATCCGGAAACAGGCCTCTCAGAGTTTCAGGCCTGCGGCTGGCTTTGCCAATATCTTGAACAGTATGGGTTTAAAACAGAAAAGGGCGTTGGAGGTTTTGAAACCGCATTTCGGGCCGAATATACGGTGGGGAATGGAAATGGCCCCGGAATCGGGCTGCTCTGCGAATACGACGCGTTGGAAGGGATCGGACACGGCTGCGGACATCACATCCAGGGGCCAGGGATCGCTGGCGCCGCAGTTGCCCTAAGCCGTACATTAGACGGCAGGCTGCCTTGCAGAATCATTGTATACGGAACCCCTGCGGAGGAAACGCTGGGAGCTAAGATTCCCATGATGAAAAACGGCTGTTTCAGGGATTTGGACCTGGCATTGATGATTCATGCCAGCGGAAGCGGGAGCAGCGTTGACAATAAAACACTGGCAATGTCTCAATTTGATGTTGTTTTTACTGGAAAAGGGGCTCACGCGGCTATTTCACCAGAAAAGGGGAGAAGCGCCCTGGATGCCATGCTGCTTTCTTTCCAGGGGCTGGAATTTTTAAGGGAGCATGTGCCGGATGATATCCGTATGCATTACTGCATTCCGGAAGCGGTCAGGCCGGTCAATGTGGTGCATGACCGGGCTGTAGGGAGTTATGCTCTGCGTGGTTACAGTAGAGAAGTGCTGAATGGGGTGATACGCCGTTTCTATAAAATTATCGAAGGGGCCGCTCTTATGACAGAAACGGAATTTGAAATTCAGCCTGTGAATGAATTTGACAATGGTATCGCTGTCTCATCCCTGCAGAATCTGTTGATGGAGAATGCCCGCCTGATTCAGGCTCCGGATATCCGGCCTCCCAGGGAAAAAGCAGGGTCTTCGGATTTTGGATCGGTTTCCCACTATATTCCCGGAGCATGTATGAGGATCGCCTGCGGCTGTGAAGGAGTCCGCGGACATTCCAAAGAATTGGCTGCCCTTGGAAAATCAGAAGATTTCCATAAGGGGATGACAGATGCGGCTAAAATCCTGGCCGCTTCCATATGGGATTATTTGAATGACAAAGAATTGCAGGAGAAGATCAAAACAGAATTTGAGGAAAAGAAGGATAAGTGAGATGAATTGTTTGGGAAGAAAACAAAATCATTACATGATCAGAGATGTGGCAAAAGATCTTGTCTATGATTGTATTGGAGCCCTGCTTCAGGGCGCAGCGCTGCAGTTTTTTGTTCTTCCCGGTGAAATCGCTTTAGGAGGAGTGCCGGGAATTGCCCAGATCATCCGCCATTTGACAGGCATTTCCATCGGCCTGCTGACGCTCTTGGCAAACATTCCCCTGTTTGCCGCCGCATGGCTGTCTCTTGGAAAGGCCGTTACACTGAAAACAATTAAAAGTGTGATCATACTCAGTCTTTTTATCGACCTGGCTGCCTGGTTTATTCCAATGCATTACGAAGGGGACCGGCTTTTAGCCGCTGTGTTCGGAGGCGCTGTCATCGGGATCGGCCAGTCCCTCATCTTTCTCAGATGCTCTACCGGCGGAGGGGGCGATATTATAGCCAAAATCATCCAGAAAAAGTCCCCCGGGATGAAACTCGGACGGGCCGTCATGATTGTGAATTTCTCAGTTATGGCAGTTTACGCGTTGGTTTTAAAGGAACTGGAAACCGTACTCTACGGAATTATATGTATGGTATTTATGGCACAGGCATTGGATATGGTTCTTTACGGCCTGAATAAAGGGGCGGCAATGCTGATCATATCCAAAAAAAATGATGAGATCACAGACCGTTTTATCAATGTGCTCAGGCGGGGAGTGACCGTCTATCACGGGACAGGCGGATACAGCAGCGATGCCTGTACAACCCTGTTCTGTGTGATGAATAACCGGCAGATACCTGCCGCTAAAGCTGTGATTGACTCCATTGATCCCGAGGCATTTACGGTTGTTTCGGAGACAAAAGATGTTTTTGGACAAGGATTTACCAGTTTTTATTAAAAAGTTTGGAGGAATTTATTATGGAATACAAGTTGAATGTAGAGACACCCAGATCATTTGCGTATGTTAAACGGAATATCCCTAAAGTAACGGTTGAACAGAGAGAGAGAGCTTTAAAAGCAACCCACTATAATGAATTTGCGTTTCCGGCAGGTATGCTGACCGTTGATATGCTTTCCGATTCAGGAACTACCGCGATGACGGATCTGCAGTGGAGCGCAATGTTTTTGGGAGATGAATCCTATGGCCGGAATAAAGGCTACTATGTTCTGCTGGATACCATGCGGGATGTTTTTGAGAGAGGAGATGATCAGAAACGGATTATTGACCTGGTCAGGACGGGATGTGAAGATATTGACCGCATGATGGATGAAATGTATCTCTGTGAGTATGAAGGAGGGCTTTTTAACGGCGGGGCGGCTCAGATGGAAAGGCCCAATACATTTATCATGCCCCAGGGCCGGGCGGCGGAGAGCGTTTTATTCAGCATGGTCAGCAAAATATTGAATGACCGTTATCCGGGCAGAAATTTCACCATTCCCTCAAATGGACATTTTGATACGACGGAAGGAAACATTAAGCAGATGGGATCTACGCCCCGCAATCTGTTCGATAAAGAGCTTCTCTGGGAGACGCCTGAAAATGGAATCTATGAAAAGAACCCATTTAAGGGCAATATGGATATTGAAAAACTGGAAGCTTTGATCCAGAGCGTGGGTCCGGAAAATGTGCCGCTGGTTTACACGACAATTACAAACAATACGGTCTGCGGCCAGCCCGTTTCCATGGCGAATATACGGTCTGCCAGCAGTGTGGCTCATAAATATGGGATTCCCTATATGCTGGATGCGGCCCGCTGGGCGGAGAACTGCTATTTCATTAAAATGAATGAGGAAGGCTATGCCGGTAAATCAATCGCTGAGATTGCCAAAGAGCTGTTTTCCTACTGTGACGGGTTCACCGCCAGCTTAAAGAAAGACGGGCATGCCAACATGGGCGGAGTGCTGGCTTTCCGTGACCGGGGATATTTCTGGAGAAATTTCTCTGACTTTGACGAGAATGGAACTGTTATCAATGATGTGGGCATTCAATTGAAAGTAAAACAGATTTCCTGTTATGGAAATGATTCATACGGCGGTATGAGCGGACGTGATATCATGGCGCTGGCAGCAGGCTTATATGAATGCGCCCGCTTTGAGTATCTGGATGAACGGGTAAAGCAGTGCGAATACCTGGCCCAGGGATTTTATAAAGCAGGCCTTCCGGTAGTCCTGCCTGCCGGAGGACACGGAGTCTATCTGAATATGGATCAGTTCTTCGATTATAAACGTGGGCATGAGACATTTGCCGGAGAGGGATTCAGTCTGGAATTAATCCGCCGTTATGGCATCCGCGTCTCAGAACTGGGTGATTACAGCATGGAATATGACCTTAAAACGCCTGAACAGCAGAAAGAGGTATGTAATGTGGTACGGTTCGCGGTTAACCGCAGCCAGTTGAGCCAGGAACATTTAGACTATGTGATCGCGGCGGTCAGTGAATTGTACAAGGACAGGGAAAATATCCCGAATATGAAGATCACCATGGGACATAATCTTCCTATGCGCCATTTTCACGCATTTTTAGAGCCGTATTCCAATATTACAGAATAGTCCGGAGACGTAACAGTTCAGACAGGTTCGAACTGTTACCCGGAGACATCTGTAAAATCCTGGCTGAACCAACTGGATTTTCAAGGCACAGGCTGATTACTGCTTCTTGTTCAAAGGATGGAGGGAGAGCGGACTTCCTTCCTGATAGATGCAGTACCGGCCTTTGCCATTCTCTTTGGCATGATACATGGCGGTATCCGCCTTGGAAAACAGCGTGGTAAAATCGCGGCCATGTTCAGGATAAAAAGATACCACCGGCCAATGAAAGAACCGGTGGTATTAAAATATCTGTATAGGAAGCATTGGAAAATCAGTTTAATAAAGAGACAAAAAGATTTAAATAACCGGCATAAGTGATCCAGATAATATATGGAACTAAGAAATAAGCCGCTTTTTTAGAAATATTATAGAAATACTTAATGGTTACAATAATTAACACCCATAAAAGTATCAGCCAGAAGAATGAAAACGAGAACCATTTAAACT
Source organism: Clostridium sp. MCC353 (assembly GCF_018785315.1). Lineage (GTDB taxonomy): Bacteria > Bacillota > Clostridia > Lachnospirales > Lachnospiraceae > CHH4-2. The sequence goes on along the minus strand of NZ_WQPN01000005.1, from coordinate 94,400 downwards.
TAAAGAAAAAAATGGGCCAGAAGAAATTCACCGCCAATTGAGCGATATAGGCCATAAGGGCTTTGGCCTGCTGCCTGGTATAATTGGCGGCAAGCACCAGGTAGGACGCGAATCCCATCATGAGAAACAAAATGGTCCAGACAATGGGGAATATCCATCCGGGCGGAGAAAAAGGCGGTTTTTTCAACTGGCGGAACACTGCCATGCTGTTTCTTGTTATAAAACCGGACACAGCCCCCACACCGAGCGGGATTGCCAAACAGATCATTAATAATTTATTTTTCGTTTTCAAAGGCAGCACCTCCATGGTAAAAGTATATGCCAATATGACGGTATTATACGGAAATGAAAGGAAAGAATCCGGTTTACCGGCTTCTCATTCCGGACGGACATAATTTGGAAATCATAATTTTACATACAGAATTTCATGCAGATTCCATGGCATTGGCCGCAGGTCTATGTTACAATGAAATTAATTATTCCGTCATGGAGGGATGAACATGAAAAAAGCCATTACGATCCGATTATGCATCGTCATAGCCCTCAGCATGATTGCAACCGCGGTTTTAAGCTATTATCTTCAGATAAAGTCGGCAAAGGAAGTGATGTATTCCAATGCGGAACTGCGGATCAACCAGGTAAAAGAGATTCTGGAGAAAAATGATGCGGAAATCAAACAGCTGAATGAAAATTTAGAAGAAGATTATTTCATCCGGGCGAAAGCAGCGGCCTATATTGTGCAGAACCAGCCGGAGGTGATAGGGGATTTAGAGGAAACCAGGAAAATTGCTTCGCTGCTGCAGGTGGATGAACTGCACCTTTTTGATACGGAAGGCAGGCTGTTTGCCGGTTCGGAACCTAAATATTACAATTACACATTTGAATCAGGGGAACAGATGAGTTTTTTTCTTCCCATGCTGGAGGACTATTCCCTGCAGCTCTGCCAGGAAGTGACGCCAAATACGGCGGAGAGCAAGTTGATGCAGTATATCGCCGTCTGGCGTGAAGACCATAAGGGGATTGTCCAGATCGGGATGGAGCCCATCAGGCTTTTGGAGGCCATGAAAAAGAATGAGCTTTCCCATATCTTTGACCTTATGACAACGGAAGAAGGCATCACCATTTTTGCGCTGGATTTGGAGACCGGGAAGGTATCGGGGACGACGGACAAATCGATGAACGGGAGCAGCGCTGCGGATTTTGGCCTGGATATAAGCAGTCCTCATTTGAGAGAAGGGAAACAGAGTTGGGAAATTGTCATTCAGGGAAAAAAGAATTTCTGTGTGACGGAAGTCATGGACAACATTCTGATCGGCGTCAGCGGCACCCACGAAAAGATTTACCGCAATGTTCCGGACAATATGGGGCTGATCATATTCAGCCTCTGTTTTCTGGCGTTAGTGGTCATATTTTTAATTCTCAAAATGCTGGATCAAATCATAATTCAAGGCATTTATGGGATCATAGACGGGACGAAAAAAATAGCGGCAGGAGATTTGGATTACCGGGTGGAAATAAAACATACGCCGGAGTTTGCCAGGCTCAGCAGTGATTTGAACCACATGGTTGAAAGCCTGCTGGAGACCACAGGGAAGCTTTCACTGGTATTTCAGAATGTGGATATTCCGGTTGCGGTTTATGAATACAATCAGGACATGAAACGAGTTCTGGCTACAAGTAAGATTGGGGAAATCTTAATGATGACAGAGGAAGAACTTCACAGCGCCCTGTCAGACCGGAAATATTTTTCTGAGAGAATTGCGGAAATCTGTACCAGGCCGGACGAGTTGGAAAAAGACGTTTTCCTGATCGGGGAAGAGGGCGGACCGGTCCATTATGTGAAAGTGAAATCCTATGAGGAGAATGGCAGAACCCTTGGCATTATCGTGGATATGACGGAAGAAATTACGGAAAAAAGGCGGATTGAAAGGGAGCGGGATGTGGACGTCCTCACCGCGTTATTTACCCGGCGGGCATTTTTTTCCAGATTAGACGGGCTTTTAAAGGAGCCGGAGCGGGTGAAGACGGCAATGCTTCTGATGACGGATTTGGACAATTTAAAGTATGTCAATGACAATTGGGGCCATGAGTGCGGAGATGAGATGCTGAAGGCGGCCGCAGATCTTTTGATGAACTGCAAAGGCCCGGAGAAACTGGCTGCCAGGCTGAGCGGAGACGAGTTTGTGCTGTTCATCTACGGCGCGGAATCACAGACAGAGATAGAAGGATATCTGGACGAACTTTACGCCCGGATTCAGGAAACCGAACTGGTCATGCCGGACGGAGAACGGGTGAAAATGAGCCTGTCCGGCGGCTGTCTGTATTATCCGGAATGCGTTGGCAGCAGCCGGGAACTGCTGAAAATTGCGGATGAAACCATGTATATGGTGAAGAAAAGCACCAAAGGCAGGTTTGCCCGGTACAGGAAAGACGGGTAAAAGGCTTTCCTTACAGAAAGACGAGGGGCGGATTGTAATGGAATCTGCCCCTCGTCTTTCTGTGTGTGGATTACATCTGCTGGGGCTTTTCATTGACCAGGCGTACCCGGGCGGTGAAAAGACGCCCTTTTTCATCGGAACGCAGATCCAGGCTGCCGCTGTATTTACGGGCGGCCGCGCGGACGGAATCCAGACCGATCCCGATTCTTCCTTTTCTTTTGGCGGAAACCGGATGTCCGCCTATAGGGGGAGGAGGGCCGTCAAACCGATTGCTCACTTCTATCATCAGACTGCTGTTTTCGTAAAACATCTGAAAGTTGATCAAACGCTGCTCTTTGGGCAGCTTTTTTACGGCTTCTACGGCATTTTCCAGCAGATTACCCAGTATTACGCAGAGGTCGCTGTCCGACGGATAGAGAGGATCCGGCAGATCAGCATATATTTGGATTCGGATTTCCTCTTTTTGGGCCATCATGTAATAGCAGCCCAACACCATATCCAGGCTGTGAACCCGGCAGAAGGAAAGGGGGGACGTCAGGGCTTGATCCTGAACCAGGCCGGTTATGTAGCTTTCCAGTTCCTCAATCCTTCCGGTTTTTATATAGCCGCTCATTAGAATCAGGTGATGTCTGATATCATGCCTGATCTTGTGAACCTCCTCCATTTGTCCGGTCAGAGCTTTATACCGGACGTTATCCCATTCCAGCCGCAGTTCCAAATATCTGGCCCGCTGGGTCATTTCCAGATGGCTGAGATACAGCCTTCGTGAATCAAAATATACCATCACGCAAAGACAAAAGAGAAAACCCCATCCTGCCCATTCTGAAAACCATCCGAACCGGATTGGTTCAAACATGGGCCAGATCCGGTCGGCTGCCAGGGAGGCAGACAGAATACAGGCTCCTGTGGCAAGCCAGATGGATTCCTTTAATCCCTTCCTGGCAGAAGCGAAGGAGAGAAGGAAGATCCAGATGCCGGTCACCGCCTTATACATCCGGGAGGCCGATGAAAAGAAATAGAGCTGGCGGACGCTGAGGTCCGCCGCGGCGGCGGATAGGAAAAATGCGGCGAAGGGAAAAGCCATGGCCGCGATTCCGGCTCCTGTGCAGACAGGTTTGGAAACCCCGTACATTTCCCCTGCCAGTATGACGGAAAGGCCTGCCATGGCATAGCGGCAGAACAGCTCCACTGCGTAAACCGGAAAAACGGGGCATTGAAACAGGGCATGGATCAGGACAGAGCTGACGCTTCCTGAAAATGCCAGACATATGAAAGCGCACAGCAAAGCCTTTCTGCTCTTTAAGGCGGCGGCTCCAATGAATTGAAAAACCGCCAGCAATATTCCCAGAATCGTGAGGAATAAACTCCAGATAAAACGTCCGGTCAGGAGCCGGAACACGGTTTCCTGACGTCCAAATGCAGGGGGATAGACCATGCCGCTGTAAATATGGGACCAGTCGGAGACTGCAAACAACAGGCTGGTTAAGCCTGACGCGCGGAAAGTCACCGCTCCGGACTGGATTTTGTCCTGGTAAGACGCCCGGTCAGGAACTCCTTTTTGGGCGGTCAGTTGTCCGTTGACAAATAAGCGGTAAGAACTGTAAATTTCGGGAAGTTCCAGGCAGTAGGTCTGTTCCTCCTCAGGCAGCAGCAGGGTGAGGGCATAGCTGGCGCTGCCGTGGGGCAGTCCATCTGCGGAACTGTTTTCCATTCCGCCGTACTGTCCTATAAATATGTATTCTGCCGGTGTGAGGGCCGGATCTTCCAGATCCGTTGGCTCCAACAGCCGGTCGGGATAATACTCCCAGCCGTTGATTAAAAAGGTCAGGGGAAATTCGTCTGCAAAAAAAACGTCGGCCAGCAGAATTCCGTTCATAGGCTGGATTGTTTTTGCCATGTATTTATTGTCATATCGGTAAAGCAGCGCGAAAAAAGCCATGGACAGAACAGCCGCCAGGATCAGCGGAAGGATCATTCTCAGTTCCCGCCGCTGAAGCCCGTTCATGGCTTCCTCCTTTTCAGATAATGGACTGCCGCCGCCATACATGCTGCGGCGGCAAAGCCCCAGCCGGCTTTTTTCAGCAGATCTGGTTTTTTCACCGGATCCGGCTGTTTCTGTATTTCCGCTTTTTCTGTGACTGCGGTGCTGGCAAGTTCCAGCTTTATCTCTGTTTTATCTTCAATTTCTTTACCGTCTACAGCGATTTTGACCATATAGGGGCCGATATCAGGCGTCACCTCATTCAGGGCTTCATAGACCTTAATTTCCACCTTCGAATGATCTTCCGCATGGGATAAGACATGGGGAGGAATTGAAATCTCAACATCACTTTTTTCAAAGAATAAAGGCTTGTTTGGCCGGGCAGCCTCCATGGCTTTGATCCGGCGCCCGGACAAGACGATATGATCCGGCCCTTCTTCTTCCGAAGGCATAGGTGCCATACCCTGTATATCTTCGATTTGTTCCAGCTTTTTTGTGGGTTCCGTATGAGAAGAATCGGAATCTCCATCGTTGTCCGTATGGGCAGGAGCGCTGCCGCCGGATGTACCGCCGGAAGTGCCGCCGGAAGTGCCGCCGGGTGTATTGCTGGATGTATCGTCGGAAGTACCGCCGGGTGCACCGCTGGAAGTGCCGTCAGAATTGCCGCCGGTTTCCGGCGCCGGGGAATCATTTTCCGGACGTTCTTCTGATGCCGGTTCATCAGGCGGAGGTTCTACTAAAGGCGGGTTTACAGCGGCCGGAGGAAGGGTCTGCTCCTCCCTGTCTCCTCCGTCCCTGTCGCCTCCTATGTCTATGTTATCGCCGCCCCTCCAAACCGCTTTTACAGAATTAGACCATTCTTCCCCGGCGCGGATACGGAAAAAATAGGCCGCGTCTTTTTGCATAAGGGCTGGATTCCATATCATGGTATTTCCACGGATATACAGCAGTTCTTCCTTTTCATCCTCTGTAAATGGGCCGTCATCCACCGCGTAATACGCGCGGATGCTCAGAGTTTCGTCCACTTCTTTCAGCCAGTAAGTATACAGCAGGCCGTTGGCACGCCTCTCAGGAGTAGAGAGGGTCAGACGGTCCGGGGACTGGATGGAGACCGTGTTTTCCACCCCGTTCAGACCGGAGGGCATCAATACCCCTTCCGGCAGCAAAGGTGATGTAAGAACCGGATATTCCCCTGGTATCTGAGGATTCACCTGGGAACTATCGCTCACTGCGCTGCTGATAAAATTCATCCCGTTTTCCGCGGTGAAGCTGAGAGTTCGATAAAAAGGCTGGGAAAATGAACCGCTTATTTCCTCCATATTGGTTCCCAAAGGGAATACGGTTGTGGACGGGGCCCTCTGACATTCCGTCAGCATCAGTTCTGTGGGGGCCGCCGGATCATATACGAAGACCGGCAGGTAAAATGTATTCTGCTCCCCATCAAGCCTGTGCCCGCCGCCATCCTCCAGGCGGCAGGTCAGATAATGGAGGCCGGTTTCGCTGAGAGGAAATTCTTCCGTTTCATAGACAAAATACAAAGTTACCGCGTTCCCGGATTCTGTGAACCCCCTCACGGATTCCGGAAGGCCGCTGTTAAAAATGGCGTCATCCAGGCTGTTTCCAGCTTCCGACAATTGGATGTAACTGCACAATTCCTTCACCGCCTGCCTGATATTAATGGGAATTTCCGGTACTTCCCAGGGCGCGGCGTCTGCCAGGTCATTTTCCAATTCTTCCTCACCGTAATTTTCATCAGAATCAGACGGAGAGGCATTGGACGGAGAGGCGTCAGATGGAGAGGCATAAAAAGCAGCATCCGAAGCAGCCGCATCCCACAGAACTGCATCCGGGGGAGAGGCATTTGGTGTATCAGAAACAGATACGAAAGCACAGTGGATTTTTTCTTCAGCCGTGGAAATGAGAAAGGATGCAGGCATACAGAAAAATAGTATACAGATGAAACCGAAAAATATGTGAATTCTCTTCATTTGAGAAGCTCCTTTGTATGCTTTGTGTGGTTATTAGAACAGAACTGAGGAAGTAAGTCTATTTTAACATAGGGGGATGTGTATAGGAATCATCAGATAACATTTTTGCGGACATTTCGTGCTGATCTGTGTCAGTTGGTGCAGTTTGGCTTATTTTTATTGAAAAATATGGTATATAAGACTTAATTATTGCATCAATTTGTGCCGGAGCGTCGCAAATTTTATGTGACTGGGCAGAAACTGCCCTATTGTCCACAGGGGTATTTTTACGCTTCAGAATGGAGGATAACATGGGTAAATGTAACAGGAAAGTGAAAAAGGGGATTTCTCTGCTGCTTTCAGTGTGTTTGATCTCTTCCATATCTCCGGCAGCGGGTTATGGACAGACGCTGTCTGTGAACGAAGAGAATGAAAGAAATGAAGGGGATGGCGGGAACATTGTATTGATCGCCGGATTCCGGGATTTGGATGAATCCGTGGCCTGTCAGGAAGTGTTTACCGGAACCGAATTAGAGGATGAAACACAGCTCATCTTTCCAAAAACGCTGTCAGCCGCAGAGTATGTTGAGGATGAGATGATCACTGCTTCCGGTTCCAATGGGGGACGTCAGGAGGATGGACTGGAAAAAGATGATGAATACGATCTTGTAATCGAAGGCGTAACCTGGGAATGTGATGAGATTTACGATGAAACCCAGGAGGGGGAATATGTGTTCCGGGCTTTAGCAGGCAGCCGCTACCAGGTGGCCGACGAGGCTGTGGAGTGGCCGCAGATTACAGTGACCGTGATAGAAAAAGAGGATGTTCCGGATGCGACCATGTCAGACGGAACTTTAGAAAATGATTCAAAACCCCTTTCAAATGGTATGACAGAGCTTTTTAGCCAGCGGACTGCATTTTCGGACAGCACAGAGTGGAAAGACCAGGCTGCGGACGGGTTTGAGGGAGGAGACGGATCAGAAGAATCTCCGTATCTTATTGCGGATGCCTCTCAACTGGCGTATTTGGCGAAACTCTCGTTGGAATCCAATACCGTCACTAGGGGGAATTATTATAAAATCACAGAGGATATCGATCTCGAAGGCTATAACTGGAATCCGATTAGCGATTTCCAGGGGGATTTTGACGGAGATTCCCACACGATTTCCAATATGTACTGCATTAGCAGTTCTGGATCAGGTTATACAGCAGGCGCCGGTTTGTTTGCCAGAATCAGCGGTATGGATACGGACCGGATGCTGGTGATAAAGGACATTAATTTTGCAGACTGTAAGATCGAAGAACTGTCTGCAGGGAATATCGAGAACAGCGCAGGAATTCTGGCGGGCTATATTGAGCCAGGCGTTACGGTCAGCGGATGCAGCGTTGCGGATTCCGGGATCACGCTTCAGGGAAGCCGTTTGGGAAATACAGGAGGACTGATCGGTTTTATCGGTGCTGCAAGGGCAAACCCATCAAAGTCCAATAAGGTTTTGGACTGCAGCGTATCGAATACTTGGGTAAAAAATGCATACGGCAACATAGGCGGGCTGATCGGCCAGGCATACTATTCTCTGGAAGAGATCAGCGGCTGTACATTGGAGAACGTGACTGTAAGTATTACCGCTTCCGGCCAATACACAAAAATGGGCGGTATGCTTGCTTATTACATAGCAGGAGGACGGCCTCTTACAATCGAAAATTGTTCCATAACCGGAAACAGTTCTGTCTCTTCATGTGAAAATAGTAAGGTTGAAAGGATTGGTGGATTAATCGGTAGTCTCGCTTTCAATCAATCTTCTTCGGTAGAAAAGAAACTGATTTCAGTCATAAACTGCAGCAGTGAAGCGGATGTGAACTACCATACTTCCAGTTCAACGTGCTGGATCGGAGGTTTGATAGGTGAGGCCCAGGGTGGAACCAGTTCTGCGGAAAAGGATTTTCTGCTGATTAAGGACTGCTATGCGTCCGGTGATATCAACAACCGTTCCAGTTGGAAAAATCAAAGAACCGGAGGCTTGATCGGGCTGCTGGCAGGTAATCTGGAAAACTGCTGGGCTTCCGGCAATGTGTCCGGCCAGCATTTTACGGGTGGTCTGGTGGGAGATTCATCTTCCAGCTTATCCGGCAGGATGTCGAAAATAATTAATTGCTATGCAACAGGTACAGTGGAAGGGGCCAGTTATGTAGGTGGCTTGATCGGTAATTCCGAGGAGACCTATTTTGAATCCTGTTATGCGGCTGGAAAAATTTCGGGAGAAGATACGGTTGGCGGATTCGTGGGGGCTGGAGAGAGCAATACGTTTGAAACCTGCTATGCGGCTGGGGAAACTTCGGGAGAATATAACATTGGCGGATTCATGGGATCCGGACAGCGCAATACGGTTGAATCCTGCTACGCGGAAGGAAATGTTGAAGGCGGCTTCAATATGGGCGGATTCATAGGAATGGGCACGAATCTGACGGTTGAACGGTGTTGGGCTGCCGGAGATGTGGAGGGATATAACTGGCAGCTGGGAGGATTTGCCGGAATCATCACAGCCGACATTTCCGACTGCTTCGCCACGGGAAATGTCTCGTCCCTGGTAGATGAAGATTTTGAAATAAGGATAGGCGGTTTCATTGGAAACGCCAATGGATCCGTAATAAATAATTGTTATTCAAAAGGAGAGGTTCAATCAGCGTTAGCGGATCCCCAGCCCACAAATGGCAAATTTATCGGAACCAGTCAAAAATACAGCGGCGGCTCATATAGCCTGTCGGATATAACCGTCGTCAATTGTTATTATGAAAAAGACGGCCTGGATGCGGTGGAAGGCATGGGAACTTGCGGGAGTGGTTCAGATATCCGGCTTACTGCCCTGACAAAGGCCCAAATGGCACATCCAAATCTGGCCTATCACCTCAATGAGAACGGCGTCAACAGCATATGGGGCTGGCAAAACGGTAAAAATGACAACTATCCCTATTTGGGAGATCCTGTTATTTCCAGCCCCCTCAGCAGCAATGCAGATTTAAGCTCTCTGGCAGTGTCAGCCGGAAGCCTGATACCGGAGTTTGCGTCCGGGATCAAAGAGTATCAAATCGATACATTTATGCCGGAAACCCGTATATCCGCAGCCGGTGATGGGGGAGCCGTGCTGACGATTACAGGCAGCGACGGCCGGACACAGCCATTTACAGACAGCATCCGTATGGAACTGATTCCGGGGATCAACAGAATCACCATCCGGGTTACATCGGAAGACGGGACACAGGTTCAGGAATATCTGCTGCTCATAAACAGAGAAGAATTGAAAGAAGGGACTGCGGCCGGAGTTGTTTTAGATGCCGCCGGTTCTCCCGCAGCAGGCGCACTCGTTGAAGTGAAGAGCGGCGGAACGGACGGAACTTTGGCGGATGGCAAAGGAAATCCGGCTGTTACGGATGAAAGAGGAATGTTCCGTTTTTCGGAGATTCCTTACGGGGTATACAGTTTAGTGATCACCAGAGGGGAACAGACGGTAACCAGGCAGATCACCGTCGGACAGAATGCGGTAAATCTCACGGTTTATCTGCCGGAACCAGGCGCTAATTCCTATGTGGAGATCGTAAAAAATGCACCCGATCTTTCTGCGGACGGCCTGGATTCCCTGCTTCTTGAAAACGCGGCAGCCGATCATCAGGGAATTACCGAGGCGGACAGACGCCTGGCGGCGGAACAGGACGGAACTATTGAACTGAAACTGACGGTATCCGGGCTGGAGGAATTGGAAGTTCCGGAAGATGTTTTAAGGATTTATGAGGCGCTGGAGGAACATTCCGGCCGGCTGCGCCTGTGGGGCCTCATGGATTTATCCATACAGAAGATTATCCGAAATGCAGACGGTACGGTACTGAGAACCGCATCCGTCACCGATACGGAAGAACTATTAAAACTGGTGATTACAATCCCGGAAGAGATTCAAAATGAAGAGCACATCGCCCTTTTCCGCGTACATAACGGAACAGCCCAAGCGCTGATTGAAAATACCAGCGGAAAAGAGGGGACTTATTACCGGGAAGGCAGGTACATATACCTCTTCTCCAGCCGTTATTCTACCTATGCTTTGGCGATACGTGATACTTCGTCGGCAACGCCGGAAGTGCCTTCCGGTTCTTCCGATAAAACAGGCTCCGAAAGCGAAAGCGGAGGCGGACTGAGCGGACGCTGGATTCAGGATCAGACCGGCTGGTGGTATCAGTGGTCTAACGGGACATGGCCGTCTGACGGATGGTATTATCTGTATTGGAACAACGCTTATTACTGGTATCATTTTAATTCCAACGGATATCTGGATACCGGCTGGTTCCGGGATAAGGACGGTTCCGTCTACTATCTGCACCCCTATCAGGATGGAATGCGGGGATACATGTATACCGGCTGGCAGGAAATTGGCGGAAAATGGTATTATTTCGAAACGAGAGCCGGATATGGTCTGGGAGCGCTTATTATCGGAAGGGAGACGCCGGACGGATACCGGACAGATGAAAATGGGGTTTGGATTGAAAATGAGAATTAAAAATAGGAATTAAAGGTAAAATACGTATTAAAAATTGAATGCCAGGTTTAAAAAGAAAAGGCCATGCTGCCGCTTTGCGGTTCCATGGCCTTTTTGTTATCAGATTGAGGAAAGCCGTTTCATTCTATATGATACTTTTCCTTGATCCTTTCCCGTACCCGGTCAAAACTTTCAGGCGTCCGCTGTCCATGAACGTGTTCGCCGATATGTTTTTCCATCCATACCATGTTATACCAGCGGTCAAATTTATATCCGCACTGCCTGAACTCCCCTACCCACCGGTAGCCCAGATGCTCGTGGAATTCCACGCTGTTTTTGTTCAGATATTCGTCCTCTGTTTCAGGATAAGCGATACAAGCGTTCATATTCAGGATGCCCTGCTCCTTCAGGACCGTTTCCAGGGCGTCATGGAGTTTCTTTCCAATCCCCATCTTCTTTTTGTTCCGGTCTACATAAATGGAAGTTTCCACCGCCCAGTCATAGGCCGGCCTGGCGTGAAAACAGCCTGCGTAAGCATATCCTAAAAGCTGGCCGTCCCGTTCCGCGGCTAAATATGGATATTTCTTCAAAACGCCTTTGATTCTGTCGGCAAATTCCCCGGCAGATGGGACGTCGTATTCAAACGTTATGGCTGTCTGCTCCACATAGGGAGCGTATATGCTGAGCAGTTTTTCAGCATCCTGTTCTGTGACGATTCTTATTTTGATATCTTGATGTTCCATAATTTCCTCCATTTTAGACTGGTTTAAAGAAAACGATATTCTGCTGAAGCGCTATTCCGTTAAGCATTCTATACTTTATAATTCTACTCTGTTAACCTGCTGCTGAATCAAGGGTCTTAATGTATCTACAAGTTTTGCACATCTGATTAAATTAGGGGTTTCATCTTTTAAAACAAAAGTTTTAAATCCTCCATCTGTTCCTTTGTAAGATATGATGGCATAGCATTTAACTTCACGTTTGGTTTTGGTTTTAGGGGCCGATCCAATAACTGCGCCGCTTACACCGAACATAGCTGCTCCAGCAATACCTGCAGCAATACTGCTTTTAAGATACTGTTTTTCATCAATATCTAACTGATAATCAATATTCTTAATTTTATTGTACCGCAGGAAAAATTCATTACCGCCGCAAATAACCGTCAATCCGTCCGGATTCAAAATCACGGAACATTTACAATTATTAGGGGCATTTAATCCCCCGATATGAACAATATTATCAAAACGGCTGATTCAGGCAGCCTTATCCTCAGCCCGCCGCAAACGCCCAGCCTTTTGTGCCTTGCTTGTTAAAATTATCATCATAAAGCAAAATACCACAAAAGCGGCCATTAAGCCAAGTATTAAAGACGTCATAACTAATGTCCCCATACTCTGTCCAGTTTTATTAATACTGTTTAAAAGAAAACCTATAATTAAAGCAGATACCCCCCAGACAATCAATCCTAGTAAACAGCCTCCTGATTTTTTGGTTTCCATAATCAGCCCCTCCTGCACCGTGTTTTTTTTCTTTTGATTATACCGCAGTTTCTGAGGAGTCTCTACCTCTATCTCTTAACCTTTTCGTCTCTTTTTATCCTTCTAGCCGATTGGTTTACTGTTGCAATATCGCAACAAATAAAATACCACCAGCCCTAACTAGTGGTATTAATTCTATGGATTATCATATCCGCTGATAATCATAGCGAGCATTTCTGTATATTGCATCAGACTTTGCTTTTTGTTTTCCGGGCCGTCAGAGTGTAAAAATTTATGTACGTCTTCATGCAGTTTTAACCACCCTTCTTTTGTTTGGGGCGGGCTGTAGCATAAACGGTAAAGCAACTGGTCTCCGGGAAGTGTACTTTCTCTTAGCCTAATTTCTGCTTTTTTCTGATTTTTAATCTTCGAAAGTAACTCTTTTACTTTATCAGCCAGTAAAATCACCTCCCGGCACTCCAATATATCCCATTATCTGTTCTGCTTCCTCAAATCTTTTCGTCCATAACAGTTATTTTGTTCACATTTCTTATTACCAGCTTCTATAGAACCGCACCATTTACTGCGGTATTGTATCAAAAAATAACTCTATTAATAAATCCAATGCTTCTAAATCATTTGACTGAAACCAGCAACCATAATCTAAGTCGAATACAAACTGAAATTCATGGTTATGTATAGTACACCTATAAATGTCTTCTGACGGCCCCATAATATATTCTTCCACATTAATAAACTTGTTCTCAGATAATATATTAACGATTAAATTTGCCACCTGTCTTCTTATTGAGTATCTTTAAAATATAGCTTATTACCTGATCTTTTCAATTTCATAATCTTTTCCCTTTTTTATTATAATACTGTAAAATCTGTCAAAAGAAAAGTCCCCATCAACCAACAAGCGTTAATGAAAAGGAGTTCAGTAATCAGTTCCCTTCTAATTATGTAATGGGTTTTGATGTAACCATTGACATTACAACTGTAGAGATTTACAATGAGAGAAAGAGGAGGTGCTGCCATGCAGATATCCAGCAGATTTACAATAGCGGTTCATATATTTGCCTGTATCCGCATGTTTGAAAAAGACTATAAAGTTACCAGCGAGTTTCTGGCTTCCAGCATCAATGTCAACCCGGTCATTATCCGGAAAATTATGCTTCAGCTTAAAAATGCGGGCCTGATCACCGTAGCCCGGGGAACCGGAGGCATCTCTGCTGTAAAAAGTCCGGACCAGATCACATTTTATGACATTTACCGTGCCGTGGATCTGATCGAGAACGGGACCCTGTTTCATTTTCATGAAAATCCCTGCCCCAAGTGTCCGGTGGGGAAGAATATTCACTTTGCCCTGGATGGCAGGCTGAGTGACATCCAGAAAGCGATGGAAGATGAGATGAAGAAATTCACCATAGAAGATGTGGTAAAAGAGATAGAAATGCGTAATGAACGTGAAAACTAGTGCTCCATCCAGTCAGAAACTATACTGCCAGTGCTGGAAGTATAGTTTCTGGCCGGATGGAGCACTAGATGGAAAGCCCCTGCCTGGCGCGTCATATACTTCCCGGGATATGACGTTTGCAATAACAGTTCAGACCTGTCTGTACTGTTGCCATTTGCAAAGGGACAGGATTTCCGGGAATGGGAAGGAGATGGACATGTTGTCTGAAAAGAGGAAGGTTACATTTAACAGTTTCATTAGCGGAATACCCGCTGAAGCCTATATATTTCAAAAGAGCCCGTATGAAGAGCTGATCGCCAAAGCAGCCCGGATGATCGAATCAGCGGATTATATTCTGATCGGAGCCGGAGCAGGTCTGTCCACGGCCGCCGGACTATCCATGGGTGGCCGCCGGTTCAGGGATAATTTCAGGGAATTTATTGAAAAATACGGCGGCCCCTATATGAGCGATATGTACAGCGCCGGTTTTTACCCATTTCCATCGGAAGAAGCCAAGTGGGGATACTGGTCTAAGAGCGTCATGATTAACCGGATTCTTCCCGGCCCTCTGCCTTTATATGAAAAAGTTCGTAAACTGGCAGAGAAGAAATCTCATTTTGTGCTCACCACCAATGTGGATCATCAGTTTTATCTCACCGGATTTTCTGAGCAGAAAATCTTTGCCGCCCAGGGGGATTATGGGCTGATCCAGTGCCGGAAAGGCTGCCATCCTAAGACTTATGACGGAATCAGCCTGTTCCGCCGTATGGATCAGGCCAGAAAAGACTGCGCCGTACCTTCTTTTTTGGTCCCCAAGTGCCCGGTCTGCGGCGGGCCGATGGAGATGAACCTGCGCTGCGACCAGTTTTTTGTGGAAGATGAGAAGTGGCATGAGGCCGAACGGAATTTCAGCTCATTTTTAAATGAATGTATGGATAAGAAAACGGTTCTGCTGGAATTGGGAGCCGGTTTTAATACCCCGGTTATCATCCGTTACCCCTTTGAAAAAATGGTACGGGACCATGAGAACCTGTCCCTCATCCGCCTGAACTTAGATGAGGCATTTGTGCCTGAAGAAGCGGGTGAACGGGCGGTTGGAATTGGCGGGAATATGGAAAAAAGCGTGGAGGATTTATTGGGGAAGGAGATAGTATGAATCAGGAAGAAAAACGGCTCTTTTTAATCCATGCCTTGATGAATGAAATGCCGGAATACAAAGATATCCGAATACCAAAGGACCAAACAGGACA
The DNA here is from genome assembly GCF_018785315.1 of Clostridium sp. MCC353. Taxonomy (GTDB): domain Bacteria; phylum Bacillota; class Clostridia; order Lachnospirales; family Lachnospiraceae; genus CHH4-2. Next base: position 79,307 of record NZ_WQPN01000005.1, on the reverse strand, counting down.
GAAACAGCTTCTGCGTTCCCTGTTCAATATCCGCCCCCCTTATCCGGCCCGTAAAGAGTTTCTGGACATTCAGGATGAATACCTCACAGAGCGGGTGAAAGAGCGGGGCGTCACAGATGCCGCCGGACTTAAACCGTCCAAGGTGAATGACCGGATTTATCTCTGGCAGGGCGATATTACAACCCTGAAATGCGATGCCATCGTAAATGCCGCCAACAGCGCCCTTCTGGGCTGCTTCCAGCCCTGTCACTCCTGTATTGATAATATCATCCACACATTTTCAGGCGTTCAGCTCAGAATCAGGTGCAATGAGATCATGCAGGCCCAGGGGCATGAAGAAGAGACCGGTACAGCCAAGATCACGCCGGGTTATAACCTGCCTTGTAAATATGTGCTGCACACGGTGGGCCCAATTATTTACGGAACTCCCAACCAAAAAGACTGTGAGCTGTTAGCGGGATGTTACCGTTCCTGCCTGGAACTGGCCCGGGCCCATGGGATCGAATCCGTTGCCTTCTGCTGCATTTCCACAGGCGTGTTTCATTTTCCCCAGGATCAGGCGGCAGAGATCGCTGTGAAGACGGTTACGGAGTTTTTGGAATCAGATCAGACCGTCCGGCAGGTCATCTTTAATGTATTTACCGGTCAGGATTTGGAAATTTACCGGCGTATGCTGGAAGCATAGAATTACTTTATCATGGAAAACTGATAGGCTTCCTGAATCCAGCCCAGGAGTTCTTCATCGATTTCATTTTCCTGCTCCACGATCACATGATGGGTCCAGCGGTTTGGATAGGCCTCCACAGACTGTGCAATCCGCGGGGATTCCTTCTTTGCGGGCAGGCCGAAGGAAACCAGAAGATACGTTTCCGGCCATCCCTTGATCTTCCGCCACGGCAGAGAGGCCATGGCGAATACGTAGCGGCTGCGGAACGATATCTGGGTTTTTGTGACTTTTATTGTCATGTCGGGATAGGAAGTCATCAGCTTATTCTTCAGGGTCTCGTAAAGAGGCATCATTTCCGGTGTTTTGTCAAAAAACAGCAGTTCTTCAGTGCTCATAGAGTTACCTCCGATTTATAAATGGCGCGTGATTTTAGTTCCGGCTTTTGAAAGATGTGGTTAATATATCACGGTAATTCCTGTTCTGAATCAGGTGATAAAATTATTATATATTGCAGAATGGGCGGTGTCAAACGAACAAAGGCGTACTTACATTTGTAAATGGGAGATTAATGCGTAACAGTTCGGACCTGTTTGAACTTTCACATTAATACATTGTTGACGCAATTTGTAATTCAGCTTATATTGTATATAAGGTATTATATAAGTTTGTTGGTTGAGAAGTCTATGATTGCGGCGTAAAAATATGAAAAGCTGATTTCAAAAATGGCGTACAATAGAGATGTGTGCAATGAAACCATTAACGTATGAATTATGTGGAGGGAAAATATGAACGAACTAACCCGTTTCCTGACCGCCCAGGAAAGCAGCTACCCCCAGGCCCTTCAAGAGATTAAAAACGGCCGGAAAGTGAGCCATTGGATATGGTATATTTTCCCGCAGATCAAGGGCCTGGGATTCAGTCCGACCACCCAGTACTATGCCATAAAGGACCGGGCCGAGGCAGAAGCCTATATGGCCCACCCCATTTTAGGAGCCCGCCTGCTGGAAATCTCCGGGGAACTGCTGAAACTGAAATCCAACGACCCCGCCCAAGTCATGGGCTGGCCGGATGACATGAAACTGAAATCATCCATGACCCTGTTTTTTATCGTGAGCCAAAATCCCGTATTCAAACAGGTGCTGGATAAATATTTCGGCGGCGAGCTGGATGATTTTACGGTAAAAGCCTTATCCTAACTGGATTATAGGATAATCGGATGCAAAAAAGATACGAAGTAAAAACTCAGGAGGAACGGTCATGGGAGTAAAAAGTAAAAAACGCTGGATAACTTCTCCCCGGGAACTGGAAGCCCTTGTTCAGGATTTCGGTTTCCTGCCATTTTTCAAAAATGAATTTGATGGATTTTCGGTAGAAGAATACACGCCCCAGGAACTGTGGTTTTCCAGGGAAAATGACGGCCCCTGGGAATGGAAAGGTCCTGTAGCCCGGGGAAAACAGTGCGCCTACGGAAAACTCTTCCGCGGAAAGGCTGGATTCGTCAGCAGAGAGTGGTTCCCGGACCTGTGCAACTGGAGAAGGGACGGTTATGATTTCGACGCCCGCTATGAGGACGGCCTGGCTTCCAGAAAAGATAAGGAGATTTACGAGACCACCCGGGAAAATGGTTCCATGCTCACAAAAGAAATCAAAGCGGCCTGTGGATATGGAAAGCAGGGAAAAAAGGGATTTGATACGATTATCACAAGGCTTCAGATGCAGACGTATCTGACCGTGGCCGATTTCGAATATGCCAAAGATAAATTGGGAAATCCATACGGCTGGGGCCTGGCCCGGTATGCCGCGCCGGAGACCTTATTCGGTGAAGACTTCCTCCGCCAGGCATATAAACGGGAGCCTGAGGAATCCAGAACCCGCATATTCAATCATCTCATCCTGCTTCTGCCGGACGCCGATGACGATGAGATACGCAGAATCATTGGATGAATCAGGAATGAATGTCTTGCCGAAAAAGCCTTCATGTTTTAAAGTAAAGGGTGAAGGCTTTTTCGAAAATCCCTTCACCCTTTATGTAAAATTTGTGTCGGAGCCACAAATTTGATTCACGACTGGGATACAAAAATTCTCAGCGCGTGCCTGCGTAACGCATCATTTGCGTAACGCATTATTTGCGTAACGTAATTAATGCGCAAAAAAAAACGCTCCGGTATGGAGGAATAATGAAACAATTCGCTTGTGAACTATGCGGTGCAAATGACTTGATAAAGCAGGATGGCTTGTTTGTCTGCCAAACTTGCGGGTGTAAATATACGGTTGAAGAAGCTAGAAAATTGATGTTTGAAGGCAGTGTAGAGGCAGCCGGCACTATAAAAGCGGACAATAGCAGCTTAATTAAAAATTATCTGGAAATTGGGAATAATGCGTTGGATGGCAAAAACGGGCAGTCTGCTTTTGATTATGCTAACAAGGCATTAGAACTATCGCCTAAATGTGTAGATGCATGGATTATAAAAATGAAATCATTGACCTTCATCGGTACTGTAGGTGATGCCAGGGTGGCGGAAATTGCTGTTGCAGGCAGAAATGCGATAGAATACGCATCTGATGATAAAGAAAGTGTAGAACTGCTAGTTTATACACACTATTTAACTACAGTGGCAGATATGATAAAAGCCTCTATAATAAAATTGGATGACCATGAGATAATAGAAGAAACATTTAAAAATTACACGAAAATAAACTATGTGACAGCGGGAGAAGAGTGCAGAAAATTTGATGCATCTGCCATCAAGGTCATGGACAATCTTGCGAATGAGGCAGTTGCATTGACAAAAAAGGTATCTGATGAAGCTCTTATCAAACACCGTGAATTGCGGAGATTACTTAGAGAGTGCGCAATACAATATAAATATGAAACATTTGCCATAAATAATCGGCTGGATGTATACGGTTCCCGTCTCACTTATGAAGCTATGCGCCTCAGAGATTCGAATATGAAGGAAATGGAATTAAGGGCCGAACAAGCTGAACAAGCATATTTAACGCGAAAGGAAAAAGAAGGTCAGGAAAAAGCCGAGGCATATTGGAAAGAAAATCCCAAAGAGAAACAGCGGCTTGAAATGGAGCGGGCGGATTTAAGGAAACAAATTGCAGATATAGACAGACAAATACTTAATAATCCTAAAGTTTTAGAAGAACAGTCGTTAGAAAGTGAAATAGCAGATTTAGAATCCCAGGCTGCTTCTCTTGGACTTTTTAGAGGAAAAGAAAAAAAGGAATTGCAGTTGAAAATCTACGAGAAAAGTAGCCGGCTTCTTGAACTGAAAGAACAGTTTAAAGATGAAAAAAAGAAGTTGCTGGAAGTGAAAAAAGCAAAAAAGGGATTGTTAGATACCATTGAATACAAACTTACTTATGGAGAATAACAGGCTGCAAAAATATTAATCAGATCGACAGGAAAACTTGCTGTTTATTTTTAGGTTCATGTGCTATGATTACCTCTATATCATGATTCGCTATTTTCAGCGGTGAAAAATGCTGAATCTCAGCTTAGGATTTTAACTACATAAGCTGATCAACCGCATAAGAAACAGGAGGAAGAAAACATGATTTGCCCTAAATGTGGACATGAAGCAGACGGCAACTATTGTAATAACTGTGGTGCCCCTCTCCGCTTAGAAGATACCTATTTTTTAGATGATCCGATGACACCCTATGAGGATGACGGATTTGAACAATTGATTTTAAACCAAACATATGAAATAGATGATATATATGATGCGGATAATACAAATGATACAAATGATGCAAATGATGCAAATGATGCAAATGATGCGGATGATGCAGTTAATGCAGATTGCGCGGAACCGGATTCCGATTGGCAGGAAATCGATCTTCACGCTCGTGAAAGCAAGCCGCAGGTTCTCCAGGCGCCATTCCGTTATAAAGCCCCGCTAAAACCGGAAAAGACCGGCAGCAAGCCAAAAGAAAAGAAGGCTGTAAAGAAAACGAAGACTAAACGCCGCCGTATCAAACAAGAGGAACTTCCTGCAGAGCGGGATGTGAAAGAACCGGAACTGCAAAGTCATTTAAGGCAGGGCAGGAGCGATGCCAGGCCTATTGAAGAGCAGGACAACCATCAGGTGAAGAGTTTTGGTGACCGTGTGGTAAACAGGATCAAAGGTCTTATCGTGGCCGCTTCCCGCCTGATGCAGGCCGCTTCCGCCTTATTGATGGGTTTCATGACAGGCACCATGGCCTATTCATTCTGGATAAACGGACAGGGGCTGGGCAGCCTTCAGATGATTGCGGCGGAAAAAAACTATGGGCTGGCACTGTATTTGGCCTTTGCCGGGTTATCGTTATTTATGGGAATTATCTGGTGTTTTTGGATTTTATCACGGAAAGCGGCAGGCGGCGGATACAGGCTGAAACGGTATGACACGGGACGGGGCTTTATCCCGTTTCTGATCTGCGCGGCCGTCGTATTTGCGGCGGAACCGGTTTTGGACCGGCTTCCTTTAGAAACCGATCAGTGGAATGGGATATTAAACGGCGGGCGGGCAGCGTTGACAGCCATTGTCCTGCACAGAAAACAGCTTTTACTTTGCAGCGCTTCAGGCGCAGCGTTGTCTTTCATAAGAAAAATACTGAGTGTTTAGGCAGAGAAAGTGAGGCCCGGTTGGCAGTTACGCCCTGAAAACAATCCCTGAAAAGCGGGCCCGGGTCAGAATGCAGGTTAAATAAAAAGAGCCATCCCCATGACAGGGACAGCTCTTTTGGCTTTTTATTGATTATATGACAATTATCAGCTGTTATGCTGCACACACATTAACAGCCTGCATTCCGCGGTTGCCTTCAATGGTGTCGTAAGTCACTCTCTGGCCGTCATCCAAAGACTTGTAACCGTCTGTGGCGATTCCGGAAAAGTGTACGAATACTTCTTCTCCTGTAGCGTCATTTGTAATAAATCCAAAACCTTTGCTGCTGTTAAACCATTTAACTGTACCGTTATTCATTATAGGTACCTCCATAATATTATTATATCTTTTCTAAAATAAAAAAATCACATGCTTTTGTAAATTATCAATAAAAATTAATGACTTACAAAAGTATGTGAAATCGAAATCTTATTAAGAATACTCATAAAGTCTACCATGAAAAAGGAAGACTGTCAAGCGAAATATAAAAAAATATTTGAAATATAAAAGCATTAATAATTATAAATTATGGAATAAAAAAACAATCGGTCAAAATCACCAAAAATCCAATCTAAAAATTATAAAAAACAGAGAAACTCCGAAAGCCCCCTTGTTAGAGATTGACATCCATTTTAAACTATGTTACGATTCGGACAGATACAGGATGGTGATTGCCAAGGCAAGCTATACCTATATGCAGAGATGAGTTTGAAAGCCCATGCTTTCGGATTTATTTGTGCATATAGGTTTTTTTATTTTAAAGGGGAAATGCCCGGAGAAAGTAATGCGGGCGGATGCCTGGTTTGGATAAAGGGGGAAATGTCATGAAGATATTTAAAATCCTGAATAATAATACGGCGGTGATCCGGGATGAGAACGGGCGGGAAAAGGTCGTGATGGGAAAAGGGATCTGTTTTAAGAAAAAAGCGGGAGAAGAGATCAGCCCGGAAGTCATTGACAAGACATTTTCCCTGTCGGCCCAAGAAGCCCATAATAAGTTTTTGGTGCTGGTTCAGGACGTGCCCATGGAGCACATCACCCTGGGAGAAGAGATCATCTCGGAAGCCAAGTTCCGCCTGGGAAAGAAGCTGAATGATATGATCTACATTTCGCTCATCGACCACGTGCACACCTCCATACTCCGCTTTTTAGACGGCGTGACCGTGAAAAATGTGCTGTTATGGGATATACGCCGTTTCTATAAAGACGAATACCAGGTGGGGCTGTGGGCTCTCGACCGGATCGAAGAAAGCCTGAAGATACGGCTGCCGGAAGACGAGGCGGGATTTATCGCCCTGCATTTAGCCAACGCCCAGATGGACCAGGAGATCATGCACAATATGTATGAGATTACCCGGGTGATGCAGGAAGTGGTGAATATCGTCAAATATTTTTTCCATATCGATTTCGATGAAGACGATGTTTACTATTACAGGTTTATCACCCATCTGAAATTTTTCGCCAAGCGTCTGGTGGAACACAAAACCTATGAAGATGAGGATAATGAGGATCTGTGGCAGCTCATCAAAGGGAAATATAAGGAATCTTACCGCTGTGTGGAAAAGATCACCCAGTTTATAGAAAAGAAATACGGATACTGTCTGTCAAAGGATGAACAGCTTTATCTGACCATTCACATCGAGCGCGTCGTCGCTAAAACAGGCGCCTGAAATGTTTTTAGAATGCAGCAGCTCAGGCCTGTCTGGAAAGCTGCTAAAGTATACCATGTATGCCAGGGTGGTGACATTGAGTTGGCCAAACCTTCATAAAATAAAAGTTTAATGGAGGAAAAACGATGGGAAAGTATGAAAATCTGGCAAGAGAAATTGTCAGGAACGTAGGAGGAAAGGAGAATGTCAGCAGTCTGACCCACTGCATCACAAGGCTCAGGTTTAAGTTAAAAGACGAGACCAAAGCCCATGACGAGATCATTAAAAATATGGACGGGGTCGTGACGGTGATGAAGAGCGGCGGCCAGTACCAGGTGGTGATCGGGAACCATGTTCCGGAAGTATATGCGGATGTGCTCCCTTTAATCGGCCAGGAAGAAGGCGGAGCGGACAAAGACGGGGCCAATGAAGAAGACGGGCCCTCCGGCAGCCTTTTTAACCGGGCCATCGATGTGATCTCCGGCATTTTCCAGCCGATTCTGGGAATTATGGCGGCCTGCGGTATGGTAAAAGGCTTCAACGCCCTGTTTGTGGCCCTGAAATTATACGACAGCGCCTGCGGCGGATATCTGGTGTTAAATGCCATCGGAGACGGGCTGTTCACCTTCATGCCCCTGTTTTTAGGCTACACTGCAGCGAAGAAATTCAAGCTGAAGCCCATGCTGGGACTGGTCATCGGGGCCATCATGTGTTATCCCACGGTGCAGAACAGCGCCCTTTCCGCGGGAGGGGAGGCCCTCTACACCTTATTTGCGGGAACCATGTTTGAATCCAAAGTCTACACGGAATTTTTCGGCGTTCCCATGATCGCCATGGATTACACGGGCACCGTGATTCCGGTGATTTTTGTGGTGTATTTTGCATCCAAATGCGAGAAGTTCTTTTCCAGGTTCATCCCTGATCTGGTGAAATTCTTCTTCGTGCCCATGCTCACCCTGCTTGTGGCAATCCCCGTGGGATTTTTAGCCATCGGGCCTCTGGCGACGTTTGGCTCCGCAGTCATTGCCGGAGCAGTTATGGCAGTCCGCAATTTCAGCCCCATGCTGGCCGGGGCCATTGTGGGCCTGACCTGGCAGATTCTTGTCATATTCGGCCTTCACTGGGGCTTCATTCCGGTGTATATCAACAACATCATGACCAATGGCTACGACAATGTGATGATGCCGTTTTTCGCGTGTACCTTCGCAACCTCAGCGGTGGTGCTGGCAATTTTCTTCAAAACGAAAAACCGCCAGTTGAAAGAAATGGCCCTGCCCAACTTCATTTCCGGCATATTCGGCGTGACGGAACCGGCCATTTACGGTATCCTGCTTCCACTAAAGAAGCCGTTTATCATCAGCTGTATCGCAGGAGGCATCGGCGGCGGCTTCTACGGAGCTTTTAATTTCAGAAAATTCATGATGGGAGGCATGGGGATCTTTGAATTTCCAGCCATGATCGAACCTGACGGAAGTATGGGGAATCTGATTGTGGCGGTCAGCGGCGTAGTGCTTACCATGGCAATCGCATTTGCGGCAACCATGATTTTTTACAGAGAGGATGGCCAGAAGGCGGAATCCGGACAGAATGGGGCTAAAACGCCTGTTTCCGACGCGGCGGAAGGTGCTAAACCGGAAAAGATGGTGAGACAGATTGAGATATCCAGCCCCATCAAAGGAACGGTGTTAAAACTGGCCGATATCAAAGATGATGCGTTTGCATCCGGCGTCCTGGGCAAAGGAGCGGCCATTCTGCCGGAAGAAGGAAAGGTCTATGCGCCCGCAGACGGCGTGGTATCCGCGCTGTTTCCGACCCTTCACGCCCTCGGCCTGGTGACGGACGGCGGCGTCGAAGTGCTGATCCACATCGGCCTGGATACAGTCCAGTTAAACGGCGAAGGCTTTGAGACCATGGTGAAGCAGGGGGACCGGGTGGAAAAGGGACAGCTTCTCATCACCTTTGACAAGGATTTTATAGAAGGAAAAGGCTACTGCATGGAGACACCGGTGCTCATAACCAATACGGACCAGTTTTTAGATGTGGTGGAAACCGGAAAAGAGCAGGTGAATCCCGGCGACTGCCTGTTGAATATTTTGAAATAGGAGGCGGATTCATGGGATTTCAAAAGGATTTTTTGTGGGGAGGGGCCACGGCGGCCAACCAATGCGAAGGAGGAATCTTTGAAGGAGGACGGGGACCGGCCAATGTGGATGTGTGTCCGTCGGGCAAAGACAGACACGCGGTGATCACCGGGCGCTTGAAGATGCTTGAAATGGATGGGGAGCACCATTATCCGGCAGCAGAAGCCATCGACCATTATCATCATTATAAAGAAGATATCCGGCTGTTTGGAGAAATGGGCTTTAAAGTGTACCGGTTCAGCATTGCCTGGACCAGAATCTTTCCCAACGGGGATGAGGAGAAACCAAGTGAAGAAGGGCTGGAATTTTACGAAAACATTTTAAGGGAATGTAAAAGGTATGAAATCCGGCCTTTGATCACCATTTCCCATTTTGACTGTCCCATCGGCCTCATTAAGAAATTCGGCGGGTGGAGGAGCAGGGAAATGATCGGCTGCTATCTGCGCCTCTGTGAGACCCTGTTCACCCGGTTTAGGGAGTATGCCGTGCACTGGCTGACGTTTAACGAGATCAACATGATCCTGCACGCCCCGTTTATGGGAGCGGGAATCTGCTTTGAAGAAGGGGAGAATGAAGAGCAGATCAAATATCAGGCCGCTCATCATGAACTGGTAGCCAGCGCCCTGGCGGTCAAAATGGCCCATGAGGTGAACCCTGAAAACCAGGTGGGATGCATGTTTGCGGCGGGAGCCGCCTATCCCTGTTCCTGTAAACCGGAAGACGTATGGGAAGCGCTTTTGACCGACCAGGAGAATAATTTCTTTGTGGACGTGCAGGCGAGAGGGTATTATCCCTCTTATGCGGTGAAGCGCCTTGCCAAAAGGGGAGTATTTCCGGTGATGGAGCCGGGAGATGAGGAGATTTTGAAGAACTATCCGGTGGATTTCATTTCCTTTTCCTATTATAACAGCAGATGCATTGCCGCGCCTGGAAAAGACCGGGAAGAGGCGGAAGGGAATCTGTTTAAATCCGTCAAGAATCCATATCTGTCCTACAGCCAGTGGGGGTGGCCCATTGATCCTCTGGGGCTGCGCATCACCCTAAACCAGGTCTATGACCGCTGGCAGAAGCCCTTGTTCATCGTTGAAAATGGGCTGGGAGCCGTGGATAGTCCGGATGACAACGGATGGATACAGGACGATTACCGGATTCAGTATCTGAGGGAGCACATCCGGGCCATGAAGGCGGCTGTGGAAGAGGACGGCGTGGAGCTGATGGGATATACCTCCTGGGCCCCCATAGATTTGATCAGCGCGGGAACCGGGGAAATGAAAAAACGGTATGGATTCATCTATGTGGATAAACAGGAAGACGGGAGCGGAACATTAAAAAGGTTGAAGAAAAAATCATTTGACTGGTACAAAAGGGTGATAGAGACGAACGGGGAAGTTTTGTGAAAAAGGGGCTGCGTCAGCAGCCTCTTTTCCTGTGCTTTTCCGGTCTTCTTCCGTCGGGGAAAACATTGCGTTTTCAAGGCCCCTATGATAAACTTAAATAACATATAAACAGGGGAAAGGGGCTTCTAGTATGCAGGAACGATATCTCTCACAAAACCAGATGACGGCCGTACTCGATAATGCTCCGGTAGCGATTTATGTCAGCGCCACCGACAATTGGGAGCTGCTCTATGCTAATCATTTAGCCACGGAAATAATGATGCAGAATTCAGGAACCGTGGGAACCACCTGCTATTCGGCGGCCGGATTTCGTGAACCCTGCCCCTTCTGCAACGCCAAAAAGATGAGCGGGACAGAGCTGATGGTTAGGGAATTCCATCATCCGTCCGACGGCCGGATTTACCAGTTAAGCGGCAAGCTGATCGACTGGGAAGGAAGGCCCGCCCATATCGAATATATCATGGACATAACGGAGAAAAAGAGGGAAGAGGACAGCGCAAAGGCGTTGAAGGAACTGCTGCAGGTGACGTTCAGCAGCATTCCCTGCGGCCTGTGCGTGTACCGGCATGACGGTAAAAAGATCCTGCCTCTGTTTCATAATCCTGCCTTTTATTCCATTATGGGGTATTCTGAGGAAAACATACGGAATGTGGAACAGAGCACCAGTTTTCTTGGAGTCCATCCGGAAGACCTGGAACGGCTGGTGGAAGCGGTTAAACAAGCGGTCAGGTGCAGCGGCCTGGTCCATCAGACTTACCGGGTGTTTAACGATAGAAAACAGGAGTACCGATGGATTCATCTGGAAGGATCGGTAAAAACACAGCCCGACGGCACAAAGCTTCTGTACGGCGTATACAGCGATGTGAGTGACCAGCAGCGCCTGGAAAAGGAACTGGCGGCAGCCAATGAAAAGCTGCAGGATATTATCAACGCCATTCCCGGAGGAGTTGCGATCTATAAAATCCGGGATATATTTGAGACGGTGTATTTTTCCGACGGAGTGCCGGCTTTGACCGGCTATTCGGTGGAAGAATACAAGGAATTGTGCAGGCGTGACGCGGCTGAGATGACTTATCCGGAGGATACGCCCATGGTGATGGCCAAGGTGATGGAAGCGGTTCAGAATCATGGGGTCGTGGACTGTGAATTCAGGAAAAGGCACCGGGACGGCCATATCATATGGGTACGGGTTCAGGCCAAGGTGATTGGGGAGGAAAACGGATATCCTCTGCTTTACTGTATTTTCCACAATATTTCCGATATCAAGGAAGCCCAGTTGGAACTGGATCACCTGGTCAATTCCATTCCCGGGGGCATAGCCAGTTACCGGGTGGAAAATGGATGTTTTATTCCTGTTTTCATCTCAGACGGCGTTATGGCCCTGTCCGGCCATACCAGGGAAGAGTACAATCAGGTTTTGGATCAGGGCGTTTTCGGCACCATTTATGAGCAGGACAGGGAACGGTTAGCGGCCGCAGTGCAGGAAGCGCTGCTGAGCGGAGAGGTGCTGGATGTATCCTACCGTATGTACCACAAAGACGGGCATATGATCTGGATTCATCTCAATGGCCGTCGTATGGGGCCTCTTTCCAATGTTGTCAAGTTCTATGTTGTTTTCACCGGAATGTCGGAAGAAACCCATTTGTACCAGAAAATTGCCAACGAAACGGCAGATGGAATCTATGTGATAGATAAGCGGAATTACGACCTTCTCTACGCCAATGAATCGAAGGACCTTTTCATGCAGGAGAAGGACTGCGTCGGCAAAAAATGTTTCAGCGCCCTCCACGGAAAAAGCGCGCCCTGCGAATATTGTACGCTGGCCGGCCATGAACCGGATGGGGTGGAACATGAGATGAGAATCGAGGGGAGCGGCAGGTTCTACAGCACCCGTTTCCGGGAAACCAACTGGAACGGAATACCGGCCTACGTCAAATCTGTCCGGGATGTGACGGAAGAAGTCCTCACCAGGAAAGAAAAGGAACGGCTGGAACAGTATTTTCAAACCATGGTGAAGAACATGCCCGGAGGCCTGGCAGTAGTGCGTTATGAGAAAGACGGGAGCATGGTGCCGGAATTTTTATCCGACGGATTTGTCGCCATGACAGGAATGTCCATGGAAGAAGCATGGCAGCTCTACGGTCAGGATGCGATGACAGGGGTCCACCCTGAGGACAAGCAGTCCGTTAATGACCAGATGAACGCATATATAGCAGGAGGAGAGAGTCACTGCGAGCTGGTGTACCGCCTGAAAAAGGGAAAAGATGATTATGTATGGGTAAAAAACACCCTTTCCCTGATCCAGAATGAAGACGGGGAAGGCCGGGTTTATGCGGTATATCACGATATTACCAAAGAGAGGGAGGAGAGGGAGAAGATCCGCCGGCAGTATAAGGATATGATTCTCCAGCATTACAAAGCTCCGGACCCCAATGCGCTGATCATCGGCCACTGCAATATCACCCGGAATGTTATTCTGGAAATCATAGATCATACGGATTCCGACCTCTTGAAGACTTTTGGTACGGTGAGGGAAACATTTTTCAGCGGGCTCTCCACCCTTGTTGTGGATGAAAAAGAGAGGCAGCAGTTTTTAAATACTTACCTCAACAAACCCGCTCTGGATGCATTTAAAAGGAATGAAACGGAACAGATTTTGAGGTGCTTTGTCAGGCTTCCAAGGGAAGAAACCGGGCGTTATGTCCAGTTTAAAGTGAACCTGGTGGAAACCCCGGACAGCGGGGATATTACGGGAATCCTGACCGTGACGGATATTACTGTTCAGACGGTTACGGACAAGATCCTGCACCAGTTATCCGTAACCAGCCATGATTTTGTCATCGATTTGGATCTTCTGAAGGATACATATACCGTGCTGACCCATAACAGGCTTGCTGAGTCCATACCGGAGACCGGAAGCCATTCCCGCTGGATTGCCAATGTGCGGCAGACTTCGGTTGTGCCGAGAGATAAGGAACTGTATTTCAAATCTCTGGAGCCGGAGGAGATGAAACGGCGGCTGGCTGAGGAGGGGCCTTATACATTCACCTACTCCCTTGCAGATGAAAAAGGGGACATCCGTACTAAGAATATGACGGTATCCGCCGTTGACCTGCGGCTGGGGCGCGTCTGCCTGGTGAGAACCGATATCACGGATTCTGTCCGCGAGCAGCAGGGGCTGCTGAATATGATGGCCTATACCTTTGAACTGATGGGATTTATCGATATCCACAGCAACCGTTTTACCATGTATACCCGGAAGACGGTGCTGGAAAACCTTTCCCCTTATGTGGAGGAAAGTTATGATTCTTCGGTGGATACATTTAAAAATTACTATGAACCGGATATGGATATTAGTGATATAAAGAGGCAGTTCAGCCTGGATACCATGCTCCAAAAGCTTGAGGAAAAGCCTTCCGGCTATGATTTTGTACTGCCTTATCCGACGGAAAATGGCCTGAGATATAAACAGATCAATGTGCTCTGGGGGGATGATAACCGGCGGACGGTCTGCATGGTGCGGGCGGATGTGACGGATATGCTGGCTGCCGAGAGGGAGAGCAAAAAGACATTGAAGGATGCCTTAGGGCTGGCGGAGGAAGCCAGCCAGGCGAAAAGTGATTTCCTGTCCGCCATGAGCCACGATATCAGGACGCCTATGAACGCTATTATGGGAATGACCACATTGGCGGCGGCCCATCTGGACGACCGGGGCCGGGTTGCGGATTGTCTGGAGAAGATATCAATTTCCTCCAAACATCTGCTGAGCCTGATCAATGACATTCTGGATATGAGCAAAATTGAGCGTTCCAAAATCACCCTGAACCGGATGAAGATATCCCTTTCAGAGCTGACGGCCCAGCTTTCCGCGATCATGATGCCCCAGGCCAGGGCGGCCGGAATCCGGTTCGTCATCAAAGGCGGAAACACCGCCCACGCTCATTTTTATGGTGACAGGCTGCGGATCAACCAGATTCTGATCAACATTCTGAGCAATGCTGTAAAGTTCACGCCGGAAGGCGGAAGGGTGGACTTCCTGATAGAAGAAGTGTCTCCGTTAAAAGAAGGGAATCAGGTCCGTTACCGGTTTACGGTCAGGGATACGGGAATCGGGATGACAAAAGAGTTTCTGTCCCATATCTTTGAGCCCTTTAACCGGAGCGGCAGCGTTTCGCGTGTGGAGGGAACCGGTTTGGGCCTCAGCATCACTAAGGGGCTTGTGGATCTGATGGGAGGAAGCCTTTCAGTGGAAAGCAGGCTGGGCAAAGGAACTGATTTCCAGGTGGAACTGGAATTTGAAACCGCTGAGGCGGATGCTGAAATTGGCCTTTCGGATGCCAACCCCGGGTTTGGAGAAGGGGAAAACAGCAGGTTGTTTGCCGGACGCCGCTTCCTTATTGCTGAGGATAACGCCATCAATGCGGAAATCCTCTGTGAGCTGTTAGCCATGTATGGGGCGGAATCTGTGGTGAGAACAGACGGCAGACAGGCAGTGGACGAGTTCGGCGCATCGGCCCGGGGGACGTATGATGCGGTTTTGATGGATGTCCAGATGCCGGTGATGAACGGATATGAAGCCACCCGCGCCATACGGAGGATGAACCGGCCGGATGCGGCGGCCATCCCAATTGTGGCCATGACTGCCAACGCGTTTGCCGAAGACGTTCAGGCTGCCCAGGATGCCGGGATGACGGCTCATGTGGCAAAGCCAATTGATTTAGAGGTTCTTAAAAATACACTGGGGAAGGTTTTAAAGCAGAGGGAGTGAATCCCGGGAATGAAAGAAAGAGGATGTGAACGCTTTAAAAAAGGGCTGCCGCGCCATTGAAAAATCAATGGTGCGGCAGCTTTTTTGTCTGTCCGCTGCTAAATTGTTTCCGGTAAGCGGAGGGCTGCATGGAGGTGACTGTGCGGAAGGCATTTATAAAGGCGGACATGCTGCGGTAACCGGATGCGGAAAACGCCTGTGTTACCGACTGGCCATCGTTTAACGCCTGTTTGGCCGCTTCTATTTTCTTAGCCATGATGTATTCAGAAAGGTTGGTGTTGAAATATTGTTTAAATATCCGTGAGATATATTCGCGGCTGTAAAAGAAATGATCCGCGATCTCGGCGGTGGAGGTAAGGGTCTGGAAATTTAAGTCTATGTAGTTCTTGATCTGAAGAACCTTTGAGGGCAGTTTGGAAAAACATTCCCTTCCCGACTGGGCATGCTGCTCAATCAAGAGCAGAAGCTGGAGGATTAAGCTGAAACACTGGAGGGCGGTATCGCCGTCCGGGTTTGCGGCCACGTAATTAAGCTGCTCCAGCAGATAGTAATACCGGCCCCGGAATTCACTGCTGACTGTGAGGTAGTCGGCATCGGTTTTGCAGAGAAAAGCGGGAAGGCTGCCCGGCCCCAGGAATTCAAATGCCTTGGTGTCAAAATAGAAGACCATGCGGTCATACTCGCTTTTCTCGATCAGCCGCGCGGTGTGGGAAATGCCGGGTGGAATGCAGAGTATGCCTCCTCTCACGGGAAATACCTCATTGCTGGATACCACATAAGTGATCTTCCCGCTTAAAAAGATACAGATTTCATAATAAGTATGTGTGTGCAGTTTTTCAGGGAAAAAGGGTGGGATGTAAGAGGTGGTGCGGTGGGAATATACGATATTCTGGCCGATAAAAAAATCGTTCCACCCGCTCTTGTTGGAATAAATTTTAAGGTTCTGATACTGCTCACAAGACGGATTATAAAAATGACGTAAATGCTCTGTTAAATAATTGTTCATAACGCCTCCGATGATCACAAAACCGAAAATTTCATGACACATTTCCAGAAGTTTTTTCGAATTTTTTATGCTATAGTTCTAATATAAAGAAAGAAACTCGTAAAGTCAAGCCAGAAGCGGAGGAAGCGCAAAAACGGATCTGATATTCGGTTTGCGCGCCTGCAGTAAACGCTTCGGAATGGAGGAAATGAAATGAAAAAACTACTTGCGTATGGAATCTCATTATTTATGGTGATGGGAATGGCAACAGGCTGTGGCGGACAACAGGCGGCAGAGACTAAGACCGCGCAGACGGAAGCGAAACCTGCAGCGGATGCCGGTACTGCGGGCGCAGCAGGCAGGACAGAAGGGGGAACGGCGGATTCAGCAAAAACGACGGATTCAGCAAAACCAGCGGATTCCACAGAGCCGGTTTATATTGAACCCGGCGCCGCCGGCATGACCGGTACGGTCCGTTTTTACACGGCGTTTGCCGGGGCCAATGGAACCGACGCGCTGATTGAGGAATTTAATACCCATTATCCCAACATCACTGTGGAATATGAGGTTTATAAGAACAGCGGCGATGGAAACGTAGGCCTTGATACAGCCATGATGGCGGGAAATGTGGATGTTCTTCTGACGTTTGGCGTAAAAAATACTTCAAACCGTTGGAGCAATGGGATGCTGATGGATCTCACCGACCGGCTGAAAGCGGATAACCTGGATCTGGTAAAAGAGTGGGGGACGGATGTTTATACATATGAAGGCCGGACTTATGTATTCCCATCGGGAGGAATTTCCCTCTATATCGCCATCAACCAGGACAAATGGGATGCTGCCGGCCTGGGCGAAATTCCGGATTCATGGACCTGGGAGGAGTATCTGGACGTGTGCCGGACCCTGACAGAGAAGGACGCGTCTGGCAACACGGTCGTTTACGGAGGATCTGATTTCAACCAGACGGATTACTGGACCTACTCCGCCCGTCAGACAAAAGGGGTTAACGTCTATTATGATGAGGAAGGAAATGCGGATTTTGACAATCCGATCTTTAAACAGATTCTTGAACGGGAGATCAATGCGGAAAACGAAGGCATCTGGTTTTCAAAGGCAAATTATCTGGCGGACAGCACAAAGTCAAGGGATATGTTCCTGAACGGAACCAATGCCACCACGGTGGAATCCATTCTGACCCGTTACATTACGGCCGCTGATCCCCAGTTTAAAATCACCTACGCGCCTTATCCTGTGAATCAGGAGAACGAAGTGAATTATATGGCAGGAGTGGTGCCGGAGGATTTCGTGGCTGTGGCTGCCAATGCCCAGGATCCGGACGCTGCCTATGCATTTGCCAAGTTTTTGGCAACGACAGGAAGCAAATATATGTTTGCTGCGGGCCATGCCAGCACCTGGACCGGAACTGACCCTTCGGAAATTCTGGATATTACGTTCGGTTCCAGGGAAGAGGCCGGGAAGTATATTGACACGGACGCATTCGAAAAATACGTGATCGCATCCAATGAGCCGTCTTATTCGGAAGATTATATCACAGCTTATGCCGATATCCGCAGCCTGATCGATGAGTATACCAAATACGTGTTAAACGGGGAAATGACTGTGGACGACGCGTTGTCGGAATTGCAGGAGAATGCGCAGAAGGCGATAGATGACGCAAAGTAAGGGCTGTTTTCGGCTTTTGTGAGAAAGAGAGAGGCATATGAAGAATCAAACAAGACGGCAGCAGGCAGAAAACCGCGCAGGCTGGCTGTTTATGGCTCCCGCCATGGTCGTTTTTTTGACCATGGTGGTGCTCGCAGTCATCATGTCGCTTGCGCTGTCATTTTCAGAATGGAATTTCTTATCAGGAATGAGCGGCATTAAATGGGTGGGTTTTAAGAATTTCGTCCGGATTTTTGCGGACAGGAAATTTAAGATGGCCATGACCAACACCATGGTTTATGCCATAACCGTTGCGCCGGTTTCCATCGCGCTTGCGCTGCTGTTCGCATTTTTGCTGAACGATAAGGTCTATTTGCGGAAATTTAACCGGATGTGCCTGTTTGTCCCATACATTTCCAGCATGGTTGCGCTGACTGCGGTGTTCCGGTTCCTGTTCAGGAGCGACGGACCGGTCAACATGATTTTAATCAATGTATTTCATATGAGTGAAGTTCCCAAATGGCTGACCAGTTCTTCACTCTGCAAAATCCCGGTGATCTGTGTGATGGTCTATGCGGGGATCGGCTTCAGCCTGATTGTCTACATGGCGGCGCTGCAGAATGTTCCGGGAGAACTATATGAGGCAGCCAGGGTGGATGGGGCAAACGGATTCAGGCAGTTTTTCAAAATTACCATCCCGCTCATTTCCCCAACCACGTTCTATCTATGCATTGTCCGTCTGATCGCCGCATTTAAGGCTTTTACGGTGATCAATATCATGGGGATGTCAGGAAATGCTCCCAGCATGGTGACTGAGATATACGGAAATGCCTTTAACAGCTATAAATTCGGATATGCCAGCGCGGAAGCCTGGATTCTGGTGGGGGTCATCCTGATCATCACCCTGGTTCAGTTCAAGGTGCAGAAACGGTGGGTTTATTATTAAGGGGGAAATGGAATGGCGAAAAGGAAAGCAATAAAATGGATCAATACCTTCTGGGTGACCGGATGTGGAATTCTCTTTCTCCTGCCCCTCCTTTGGATGATGTCCGCTTCTGTAAAGGCGGGACCAGAGGTATTCAGCATGGATTTTCACTGGCTTCCGGAACGGTTTCAATGGGAGAACTACCGGCGGGTGTGGAACGACAGCAAGGTGCCGTTCTGGCATCTGTATATGAATTCTATCTTTGTAGCTGTTGTGGGCACCGCGGGACAGCTTTTGGTTTCCTCCATGGCGGCTTACGCCCTGGCTAAAATTAATTTCAGAGGCAGACATATAGTATTTACCGCCATGCTCATCACCATGATGATCCCGGCCCAGGCCACGATTATTCCGCGCTATATGATGTTTTATACCATCAAAATTTATGATACTCTATGGGCTTTGATTC
This sequence comes from Clostridium sp. MCC353, assembly GCF_018785315.1. GTDB lineage: Bacteria > Bacillota > Clostridia > Lachnospirales > Lachnospiraceae > CHH4-2. The sequence goes on along the minus strand of NZ_WQPN01000005.1, from coordinate 59,989 downwards.
TGCCGTCCCTGTTTAACATAACGTCTATCTTTTTGCTGAAGCAGTTCTATGCCGGCCTGCCGGATGAACTGATGGAAGCGGCGGTTATGGACGGCGCCTCCCACCGGGAAATCTGGTTGAAGATTATCGTCCCGCTGACCAAGCCGCCCATGGTGACCGTGACGGTTCTGGCATTTATCAATGCATGGAACGAGTATTTAAACGCGTTGATCTTTCTGCCGTCCAATAAGAATTTCACGGTATCCCTTGGCATTCAGTACTGGATGCAGATGACGGACGAATATAACCTGATGATGGCGGCGGCGGCCAGCGCCATTGTGCCAGTTATTGTGCTGTTTTTATTCACACAGAAATATTTCATTGAAAGCATCGCCAGCACAGGGGTGAAAGGATAGCTATGGAGGACAGGATCTATCGAAAACAGGATTATAAGCATTTAAAACTGATTGCCCACCGGGGATTTACGCCGGAGGGGCCGCCAAACTCTTTGAAAGCCTTTGAAGCAGCCGGAAAACAGGGATTCTGGGCCATTGAGACAGATGTGCGCCGCACCAGAGATGGAGTGCTGGTATGCTGTCACGACGAAACCGTGGACAGTCTGTATGACGGAAGGGGACCGGTGTGCGCCATGGATTGGAAGGATTTATCCAGGCTGCGTTTTACAGAGGACAGGGGAGAGCGGATGCCGCTGTTTGAGGAGTATTTGGAGATTTGCAAAAGTTACGGGGCGCTGCCTTTTATCGAGACGAAGACAATGGATGGGAAGGCTGTGATCAAGGCTGCGCTCCGGCATTTTGGGGAAGAAGAGCTGGTGTTATCCAGCACCTGTCTGGATCACCTTCTGGCGGCAAGAGAGGTATCGGCCGGAGTATTTATTCATCATATATTCAGCACGCCCCAAACACTGGAAATCCTGGGGCCTCTGGGACGGTGCGGGGTGTCATATAACTATAATGACTTATCAAAGGTTCCGGAGCGTCTGATTGAAGAAACTCATGAAAAAGGTGTTTTGGTATGTCTGCGGGCCGGGGATACGCCGGAAGCTGTACGGCAGATGGCCGTTATGGGGCTTGATTATATTCCCACAAACAGGATGACAAATAAAGCTCTGTGGCAGGGATGAAAGGAGGCGGTCAAACATGCCGCTTTACAAAAAGGAAGCCGTTTACGAGCTGATTGTGGCGGGCGGCGGCATATCGGGGATCTGCGCTGCCATTGCCGCGGCAAGAGAAGGGATTAAGACTGCCATCGTGCAGAACCGGTCTGTGTTCGGCGGTACGGCCAGTTCGGAAATCAGAATGCATATTGTGGGCGCAAACTGCCATTCATCGAAGCCCGATTTGAGAGAGACGGGAATTCTGGAGGAACTGCTGCTGGAAAATAAACGGCGGAATCCCTATGCCTCATTTCCGGTTTTCGATATGATTCTGTGGGAAAAAGTCCATATGGAGAAAAATATCACTGCGTATTTAAATACCAACATGGACGATGTCATCATGGAACAAGGACGGATCACGGGAATTGTATGCCATCAGAACAGCACGGAGACAGAATATATTCTTTATGGAAAGCTGTTTATTGATGCCACCGGGCACGGCACTCTCGGCGTGATGGCGGGTGCGTCTTACCGCATGGGAAGTGAAGCACGGGCGGAATTTCAGGAACCAACGGCGCCGGAACAGGCCAACTGTGATACCATGGGAAATACGATCATGTTCCGGGCTGTGGACCGGGGTGAGCCGGTCCGTTATGAGAAGCCGCCATGGGCCAATACCTACACAGAGGAGGATTTGAAATACCGCCCTCATGTGGATAAAATCTGCGCCCAGGCGGACGGAGGCGGTATGGTAAGACCTGAGGAGGGGAAAAACCAACTGCCTGAATTTTCCAATATGGATGCCGGATACTGGTGGATTGAGCTGGGCGGTGATTATGACAACATCATTGAACAAGGGGAGGAAATCCGTGACGAATTGCTCAAATGTGTGTATGGCGTCTGGGATCACATCAAGAACCAGGGAGATCACGGAGCAGAAAATTATGATCTGGACTGGGCCGGCATGGTTCCCGGATATCGTGAGAGCCGGAGGCTGGAAGGCGATTACATATTGAATGAAAATGATGTGCGGGCCAACCGCATATTCGAAGATGCGGCCGCCTACGGAGGCTGGCCGATGGATGTACACGTGCCGGGCGGAATCCGGGATTTGAACAGCTATGGCTCTAAAGTCTATAATTTTGAAGGCTGCTATACGATTCCTTACCGCTGTTACTACAGCAGGGATGTGGAAAACCTGATGATGGCGGGCCGTAATATCAGCACGTCGAAGATGGCGTTTTCTTCCGCGAGGGTTATGGGCACATGCGCCGTGGGAGGTCAGGCGGTTGGGACGGCGGCGGCGCTGGCGCTCAGATACGGCTGTACGCCAAGGCAGGTGGGAGAGCGTTATATTCACGAGCTGCAGCAGGAATTGATGAAAAATGACTGCTTTATTCCGGGATTTATCAATGAGGATGAGGCCGATCTGGCGAGGTATGCGGATATCAGCGCCGACAGCCAGGCTGAAAACTGCCGGGCGGAAAATGTGGCAAACGGGATATCCAGGAATTACCTGGGGCAGATAAACTGCTGGAGATCGGATTCTTTAAAGGCACCCCAGACGTTGACGCTGAAACTGGCTGAAAGAAGTCCTGTTCATCAGGTCCGTCTCACGTTTGATACAGATTTAAGCCATGAAATCCAGCCGTCGATGATAAAAAATGTGCTCGGCAGGCAGGGAAAAGGGCTTCCGGAGACATTGGTGAAGGATTACAGCGTGTCGCTGTTATTGGACGGAACGGTTGTCGGCAGGAAGGAAGTTGAGAACAACGGACAGCGCTTAAACAGACTGGATTTCGGTGGGATAGAAGGGGATGAAGTCCGGATTACTGTAAAATCTTCCCACGGATGCGGTTATGCGGCGATTTTTGAAGTGAGAATATATTGAATGGGGATATATTGAATGTGGGTATACCCCGGTTTGTGCAAAAGCGTCACAAATTGGGAACCGCAGAACCGAAGCTGGCAGCCGGTTCGCGCGTCTGCAAAAAAAGAACGCTTAGGTATGGAGGAATGATATGGAACTATATTGGATACGGCATGGGCAGACCATAAGCAATGTGGAGGTGAGCCATGGAGGCTGGGCGCCGGTGAGCCTTACCGGTCTGGGAAGGAAACAGGCGGCCGGGGCCGGTGAGCGGTTAAAGGGGATCGCATTTGACCGTCTGTATGTGAGCGATTTGGTGCGCACACAAGAGACGGCGGATATTATTTTCCTGGAACGGGAGCGGATTCTGGACAGCCGGATACGGGAGCACAGTGTGGGAATCCTGGAATACCAGAAGGTCAGTGAATGCGCGAAAAAATACGGACAGTCTTATTTAAATGCCCGGGAACGGGATGATTTTTCTTCCTATGGGGGAGAAAGCGCAGGGATGATGGCTGACCGGGTGGCTGATTTTATGAAATCCATGGAACAACTGGGCGCAGAAAATCCAACTTGGAAAGTGGCTGTCGTAGCCCATGAGGGTTCTATTTTCTATGCCCTCTGCTACATTCTGGGCATGAGTCTGCCAAAGAAAAAGCTGCCTGTGGCCAACTGTTCCATCAGCAAATTTTTATATCAGGACGGCCTTTGGAAAGTGGGAGTTTGGAATTATTCAGGCCTGTCCGAGGGATAAGAGGAGGAAACTATGAAAACATTTATCCATGAAATTCCCGGAGCTTCCGACAATCCTCCGGTGAAGCTGCATTACGATGTGCTGGTTATTGGAGGAGGGATGAGCGGTATCTGCGCGTCCATTGCATCCGCCAGACAAGGGGCGAAGACCGGTCTGGTCCATGACCGCAGCGTCTATGGCGGAAACGCCAGTTCAGAAACCAGAATGCATATTTCCGGCGCTTCCTGCCATTGGGGAAAAAAGGACGCGGCTGAGACGGGTATCCTGATGGAGCTGCAGCTGGAAAATAAGTATCTGAACGATTCTTACAACTACTCTGTCTGGGATGGGGTCTTGTGGGATAGAGTGAAAAATACTGAAAATCTGGATAGTTACATGAATACAACCATGTATCACGTGGCTTCCGACGGACGGGAAATCCAGTATGTGGACTGCTACCAGATGACCACAGAAGTGCACTATCAGTTTACTGCGGATATCTACATAGATGCCACCGGCAATGGGACGCTGGGATATTTTGCGGGCTGCGAATACCGGATCGGCAGGGAGGAAACGTCTGAATTCAGGGAAAAGGACGCTCCGGACCAGCCGGACGGCAATACCATGGGAAACACCATCTATTTCTGCGCCCGTGATATGGGAAGGCCGGTGAAATTCATAAAGCCGGACTGGGCCAGCAGCCTGGATGAGAGCTGGTTTGCCCACCGTTACCACGGGGATATCACCGTATACCATAATGCGGATGATGTGGTGGTGCTGAAACCGGGCGAGGATTATGAAGATCATTCGGATGAACTGGTGGAAAAATACGATGTGGAGTCCGGCTACTGGTGGATCGAACTGGGCGGCGACTGGGATGACATCATCAAATCCTCAGAAGATATCCGCTATGAACTGTATAAATGCGTCTATGGCGTATGGGATCATATTAAAAACGGCGGTGATCACGGAGCTGAAAACTATGAGCTTGTGTGGGTAGGCGCTGTGGCGGGCATGAGAGAAAGCCGCCGTCTGGCAGGCCATTATATCCTGACTGAAAATGATATCCTGGAGAACCGGTATCATGAGGATGGGGTGGCATATGGCGGCTGGCCCATGGATGAACATACGGCGGGCGGATTTTGGGCAAAGGGCCAGATCCCTTCCAGAGTCAGAAGTTTTAAAGGCCTGTATTCCATTCCGTACGGCTGTTACTGTTCAAAAAACATTGAAAATCTGATGATGGCCGGGCGGAATATCAGCGCGTCCAAACTGGCAATGGGTTCTGCCCGTGTGATGGGAACCTGCGCCGTCGGAGGCCAGGCGGCAGGAACCGCGGCGGCTATGGCGTCGCTTTCAGGCATGTCTCCAAGAGAATTCGGTGAAAAAAAGATGTGGAATCTGCGCCAGGAGCTTCTAAAGAACGACTGTTATCTGCCAGGGGCCCGCAATGAGGATGAGACGGACCTGGCCCGCAGATGTGAGATCAGGGTATCCTCTGAGAGAACCGGGTATGAGGGCTCCAATGTGATCAACGGCATTGCCCGTACTGTGGGCGAAGAATCCAACCTGTGGCGCTCCCGGGGAATGGGGCCGGATGGGGAAGCGCTGAGTTTAAAACTTCCTGAGGTTAAGAAGATATCCCAGCTGCGCCTGACCTTTGATCCCAACTTATCGGAAGAGAGATGCATTTCCGTGTCTAAAGCATTTATCGATAAGGAACCGGTGGGCGTGGCAAAGGAGCTGGTAAAGGATTACCGGGTGACCTTTTATAAAAACGGTGAAGTGTCGGATACAATGCTCATAACCGGCAATCACCAGCGGTTAAATGTGTTAGACTTACAGGCAGACGTGTGGGCGGATCTGGTGGAAATACGGGTGCTGGCCACCAATGGGGATACGGACGCCAGAATTTTTGAGGTGAGGATTTATTAGACTGAGGCCAATATCTTTAGCGCAGAAATGCCTCAGGCATACAAGCTGGAAAAGCCATGAAACGCCCTGTTCATCCGCTTTTCCAGCATCATTTACCAATTCAGCAACATGTAATCATTTATAAACGTCTGTATTAGTCCCTAAGCCGTTAACACTCATTCTCCATTCAACATTCGTTAAAAACAAATGAAATAACAAATTTCGTCTTAATCAAACTCATCTTTGTTTTTCTGCTCTTTTTTCCAAAAACTCTTTAATAAGCAGTACAGCCTTTGGCCCTCCTTTTTGCCGTCCGTTCTAATCCTCTACCCCAGGTTCCCCTTCCTGCAGGTGATGTTATCACCAATACGCTAAAAAAGAATATGTAACAGCTCTGTCTTCTCCGGCTCAGGGAAATTAGAGGGCAGGGGGATAAATCCCGGTATGGAACGGTTATCTTGAAAGTATAGAGTGCATATACGATGCGTAAAACGTTAACGATAACGTATTTGAAATCTTAATAGAAAATACAAAGTACAAAGCTTGATAATCCATTGATTAACAAATATAGACAAAAATGTATTGGAATAATAAAAAAGTATTGACATTATGACGACAGAGTGATAATCTAAAAACATAAATTAACGTTAACGTTAACGAAAAACATAAAACTGAAAAAGAAAGGAGGGAAGAGTATATGAAGTGTAAAAATGTGGTTGTGATTCTGGCAGACCAGCTCAGGAAGGACTGCATTGGCGCTTATGGGAATCCCTATGTCAGAACGCCGAATATAGACCGGCTGGCAGCTAAGGGGATACGGTGTGAGCGGTTTTATGTGGCGAACCCGATCTGCAGCCCTAACCGGATGACCTGGTTTTCCGGAATGTATCCTTCCAATCATGGGGTATACACCAACGGGCTGCTGAAGCAGGATGACGGCCGGACCATTATGCATGAACTCAGTAAAAACGGATATCAGACAGCCAGCATTGGGAAGATCCATTTTAATCCTTACAGTGAGGAATCGGCAGGCAGGAGTTTTGAAAGCGTGGGAAACTGGGAGCAGATGCCGGAAGAAGACGGATACCGGGGCGGATATTTTGGATATGAGTATCTGGAACTGACCATCGGCCACACGCTGCCGAAATCGCATTATTATAAATGGTTTAAGGAACACGGCGGCACGGACGATATGTTTACAGTAACTCCCTGCGGGGAAGTTTACAGCCCAGATGAAATCTGCGGCGTCCGGAATATGCCGTCCGGGCTTTCCTCGTCCGCCTTTGTGGGAGACAGGAGCGTGAATTATCTGAGGAATGTGAGGGATCGGGAGAAAACGTTTTTTCTGTGTGCCAGCTTTCCTGATCCCCATCATCCCTTCACTTCCTGTTATGATGATTATGAGAGATGGAAGGGGCAGGCGGTGAAAGAGGCCGCTGGAGGCCCGGAGGATTTAGACAGGCGTCCAGCCCACTTCAAACAGCATTTTCAGGGGCGCTGGAGCCGAAAGGGAGTGAACGGCTGCAAATATGAGAGCGGCATACCCAAAGAGGAGGCAGAGGAGAGGGTGCGCCATACATATGCCATGATCGAGGCGATTGACAGAAATGTGGGGCTGATTTTGGATGAATTGGAACGCCAGGGGCTGATGGACGAAACGGTTATCATACTGGGCTCAGACCATGGAGAACTTTTAGGAGATCACGGGCTGTGGCTGAAAGGGCCGTTTCTGTATGAAGGTCTGATCAACACCCCTCTGCTCATGTACATTCCGGGAGCTGTGCCGGGAGTATCTGAAGACTTGATATCTGCCGCCGATATAACGCCCACAATCCTGGAACTTCTGGGAGCAGAAATCCCCTCTTATGTGGATGGAATCCCTCAGGCGCGCCGGATTATGGGAGCCGGGGGCTGCGGCCGGGACGTGTGCATGGTGGAATACCGGAACGGATATGACTGTGATGTGAATGTAAACGCCATTGTAGGAAAAAAGAGCAAATTCATTATGTATGAGAATGGTGACCAGGAGTTTACGGATCTGGAAAAAGACCCGGAAGAGAGAAAAAATGTGGCAGAATCAGGGGAATATGAAGATGCTGTGGCAAATGGGGCAAAAACGCTGCTTTTAGAGCGGCTGAAAGCGAAAACGAAAGGGAATGTCCAATACGGACACGCATAAAAAGAGGAGGGTTTATATGAAGAGATTGATAGGTTTTATAGCGGCAGCCGGAATGATCATGGCTTTATCTGCCTGTGCGGGCAAGAGCGCCCCTGAACCGGCGGCAGTTCCGGCAAAGGAAACAGCCCGGAGCCAGGAACAGACAGAACCGGCGGAAACGAAAACAGAGGCTTCCAGTGAAGGGGTGAAGTGGCCAACCGGAACGGTAACCATCTATGTCCCCGGAAAAGCAGGAGCTAACCTGGATACAAAGGCCCGGCTGACGGCCAAGTATCTGGGCGGCGAACTGGGAGTTGACGTGGTGGTTGAAAACAGGCCGGGAGCCGGTGGAATCACCGCATGTACGGAGTATCTGACCGAAGAGCCCAACACCAACAACATCCAGTATATGGCAGCCTCCAATCTGGCTGTGGCCCCTATCTATAATGACTGTGAGTTTACTGCTGATGATTTTGTGACCGTGGCCGGGCTGGACAGTGTGGAGAACGGGCTGTTCGTGGACGCCAAACTTGGAATTAAGACCATGGATGAGCTGAAAGCATATGCGGAAGGAAAAGTGCTCCGCTTTGCCAGCGCCGGAGTGGGAAATGATTCCTTTCTGGTTTCCAAAATAGTGATGGAAGATTTGGGCGTCAAATCCGACAGCGTCAACGGCGACGGGTTCGGTGATGCGCTTGTCAATGTTATGAACGGTTCTGCGGAAGTGTGCTACTGCGCCCTTAACCAGGCGGCGCAGTATGTGGAAGACGGTTCGATAGTCCCCCTGGCCGTATATAGTCAGGAAGCCTATACCGGATATGCGGACTACGGGTTTGAACAGGTGCCCACTCTGGAAAGCCTTGGCATTGACGTGACTTATTCCACGATCACCTGGTTTTCGCTCAGGAAGGGGACGGACGAAGCGGTTGTGAAAAAGCTGGCGGATTCTCTGAAAAAAGTATATGACAATCCGGAGTTTCAGGCTGAATTCGCAGAAGCTGGTTTTGTGATGCTTCCTGACGTTTCTACAGAAGCGGTGTCCGCGCGCGTGGAATCCATGATCGAAGACTGCGCCGCCTTTGCTGAGAAAATAGGAGGCTGATCCGCCTAAAGAGCATTTTTAATCAGGAGGGCCTATGAAGAAAATTGTGTTGAAAAAGAATCTGAGTTCAGGTGTTATTGCCGCATTTATGGGCATCCTGTTCCGGGTGATGCTTCCTTACAGCATCAAAGCCAAGGTCCATACGGTGACGTCTGCCGTGGGACCGGATTACCTGCCAAAGCTGGTAATCTACGGCATGATTTTATTTGGAGCAGGGCTGATTTTCCTCAGTCTGGTGCTGAAAAAGGACGAAACGATAGAGATTGATCCTGGCAGGGAGGGCCATGTGCTGATCTATTTTGCGCTGCTGCTCGCATATATGACAGCGATGAAATATGCTGGATTCCTGCTGGCGTCCATGGCCTTCTCCGCCGTTTCCATGTGGCTGATGGAGGATAGAAACTGGAGACATTATCTGTCTATTGAACTGCTGGTTGTGGTGATTTTTGCGTCGTTTAAGTATGGACTGCAGGTGCCGCTTCCTACGGTTTTTCTGTAAAGGAGGCGGGCTGTTGTGTTTGAATCGATTATAAACGGTACGGTTGACGTATTTACACTGACCAATATCATCATGATATTTACCGGCTGCTTTATCGGGATTGTATTTGGAGCCATTCCCGGATTGTCCACGGATCTGGCGGTGATTCTGTTTCTGCCGCTCACCTATTCCATGGATATCCTTCCGGGAATCCTGCTTCTTCTGGGCATCTACTGCGGAGGAACCTATGGGGGATCCATCACTGCGGTTCTCATAGGAACGCCGGGCACGAATGTGGCAATGGCGACTGTCTTCGACGGCCATCCCCTGGCCCGGAAGGGGCGTCCCAGAAAGGCGCTTCAGATGTGTCTGTATGCATCTGTCATCGGCGGAGTGATCAGTTCCCTGCTGCTTCTGTTCACAGCCCCTTATATTTCCGGATTTGTTCTGAAATTCGCGGCGCCGGAGTATTTTGCCCTGTCCCTTTTTGGAATATCCATCATAGCGGGCGTCAGCGGAAACAGCATGATGCGGGGCATATTCATGGGATGTCTGGGTATTTTGATGGCCTGTGTGGGCGTGGACGCGTCGTCGGGAGCCACCCGTTTCAGTTTCGGGAATATCTATCTCATGAAGGGGCTGGGGCTGCTGCCTGTTCTTTTGGGGGTATTTGCCCTGCCCAATATTTTAAACCAGATATGCAGCAAGGGATATTTAAAATGTTTCGTCTATAATGAAGCCATTGACAAGGCCGATGTCCTTACAAAGGAGGAGAAGAAAGCCTGTATGCCGATTATTCTCAAATCTACGGGAATCGGTTCCCTGATCGGGGCAATTCCCGGGGCAGGCGCCGGAATTGCGGCATTTATGGCATATAATGAAGGGAAAAGGGCGTCCAAAAACGGCCATAAATTCGGCACCGGCGAGTTGGAAGGAATCGCTGCGCCGGAGGCGGCCAACAATGCGGTCACCGGCTGTTCCCTGATTCCTCTGTTCACTTTAGGAATCCCGGGCAGCGTTGTGGCGGCTCTGCTGATCGGTGCATTTACCATGAAGGGGCTGACGCCTGGGCCTATGCTGTTCCGCAATCAATCGGCCCTGATGTATGCGATCATGATAGGCATGCTGGTGGCAAATGTGGCAATGCTTTTGGAGGGGAAATACCTGCTCCGTTTCTTCATGAAGATTTCGAGGCTGCCCCAGCCCATCTTGTTTACCGGTCTGGCGCTGTTTTGTGTGGCGGGGTCCTATTCCTTTTCCAATAACATGTTTAACGTGTACATTTTAATGTTTTTCGGCATTCTCATGTATGTGCTTCAGAAAACCGGATTTCCGGGAGCGCCCTTTGTGCTGGGAATCGTTTTGGGCTCCCTGCTGGAGGGAAATCTGAAGAATTCCCTGGTACTATCGGGGGGATCCTGGCTGATCTTTTTTAAACGCCCGATCTGCGTTGCCATCATTCTCATTACGGTTGTCTTCACTTATTATTCCGTTAAGAAGACCAGGAGTTTAAAAAAGAGCAGCGCGGCCGTTACAGGCGGTGATGAGGCAACGGCATTGGAGGATTGATGTTGCTTTAGCCCGCATATTATTGTAAAATTATGGCAGTAATTATTTTGGAAAGGCGGGTTCATACCATGAGGGTAACGCTAAAGTCAATTGCTTCAGCATCAGGAGTTTCCATAGGCACGGTAGACCGTGTGATGCATAACCGCAGCGGAGTGAGCGAGGAAACCAGGGTTCAGGTGCAGAAAGCGGCTGAAGAGCTGGGATATAAATCTAATATTGTAGGTAAAGCGCTTGTGGCACAGCGAAATCCGCGGAAATTGGGCGTGATTATTAATGCCAGGGAGTTCAACTATTTTGCAGAAGAAGTTTGGCGCGGAGTGGAGGCCGGGAATGAAGAGATAGAGAGTTTCGGCGTTTCGGTGCTCTATTACCCGATGGAAACAGTGGATGAAGCCGCTCAGCTCTGCCTGCTGGAACAGGCGAGAAAAGACGGCGTAAACGGCTTGGTTATCAAACCGGTGAACAGCCCGGCAGTGCAGGAGGCGATTGACCGGTTTGTGGATGATAAGATACCGGTTATCACCTGCACTTCGGATATTGTAAATTCCAAACGCCTTTGTTTTGTGGGCCATGACCACCGGCATGAAGGCCGTCTGCTGGGAAGCCTTTTGAGCAAAGTGGCGGTGCCGCAGGCCAGGATTGCAGTTATTACAGGTTCCATGCACGTTTTGGGACACAGGAGAAAAACAGAAGGTTTTACCTCTGCGGTGATGGAGCGCAGGCCGGATGTGAAGATGCTGGGGGTTTTTGAAACGAACCACAACATCAGCCTGGCCGTATCCATTGTGGAAGCCCTGGAAAGAGAGGGAGGGGTGGACGCCCTCTGTGTCCAGTCTATGGATAAGCCCGGGGTGGAAAGCATATGCAGCCTGTTTCATGGTGGAAGGAAACCCCTGATCTGTTCCTTTGGAACCGGCGCGGAGCTGTCCGGGCTGATTTTGGACGGGCTGGTGGACTTTGCGATAGAGGAGAATCCCTACCAACAGGGCTATACGGCCATAAAAACCATGTTTGATGTGCTGTTTGACGGTTTTGTCCCTGATTCACCCTTCTGTGAGGTAGACGCTCATATTGTGATCGATGAGAGCTATAGGAACCATTAACAGAAAGGATTTTTATGAAAAGACCGAACATAATTTTTTACTTTACCGACCAGCAGAGATGGGATACCTGCGGTGTTTACGGACAGCCTCTGCCGGTCACTCCCAATCTGGACGCGCTGGCGCGGGATGGGGTGGTTTTTGAAGAGGCCTACAGCCCCCAGCCGGTCTGCGGCCCCTGCCGCGCAGTCTTTCAAACCGGTAAATATCCAACACAGACAGGATGTTTCCGCAATAACCTGGCCCTTCCGCCAGGGGTTAAGACGGTGGCCGATTATTTTAATGAGGCCGGTTATGAAACCGCCTATATCGGCAAATGGCATCTGGCAAGCAGCGGAGAACTGGAGAAAACGCCTGTAGATGACTTCACCATAACCGCGGTTCCCCCGGAGCGCCGGGGCGGCTACAAGGGATTTTGGAGGGCGGCTGATGTGCTGGAGTTCACCAGCCACGGCTATGGGGGATATGTGTTCGATGAGAACATGAATCAATGCACATTTACCGGATACCGGGTGGACTGTATTACGGATTTTGCCTTGGAATACCTGGACGGATATACAGGGGAGCGCCCATTTTTTATGACCATTTCCCATATCGAACCCCATCATCAGAATGACCGGAATTGTTATGAAGGCCCCCATGGCTCCAAAGAGCGGTTCGCGGATTACCAGCTTCCGGGAGACCTGGCGGCCTTAAAAGGCAATGCAGAGGAGATGTATCCTGATTATCTGGGCTGCTGCTGCAGTCTGGATGAAAATCTGGGCCGGATTACCGGTAAACTGAAAGAGTTGGGGATATTTGAAGATACGGTTATTATCTATGCTTCAGACCATGGAAGCCATTTTATGACCCGTAACAGGGACGGTCATTTGAACGGTTATGACGACTATAAGCGCACCTGCCATTCCGCAGCTCTGCATGTCCCCCTGGTCATCGCGGGGCCGGGCTTCAGGGGAGGAAAACGGGTTTCTGATCTGGTCAGCACGGCAAGCCTTCCTAAGACATTTCTGGCTATGGCCGGTATCGATGTGGGGGAGGAAATGATAGGCGAAGATCTCCGCTGTGTGGCAGAGGGCATGGCAGCAGGACGGGAAAATGTGGTTTTCGCCCAGATCAGCGAAAGCCGGGTGGGCCGGTGTGTGCGCACGAAAGACTATCTGTACAGCGTTTACGCTCCGGGGATAAACGGCGGAGCGAAAGCGGACAGCGACATTTATCTGGATGATTTCCTTTATGATTTATCAAAAGATCCCTATGAACTGAATAATCTGGTTGGAGACAGCAGATATGATCAGGTACGGGACCGGATGGCGGACTTGCTGGCCGCGCAGATGAAAAAGGCGGGAGAGAAGGTTCCAAGGATTTGCCGGAAGGAGTGAGGCCAGATGTCCGGCTTACAGGATTCTCATCTTTTGTTGTAAATATTCCTGCATCCACAGATACTGGTCTCTCTGTATCTGGATTTTGCCGCGGCTGATGGCCGCGGCTCCTTCTTTTTTTAGGGAAAGAAGGGACCGGTTTATGGTTCTTACGGAACAGCCCAGCTTCTGGGCGATCTGGGGCCGGGTATAGGCGATGGAGTATGGGGGCGCCTGTCCGTTCAGGCGGCTGCACTCCGTGAACAAAAAGTAGATGAGCCGGGTCTTGTTATCCAGAAAAAAGTTCTGCCTCTCAATCTGGTTCTGGGTGGAAATCTGGCTGATCAGTTTCTGGGTCCGGATAAACAGGGCATTGGCATCATTCTGTATCCAGGAAAAATATGCATTGGAAGGGATGATGAGGAAGGACGAGGCCTCCAGCGTGGTTAATGTGATTACCCGGTGTGAGACCTGCTGGAACAGTTCGTAATCTCCCACGATATCCATGGCCGGGATTTCCATAAAACTGTAGGGGTCGTCGGTAACGTATTCTTCAACGGCCTGCAGCCGCCCGTCCAGCAGAAGATAGACATGGGAGCAGGAATCCCCGGCGCTGATCAGCCTGTGGTTTTTGGGGAATTTTTTATATATGAAATTTGCTGCAAAACTGTCCGGGCAGTTCCGGAAAAATCTATGTAAAAAATCAAGCTGTCCATCAGTCAAATCAATGGCAATTGCCTCTGGAATGTTCATTTCCAATTCCTTCCTGAAATTTAAAAAAAGAGGACAGGTGTCCTTTTTGATGTTCCATTAATATAGTATTGTATTTATATAAGAAATGCAAGCATTATAATAAGGAGAATGAATAAACTAAGGAGGTATTTATTATGTCTACACCACACAATCAGGCGGAAAAAGGGGATATTGCAGCAAAAGTATTGATGCCGGGTGATCCGTTAAGGGCTAAATTCATCGCTGAGACATTTTTAGAGGATGCAAGACTTGTCAATGAAGTGCGGAACATGTATGCGTATACCGGAACCTATCAGGGACATCCGGTAACTGTGATGGCAAGCGGGATGGGAATGCCGTCCATGGGGATTTACTCCTATGAACTTTTCACCCAGTACGGAGTGGAGCAGATCATCCGCATCGGATCGGCGGGAGCTTACGTGGATGAATTGAAATTGTATGATGTTGTGCTGGCGGACAGCGTATGGAGCGAGACCAGTTTTGCACGCACACAGAATGGCTATGAGAAGGATATCGTTTATCCCAGTGAGAGCCTTAACGGGACGATTGTGGCGGCGGCTGAAAAACTGGGAATCCCGCTGACGTTAACCAGGGTTCATTCCAGCGATGTATTTTACTGTGAGGACAATGTGGATGATTTCAGGGAGATCAACAGAAAGCATCAGTGCACCTGCGTCGATATGGAGAGCTTTGCGTTGTTTCACAATGCTTCCGTCCTTGGAAAACAAGCTGCCTGCCTGCTGACCATTTCCGATTCCTTTACCTCGAACCAGAAGGCGACGGCTGAGGAACGGCAGAATTCCTTTACCAATATGATGAAAATTGCATTAGAGGCATGTTTATAAAGGAGAATGTATGGAAAAATATAAGAGGATTTTTACAATAGTGATCGATTCCCTGGGCATAGGAGCCATGCCCAATGCGGCGGAGTATGGGGATGAGGGAACGGATACCCTGGGCCATATTGATGAACATATGCCTGGGTTTTCCATTCCCAATCTGGCAAAATTAGGGATCGCTAATTTACACCCCATGACCCATGTTGCGCCTGCTGAAAGGCCCATGGGATATTATGGACGGCTGTCGGAGGCCAGTGTGGGAAAGGATACTATGACCGGACACTGGGAAATGATGGGGCTGCATATTACCAAACCATTTCAGACATTTACCGATACCGGTTTTCCAAAAGAGCTGCTGGATGAACTGAGCAGGAGGACCGGTCATAAGATTGTGGGCAATAAATCCGCCAGCGGTACGGAAATCCTGGATGAGCTGGGAGAGCATGAAATAGCAACCGGTGATATGATCGTCTATACGTCTGCCGATTCGGTTTTGCAGATCTGCGGCAATGAAGAGACATTTGGATTGGATGAACTGTACCGCTGCTGTGAGATCGCCAGGGAATTGACTATGAAGGACGAATGGAAAGTCGGCCGTGTGATCGCCAGGCCTTATGTGGGACGGAAAAAAGGCGAATTCAAGCGCACTTCCAACCGACACGACTACGCGCTGAAACCCTATGGAAAAACCGCTCTGGATGCGCTGAAGGACCATGGGCTGGACGTGATCAGCGTGGGGAAAATCAAGGATATTTTCGACGGGGAAGGGATAACGGAGAGCTATAAATCCAAGAGCAGCGTCCACGGCATGGAGCAGACCATAGAGATTGCGGACCGGGATTTCCATGGCCTCTGTTTCGTGAATCTGGTGGATTTTGACGCCCTTTGGGGACACCGCAGGGATCCGGAAGGATATGGAAAAGAGCTGGAGCGGTTCGATGAAAAGCTGGGCATTCTCCTTCAAAAACTCCGGGAAGATGATCTATTAATGATAACAGCGGATCATGGCAATGACCCCACCTATAAGGGAACGGACCATACCAAAGAATGGGTGCCGTTATTGGCCTATTCTCCATCCATGAAGGGATATGGAAGGCTGGAAGATGGGGATACCTTTGCAGCGGTCGGCGCCACGGCTGCGGCCAACTTCCAGGTTCCCATGCCGGAGGGTACGATTGGGCAGTCCATATTGGATGAGCTGGTCTGACCGGGATGGTGCTTTGCGGATTGCTGTTCACAGCCTCCTCTGGCTGGGCCGGCCTGTCGGCCGTGCGGCTTTGCGGCGCGGCCTCTCTTGACTATTAAGGCACAATATATTATGATTGTGATAAATAAATTTAGCAAGAGGGGAAAATAATTGAAAGTTAAAGTTAAGGATATTGCGAAAGCGGCGGGAGTGTCTGCGACGGCAGTATCATTGGTTTTAAATGATAAGCCCTGCAGGCTGTCCGAGGCGACCAAAGAACATATCCTGCGCATTGCCCGGGAAATGAAATTCCAAAATGAAAATCATATGAACTTCAGTTCCGTCGGCAGAGTGAAGACCATAGGGCTTGTGATACCGGACGTTCAAAACCTGTTTTACCAGCAGGTGTCCCTGGCGGCTGTAAGATACCTGTCCCGGGAAGGCTATACGGTTTTTCAGTGCGGTGTGGATGAAGACTTGAAGACCTGTTATCAGGCGCTGGAATGTCTGACCAGCAAGAATACGGACGGCATCATCGTGATTCCGCCGTGCATCCACAGCAAAGATGATAAACTGATCAAGATGATGAAGTCGCTGCAGGACAGCGGCGTTCCCATGATCTTGGTTGACCGGGCGGTATATTCCGTGTTCTGTGATTTTGTTACCGCAGACAACAAACATGGAGGAAAGACGGCAGCGGAATATCTGATAAAAAAGGGCCATAGAAGGATCGGATGCATCCTGGGCAATAAAGAGGTATATACGGTGAGAAAGCGGCTGGAAGGCTATAAACAGGCTCTTGCGCTGAATGGGATTTTGTTTGATGAAGATCTGGTTTTCTACGGGGATTACGATGGGGAAACCGGCTTTCAAGGGGCAAAAGACCTGTATGCAAAAGGGGTGACGGCTGTTTTTGCGGGCAATGATGAAATAGGCTATGGGGTTTATCAGTACTGTAAGGCCGAAGGAATCAGGATCCCGGAAGATTTATCGGTGATAGGATTTGACAATACCCGGATCTGCAGCCTTTTACAGCCGGGCCTGACCAGTATCGACCAGAATGCCGGCAGGATCGGTGAACAGGCGGCGGAAGTGATCCTGCAGAATATCAACCCGGCGGATCAGGAAGAGGGGCCCAGGAATTATTATTTTACCCCCTTTCTTGTGGAGCGGGAATCTGTTGCAAAACGGCGGGATGACGTGGAACCGGAGGGGATAGGAAATGCGGAGCCGGGCCGGGTGATGCCGGAATAGGCGGAACAGGGCTTGGGCTAGCTGGGGCAGGCAGAACCGGGGCAAGCAAACCGGGGCAGGCAAACCGGGGCAGTCGGGGCCTGACTGACCGGGGCATACCCGGTCTGGGGCAGGTACGGGCGTGACGGAGTTTGAACCGGAATGGCCGGACCTGGTTAAATTTGTAAAATTGAATTTATTGCAGACAGAAGTTATGGAATACAGGCAGGGACCGCAGATAAAGGATTGATTTATCCTCCGCTATCCGCGGTCCATTTGTTTATAGAAAAACCCCCTTTCTTTGGGTCCGGCATGGAGGATTGGCGGTGAAAAAATATTTGCTAAATAAATGATAAATATTTTTAAAATATTGTTGAAATAGTAAATGAAAGATGATATAATTTATCAAACGATAAAAATTTAGCAAATATTTACCAAAGGAAGGAAAGAAGACGATGGCAAAGAAAATTATTCTTGATTGTGACCCTGGTATGGATGATTCCATGGCAATTGTGATGGCATGTAAATCAGAGGATTTGGACGTATTGGCAGTGACTACGGTCAATGGAAACTATCCGGTGGATATCACCAGCAAAAATGCGCTGAAAATTTTGGAGATGCTGGGCCGCACGGACATTCCGGTGGGGAAGGGAATGCCTGCCCCTATTGTGAGAGAATCGCCGAAGGATCCATTTACCCACGGAACGGACGGACAGGCGGAGAATTTCCTGCCGGAGCCCACTACCCCTCTTTGCGAAAAGCACGCTGTTGATCTGATGATTGATCTCATCAAAGAGAACGCGGGTGAGATTTACATATTATGTACGGCTCCTATGAGCAATCTGGCTATGGCTATGATGAAGGCGCCTGAGATAAAAGACATGATCGCCGGTGTGTATGCGATTTCAGGAGCATTTGGCCTGAACAAATACGCATTTGCCAATGCGACGGGAGATACGCCTCAAAGTGAGTGGAACGTCTATGTGGATCCGGAAGCGGCCGATATTGTATACCGGTCAGGGGTGAAGCTGGTGGCCATCGGCCTGGATGTGGCTACCCATTTTGATGTAAATCTGACGGATAAAGATATCGAAGATTTGAAAAACAGCGATAAAAAGGAAGCGAAATTCCTGCTTCAGGCCATTAATTTTGTGAACGGAAGAGGGTTTGAAGCATATTGTACGGTTATAGACTGCATGGCGGTGGGATATGCCATTGATCCCACTTTAGTGGAGACATTTATGGGAAGAGTGGGGATCGAGACCAAGGGAGAACTGACCCTGGGCAACACGGTATTGGACGCGAGACACCATCACGTTTGGGAACACCTTCCGCTGATCGAGATCGCCAAAAGCGCTGACCATGAAAGATTTCTGCAGTTACTGATGAAACTGGTACTGTCATAAAGAGGGGGGAAGCCAATGTTTGAGAACGAAAAGATTTATATCGCCGGGCCCGAATGCTTTTACACCGGAGGCCCAGCCGTTTTAAATGCCATGAGACGGAGGGCCGAGAGCCTGGGATTCGGCGTAA
Organism: Clostridium sp. MCC353; assembly: GCF_018785315.1. GTDB lineage: Bacteria > Bacillota > Clostridia > Lachnospirales > Lachnospiraceae > CHH4-2. The sequence continues at coordinate 41,067 of NZ_WQPN01000005.1, read as the reverse complement.
CCCTGCCCAACGACCATCCGCTGGATATGGAGAACCCCAGCCTTCAGAAGAGGGCGGACAGCATTTTTGAAGATTTGAAGGTGGATATGAACGAATCCACCGCCATTATTGCAGATTTGGAAGCTTACAGGGGATCGGAAGCGGACAGCGGCACTATTTATGAAATCGGTATGGCATACGCCAGGGGAATCCGGTGTTATGGATATACCAGGGATAAAAGGCCCCTGGCCTGGAAAGACCAGAAATACGTGATGAGGGATAAGAAGGTTTATGACGAACACGGCAGGCTGGCGCCGTATAAAGACCTTCCATTTTCACCCTGTGTTGTTGGTTCCACCAAGATCGTGGAAGGGGATTTTGACGACTGTCTCAAGATGCTGATGACGGACATTGAAGAAGAGCATAAATCCGCCGGAAGAGGTGCGGGTAAAACATCCCAATCCACAAGCGCCACTGCTAAAAAGGGCGGACGCCCCATGGTGTATCTGGCGGGGATGGAACGGTACGATGAAGACGCAGAAGAAAAGTATGAGATCATGAAAAGAATCTGCGATAAATACGGGATGGATGCCTGTACGCCGTGTGACTGGGCCGACGGAGTGAGCCGGATCCATACGGATAACCCATACACAGCCGCCGCCAATCTGCTGGAGAATTACGCCGCTCATGTGAGAAACTGCGATCTGATCGTAGCTGACCTGAATGACTACAGAGGGTATGAATGCAGCAATGACGTGGGGTTTGAATGCGGGATGGCCTTCCAGCTTGGAAAACAGCTATATGGATATATGGACGATGCAAGACCTGTAAAATACCGCATCCCCCATCTGGGGGAGGACAGGGAATACAGGGATATGAGCGGATGCAATGTGGAGGATTTCGATTATCCGCTGAACCTGATGTTCGGTTGTTCCATGAAGATATTTGAAGGGGCATTTGAAGCGGTTATGGAGCGCATAGCTGAAGATTATTTTAAGTAACCGTTCAGACGGCGGGAAATTCAGTTCAGAAAGCGGCGCTTCTTGACCGGTTATTGCGGTCGGGAAGATTACCCCTTTGTATTGTTATTATTTAAAAAGAACGGAATATCGAGATAAGGATAAAGAAATCCCTCTGAGCGGCGAGAATCAAGCCCGCAGAGGGATTTCTCCGATTGAAAGGCGACAGAAAGGAGACGGTATGAGTTATGCGGAATTGATGACCCAGATGGAGTTTGTTCTCAGGATTGTGGGAGCCTGTGTCTGCGGCATTGTGATTGGTTATGAAAGGAAAAACAGGAATAAGGAGGCTGGGATCAGAACCCATGCCATCGTAGCGCTGGGATCGGCTCTGATCATGATTGTATCCAAATACGGGTTTGAGGATATACCCGACTATGATGCGTCCAGGGTTGCGGCTCAGATTGTCAGCGGAATCGGTTTTCTGGGAGCGGGAATCATTTTTATCAAAAATAATACGGTCAGCGGGCTTACAACCGCGGCCGGAATCTGGGCCACATCCGGCATCGGAATGGCCATCGGGGCGGGCCTTTACTATATAGGCGGAATAACGGCGCTGCTGATCGTTTTCATCCAGTTCATTCTGCACCGCAGGTTTATTATAAATTCTGAGCACAAATACGAGATGGTCGAACTGATGATAAATAACAATCCGGAAACCATGGGGATCATCCAGGGTGAATTCGCAAGAAATAACATCGAGGTGATATCAATGGATATGGAGAGAATGCAGGGCGGAGGGTTCAAAGCCGAACTGGGGATTGTGCTGCCTAAGGAATGCAGTAAAAGCAGGCTGACGGAACTGCTTTTAAGCTGCGGCGACGTAAACGGAGTGAAGTGTTAAGTTACCTCTGCGCTTTGGAGTACTGCGTAAAAACAGGGCGGTACAGAATTGTAAAATAGACATTGTGTTTCACATTTGATACAATGAAAATCAACACATGAAATTTGTGAATCCACGATGTGATGATGGGAGAAAAGCGCGATGTTAATCAGCAATGGGGAAGAGTTGTTAAGAGAGTTTTCAAAAGGGGCCTATCCGTATGAGGTATATCAAATCAATGACAGGGTCTGCCATGTGGTAGGATTAGGCCACAGCAACAGCTGTGTGATAGAAGGTGATACTTCGGTGATTCTGGTGGATGCCCTGGATACCGATTTGAGGGCCGAAAAGCTGAAAAGCCTGATCAGGGAGAAAACCGATAAGCCGGTACGGACGATTATTTATACACATGGGCACCCGGATCACAGAGGCGGCGCCGCTGCGTTTAAAGACACGGTACAGGAGATCATTATGTTCGGGCCTAAAAAGCCTGTTCTCAAACATACCGACAGGATCGGCGGTATTTTGGCTAAAAGGACAAACCGGCAGTTTGGATATGGCCTGTCCGACGAAGAATGTTTCTGCCAGGGGATCGGAATCCGTGAAGGGAAGGCCTGCGGTGAAGGGAACTATAATTTTCTTCCGCCGGACACGGTTTACCATGAAGAGGAAGTGGAGAGGGAGATCGACGGCGTTAAGATGAAGATGGTTTCCGCGGTAGGTGAAACAGATGACCAGATGTTTATCTGGCTGGAAGAGGATGGCGTCATATGCTGCGGCGACAACTATTTCGGCTGCTTTCCAAATCTCTATGCCCTGAGGGGGAGCCAGTACCGCGACGCTGCGGCCTGGGTGGATTCTCTGGAAAAGATCATGGAATACGGGGCCAAGGCCCTGCTCCCAGGCCATACAAAACCGGTTCTCGGATCGGACAATGTCCGGGAGGTGCTGGGGAATTATAAAGACGCCATCGAATACATTTTACTGAATACCCTGGACTGCATGAACCGGGGAATGAGCATGTCCCAGTGTGCGGAGCAGGTGGTTTTGCCTGAAAAGTACAGGAAACTGCCCTATCTGGGTGAATTTTACGGGGCGGCGGAATGGGCTGTCAAAGGGATCTATACAGGTTATGTGGGCTGGTTTGACGGAAATCCTGCCAATCTCCATCCTCTGCCGGATCAGGAATTCAGCAGCAAATTAGTCTCCATGATTTCCGCAGAGAAGGTGCTGGAAGAGAGCAGGGAGGCCATGGAAAATGGCAGCTTTCAGATGGCTCTCCAGCTATGTGACCTGCTGATCCAGGCAAAAGAGGAGGAGAGCGCTGCAAAACAGTTAAAACGCCAGGCATTACTGGCACTGGCCCGTCAGGAGACCAGCGCCAATGGAAGGAATTATTACATGATGTCAGCAAAAGAAATGGAAGCTGGGGACAGGGAATAAAAAATAATTTGAAATTTGTGGTCACAAAACGGGACTCCGCTTGTCTAACACTTATAGGAGGTAAATGAAACGGAAAGGCTATAATATATAATATGCCTGAACCGTTCAGGATAACTGTAGGAAGATGAGGAGGTACAGATGAATACAAAATTGATATTGGACTATTTAAAGGATCTGGAAGAGAATAATAATCAGGAATGGTATCATGCCCATAAGGAAGAATACAAGCAGGCGTACGATGAGTTTTTAAAGGTAATAGAAGCGTTTATGATGGAATTGGGGAAAATGGAGCCGGCAGTGCTGGAATATGAACCCAAACAGCTCACATTCAAACTGAACCGGGATACCAGGTTCAGCAAGGATAAATCCCCATACAATCCGTCTTTCCGCGCCCACATCTCATCAAAAGGGAAACTTCCGGTTCCTGTGGGCTGGTTCCTGGTTTTGAAACCATCAGGCTCTTTTTTAGGCGGAGGTCTGTTTGCCGACATGTTTAAAGACGCCACGGACAGGGTCCGGGATTATATCACGGCCCATGGTAAAGAGTGGGAAGAGATCATAGAAAACCCTGAATTTAAGGAGCGGTTCCAGGTAAAGGGGAATGCCTTAAAGAACGTGCCCAAGGGATACGATGCCGCCCATCCCCAGGCCGAATATCTGAAATATAAAAGCTGGTTTCTGGAGTATTTTATGGAGGATGAACAGATCCTGGACAGTGAGAAATTTATAGAAGAGGCGCTGGAAGCCTGCAGAATCATGAAACCGTTTAATGACTTTTTAAATAGAGCCCTGGACGGCTTTCAGATGCCCAGCCGGTAAAGGTTGAACAAAAGTCATTGACAAATATTCAATCAAGGCTTATCTTAATATTGAGGTGAGAAAATGCGCATATCCAAAGAGCCGGAAGTGAGAAAACAGGAAATCATAGATACGGCCATGAAAGTATTTGCCCAAAAGGGTTACGAGGCTGCGACCATGAAGGACATCGCCAGGGAGATGAATGTGGCTTCCGGCCTGTGCTATCACTATTTTGAGAATAAGCAGGTGTTGTATGAGACTGCGGTATCCCAGTATGCCAAAGCCTGCGCCGGTGTTTTTATTGAGATATTCCGGCAGACAGACCTTCCTCTGGAAGCGTGTCTGGAAAAGCTGGGGGCGGCCTGGCTGGGCGGACAGAGAAGGGGCTCTTATGCCTATGAAGAATTCTTCCACGGCGAGGGCAATGAGCTGTTCCACCGTCAGTTGGATATGCATATGATTCACGAAGTTGTGCCATATGTGGAAGTTTATCTGGAAGAATTAAAGAAACGGCAGGAGATTGAAGTTGAGGATGCCAGATCAGCGGCCCTTTTCATTTTAAACGGGCAGGCCGGGATCATCAATGATATGAGCATACCTGAAGAAAGAAGGTATGAACTCCTGAAAACCCTGATTGTAAAGGTTCTGAAATAACCCCGCTTTCAACGGCGGGGTACTTTTAAACAATGCGATTGAATAAGTGTCAATGAGAAAAAATCAATGGAGGAAAAGATGATTAAGAAAAAGGATTTCCGAGAGGAAACAAAACGGTATTTTGACAACACTGCCCTTGATTATGACAACAGCGGGGACAGGAAATTTGTACAGTGCCTTTACGGGGAAATAACCGCAAGGGCTGCGGCCATACCGGCAAAAACGGTGCTGGATCTGGGCTGTGGCAATGGAAATATTATCGGTATGCTGAGACAGCAGATGGAAGCCGCTTTTTACGGTGCGGATATTTCGGGAGAGATGATCCGGGAAGCCCGGAAACGCTTGGGGGAAGAGGTGAAACTGGATGTTGCCGATGCAGCGGAACTGCCCTATGATGATGAGATGTTTGACCTGGTCATTTGCAATGCTTCCTTTCACCATTACACCGACCCGGTTAAAGCGGTAATGGAAATCAGGCGTGTGCTGAAAAAGGGTGGAACCTTGATTTTAGGCGATCCCACAATTCCGGGACGGGTTTTCTTGAAACTGCTGAACTGGAGCCTTCATCAGGGGAATACGGGCGACTGCCGGATTTACTGTAAAAAAGATATTGTTCCCCTGTTTGCCGGACATGGGTTTGTTGTAGAGAACTGGAAGTCTGTTAATTACCGGACGTTTGTGTTCAATGCGGTCAAGATGTAATGGTTCAGGCGGTTCCTCTTCCAGACCGAAAAAAACGGTCAGGTGACTTGGATGTTCATCCGGTGAGAAATTTTCCTCTATCTGCACATCGCAAAATGAAAAAGACTATGATATAATTTAAGCATTATGTGCCTGAATCAAGCCATAATTGTGATTTTTATCGAATGGAGGGAACAACATGCTTGAATATAGATATGATACCCAACTGCTGTTGGAGGGTGAAGATCTGGACGAAGATAAAATTAGTGAATATTTTACAGACCATTTTAAAGGAGACTGCCTGCTGGCGGTTGGGGATGAGGAACTGGTTAAAATTCATTTTCATACCAATGAACCATGGAAGGTGCTGGAATACTGTGCATCCATGGGAGAGATTTATGATATTGTGATTGAAGATATGGAGAGGCAGGCGAAAGGGCTTCCGGGATGAGGAAAGCAGAGAGCTGATGATATGCGCGGAGAGTTAAGCTGGCCGCCAATAGGAGGATGACATGGAGATCAGGATTCTGGAACAGGATTTTTCAGTTTGTAAGTTAGAAGATTTGACCCAGGTGGATTTTTCAGATGAATTCTGCTTCATAGGAAAAACCGATGAAGAATTATCCCTGGTGTGCAGTACCAAACGCGTGCCGTCCAACACTGTGGAGAGAGAAGACGGCTGGAGGGCTTTTCGGATTCAGGGAACTCTGGATTTTTCCCTGATCGGCATTTTATCCAGGATTTCCGCCCTTCTGGCTGGCTGCGGGATCGGAATATTTGCCGTATCCACGTATAATGCGGATTATATTCTGACGAAAGCGGAGCAATTTGAGGCTGGGGTGAAGGCTTTGGAAGAGGATGGATATGAGATTATAAGGTAAAACCGTTACATTTTAAATGATGTTGCTGAAAAAAGGCTTGACCTAAACCTAACTTTAAGTGCTACACTAATACAAAATACTGGAATAGGAGTGATAGCAATGGAAAAGTCAAAGGTTTATTTTACAGATTTCCGCACAGTAGCGTTTGGAGACGGTCTTCCAACTAAATTAAAAAAGATGATAAAAAAAGCCGGTATCGGCCAGATAGATATGGAAGGGAAATTTGTCGCGATCAAGATGCATTTCGGTGAGTTGGGAAATATCAGCTATCTGCGGCCAAATTATGCAAAGGCAGTGGTGGATGTGGTCAGTGAGCTGGGCGGAAAGCCATTTCTCACAGACTGCAATACCATGTATCCGGGAAGCAGAAAGAATGCGCTGGAACATCTGCAGTGCGCATGGGAAAACGGATTCTCCCCATTGTCAGTGGGCTGTCCAATTTTGATCGGGGACGGACTGAAAGGTACGGACGACGTGCTGGTTCCTGTGGCCGGGGGCGAGTATGTGAAGGAAGCGAAAATCGGCAGGGCTGTTATGGATGCGGATGTATTTATCAGCCTGACCCATTTTAAAGGCCATGAGATGACTGGTTTTGGCGGCGCGATTAAGAATATCGGTATGGGATGCGGGTCCCGGGCCGGTAAGACGGAGCAGCACAGCAACGGAAAGCCATGTATTGTGGAAGAATCATGCCGGGGCTGCCGCAAATGCCAGAAGGAATGTGCCAACGACGGCCTTGTTTTCAATGAAGAGACCAAAAAGATGACGGTGGATTTGGATCACTGCGTGGGCTGCGGACGCTGTCTCGGCGCATGTAACTTTGATGCCATTGAGTTTAACGACAGCAATGCCAATGAAGTCCTTAACTGCCGCATGGCTGAATACACAAAAGCAGTGGTGGACGGAAGGCCAAACTTCCATATTTCATTGGTTGTGGACGTTTCCCCTAACTGTGACTGCCACGGTGAAAATGATGCGCCGATTCTGCCTAACATAGGCATGTTTGCGTCCTTCGACCCGCTGGCTCTCGATCAGGCCTGTGTGGATGCCTGCCTGGCGGCGGATCCTCTTCCCCACAGCCAGCTCAGTGACCATTTAGCCAGCCATGATTTTGTAGACCACCATGATCATTTTTCAAACTCGGCTCCGGAATCGGAGTGGCGGAGCTGCCTGGATCATGCGGAGAAGATCGGGCTTGGAAGCCGGGAATATGAATTGATTGTTGTGAAATAAAAGCATCTTTAATAGCTGGATTTTAAATAATACTGTTTTACATAATTCCTCTATGGACCGGAAGGGCATAGGGGAATTACTGAATTACTATAGAAGGTCCCCAACTGGCCCGGATTGCCGGCAGGGGATCTTTTATAGTAATATAGAGGCCTTTTCGGTCAAGAAGATGAGCCGTCTGAACTGTTGCTCTGGAATGGCTTTGATTTAGAAAAAAGATGGTGAAGGAATGGACAAGAAAAAATTATATGATATACTGAAATCATTCCTGAGTTTAGAATTACATTTCCTGCGGATTTCTTCCGCAGAATCATTTATTGCCGCAATGGCAGTCTGAGGTGTAAAACACCGTGATGACCGGTTCGGTCGAGAATTCAAAGCTTGAAATACGGATTGGAAGAGAGGTGGGGAATTTAGCCAGCATCTATTGAAGTTATGCCTTATTTTGATTATACTGAAAGGAGAAAAATGAATGGGGAAGAAAACCTTACAGTGGCACCCCGCGTTCCAGGCTGCCTTGCAGCTGGAACTGGACGAAGACCGTCCTTACCTTAGCTTTTTAGAGGAATATAATTTGAGTAAAAAGCCGCTGCAGATGGATACTCTGATCATAAAGCAAAAGCCGGATCATGTGGTTGCAAAGAGTATCGGGAGAATCTTTCGGCAGTTTAATGTTGTGGAATATAAAAGCCCGGAGGACTATGTAAGCATCAACGATTTTTACAAGGTTATGGGTTATGCATGCATTTATCAGTCCAATACGAAAAAAGTGATGGAGATACCGCCGGAGGAACTGACTGTTTCCTTTGTATGCAGTTGTTATCCAGCGGTATTAATCAAACATTTGGAAGAGATGTACAGGATCGGGCTGAGAATGGAGTATGAAGGGATTTATTATGTGGACGGGCTGATGTTTCCGATGCAGATTCTGATAACAAACCGGCTGCCCAAAGAGGAGTATATTTGGCTGAGCCGTCTGGGGAAGAACCTGGAACTGAAAGAGGATATTGAGCCATTGGCCAGGGCTTATAAGGGGAACGAAACAGACCCTTTGTACCAGGCGGTGATGGATTTGATTATCCGGGCCAATTGGGAGAAATATGAGGAGGTAAGAGATATGTGTGAAGCGTTAAGGGAATTATTTGCGGATGAACTGGCGGAACGAGAGGAAAGGGGACTTGAGAGAGGACTTGAAAATGGAATCGAGCGGGGCACCAGGCTAAAATTAATTTCGATAGTGCGCAAGAAACTAGAAAAAGGCCTGTCTGCCTCTGAAATTGCTGAACTGCTGGAAGAAGAGGAGGATGCGGTACATAGGATATACAGTGCAATTCAGGAACATGCGGGATGCACGGACGAAGAGGTTTACGAACTCTGTTTTAAATAAGAATTATGGAAGGTGAAGGCCTCCAGGGAAGGACAATACCGGATCTTCTCACAAGCATTTTTATAAAATATAATGGAATAAGGAGCAGACATGGAAAGTTTTATATTAGCATTCCGGGTAGTATTTCCGCTTTTATGCTTAATGGTTTTGGGATACTATTTGAAACAGAAGAAATTTATGGAAGAGAAAACCCTGAATCAGATGAACCGGGTAGTCTTCAATGTGTTTTTACCCTTTATGCTGTTTAAGAATATCTACAAAACGGAAATGGAGGAAGGGCTGGATTTTGGCATTGTACTGTTTGCATTGCTTGCTGTGCTGGGACTTTTTATATTTCTATGCCTGACCATTCCGCGTGTGGAAAAACGGAAGGAGCGGTCGTCGGTTATCATTCAGGGCCTTTACCGGAGCAACTTTGTGCTGCTGGGGATCAGCATTGTTTCCTCCATTTATGGAGAAGGGAATATCGGTATGACCGCATTTGTGGCGGCTACCATAATTCCGCTTTACAATGTGCTGGCCGTGATTCTGTTTGAAACATTCTGTACGGGAGAGTGCCATTTCAGCGGGATTTTAAAAGGGATTGCTAAAAATCCTCTGATCAGGGCATCTCTTTTAGGCTTTATTTTGTTAGCTGCCGGAATAAAAATCCCTGGCCCGGTCATGACTGTGGTAAATGATGTTTCATCCCTGGCGACGCCAATGTCTCTCATCGTGCTGGGTGGTATATTTACTTTTGAGGGGCTTAGAAAGTATAAGAAAGAACTTATTTTTGTTTCTGTGGGAAGGTTGATTCTGGTTCCCGCTGTGGTGGTGTGTCTCAGCCTGCTGATGGGATTTAAGGGGGCAAACCTGGCGGGGCTTATGGTGATGGCGGGAGCGCCTGCCGCCGTATCTTCCTGCGCCATGGCGGAACAGATGGGAGGAGATGCGGAACTGGCAGGGCTGATTATTGTGGTCACTTCTGTGTTATCGGTGTTCACCATCTTTTTGTGGATTTTCGGGCTCAATCTGGCCGGAGTACTATAAGTTGTTTTGTAAAAATGAGTTTGTACAGATAGTTAAAGGAAGGGGTGAGCGCTTTGCTGTTAGGGCGTGTTTGAAAATTCGTTCCCACCATCTGTACGCCCCGCCTGCAGTAGAATTCGTTCTGATTTGGCCAACGCAGCCCGCTGCGCTTTCCTCATCGGAACCGAATCTTCCACAAAGTGTGACGCACATCTGACGGAAAGCAATTCCCGAATACCTTTTAGTCTGCCAGCAGCGCTTCTTTCATGATATCCACCCTTACATAATCCTTTACATCTCCGGAATCCACCTTTTTATCTTTTATGAATCCGTCCAGCTGGCTTTGGTAGATATCGTAGAGGCTTTCATCTTCAATCATCTTTTTCAGATCATCGGCGCTGTAGAATACCGCTGAATCCCTGGTTTCCTGAAGCTTTTCAATCTCTAGTTTTCCGAATTTGGCGGACTGCTCAACCGTTTCATCCATGTGTCCGGCCCGGTATTGGTATACTTTATTTAATGCGCGGCAGAACCTGACTGCCACATCGCGGTTTTCTTCCAGATATTCCGGTGTGGCAACCCAGCTTCCGGGGAATGAACGTTCATCGATAAAATCCGATGTCTGGGCCAATACAGCCAGTTCTTCTTCTACTGTATTTCTGATCTTTACGGAATGGGTATCCCAGCTTGCGATGGCGTCGGCTTGTCCGGCTATGAAGGCTGATACGGCCCCTGCCATATCCATGGCGTAGATATTGACTTCATTTTTGCCGATCCCGGCCCTTTCCAGCGCCAGATTTAATATGGCCTCTCCGGAAGTTCCCAGTTGGGTAACGATTTTCTTCCCTTTCAAATCCTCCATCGTTTTGATTCCCGAACTTTTACGCACCAGAACCTGTTCTGAATTGCTGATATGGGAAAGGGAGATCACATCCGCCTGTCCCTGAGCGCACAGGGTATGGGCGCCGTGGCCGATATATCCGAACTGCAGGTCGCCGGAAACCATAGCGGCTATTTCCGGCGGGCCCGCTGTAAACTGGACCCAGTTGACTTTCAGCCCTTCTTCTGCAAAATAGCCCTTTGCTTCTCCTAAGCCCGGCACACAGAGGGCGGCCAGGCCAGGGTGATAGGCTGCGCTGATCTCTGTCAATTCCTTTTGCTCCTGTCCGGCCGTTGTTTCAGTCCGGGCCGCTGTTTCAGTCTGTGCTGCCGTCTCAGTCCGGGCCGCAGACGGCTTTGTGCAGGCGCCAAGAGCCAGTGACATCACCATGCCTGTAATAAAAACTGTTGTTCTGTATTTCATACTGGTTTCCTCCTATTTTTTCTGAGCCAGATATTCCGTATATACTTCAGACCATATCTCATTTTTAATTTCGATAAAACGGGGTTCCATTTTTGTTTCCTGATTTCTGGGATAGGGGATGTCGATATCCACGATCCGTTTGATTCTTGCCGGGCGGCTGCTCATGATCACCACTCTCTGCGCCAGAAGGACGGCCTCTTCCACATCATGAGTGATAAAAAAGCAGGTTTTCTGCTCCTGTTCCCAAGTGTCCAGAAGATCCGACTGAAGCTGGGCTCTGGTCTGGGCATCCAGCGCTCCGAAGGGTTCGTCCAGCAAGAGAAGCTGGGGATTCATGGCAAATGCCCTGGCTATGGCAACTCTCTGTTTCATGCCGCCGGACAGTTCTTTGGGATAGGAACCTGAGAATTCGTCCAAGCCTACCATTTTAATATATTTTTCAGCGGCTTTTTCTGCCTGTTCCCTGTTCATCTTCTTATTTTTCAGGCCGTACATGATATTTTTTTTAACGGTCAGCCAGGGAAAAAGCGCATACTGCTGGAAGACCACGCCCCGTTCGGTGCTGGGTTCTTCCACTTTTTCACCATCTACCAGAATTTCGCCTCCTGTGGCCTGATCCAGCCCGGCCATAATGTTGAGCAGCGTGGATTTTCCACATCCGGACGGCCCCACCACACAGACAAATTCATTTTCATAAATCTGAAGGTTGATGTGATTCAGCGCTTTTACAGGACCCCGGCTGCTTTGGTAGACGCGGTCTATGTTTCTGATATCCACCTTTACTTTTTTTACACCGTTCTCGTTTCCTGCCATCCGGTAATCCTCCTCTCCAAAACCGCGATCACGCGGTCCAATAAAAATCCGATGATTCCGATGATTAAAATCCCCAGAAGCACTACATCCATCTGGAAATACATGCTGGCTTCCTGAATCATCTGCCCCAGGCCGATCTGTGCTCCGGTCAACTCTGCCGCCACAAGGGTGGTCAGTGACGCCGACATGCCCAACCTCATTGCGACCAGGATATGGGGCAGGGAAGAGGGGATGATCACCCGGTAAAAGATCTGAAAATCATTGCTTCCCAGCACCCGGGCCGCTTTAATCAAGGTATTGTCCACCCCGATTACGCCCTGATAGATGGAAATCACCATAACCAGAAAGGAACCGATGAAGATTACAGTGATTTTAGCGGATTCACCAATGCCCTGTGCCACGATGACCAAGGGGATGTATGCGATGGGCGGTATGCTCTTAATGAACTTCACCCATGGTTCCACGATCAGCCGGAACGGCTTATACCATCCCATTAAAAATGATACCGGCAGAGCGCATATAAATGCCAGGGAAAATCCCCCCAGAGCCCTTGACAAACTGGCCCCGATATGGGTCCAGATCACTCCGCCTTCCGATTTTGCGGCGAATGCCCTGCATACCTTTGCCGGGCTGGCAAATATTTTGCCTGCGGAAGAGGAAGAAATTGCTATCCATACGATCATAAAAATGCTGAAAGATAAAATGCCGAACAGCGCTGAAGTTTTCTGCGCCCATATTTTTTTAGTTTGTTCCATTCTGCGCCTCCATTTCATTACAGGTAATGAATCCTGTCCTTATATTCCTCCAGCAGGCGGCGGTTTTCTTCGTCTCCCCCGTCTACATTCGTGCTATGCACGACCGGAGGCACAAATCCTTTTTCCAGCAGCAGTTCACAGGTGCGGATTTCCAGTGTATGGCCGATAAAGGACGCTGTGATGGTTGAGGTAGCGGCTACCTTCTGTTTCATACCTTCAATTAAAATGCTGGCGTCTCCAAAATCTCCGCAGTCATCGATCACCACGTCACTTACATCATACAGCATATAGCCTTTTGGATCAAAAGAAGTTACATTTTGGGCAAATTCCATGTTGATTATGGAAGAGACGAATATTCCCCTCTGTCTGGCCTCTACGGCCATTTCCGTCACAATCGGAATGCGGCCCGCCACAGAATGTATGATCAGCATATCCCCGCTTTTGATGGGCACGCTGTTCAATACCAGCGCCCCGGAACCGGGAAGCTTTTCCAGTTCCGACGTGGTGGTAATGGGCCGGTTGCTGACCAAGGTTCCGGGATGGAGGATCGGATTGGCCAGAATCAGCCCTCCTGCCCGGTGGTACAAATCCTGGGTGAAGATTCCCGCATGTCCGGGGCCGAACAGAAAAATGCTGCCTCCGTTTATGATGGTTTCCGCCATCTTTCCCGCAGTTTCTTCTATTTCTTTTTCCTGTGTGGAACTGATTTTCTGAAGCATCTCCATAACGTGGTCCAAATACATTTTTGAATAGTTACTCATAACAGCCTTCTCCTTTAATTTTCGTCTCATTTGTCCGGACAAATTGAGTGGTTAAGCAGATCATAACACAGATATTTTTTCTCAGGCAGTCATAAATTTTTTATACCCCCCGGCCTTGGTTTCCTTCATTGACTGCCTATGGAAAGCGTGCTACAATCGACACAAATAACCCTTGTCCCTTCCATTTAAGGAGGTAATCATGTTCTTTTATTTGCTCACATTGGCGATTTCCTGTTTATTAGTGGTTTTTCTGATAAAAGACATCAAGGTCATTTATTTCGTGCTGGTTTTTCTTGGCCTCACTCTGCTCATTATAGGCTTTATGTTCTACTTTGCCAAAATCGGAGGCATTTCAAATGAACTGTTCACCATTTTTTATCTGTCCAGGCCGCTTCATGACTACATGCAGAATTATCCCATAGGAAGCAATCTGCTGAACCAGATCATTAATTCGGGGCGGAGCCTGGCTCTCTATGGATTTTTTACATTTTCTATCAGTGAAACTCTGGCTGCCGGAAAATGCAGCCGCAAACTCTGTCTGGGTCTGGCCGCACTGCCGTCCCTTCTCCTGTTCACCGCATTCACCCCTCAGGTTTATTTTTGGCTGGCAGCCAATTGTCCCCAGAGTGTTCTTAAAAATATGGATACAGGGTTCCGCCTGCTGATGATCACTGTGATCCTGTTTTCTGCCGGCCTGCTGATCCATAACTTTACCAAGGTCCGCGTCAAATGGCTCCGCAGCAAGCTGCTCAGCCTCTATGTTTCCATGTGTGCGCTGATGCTCTTTTTTACGGTCATCGGCATTATCACTCCGCTGCAGGTGGTTTTGCTGGACCGCATTTATTTCCTGCTTTCCCGCATCTTTTTCTACAGCAGCCGCTGGTCCGACCGGTACTGGAAGGCCATCATCGGCTGTTCCATCTGCTTTACGATTCTCTGTGTGATCTCCTTTACCCGTTATCTGAAGATGGAACGGCTGCTGGCAAAGCCCAACGGTTCCATTGAAAAACGGCAGGCGAACAGCGATTTGGGAGTGCGCGTGATCGCCCACAGCATAAAAAATAATCTGATATCCAATATGGTGATTTTGAAGGAATTGGAAGAGCATCTGAAGGAAAACGGCGATGAGCAGTCCAGGGAAATGATAAGCTGCCTGATCGACGGAAACAGCTCCGTGCTGGACAAAATGAATGATCTGAATAATTTTTTTAAAGAAAAGAAGTTCCATTTTGAAAAACTCCCGGTTACGGATCTCATTAGGAAGGCCAAAGCGGAATTCGAATCCATTTCAGAAAGAGAGCTGGAGATACAGGAAGAGGAAGACGGCCTGTTTGTCCTGGCCGACGGGCAGCTTTTGACCCAGACGCTGGTGAATATTCTGAAAAATGCGCTGGAAGCCATAAAAGGGATTGGGGACGGCAGTGTAGAGGTGCTGGTGTTTTCAAACCACTATCAGGTCATTATTGAAGTCCGCGACAATGGAATCGGTATACCCAGGGATCAATTAAAACAGATCTTCACCCCATTTTACACCTCAAAGAATTCGAAAAACAATTGGGGGCTGGGGCTGGCATATGCGGAAAAGATCATTAAGATGCATAAAGGCATGATCAGGATCGAGAGCAGGGTAAATGAAGGAACTTCCGTCTACCTGATGCTTCCCCTGTACGAAGCGCGGAGAAAATAAACCTGAATCACTTTAAGGAATGGAGGAAAAGATGAATCCTGAAATGATTAAAATCCTTCTGGCCGACGATGAAGTATTCATACGGAAAAACATAAGAAAATCCATTCAGTCCATCGGTCATTTTGAAATTGCAGGCGAAGTATCGTCGGGAAAGGAGGCGGAAGCCTTTGTGGCTGCCAACCGGGTGGATATTGTGATCATGGATGTGGAAATGGACAGCAGCAGCGACGGCCTGACCTCCGCGTACAACCTGTCCATGAACCACCCGGAAACGGCTGTGATCATGATGACCGTAAGAGATGACGACAGCACGATCTATAATTCCTACTGCATTCCCTCTGTGCGGGATTATGTGGTAAAATCCTATAACAATGATGAATTGGTCGCAGCCATACAAAGAACCGTGGAAGAACTCAGGAAAAACCATTCGGCAAACCAAAAGCTGCGGGAAGAATTCAAACGCCTGAAAAAGACGGAAACCAGCCTTATGTTCGCTCTGGGGCTTTTGTCCGGTTTGACGGCTTCGGAGAAGGAGATTATCGCGCTGAAACTGGATGGGGTCAGCAACCGCCAGATCGCGAAACGCCGGTTTGTCTCTGAGGGCACGGTGAAAACCCAGATCACCACCCTGCTGAAAAAACTGGGGTATAAAAAGACGAGCCAGGTGATTGATCTGATCCACGAACTAAAAATCGAACATTTCTTCAAAGAAGAGGGCGGCCGGTAATTTTTTTCAATAACATACCTGCCGCATGTTATCGACCGGAATCCTTAATTCCACACTGCCGGAACCGAGTATTCTGAAGGTCCCTTTATGGGCGGCGGCAATCTGGGAAACCACTTGAAGCCCCATGATGTGAAGCCCTTCCGGGAGTTCCCTGTGGCGGTCCGGAGAAGAAAAATATTCAGCCACCGCCGGAGGAATTTTGCAGCCCGTATCGGAAAAGGTGAGAATGCAGATGGATTCATCACCGTCTGCCGTGACCGTAATGAAACAGCCGTCCGGATTATGACGGATGCTGTTGCCAATCAGATTGGTGAACGCCCTGTTTAACAGGCGCTGGTCGGCGGATAAGAGAATCCGTTCCGCTTCATTTCGAACCTGCAGACTGATTTCATACTTTTGGGGCAGATCCTGGTTATAATACTCTGCGATTAAAGTCCGCAGCATGGAGGCAGGAGAACAGAGGGACAAATTGAGAGGCTGCATCTGGTATTCCAGCTTGGAGGTCAGGTTCAGGTCTTCGATCAGATCCCTGATGATCAGGCTCTGTTCTTTTATGATCGCAGCTTCATGGCGCTGTTTGGGGGGAAGAGACTGGTTGGATTCCAGGCTTTCCGCATACCCCATGACCATGGAAAGAGGTGTCCGTATGTCGTGGGATACCCCTGCAATCCAGTTTGTGCGGGCCGTGTCCCTTTTATTTAAGGCATTGTGCTGGGCGGTGAGGATGGCGGAAGCCTGATTCAGCTTTTTAGCCAGCTCGAATGTGATGCCCGTCTCCTTGAGGCAGACCGGCTTATTTTCCGACAGGTTTTCAATGCCGCGGCCAAGGGGCAGGAGGGAGCGGTACAGCCTGACAGCCAGAATGATGCACAAAAGGAGGATAAAAGCCAGATTCCAGGCAGGAAGCAGGACTAAGACGGCATTTAAGGCCTCAGGAGCTATTTCCAGCCGGTATTTGGCGATGCTGTTTTTGGGCAGGCCTCCGACAAAGGTTCCATATTGATTATTCCAGACCTTGACCGGATAATCGTTCAGATACCAGCGGGTCATGGACGCCATGTCGGCCAGGGAATATTTCTGATTCAGCTCTTCGGGCAGCCGGTAATCCCAGATTATGTTTCCTTCTTCATTTAATTCCATAGCGAATATAAAGTGTTTTTCCAGCAGTTCTAAACTTTCTTCAGACAGATCTATGTTTTGATCATCTTCATTCCAATAAAATCCTTCTGTAATTTTCCCTAAAGTATGGTAAATGCCGCTGGTGGTGCGGTACTTGATGACGCTGTACACATAGGCAGAAAAACTCAGCGCCAGAACGGCGAAGCTGATTAAGCAGGCAGTGGTAATATATCGGATCACTATGCGGAGCAGGCTTTTCATCGGCTGTGGCCTCCCTTTGAAAGATTTAGTTTGTATCCCAGTCCCCGCACCGTTAATAACCATTGGGGAGACGAGGGAGTTTCCTCAATTTTTTCCCGGAGCCGCCGGATATGGACCATCAGGGAATTTTCATAGCCGTAATAGGAATCTCCCCAAAGGGCCTGGGACAGCACATCGAAGGTTACGATGCTGCCCGGACGCTTGGAGAGCTCCTTTAATATTGCCAGTTCTTTGGCAGTCAGTGAGAGGGAGGAGCCGTCTTCACAGGCCACCGCAGCGCTTTCCAGATTTACGGTCCGGTTTCCCAGCATAAGGACAGGAACGGCCGAAGGCGACAGCTTCAGCGGAAAATAAGTCCGCCTCAGAATGGAGGAAATCCTTAAAACCAGTTCTCTTGCCAGAAATGGCTTTGTCATATAGTCGTCGGCCCCCAGCCCCAGGCCCAGCAGCCGGTCTTCGTCTTCATCCTTTGCGGAGAGAAACAGAACCGGAACCTGGGAACGGGCCCTCAGCTTCTGCATGATCTCAAATCCGTCGCCGTCAGGCAGCATAACATCCAGTATCACAAAATCAGGCCGGTATTTCTCAAAATACTCCAGGGCCGTTTTGCAGTCAAAGGCCTGAGTGATAAAGGAGTAACCGGCATTATGAAGGATTTCTGACAGCATGTCCTGCAGTTCTCTGCTGTCGTCCACAATCAATAATCTGCACTCATAAATGGTATTCACAAAGATCATTTCCTTTCCGGATTTAGCGTGTGTCTGAAAGTTCCTTCCCGTCATCTGTCCGCCCTGCTTCGCGGTGTTTCTGCCCCGGATTCAGGTTACGCAGCCAGCTATGCACCCTTCATCCGGGACAGATCTTCCCACAAACTGTGCCCCAATTCTGACGGAGGGCAATTTTCAGACCCACTCTGGCAGGAGCTCGTCAAGGAGCTCCTTATAGTGGTGATTATAAAACAAAATATGGCGCCTGACATGATTTCAGGCAAAATGTAAGGTAAAAGTAAGGAGCAAAACAGGCTGAAGACAGGTTTGCAGTTTACCATTAATATGTGGTGGGCGCTGGAAATCTGCTGCACCGGATGAAAACAGAAAGGCAGCAGCCGAATGAGGCAGATTGTGAAAACAGAAAGAAAGGCGGCAGCCGAATGAGGCGGATTGTGGAAACAGAAAGAAAGGCGGCAGCCGAATGAGGCGGATTGTGGAAACAGAAAGAAAGGCGGCAGCCGAATGAGACGGATTGTGGAAACAGAAAGAAAGGCGGCAGCCGAATGAGACAGATTGTGGAAACAGAAAGAAAGGCAGCAAACAAATGAGATGGATTGCAGAAACAGAAAGAAAGGAAGTATTCAGATGAAACCGATTGTAGAAACAGAAAACCTGGGAAAAGAATATGGACAAAAGAAAATAGTCGCGAATTTGGATTTAAAAATACCGGAGCACAGCATTTACGGATTTTTAGGGCCCAACGGAGCCGGTAAATCCACTACGATGAAAATGATCCTGGGGCTGGTTAAACCAAGCGCCGGGCAGGTAAAAGTATGCGGGACGGTTATGAACCGGAAAAACAGGCTGGAGATATTGAAAAAAACGGGCTCCCTGATCGAGACGCCCTCTTATTACGGCCACCTTACAGGGCGGGAGAATCTGGAGATCATTGCAGAGCTGAAGCAGGTTCCTGCACAGGAGATCGATGAGGTTTTAGAGACCGTCCGCATGGAAAACCAGCAGAATAAAAAGGCGGGGCAGTATTCCCTTGGGATGAAACAGCGCCTGGGACTGGCCGGGGCACTTCTTGGAAAGCCGGGGCTGCTCCTTTTGGATGAACCCACAAACGGCCTGGACCCGGCAGGAATCCAGGAGATGAGGGAGTTAATCAAAAGCCTGCCAAAACGGTACGGCATGACCGTAATGATATCCAGCCATTTACTGGGGGAGATAGATCTGATGGCCACCCATGTGGGAATCATCAACCAGGGAGAATTGATTTTTCAGGATACCATCGAACACCTCCATGAATACAGCAAAAAAAGAATCCGCCTCCGCACCCTGGATGACGGGCGGGCCGTGCTGCGGATGAAGGACAAAGGCATTTCTGTACACAAGGGCCGGGAAGGCTTTCTGATCCCTGACTTAGCGGATGAGGTTCTTGCCGGGCTGGTGAGAGAACTGTCTGATTCCGGGATCGGGGTGCTGAGAATTGAAGAATACCAGAAAAACCTGGAGGACATTTTTCTGGATCTGACCGGGAAGGGGATGAGTTTGTAATGATGGAAAAACAGAACATAGGAAAAGTGGAAAGAATGAAATTAAAGCATAAAAAGCTGGGACTGATCGGAGCCGGTTCCATGTCCCTGATGGCATTGTGGATATGGTACGGCCTATTGCATGGTTCCCAGGTCTGGGAAGACGGCTATTCATTTCTGATTTATGATATCGGGATTTTGCAGACCATCTTTATGCCTCTGGTTCTTGCCATGACCGCCAGCCGGATTTGTGATGTGGAGCACAAAGGGGGCGCCTGGAAACTGCTTTATACTTTGGCAGACAGGGACACAGTTTATTATGGAAAGATCCGTTCCGGTACACGGTATGTGCTGCTGCTGGCCCTGATCCAGCTCCTTATCATACTGGGGGCCGCAGCGGTTTATCCGGTCACCCAGCCCCTTCCGGTGAAAGAACTGCTGTTTTGGCTGGCGGGAACCCTGATATTGAGCGAAGGCTTGTTTCTGTTTCAAATGATCCTGTCATTTTCCGTGGAAAACCAGCTTATCTCCCTGGTGATCGGGCTGCTGGGTTCATTTTTGGGGCTGTTTGCCCTCTATCTCCCTGTGATCTACCGTCTGATTCCCTGGTGCTATTATGCCGTTCTTGTCCCTGTGGAGATGGAATGGAATATAGAAACCAGAGCCGTGTCCTATGATCTCACACGGCCTGATTATGGTCTTCTGGCTGTGGTTCTGGTTTTGGACGGGATCTTATATGGATGGGGAAAATGGCTGTTCCGAAAGAAGGAGGTATAGAGATGAATGGATTTCGAATTGCGGTGAGGGCGGAACGCAGAAAAATGGCCCACAATCCCTGGTGGCTGGTTTTTTTCCTGATTCCCGTATTTCCGGCGGTGATGGGAACCGTTAATTATCAGATGAACCTGGGAATATTAAAAAACGGCTGGTATGATTTATGGACCCAGGTCACTCTGTTTTATGCCAATTTGTTCTATGGGCCGTTGATCGCCATCTGTTGTTCCTATTTGTGGAGGCTGGAACATTTAAATGGGAACTGGAATTCATTCATGACGGCGCCGGTTTCCATACCCTGCCTGTACGGGGCCAAACTTTTTGAGGCAGTGAAGCTGACCGTATTTCTCCAGGCTTTCGTGTGGATTCTATATGTGGCCGGCGGAAAGGCGGCAGGGATTCCAGGATTTCCCCCAGCGGTTGTGGCAGTCTGGCTGATCCGGGGAACCTGGGGAGGCATGGTCATAGCCGCCCTGCAGCTTCTGCTGTCCATGGTGATCAGAAGTTTTTCCGTTCCTGTAGTCATCGGGCTGCTGGGCGGAATCTCAGGAATGCTGATCAATGTGGCAGGAATGGGCCTTTACTGGCCATACGGGCTGATGATGATTGCGATGAACAGCAACCAAAGCGAGGACCTGTTGTCAGGCCGGCTGGTTTTATTTATGGTTATGAGCATTATTTATCTCGGCGGGGCGGCCGGTGTTTCCATGCTTCTGCTTACAAAAAGGGATGTAAACAGCAGCCATTAGTATGAAATATGACATGCTGTTGTCATATTCTGTCTGATATAATAAAAATCGAAAATAAAACATTTAGGAAGGCATTTAGGATAGGGATTGAGTGAAAAATAATCCCGATGGTTTATTTTTACGCCGAATTTGTGCCGGAGCCACAAAATTGAATTGCAGCCGGGAATTTGGAATTCTCAGCGCGTGTCCGTGTATCGCAAGATTTTGTGCATCGCAAGATTTTGTGTATCGCAAGATTTTGTGTATCACAAGATTTTGTGCATCGCAAGATTTTGTGCATCGCAAGATTTTGTGTATCGCAAGATTTTGTGCATCGCAACATTTTGCATATCGCAACATTTTGCATATCACAATATTTGCAAAAAAATATGGAATGGAGGAATTATATGGAATGGAGTGAGAAATATTCGAAGGGCAGTCCTCCGACCACAGAGGAGATAAAGGAATATGTAAAAAGCTCTCATTGGACGGATTTGTGCAGTTTCATAGAAAACACATATTCCCTGAAACCGAATGTGGAATACAGCGGGTGTTCAGGGGCGCCGGGATGGAATGTGAAATATAAAAAGGGCGGACGGTCTTTGTGCACCCTGTACCCCAACCGGGGCTATTTTACCTGCCTGATCTCCATTGGGAGAAAGGAGGCGCCGGAAGCGGAACTGGTGTTGAATTCATTCTGCGCGTATCTGAAGGAGCTGTATCAAAATACGAAATTATTTAACGGTTCCAGGTGGCTGATGATCGATGTGACCACAGATGAGATTCTGGATCACGTAAAAGACCTGGTCTCCATCCGGGCAAATCCGTCTAAGAAATAGAAGACAGAAACTGCGGACCGAAAGGGCAGGATCGAAGAGAACCTTAATATGTGTTATGATGGAATGGGAATAAACGAAAAGGGATTAAGAGAATCAGGGAGGAACAGAGCATGATTGAATTGCCGGAGGCAATGGTATTAGCAAAGAACTTGGAGGACGAAGCGGCGGGCAGGACGGTAAAGGAAGTCTGTCCTCCGTCTTATGTCCATAAATTCTGCTGGTTTAATGGGGAGCCGTCGGAGTATGGAAACAAATTAAACGGGGTTAAGCTGGAGAAAACAGAGGCATTTGGCAGTTATGTGGAAATGGTTTTTGACAATGATATCCGCCTGACCGTAAATGACGGCGTCAACATCAGGCTGTTGGAACCATGCGCGCCCAGACCGGTAAAATACCAGCTTCTGATCGAATTCGAAGACGGTTTTGGCCTGGCATTTACAGTGGCTATGTACGGAGCCATTTACTGCCATACCGGGAATTTTTATAACGAGTATTATGAAAAGAATAAGTACGGCCTTTCTCTGTTTGACGAAAAATTCGACGATATTTTCATGGAACTGTTAAACTCCGTGAAACAGAATATGAGCGCAAAGGCATTTCTTGCAACCGAACAGAGGATACCGGGATTGGGAAATGGTTCTTTGCAGGATATTCTGCTCCATGCCGGGATTCATCCGAAGCGGAAGGTGGGAACCCTGTCTGACGGGGAAAAAGAGAAGCTTTTGGAGGCGGTGAAGGGCATTATGGACAAGATGATACGCCAGGGCGGAAGGAATACGGAAAGGAACCTGTACGGAGAGCCCGGCGGCTACCAGACGCTGCTTTCCAAAATTACCTACCAATCGGGATGCCCTTACTGCGGCGGGGATATAACAAAGATGGCATATTTGGGCGGAACCGTTTATTTCTGCCCCCGGTGCCAGCCGGAAAAGAAGGACTGATGAGGAAAAAAGGGGAGTGACTATGGAGAAAATGATGAGCTGCTGCGGCGTGGTCTGCGGGGAATGTGAATATTACCCGGAAGGCTGCGGCGGATGTGATAAGATAAAGGGGCAGGTGTTCTGGTTGGAGTATACAGAAGGAACGGTCTGTGAGATTTACGATTGCTGCATGAATAAAAAACAGTATCACAACTGCGGGGAGTGCGAGGAACTTCCATGCGGATTTTATGATTTGCAGGATCCAACAAAGACAGAAGAAGAGAATGAAAAGGGGCTCAGACAGCAGTTGATAAACCTGAGAGGATATGAATATGATGGAAGCAAGAATTAGGACGGTATTTGACTGCCCGGTAGAACGGATTTGGGCAGTGGTAACGGATCTTGAAAATTACGGCTGGAGAAGCGATTTGAGCAGAATAGAGGCGGCGGAAGATGGAAAGCATTTTGTGGAATACGCGAAAAACGGCTATGCAACCAACTTTGTCATAACTGCATCAAAGCCGCCCTGCCGCTATGAATTCGATATGGAGAATGACAACATGGCAGGCCATTGGACAGGAATTTTCACCGTCGCTGAGGAAGGCACGGTTCTGGATTTCAGAGAGTGCGTGGAGGTGAAAAAATGGATTATGAAACCATTTGCCGGAATCTATCTGCGCATTCAGCAAAGGCAGTATATGAAAGATTTGAGGAGGGCGCTAAAGGACCATGGGCGAGCTTAGAAAAATCCCCGGAGTGGGAAAAGAGACGGAAAAGAGTTTGATCATGCTGGGATTCAACACCATTGAATCGCTGAAAAATCAGGATCCGGAAAGACTATATGAGAAGGAATGCCTGATGAAAGGATGCAGGATCGACAGGTGCCAGCTTTATGTGTACCGCTGCGCGGTGTATTATGCGTCTGTGGAAAACCCGGACCCGGAAAAGCTGAAATGGTGGAATTGGAAGGATTCCAATCTTTAAGGGATTGGAGAAGGGGACGCGGGAAAGACGGCGGGCGGACCTTACCGAACCTCCGCCCGCCGGCTTTCCTGCTGTTTTTTTCTGACTGGAGGAATATAGAAAAAGCTGCATTTCCAACAGTAAAATTGTATCAGTTCAGACGGCTCATCTTCTTGACCGAAAGAGCCGGTCAAGAAGCATCGGATGTCCATCCGATGTGAAAATGGATAAAGAAAACTGCTTACAAGCGAGCTTGACGCAGCTTTTTTTATCCATTTTCCCGCCGTCTGAACCGTTACGTAAAATTATTCTTTTTTCCTTTTCCTCTTGAGGCTGGACTTTATATGTTTAAACAAAACATATCCTATAATCCCTGCAATCCCTCCCATTAATGAGATCACAAAATAACTGAATCCTATAATCAGCATGGAGCGAAGCCGTTCGAAGAATCCGGCGCCTGTCACGAACGGGAATAATGCGGTGAAGATACAAAGCATTGCGGCTGTAAAAGAATGGATTACAAAGCCGTCTCTTTTTTTTGCGCCATATAAAAACGATATGATAAAGCAGCCCAAAGGGATATATCCGAACAGGATTGCTGATGCCATGTCCGTTCTGTCTCCGGATGGAAACCGCAGGCTCAGAATTCCAAATTCGATAAATGGCAGTAGATATAAATTTATAAAATGCAGGACGAGATACCATTTCATCTATCTGTTTCCTCCGTGTCAGGCTGATAAATATTAAAAATATAGCAGCGGCCTAATTGTTTCTATTCACAGCCCTCGCTGGCAGCCGTGCCGCTTTGCGGGGCTGTGAACGGTAACGCCTAATTGATTTTATTCTAGTATCCGCCTTGACAGATGTCAAATGATTTCATAAGTCAAATGATTTCACGAAGATTGAAGCCCGGCCCCAGGCCCGCTTCAATCTCCATGGAAAATTCACAGGCCTTCCGCCCTTTCCAGCCTCCAGCGCGCGCAAAACAGAATAAAAATATCCAGACATAAGAGCATGAAGAGGATGAAGAGCAGGTATCCGGGTTCGGCGCCGCCGGTTATGATCAGGCTGCGCAGGCCGTTGATCACATGGGTAAAGGGATTTAAACGGATGATGACAGCCAGCTTTTTGCTGACCATATCTGCCGGAAACAGGGCTGTGCTGAGGAAGAAAACAGGGAGGACTACCCCGTTCATCACCGTCTCATACATCACTTCATTGGGAAGGAACAGGCTGGCCGTATAAGCCAGTCCGGCCATAAAGAATGAGGCCAGGAACAGGATGAGCACAGCCAGAACCAGTTCTCCCGCACCGAAGGAGAATCTGGCGGACAGAAGCAGGCTTAGTCCGCACATGATACAGACTTCTAAAAAGGAACAGAGAACCGCCTCTAAAATCTGGCCGGCAGCGATAGACGTCCTGGAGACAGGGGCGGTCAGGATTCTGTAAAAACTCCCGTCCCTCCGGGTCAGATAATTCATAATTCCTGTGCTGCTGCACACGCCGAAACAGACCAGCACCATCAGGCCGGGCAGGATAAATGAGGGATAATGCCCGATTCCCGCAGCGCTCATAGACTGGCCGGCAGTCGTGCTGTATAATACAAGCCAGATTAACGGCTGTATGATGGTGGCCAGAATGGTGGCCGGGTTATAAAGGCGCCATTTTATGCTCCGCCGTAAGATTGTCAAAGTATTCATCTCATTTCTCCCTCCGTTAATCTCAAAAATACATCCTCTAAAGCGGGTGCCTCTATGCCGATTCCCAGAAATGGGACATGGTTCTGGAATAGAAAATTCCCGGCTTTTTCCATATCCGCCTCATGATCTGTGGAACTGACCAGTACCGCATTGTTAAGAACCTGAACCTGGGAAGGAGCCAGCAGTCCGGTCAGCCGGGATTTCCACTGCGCAGCCAGAGCGCTGTCGAAAAAACGGATTTTCAGCGTATTCTGTCTGATATAAGTCTTTAGTTCCCATGGGGAGCCCTGAATTACCGATTTCCCATCCCGGATAATGCAGATTTGGTCACTGAGCTGGTCCGCTTCTTCCAGGTAATGGGTCGTCAGAAAGATGGTTGTCCCAAGATCACTGCGTATTTTCCGTATCATGTCCCACAAAGCCATGCGGGACTGGAGATCCATGCCGGCGGTCGGTTCGTCTAAAAAGAGGATTTGAGGATTGGGGATCAGGCTCAGAGCCAGGTCCAGCCGCCTTTTAATTCCGCCGGAATAGGAGAAAATGGGATAGTTCAGATAAGGTTCCAGTTCAAATACGGAAATCAGCATTTGTATGCGTTTTTGCGCCTCTTTCTTAGTGATATGATAAAGCCTGCTCTGAAATATCATATTTTCCATGAACGATAAATAGGGATCAATGGAGCTGTTCTGTGCGGCGCATGCGATCCGGGAACGGATTTCTTTGGCGTCTTTGGGAAGCTGTTTTCCGAACATGACCGCTTCTCCCGAGGTGGGGGATAAAAAAGTGGTCAGGATATTGATTAATGTGGATTTTCCGGCGCCATTTTTGCCCAGAAGGGAGAAGACAGTGCCTTTTTCCACTTCCAGGGACAGTCCGTCTAAGGCCCGGACGCCATTTTTATATTGTTTTGTCAAACAGTTTGTATAGACTGCAGTTTCATGTTCCATAGATCAGAACTCCTTTTCTTTTTTTACAGCGATCCACACCTGGGTGTGTCCATATTCCGGTTTTTCTTCATCAAAAGGATACACTTCGATATCCGGAAGTTCGGCGTAGGCATAACCTGAAAATGGCAGCCATTCCGTCAAAAAGCGTTTGAAAATATTGTGTACGGATTCCTTATATGGGCCGTCGCTTTCAAAAATGACCCAGGTGGCCGCTGGAATCCGGTATTCAGACATGCCCTCCGGCGCGGGCAGGCTGGTGGCGGAAGCGATATAATAATAGAGATCAGACGGACCTTCACAGACCGATACCCCTAAAATACCGTCCGGTTTTTGGTTGGAGAGGCAGCCGATTTCCAAATGTTTTTTATGACGCAGACACTTATCCCAAAATCCGGGAATGATTTCCCTGTTATGTTCCATGTCTTCCGTCATCGGGGTCCGTATGCCCACAATGCGCAGTTCTTCTTTTTGTTCAATCCGATATGCCATAGCAGTTCCTCCTGTTATCTGCAGTGAAAATCTGATGGGTGGGTATGCGTTTAAACAACAGCCTTCTGACTTGGCAGAAACGGGAGAAATCCCGTGCACAGCCTGAAATGCCCGGTTAAATGAGGTGGGGGACGTGTAGCCGTACTTCAAGGCAATATCCAGCACCTTTTGATTTGTGGACTGCAGCTCAAATGCCGCCTGCGTCATTTTGCGCCTGCGTATATATTCCGACAAAGTAATCCCGGCCATATAGGAAAAGATGCGCTGGAAATTATAGGTGGAACAGCAGGCCGTCCGGGCCGCCGTTTCGTAAGAGATTTCTCCGGTCAGATTGTTTTCTATATAGTCAATGGCGCTGCTCAAATGTTTTATCCACTCCATGTTAGTTCCTCCTCAATGAAAGAATAGAGGAAAAGGGCAATTTATTCCTCTCATTCCGTGTCCGTTTTTGTAAACTAACTTTAACCGATCCATATTTTATATTCAAGGGAAAAGAGAGGGAGAAACGGCAGTGATAATTGTTTAAAACGAAAGGACGTATTAAAATAGACTTTCTGGTGAAGTGATGGTAAAATAGAAGGAAAGCGGGCAGTCCTGCGGATTTATACATCCTGCGGCAGCGGCGATTGAAATGAGATCCGGGAGATAAAGATAAATATGGCAGATAAAAAACAGAAAATACTGATTGTAGATGACACCGAGTTCAACCGGGCACTGTTGACCGACATGCTGATGCAGGAATACGAGATTTTAGAAGCAGTCGATGGCCTGGATGCAATCACAGTGATCAATAAGCACAGTGAAGACATTTCTTTAATTTTATTGGATATTGTGATGCCCAGAATGGACGGATTTGAAGTGCTGGCCATCATGAATAAAAGCGGGCTCATAAATACCATACCGGTCATAACGATTTCTTCAGAAACATCATCAGTGAACATAGACCGCGCATATGATCTGGGCGTTACGGACTATATCGCCCGTCCATTTGACGGCAGAACCGTCCAGCGCCGTGTTAAGAATACACTGCTTCTCTATACCAAGCAAAAGCAGTTGGAGAGTTTAGTCACCGAACAGATACTGGAAAAAGAAAAGACCAACCTTCTGATGGTTGAGATCCTGTCCAACATCGTGGAATTCAGGAATGGGGAAAGCGGGCTCCATGTTTTGCACATTCAGATGATTACGGAACTGCTTCTAAGGCGTATGGTTCAGATCACGGACCAGTACCGTTTGACAGCTTCCCAGATTTCTCTGATTTCCAATGCGTCAGCTCTGCACGATGTTGGCAAGATATCCATTTCCGAAGAGATTTTGAATAAACCGGGCAAGCTGACTGAGGAAGAATTTGAGATTATGAAACAGCATACCGTGATCGGCGCCCAAATCATTGAATCGACGCCTTACGGAAGGCAGGAAGAACTGGTTCTGATCGCCAGGGATATCTGCCGCTGGCATCATGAACGCTATGACGGAAGCGGTTATCCCGATCATTTAAAAGGGGATGAGATTCCCATATCCGCCCAGGTGGTTTCCCTGGCAGACGCATATGACGCGCTGACCAGTGTAAGGGTTTATAAGCCGGCGTATTCACATGAAGAGGCCATTAAGATGATTCTCCGGGGAGAATGCGGCGTATTTAACCCCATATTGGTCCAGTGCCTGCTGGATATCGGGGAACGCATGAAGGAAAAACTTCAGATTCATTCGCCGGGAGATGTGACGAAGACGGAGATGCACCAATTTGTGCGTGAACTTCTGAGTCAGGGACAGGCATCCAACCGCACTCTTGCGCTGCTGGAACAGGAGAGGACAAAATACCAGTTCTTTGCGGCGATGTCCAAGGAAATTCAGTTTGAATATAATATACAGACAGACATGCTCTCATTTTCCGAGTGGGGGGCGGCTTTTTTGGGAGTCAGGGAGCTGATAACCCATCCGAGTGAGAACCGGGAACTCCTTTCCATCATTTCAGAAAAGGATTACCGTGATCTGGAGCGGCGTATTAAGAAAACCACATCCGCCAACCCGGTGATTTCCTGTAACTATCAGATGAATATCCACGGGGCTTCCAGGTGGTTTAAAATTGTGGCCCGTTCCCTGTGGGTGGGAGATGACCCCGGCGAGCTTACGGGCATGATCGGTAAATGTACGGATATCCATGACGAACACATCCGGGTGGAGACGTTAAAGCAGATGGCGGATCAGGATCCGCTTACCAAGCTTTATAACCACAGATCGGTGCGCCAGGCTATTGAGAGGCTGCTGGTCAGCGGCAGGGAACGGCGTTTTGCATTGATCCTGTTTGATCTGGATCATTTTAAAAATGCCAATGACCAGCACGGCCATCTGTTTGGCGACAATGTGTTGAAATACACGGCCCAAAAAGCCATAGACAGTATACGGAAGGAAGATATCGCGGCCCGTGTGGGCGGAGATGAATTCGTCATTTTCATCGAATTCAGGGATGAGATAGAACCGGTTGTGGAACGGATCTTCAATTCGTTGGTGGGCCAGTGCGGCGGATTCAGCATATCAATCAGCATGGGCGTGGCCCTTTATCCGGAACACGGAACCAATTATGAAGAATTATTTGGCAACGCGGATCAGGCGCTCTATTATTCCAAGCAGAACGGAAGAAAGCAGTTTAATATCTATAATCATTCTGTTCAGGGATTTTTATCGGCGATTTCTCCGATGGATAATGAACTGGCTACGGGGAATGGGGAATGAGGCATGCGCTGCCTCATTCCTGTTCCCGGCCTGGCTGACTTAATTTTTAGCATAGATATAATGATACAGAGTAGTAAACAGATCTTTAGGGTCAATCGGTTTTGCCAGGTGGGCGTTCATGCCCGCCTGTTTTGCTTTTGTGACGTCTTCATCGAACGCGTCGGCTGTCATGGCGATAATCGGAATGGTTTTGGCGTCCGTTTTATCCAGGTGGCGGATGCTTATGGTGGCCTGGAGGCCGTCCATATAGGGCATGCGGATGTCCATTAAGATCGCGTCATAGTATCCCGGAGGAGCCAGAGTGAACAGTTCCACGGCTTTGATTCCATTTTCAGCATGAACCACATCCATGCCCTTGTCTTTTAAAAGGTATTGGGCGATTTCCGCATTCATCGGGTGATCCTCTGCGAGAAGAACCCGTTTTCCCGTAAAATCAAAGACCTGCTCCACAGCGG
Source organism: Clostridium sp. MCC353 (assembly GCF_018785315.1). Classification (GTDB taxonomy): domain Bacteria; phylum Bacillota; class Clostridia; order Lachnospirales; family Lachnospiraceae; genus CHH4-2. Next base: position 10,942 of record NZ_WQPN01000005.1, on the reverse strand, counting down.
CGGCAGCTTCCTCTTTTTGGTCGAAGGCTTTTTGAAAGGCTGAAACCAAAGAGGATTTAAACAGAGGTTTGCTGACCAGCATGTTGACCCCGGCTTTTTTCGCCTCCTGCTCAATGGAGGACCAGTCATAAGCTGTGATGATGATGATGGTAACGTCAGGCCCCACGATGCCCCGTATCTGCCGGGCGGTTTCAATCCCGTCCAGTTCCGGCATTTTCCAGTCGATTAATATCAGGTCAAAATACTGTTTTGCTTCCCATTTTTTCCGCACAAGTTCGATGGCGCGGCGGCCGCTGTCCACCCAGTCCGCCTTAATGCCGATTTCATGCAGGGTGATGACCGCCTGTTCACAGACCGCCACATCGTCGTCCACAACCAGTGAGGTCAGATTAGAGAAGTTATAAGGATGTTTGGAAGAACGTTTCAGTTTGGATTCCTTGGTAATCCCCAGTTTGACGTCTACCACAAATTCCGAACCGATGCCAGGCATGCTCCTGACCTGGATCTGCCCGTCCATGAGATCCACAAAATTCTTGCAGATGGCCATGCCCAGGCCGGTTCCGGCGTATACATTGATGCAGTCCGCATGTTCCTGGGCAAAGGGCTCGAACAGTTTTGGTATGAAATCGTCGTTCATGCCGCAGCCTGTGTCGCTGATGACAAATTCCAGAACGGCATTTTCCCGCATCCGTTTTTTCTCCCGCACCCGGAAGGTGACATTGCCGCCGGGAGGGGTGAATTTTACGGCATTGGATAGTATGTTGATCAGGATCTGCTGCAGTTTCATGGCATCGCCCACATAATAATCGTCTAAATGGGCATCCACAATGCTTTCGTAATCGATGTCTTTTGCCTGTGCCTGGGTATAGCAGATGGAGTTGACTCCATTGATAAATTCTTCAAAGGGTATCCGTTCATTTTTCAGCAGTACCTTGCCGCTTTCGATCCGGCTCATGTCCAGGATATCGTTGATAAGAGTCAGCAGGAAACGGGATGATATGCCGATTTTGGACAGGCATTCGGACACCTGCTTGTCATCGCCGATGCACTGGGAAGCGATGGTGGTCATGCCGATAATGGCATTCATAGGAGTGCGGATTTCATGGCTCATGCGGGATAGGAAATCCGATTTTGCAGTGCTGGCCTGCCTTGCGGCATCCAGGGCATCTTTGAGGATTTCCGCTTTTCTCTGCTCTTTTGCCAGGATATCCGTGATATCACGCCTTGTTGCGCACAGGATTTTGGCGTCCCGGTCCAGATAGGAGAGCTGCATTTTTCTGGTGCGGATGCTGCCGTCCTGCTCTATGGTTTCAAAATTAAAAGAAAACTGATCGGATGTTTCCAACGCTTTCAAAATGTTTTTGGGTTCCAAACAGCGCAGGTAATCCTTCCTGGTAGTTTCGCTGATTCGTTTTTCCGCCTCGACCAGACAGATCTGGCGGTAAGAACCGTAAGCAGTCGGAATTGAGGTAGCGTTCATGTTATGGCTGTACATCTTATAAATATCGTTGGGGATATCAATGGTGGACAGGTAGTCGTATTCTGAATTAACCACTTTGTCGAATAGAAGCTGGGTGATTTTCCGGTCGTCTGTGTCAAATGTATATAAAAGAGCTTCGATATCTCCTGTTTCAGGATTTTTCATGATATTCGCATGGGTTTCCACCCATTCGGTCCGCCCGCCGTTTATGGTGGTTTTATGTTCTAGCTTCAGGTGCTGTCTTCCGGCCTGAAAACTGTCTGTCATATTCTTACGGCAGAAAATACTCTGGTAAGCCTGTTTTTGAAAACCGTCCGGGATAAACGGATAAAGAGAATTAAAAAATTCGTCCACCGTCTTAAATGCCAGCAGATAATCCGCCTCCCGGCAGGGGGCAATTCCAGGGCCCAGACAGTTGTGGCTCAGGTTAAGGCGGCAGTAACTGGATACATTCTGTTCCACAATATTCCGGAAGGACATCTGTTCGTTAAACGCGTCTTCCAATTGCTGCCTGGCCAACTGAAGTTTATGTACTTCCTGTAGGGCATTTTCGATCTGAAGGGAAATCATATCGGGATCATAAGGTGATTTTATCAGGGTGGTGATGCCGGATTTCAGGGCTTGCATTTCAAACTGCTTTCCTCCCGGTCCCACATCTGCAATCACTGTGATATGAGCCAGTCCGGGATTAGAGTGCACAGCCTCAAATATGCCCGGGCCGTCGCTCCCAGGGGTATGAAAATCCAGAATCAGAAGATCAATATCGCTGTTGGGATCCAAAAGATGGGGCTGAACAGAATCCTGGCTGCAAAGAATGAGATCATATTGGGATTCCAATACGGCAGCCAGCGTTTCCTGGTTTTCAATGCCGGCGTCTTGTATTAATACTTTTTTCATTTCTGCTCCTTCGTAAGTTTGGCTTATTTTTAGGACTTGTATTCTGATACGGCAGAACCCCGTACCACATACGGATTTAAGCCAAATATGTTCTCATTATATCACGTGAAAGCTGTTTGTAAAAGAAAAATTCATTTGTCTTAACCGATTGGAATATGTTATTTGGCCCATAAAATGGAATTATTGTGGTGAAGAGGACGGCGGAATGGTATAATACATAAAACGAGTGCGGAGGAGGGACAAAAGATGTACGAATTAATCCAGGCAGGTGCACAAACTTACTATATCAACTGCCCTGCAAAAGCCGGCATTTATGTCAGGGAAAATTCAGAGGCTTATCTGATTGACAGCGGAGGGGATAAGGATGCCGGGAAAAAGATTTTAAAGATTCTGAACGCCAATGGGTGGAAACTTCAGGGGATCATCAATACCCATTCCAATGCGGATCATATCGGGGGAAACCGGTATTTGCAGAAACAGACCGGATGCAACGTATTTGCCGCCGATCTGGAGGCGCCTTTTATCCGCCATCCGGTATTGGAACCGTCATTTTTGTATGGAGGATTTCCATGCAGGGATTTAAGACATAAATTTTTATTGGCGGAGGAAAGCGGGGCTTTGAGTCTGGAGGATGAGCGCTTTCCAAAGGAATTGGAAGTGATCCCTCTGCCGGGGCATTTTTTCCAGATGATCGGGATCAGGACGCCGGACGATATTGTATTTCTTGCCGACTGCCTGAGCAGCCGGGAGACTTTGGAAAAATACCAGGTATCTTTTATCTATGATGTGGAAAAGTACCTGGAAACCCTCGATATGGTGGGAAAAATGCAGGCCGGCCTTTTCGTTCCGGCCCACGCGGCGGCGGATACGGATCTGGGACCATTGCTGAAATACAACAGGGACAAGATTCTGGAGATTGAATCCATGGTGCTGAAGTTCTGTGAAACGCCGTCCTGTTTTGAAGATTTGTTAAAGCGTCTGTTTGATGAATACCGGCTGACCTTGAATTTTGAGCAGTACGTGCTGGTGGGAAGTACACTGCGTTCCTATCTTTCCTGGATGAGGGATAAGGGAAATGTGGATGTGGTGTTTGAAGACAACCGGCTGCTTTGGAAAGCCGGTTGACTTTGGAACGGTTTTGGTGTTATAGTGGGAATATCAATGAGGAAAGGGTGAGAACCATGTAATCGTATCAGAGTTTCAGGCAAAGATGGAACAGGGAATCCATAAAGTCCCGTTTATTTTTGTTACCCGAAAATTCTGATACGATCCGCCATGGGACTGACTCTACTGTGTGACAGGCTGCGGGACGTTTGTTTCTGCAGCCTTTTTGTATTCTGTCATATGTGCCATATCGTATCAATCATGAAGAAACGAAGCGGATTACGCAAAATAGCCGCTTGGGCATGGAGGAGCGTGTGAGAAATAATCCCGATGGCTTATTTTCACACTCCGATTTGTGCCGGGCTCAAATTAGAATCGCAGTTGAGAATCTGAAATTCTCAACGCGTGCCTGCGCAGCGCAATCTTTGCGCAAAATACCGCTTCGGCATGGAGGAGCATATGGAAACGATATTAAAATACCCGAGAACCCGGCATATTGAAGGGTCGAGAATACAGGCCGGGGATGAAGATTTGAAAAATGTGCCATTTGATGAGATCAAAGGGCGTTGTGTGGTGCTGGAAGAAAAAGTGGACGGCGCAAACTGCGGCATCAGCTTTGGAGAAGACGGCCGCCTTCTGCTGCAGAGCAGGGGGCATTACCTGAACGGAGGATATGGAGAAAAGCAGTTTGACCTGTTTAAGATGTGGGCCAGCTGTTTCCGTTCTGAACTGTACCATCTGTTGGGAAACCGGTATATCATGTATGGAGAGTGGCTGTATGCCAAACATACCATTTATTATGACCAGCTGACCCATTATTTCATGGAATTTGATCTGTTCGATAAGGAAAAAAATGCTTTTTTAAGCACGCAGAAGAGGAGAGAACTGCTGAAAGAATCTCCGTTTATCGTTTCGGTTCTGGTACTGTTTGAAGGAAAATTGAACAATTTAATGGAACTGACATCCTATTTGGGAAAGTCCCATTTCAAATCGGAAAGATTTCCGGAAGTTTTGGAAAAACAGTGCCTGGAGCAGGGATTATCCTTTGAAACGGTAAAACAGCAGACCGATATTACGGATTTGATGGAGGGAATTTATATCAAAGTGGAAGAAGGGGATTATGTTGTGGACCGGTTAAAATATGTCCGGAAATCTTTTCTCAGCACGATACTGGATTCGGAAACCCACTGGATTGACCGTCCGTTGATCCCGAACCGGTTAAAACCGGGGACAGATTTGTTTGCCATGGAGGAATAAGATGAAACAGAGGCTTTTGGATGTTCTGGCACAGAACCAATATGAGATAGAGATATTTGAAGAGAAATTTAAGCTGGCGGAAATGATGGAGAAAACCCAACAGGACCCTGTTTATCATAGGGAAGGAAATGTTTGGAACCATACGAAAAGGGTTTTGGAAGAGATCAAAAAACTACCTGAATGGAATGCGCTGGAGGAAGAGGAAAAAGGGATACTGAGTATGGCCGCGTGTTTCCACGATATAGGGAAAATAAGATGTACAAAGGAGGAGTTCGGCAGAATCATATCCCCTAAACATGCGGTGACCGGAGCGAAAATGTTCCGGGAACTTTGTTATAGAGAATATGCATCCAGGTTTGAAATCAGCTTTCAGGAACGGGAGGAAATCGCATGGCTGATCCGCTTTCATGGGCTCCCCTCCCTGTTCCTGGAGAAGGAACCGGTGGATGTGAATTTGCTGCGGGCCAGGGAGTGCGTCCGTTTTCCCCTGCTTTACCTGCTGGGCAAAGGGGACGTTCTGGGGCGGATTTGTGAGGATTCCGGGCAGAAGCTGTCAACGGTGGAATATTTTAAGGAGTACTGCCGGGAACTGGATTGTTATGGGAAAAAGCCGGTATTTGCCAATGAATACACCCGGCTCCGTTTTTATCAGGGGGCCAGGGTGTGGCAGAAGAGCAGCCTGTTTGATGAAACAGAATTTCCGGTCTATCTGATGTCCGGCCTTCCCCTGGCCGGGAAGGATACATTTATCAGGGAATATCTGAAGGATGTTCCTGTCATATCATTGGATGATATCAGGGAGGAATGGGGAATCGGCCCTCAGGACGGCTCCGGGGCGGTCGCGGCGGAGGCCAGGGAACGGGCCAAGGTCTATTTGCGGAAAAAACAGCCTTTTGTCTGGAACGCCACCAATATCATCTCAGATACCAGAAGAAAGCTCTGCAGCCTGTGTGAGGGCTATGGGGCCAGAGTGACGGTTTTCTATATCGAAGCCCCCTATGAGCAGCTCCTGCAAAGAAACCAGATACGGAAAAGGAGCGTGCCTGTCCCGGTGATCGACCGGATGATCGGTAAGATGGATATGGTGGAGCCCACAGAGTGCTGCTGCGTAAAATATCTGGCAGACGGTGCGGTTTGGGAACTGCAGCGGTAAATAGTTACTGTCCGCAGTCCCACCGGGCTGCGGCTTTGACGATGAGGGGCTGGGAACAGTTACGGAAAATGGCGGAGAATTGGTAAAAGAGCTTGACAAATTATACTGTAACAAATATAATTACAGTATAAATGGATAGATTTAACAGGAAAGGAAGCATAGAACTATATGAAAAATAATGTCAAAGGCGTGGCTGCCGTTATTTTCAGTATTTTGCTGGTATCCGCTGCTATATTGTCAGGCTGTTCGTCTGAAAAGGGCAGCAGGGATGAAAAGGTAACGGCCTTGATGGAGACGGCGGACCGGGCGGCCTCAGTCACCATGTATTATGGATATCAGTGTTACTCTTATTATAAAGAAGATCCGGAATCCATTAAAGAGGTGGCGGATGCCTTCCGCAGCATGACGCTGGAGGAAACGGATCAGAGCATTGATGAGGCCACCTCCTTTACCGTTTATTTTGTGGTGAATGATGAGGAGAGCGTTTCGGTTGATGTGGATAAAAACGGTATTTTCTGGCTGAGCAAAGAGCAGAAATTCTATAAAGACGTTTCCGGGACATTTGATTATGATGTGCTGGCGGACTTGTATGCGGGCAGCGGCGGCAATATGGAACCGAATGCAGCCTGTGAACTGAATCTGGATTAGCGCAGAATTTTTAGTAAAATGTATCAAATATACCATGGTTTATTCCTGTGCAAAACTGACGAAATATAAAAAAACGCTTATGAGGCGTCTGGAAAAGTGTTATGATAGTGATGGAATTATGTCCGCATTTGGAAAAGGTTGTGGTGAAAGATGATAGAAACAGGATATGAGAAACAGGATTACGTAGTTCACTGGAGCGGAAAAGTCTGTAGAATTGATCAGATTTCAAAGCTTAAAATGATGGATAAAGAAGAGGTGTACTATATCATGCACCCCGTCAGGGAGGCGAAAGAGACCATTTATGTGCCGGTAAGAAAAGCAGATGAATCCCTACGCCCCGTGATGTCCAAAGAAGAGGCCGTGAAAGTGATTAAGGAACTGCCTGACATTGAACCTCTTAGGATACATGATGAAAAGATGAGGGAGCGGGAATATAAGAATGCGTTTCATTCCAACGACTGCCGCGCCCGGGTCAGAATCGTAAAAGAGCTGTATCAGCGAAAGCAGGAGCGGGTCAGCGCCGGAAAAAAGATGGCATCCTCTGATGCGGAAACCATGTCCATGGCGGAGCGCTCCTTTGAAGAAGAACTGGCCGCGTCCCTTGGCATACGGATGGAGGAGGTTAAAGGAGTTATTTCGAAGATTTTGAAGAACGTCAGAGAAGAGTAGAGGGGCAGAAGAATAGAGAGAGATAAACAATTTAACGAAAAAAGCCGCTGCATATTATGCATCGGCTTTTAATTATTATGCACTCAAAGCGGTTTCCTGATTCATGAAAGCTTTCAGGTTTCCCATGTAAACCTCATCTTTGCCTGCGGGAGCGATCTCACGGAAGCCAAAGCTGTTGAACATGGGGATCAAATCCCTGCTGGCCTTTAAATAGAGTTCATGGTTGCCCAGGTTAAACTGTAATTCATACAGGTAAGAGAGCACCTGGCTGAGAAGGCCTTTACCACGGTGAGCGGCATCAACTGCCAGGCTGTGGAAATGGTTCTCATAAGTTGAACCGGTTGCAACCAGGTTATAGTCTTCATCGAAGACGCCGAGTGTAAAATCTGCCGCATGTTCAGGAACGATTCCTGCATGTGCAAGTAAAGTATGCAGCTGTCTCTGTGCTCTTTTGTCGGATTCCTTGATTTCACTGAAGATATAAGATGCCATATGTGGTTCCTCGCTTTCTTTATATTCTGCTTTGTTTTAATTTCCTTTGTTGGCACTAAGAATACCATAAATAAAACTTACAGTCAATAGGTTGTTAGAATAACAACTAAAAAACTGTGATTGAGGCCGTAGAATAACTATTGACATTAATATTTATGCGTTTTTTGCCGATTAAATGCAAGTCTCGTGTATACAAATTAATAAAATAAAGGCGAAATGCGGTTTTTTTGATTATTTACTGGCGTTCTGATTATTTTCTTCTGCATAGGGCTTTCATACAGGTTTTTTAATACAGGTGAATAGTTGTAGATCCGGCAGGATTTTTGGACTAATTCTATTATGTACATTCCTATTGCCCGGTATACGAACCGATTGGATCAGCCCGGATGAATTTAAAATTATAAAAGTTGAATGAAAATCTTAAAGCTTTTTTTGACCAGTTATGATATGCTGGCAGACAAAGTTACAGAGAGGAGTAAGGTTGAAAAATAATCCCGAAGGCTTATTTTTCACATCCAAATTTGTGCCGGAGCCACAAATTTGAATCGCAGCCGGGAAGCTGTCATTCTCAGCGCGTATCTCCGCGAAAAACTGCTCCGGCATGGAGGATTAAGATGAAAAAACAAGTTTACGGATTGCTGGCGGCTGTCTCTGTCATGGCGGCACTGATTTCCGGCTGTGGAAATAAAAAGGCGGATCAGGAAACCGGGCAGATGACAAATGCCGCTCAGGAGGAAACCTCAGGCGTTACCCAGGACGCAGCAGGAGTTGAAACGAAAGGACGGGCAGAAGCTGGAACAGAGGCCTCAGATCAAGCTGGGACAGGAACTGCCGAAACTACAGGGAACGGGGCGGCGCAGATAGAACAGGAAGATGATCCCATGTATGCGGTAAGCGGGATAGGAAAGAAAGAGGCGGATTCATTTATACAGACCTTGGTTTCCCGCCTGGAAGCCGGTGAAAAGGCGGAGGCCGCAAAAATGATCTATTATCCAAGAAAGGTGACTGTGCCGGACGGCGATTTGATTGTGGACAATGCAGAGGAATTTATGGATTATTATGATGATATTTTTACCGAAGACTTCATAGAGAAGCTGAAAGAGGACAGCAAAAAAGAGTTGAATTACAATTATCAGGGAGTGTGGATCGGTGATGGAGAGCTGTGGGTGATGTCGGTGGATGACAAACTGTATGTCAACTCCATTTTTAATGCAGATGACCGGTCGGTGAAATATGAAGGGGAACCCGGAGTGCAGCCGGGGTGATGAAACCAGAATTAAGAAAAAAGTCGAAAGCGGACATTTTCAGCCGTCCGCCCAGACTTTTTTTAATTTCCGGGAAATAATCAGAATTATCGGGACATAGTGATGAATATACTATATATAAGCAGCCGTTCGGACATCTCATCTTCTTAACCGGAAAACAGGTCAAGAAGCATCGGATGAACGGTTGTTCATATAAACGAAAGAGGATTCCAAGTGTTCTGAAAACATTTATGTAAGATGCGCGAGGATTTTGTGTAAAGCAGTTTTCGGACAAACTTTAATAGAATAGATTTGAGGAGGAGATAGGAAATGAATATTTTAAACAAGATGATGGATTCAATTCGTTTAAATGACTATGGAGATGAAGATGATTATGACTATGATCAGGAGGAACAGGAAGAAACCAAAGAAGTGAAATACAGTATGCCCGCTCTTTTCTTTCACACCCCGGCCGTAAAAGAGGAAACACCCATGGAGGTGGTAATGCTCCGCCCCACATCGATGGAAGACGCAAAGGAGATATCTGATTATCTGCTGGAAGGCAGAACTGTTATCATAAGCCTGGAAAAACTGGATATCAGAAATGCCCCCAGAGTGATTGATTTCACATCAGGAGCCGTATATTGTGTCGACGGAACCATTGAACGGGTATCGGATCACATTTTCATAGCAGCGCCCCGGGCCGTAGATCTGGCGGGCAGTTTTGCCTGAACAAAGGACAAGTTTAAAAATGACAATACAATAAAATATGGTCCTCTCTCTTGACCATGGGGCAGCCCCATAGTTTATAGTAGATTCCATGGAAAATTTTATTGGGAGGAAAATATGGACATTATATTTAAGCCTGTAACGGCAGAAAACAAAAAAGACGTGTTGAGTTTACATATAGCCGGGAGCCAAAAAGGCTTTGTGGAAACCGTAAAACAATGCCTGGATGAAGCGGAGCAATGGTCATGCTGGAGGCCTGTTGGAATCTATGCCGACGGCCTGCTGGTAGGATTTGCCATGTATTGTAAGTGGGAAGAAGAGGGCATAGAAAGCCGTGTCTGGATGGACAGGCTTTTAATCGACGAAAGATTTCAGGGCAGGGGCATCGGAAAAGCCTGTCTCCCCATTTTGCTGGATAAGATTACCAGTGAATACGGCTGTGAAAAAATTTATCTCAGCGTAGTGGAAGAAAATCAGACAGCCATTCATCTCTATCAGGAGTTCGGTTTCCGCTTTAACGGTGAGACGGATATCCACGGAGAAAAGGTTATGGTGGGTGTGAAATCTTTGTTTGGGTGATTGGCAATGGTAACGCCTGTAAGAAGGGGAACCTGGGGCGGAGGACAAGGACAGGCGGCCAAAGGGGCGGACCAAAGGCGGCGGGGATCTGATTCCGGCCGTTAAGTGGAACTAAGGCTTTCAGGATGGAAAAAGACGGTCCGATGCCCATTCACGGTAAACTCCTGATGACTTTACCGTTCAGTGGGCATCTCAGAAACTGACTGGGAATTCAGTTTCTGCCCGTCTTTTTCCATCCTGAAAACCTAAGTTCCACTAAACGGTCTCCACAGGATCCCCGCCGCCTTTGGTCCGCCCCTTAGTCCGCCTGTCCTTGTCCTCCGCCCCAGCTCCCCCTTCTTACAGGCTGTGCATGGGCATCGCTAGAGATAAAAAAGATTTGGGGATAGGAGTAAGGAGGCGTTTAAACGTGACTGTATTTGATATTTTATATGGGGGTTAGTGAATATGACATGGAGATTTGATGTAAAGGGTGAGGGGATTTACATCAAAGGGTGAAGCCATTTTCGAAAATGCCTTGAGGGTTAATGTAAGGGTTGATGTTAAATTGTTTTTAATTACTTGAGCTAGAGAACACCAGCAGGAAAGCGGGAGGAGGGGAGGAACAGAGTATAATGTACCCATAAGTGTGGACACTTTGAAGAGTGGGGGCCCCGTCTTTTTAGACAGATCGTCTCCTCTGCTCCCTAA
>NZ_WQPN01000049.1 GCF_018785315.1 Clostridium sp. MCC353 | reverse complement strand
TGGGCATCGGACCGTCTTTTTCTATTCCTGGAGCCTTAGTTTCACTTACGGTTGGAAGCTGGTTTTCATCCCCGAAGGATGCCCCTTGGCCCGCCCGCATCCAAACATCCAGTCCGTCCCCTTGGCCCGCTTTCCTGCGTAACTTCCTCAACTAAATAAAGATTCCCTACAACACTTTCTGCTCCGCCTCGTGCCATGTTTCGACGCTCTGCAATGCTGTGTCTATTAATTTAATGAGCTCCAAAAAGCTTCTGAAATTCATAATCTGTGAGGTATCTTTCCAGCAGATACGCCCCTGCCAGGTTCCGTTCTGTTGGAACAAGATGCGGATAACAAACGTTGCTTTTTTCCCCTTCTCCCGATACACGCTCAGCGCCTGATTATTTATCACGTTGCTGATATTATGGGGGGAGTTTAGGATTCTCTCCATATAGTCCATCAATTGGATCGTACTGCAGAAATAATGTTTTTTACCGGATACGATCTGGTGAATATTTCCCTCCAGGCAATGGTTGTCGTATTCGTCCACCGCAATCCTGCATACGGGCTCTCCGTTTTCCCATTCTCCGCTTTCAGATTCTCCCTTCAGTTGTTTATTCAACAGCTTCACTAATTCCAAAAAGCTGATAAATCCATATTCTTCTCCGCTTTCCAGGAAAGCTGCATTTCCCTGCCAACTGGCATTATAACGGTGCCTTATGGATAACCTGGCGGTCATAAGCCTGCCCTTCTTTGCCTCATCCTGCTCCGCCTCCACGGTTCTCAACTCCATTTTTGGCGGATTTTTTACCTTGCTGAAATTTCTTTGATCCATGGAAGGCATTGGATAATGAATCTCATCAAATATGGTTTCCATAGACCGGGCCATCTCGATCAGGCCATCAAATGGGATGGATACGCTGCGGCTTGCGTGGTAAATCCTTCCTGTGATCTTTTTATCTTCATAGGAATCTATTGCAATTAAAAATTCTCTGTATTGGTTTATTAAAGCACTCGATTTGGAAATTGCCATCTGCTTCACCTTTTCTTTCTATAACTTGTTTATTAACCCACTAATCCATATTATTTTTTATTATAAACCATACCGGTTACAAAATGGTTACATACATATCTTTTTTTGAATTTCACTAGACAATCTTACTTTTTTTCCGTATACTCAATGTAACGTATTGTGTTTACCTGAAGTGAGGAGATGGATTATATGGAAATTGGGACGAAAAAGCCTGCTGTTTATGTTAATATGTTAGGCGAATTTTCCATTACGATAAATGATAAAAAGATCAATGAAAGCAGCAATCAATCGAAGAAGCCATGGTGCCTGCTGGAATATCTGATCACATTCCGCAACCGGGAGATTCCTCCCAATGAGCTGATCGAACTGATTTGGTCCAATGACGAAAGCAGCAACCCCGGCGGGGCTTTGAAAACCCTTCTCTTCCGGTCCCGGAAACTGCTTACTCCTTTGGATTACCCGCCCCAGAATCTCATTGTCTTACATCGGGGCTCCTATGCCTGGACCAAGGACATGGAAACGGTTGTGGACGCCGACCTTTTTGAACAGATGGCTAACAAAGCCCTGGATTCGCAAACCGATCCTGAGGACCAGCTGGATTACTGCCTGGATGCCATTGATATTTATAAGGGAGATTTTCTTCCTAAGTCGGAATGGGAATCCTGGGTAGTCCCTATCAGCACCTATTATCATTCTTTATATTTAAAGATCGTTTTAATGGCGGTTGATATATTAAAATCTCAGGGTAATTACCAGAAAATCATTGATATCTGCCAGCGGGCAATCGCCGTCGAACAGTTTGATGAAAACCTTCATTATAATTTGATTTATTCTCTGTATAAAAGCGGAAACCAGCACAGCGCGATGGAGCATTATAACCACACGGTTGATATGTTCTATAATGAATTTGCCATCACCCCATCCGCACACCTGAAAGAACTGTATAATATCATCCGGGATACCAAACATGGAATTACAACGGATTTAACAGCCATTCAGGACATTCTGCGCGAAGATTCCAATGTGAGCGGCGCTTTTTACTGCGAATACGCAGTATTCCGGGATATTTACCAGTTGGAGAGCCGTGCCATTGAGCGTACAGGTGATTCTATTTTCCTTTGTCTGCTCACCATTACCGATATCAATGGAAATCTTCTGAAACAGTCGGTTTTAACGAAGGCCATGGACGAACTGAATACAGCAATCTGCCGTTCCCTCCGCCGCGGAGACGTTTACAGCCGTTACAGCGTCAGCCAGTACATGATTCTGCTCCCCACCTCCACTTATGAAAATGGAGAGATGGTTTTAAAACGAATCAGCCAGAATTTCCGCAAAAAATATACCCGCAAGGATTTAGTTCTTAACTATTCCCTGCAGGCAGTACAGCCCAAATAAACAATAGGTAAAAAAATAGATCCGCACATATACGGATCTATTTTTTATCCCTGCTTGAAACAGCAGTCTCTTATTGCTCATTCATCTGGCTCAGCTTCGCTGCCTGGTCAGCGGCAATCAGGCTGTCCAGCAATTCCTGAATATCCCCGTTCATAATCGAATCGATCTTATACAGAGTAAGCTTAATCCTATGATCCGTCACACGCCCCTGAGGGAAGTTGTAAGTACGGATTTTCTCGGACCTGTCGCCCGTACCGATCTGGCTTCTTCTCTCATCCGCTTCCGCGTTCTGGCGTTTTTCCAGTTCGATATCATACAGCTTGGAACGGAGCAGGCGGAAGGCCTTTTCCTTGTTCTGTAGCTGGGATTTTTCCGTCTGGCTGTAGATCACGATTCCGGTTGGGATATGGGTTAAACGGACTGCGGAATCGGTGGTATTGACACACTGGCCGCCGTTTCCGGATGCCCTCATAACATCGATTCTGATGTCCTTATCCTCAATCACCACATCCACTTCCTCAGCTTCAGGCATAACAGCAACCGTAGCCGTGGAGGTATGGATCCGTCCGCCGCTCTCTGTCTCAGGCACACGCTGTACCCGGTGCACGCCGCTTTCGTATTTCATCTTGGAATAAGCGCCTTTTCCGGTAATCATGGCCACAACCTCTTTAAAGCCCCCGATTCCATTTTCATTGACGCTGATCAGTTCCACTTTCCAGCGCTGGCTTTCTGAATAATTCACATACATGCGGTATAATTCAGCAGCGAATAAAGCGGCCTCATCACCGCCTGCACCTGCGCGGATTTCCAAAATAATGTTCTTGTCGTCATTAGGGTCTTTGGGAAGCAGAAGGATCTTCAATTCCTGCTCCAGTTCTTCGATCCTCCTTTTGGCATCCGATAATTCCTCTTTCGCCAGTTCCCGCATCTCCTCATCGGATTCCTCTTCCAGCATGGCAACGCTGTCTTCCACATCCTGCTTTGCCTGTTTATAAGCCTTATAAGCTTCCACGATGGGAGCCAGATCAGCCTGTTCCTTCATGAGCTTTCTGAAACGGTTCTGATCCTCAGCAACCGACGGATTATTCAGTTCCAGCATCAATTCTTCATAATGGATTAAAATATCATCTAAACGATCAAACATGGTAACCTCCTGGTTATCTAATCACAATCACCGGCCGTCGCCTTCACCACACGGTCCAGCCCCGGTAAATCCTTCACTGTTACAATCCGGGTAAAACCGGCATCGGCCAGCAGACCGCCCACATCATCTGCCTGATCCCAGCCGATTTCAAAATAAATACTGCCGCCGGGCTTTAAATACTTTCGGCATTCCCCGGCCAGTTTCCGGTAAAAATACAGGCCGTCCTCCGTACCGTCAAGAGCCAGAGCCGGTTCATGATCCCTGACTTCCGGTTCCAGCCCCCCGATCACTTCACTCGGAATATAGGGGGGATTGGAAACAATAATATCAAACTGCCTGCCTTCCGGCAAATGTTCAAATAAATCACTTCTGATAAAAGAAATCTGGCCTTCCTTTTTGCAGAGCCGCCTGGCATTGTGTTCAGCCACCGCCAGCGCGTCCGCCGAGATATCCACGGCCACCACCTCCCGGTAACCGCCTAAAACCGCCAGACTGACCGCAATGCAGCCGGATCCCGTACACATATCGAGCAGGGCCAGGTTCTGATCCGGATGATCCTTTAAAACCTGTTCAACCAGGGTTTCCGTATCCTGTCTCGGAATCAGCACATGGCGGTTCACCATGAACTCCAATCCCATGAACTCCTGGCTGCCGGTCAAATGCTGTAAGGGAATCCTCATTCCCCGCAAGCCCACAAGCCTGCGGTATTCCTCTGCCTTCTCCCGGTCATGTTCCACCAAGATCCTGTTTCTCTCCATCAACCACCGGGTCATATCCAGATCAAAAACAAAAAACAGAAGAAGCCTGGCATCCAATGCCGCATCCGGCACCCCTGCATTTTTTAATTGTTCTGCCGCATCATCCAGCAGCCCTTGTAGCGTCAAATCCATAGTCATTCTCCGGGAAATTCTCTGTCAGATATTCCTTCCAGTCAAATACGGTTTCTACGGCGGCAATGGCCACCTCGATCATGCTGTCATCCGGTTCCTTTGTGGTCATATTCTGCATCCACATTCCCGGCTTGCTGAGCAGATTAACGAGTTTCGAATCACTCCGGCCCGCAAGCCGCAGAAATTCATAGGACACTCCTGCGATTACAGGAATGAGAACGATCCGGCTGAGAATCTTCAGCCATACGTTATCCACCCTGATCACCATGAAGAACAGGATGCTGATGATCATAACGATGATCAGAAAACTGGTTCCGCAGCGTTTATGCTGTTTTGAACTTTTCCTCACGTTCTCTACGTTCAGGGGAAGCCCGTGTTCTATGCAGTTGATGCATTTATGTTCCGCGCCGTGATACATAAAGGTGCGTTTAATATCTTCCATATTGGAAATAAGCTTGATATACACGATAAATATGCTGATCCGGATCAAGCCTTCAATAATCGCCATAACCGTAGAAGATGTAATAAACCGCTTGAACACCCCCGATATCAGCAATGGAAGCACCATAAAAATGCCTATGGCCATCACAACAGAAAATACCATGACAACCGTCATGAGCATCTTTTCCAACCGTTCCCCAAATACCTTATTCAGCCACAGCTCAAATCTTCCGGGTTCCGATTCCTCGTCATCCTCAAAAAAGCTGGCTGAAAAAGTCAATGTCTTCATACCCAATATCATAGAATCAACAAAGCTGAAAATCCCCCTAATAAATGGCAGTGAGAAAAATTTAACCTTCTCAGTCATACTGACATAGGTATCCTTTGAAACCTCAATCTCACCATCTGGCTTACGTACTGCCGTAGCATAATTCTGCTTGTTTTTCATCATTATGCCTTCGATCACGGCCTGACCGCCAATTCCAGAATATTTCATCTGCAACCACCTTTCTAATTCACTTCAAAGAGAATAACAGCGGAGCGTTTTTATTCCATAGGATGGATTTTCCTATGGAATAAAGAAAATGATGACGCATGCAGGCATGGTCATCATCTTTTCCTTTATGCAAGTCTTCCTCGCATGAAACAGTTTGCATACACAAGCTGTCATTAACCCTATTACTGAGCATTAACACCGTACTTACGATTGAACTTATCAATACGTCCACGTGCAGATGCAGCCTTCTGCTGACCGGTATAAAATGAATGACACTTGGAACAAACTTCTACGTGGATGTCCTTCTTTGTAGAACCTGTTACAAATTCATTGCCACAGTTACATACAACCTTTGCCTGATAGTATGCTGGATGGATTCCTTCTCTCATGATATTCACCTCTCAAATCTCATAAATTATATTGTTCTGTGATCATCTAACAATCGCTATTTGAACTGTTAAAACCACGTCTCGTCTTACAAACAGCTTAACAAGTATATCATAGAATAATTTCCTTTGCAAGTCTAATATGCTCAAATCCTTAGAAAAAACGGATCTTTTTTGAGTTTTCCACAAACTCTTTATTGTTCTTCGTCCTCGCAAACAAATCCAGGATCTTTTCAACCGCATCTTCCGGTTTCAGGGTATTGGTCGCCTTGCGGATCACATCCACAGCCTCCCGCTCTTCATCCGTAAGAAGCAGGTCATCCCGTCTGGTTCCTGATTTTAATATGTCAATGGCAGGGAAGATTCTCTTCTCTGAAAGCTTTCTGTCCAATACCAGTTCCATGTTGCCGGTTCCCTTGAATTCCTCATAAATCACGTCGTCCATACGGCTGCCCGTATCCACAAGGGCGGTTGCCAAAATCGTTAAGCTGCCGCCTTCCCTCATGTTCCTGGCCGCACCGAAGAAACGCTTAGGCATGTGAAGGGCCGCCGGGTCAAGACCGCCCGATAAAGTCCTTCCGCTGGGCGCGACTGTCAGGTTATAAGCCCTCGCCAGACGGGTAATGCTGTCCAAAAGGATAATGACATCCCTTCCATGTTCCACCAGACGTTTTGCGCGTTCAATTACCATTTCTGAAACCCTTTTGTGTCTCTCCGGCAGCTCGTCAAAAGTAGAATAAATCACCTCTACATTAGGACCCACAATCGCTTCTCTGATGTCCGTAACCTCCTCAGGACGCTCGTCGATCAGCAGAATAATCAAATGCATATCCGGGTGATTGGTGGTCACCGCTTTTGCCACCTGTTTTAACAGTGTGGTTTTTCCTGCTTTTGGCGGGGACACGATCATACCTCGCTGTCCCTTTCCAATCGGAGAGAGCAGGTCCAAAACACGCATGGCTGTGGTAGTTCTTCCCGGCGTTTCCATATGAAGCCTTACATTTGGAAAAATAGGAGTTAAATTTTCAAAATTAGGACGTTTTTCTACCACATAGGTGGGATATCCGTTGATGGTTTTCACATATAACAGGGCCGCAAATTTCTCAGTCGCGGTCTTCACCCTGCGGCTGCCCTGGATGATATCTCCTGTTTTCATATTAAAACGGCGGATCTGTGAGGGAGCCACATAGACGTCGTTCTCTCCGGGAAGGAAGTTCTCACACCGTATGAATCCGAATCCGTCCGGCATCACTTCCAGAATTCCCTCTGCCAGCATGCCGCTGTCCAATTCCTGAAGTTCCTGTGGCGTGATATCCACTTTGGCTTCACTGCGGACTGCCGGCTGGCGGCTGTCACTGCGGCCATCATTCCTGGCATCCGTCCTGGTGCCGCCTGCATTTACATTGGTGCGTATATTTTTGTTATATCCCTGTCTGGGCGATGCGGAATCCCCCTGTCTGACAGGTGTGGAATCGTTCTGCCGGGCAGGCGTATAGTCACTCTGCCGTGCAGGCGCAAAATCACTCTGTCTTGAAGGCGCGGTGTCATTCTGTCTGAATGAATTGCTTTCCTGGGCTGCAGGAGCTTTTACCGCCGGAGCGGCGTTATCTTCCTTGGATTGGTTTTGTTCTGCGGTCTCGCACAATACGTCTATCAAATCGGCTTTTTTCATCGTGCTGATTCCTTTTATACCCTGGCTCTTGGCTAATTCCCTTAACTCGGCCAATGGCAGTGTTTTTAATTTTTCTCTCATTTCTACTTTCCTTTCAATCTGTCATGCTTTTATCCTGGGATTTTTTTTAAGAAAATTTAGATACATATTAGATAATTCTATAGTGCAGCTTATCTTTTATTGTCTATTTGCAGCTGTCCGCAGCGGCTCATCTTCTTCACTGGAAAAGCCGGTCAAGAGGCATCGGATGTTCTTCCGATTTTCCCGCCGTCCTGAACTGCAACATTTATTTTATTGAGTTTCCGCGGCAAAAGCGCGGAAACTCAGGTATTGCTTGTATTATAACCCACTTTTCCCCAAAAGAAAAGACATATGATCCTTAATTTTCTTTTCATAGCCATTTTCTGATGGATGGTAAAAGCATCCTCTTTCCATTCCGTCCGGCAGATACTGCTGGTCCACGTAATGGTTTGGATAGTCATGGGCATATTTATAGCCTGCTCCATGGCCTAATTTCTCCGCCCCTTTATAGTGCTTGTCCTGGAGATGAACCGGAACCGGCATCGTTTTCTGTGTCCGCACCGCATTCATCGCCCCGTCTATGGCCATGACTGCAGAATTGCTTTTAGGCGCAGTGGCCACATAGAGCACTGCCTGGGACAGGATGATCTGCGCTTCCGGCATTCCGATTCTCTCCACCGCCTGAGACGCGCTGACCGCCACGGTCAGGGCCTGAGGATCTGCATTTCCCACATCCTCAGAAGCGCATATCATAATTCTCCGGGCTATGAATTTTATATCCTCTCCCGCATAGAGCATCCGGGCCAGATAATAGACCGCCGCATCCGGGTCCGATCCCCTCATGCTCTTAATAAATGCAGAAATCGTATCATAATGGTTGTCCCCATCTTTATCATAACGAACCACACGCTTCTGAATACATTCCTGGGCCACATCAATGTCAATGTGGATTTTACCATCCGCACTGCGCTCCGTGGTGAGAATGCCCAGTTCCACCGCATTCAGCGCCGCCCGGGCGTCTCCGTTAGCCACGTCGGCCAAAAATTCCATGGCATCCTCGTCGATCACCGCTCCGTAGCTTCCCATTCCCTTATCCATATCATAAACGGCCCTGTGGATCAGCTCTTTAATATCGTCTTTTTCCAGTGCTTTCAACTCAAATATACGGGATCTGGAAATCAAAGCCCCGTTCACTTCAAAATATGGATTCTCCGTAGTCGCCCCGATCAGGATCAGCGTGCCGTCCTCAACAAAGGGCAGCAGATAATCCTGCTGGCTTTTATTAAACCTATGAATCTCATCCACAAATAATATGGTTTTCCTTCCATACATCCCCAGAGAATCCTTGGCCGCTTTCACCACATCTTCCATGTCCTTTTTCCCGGCCACCGTGGCATTGAGCTGGCGGAAATCAGCGCTTGTGGTATTGGCTATCACTTTAGCCAACGTGGTCTTTCCCGTTCCGGGCGGTCCGTAAAAAATAATTGATCCCAGCTTATCGGCCTGGATTGCCCGGTATAGAAGTTTATCCTTACCAATAATATGCTTCTGCCCCACCACTTCATCCAGGGTGGACGGTCTCAGTCTGGAAGCCAGAGGCGATTCTGTTTCCATCGTATTGCTTCTCATATAATCAAATAAATCCATGTTCACCAATCCTTATCTTCTGACGCAGTCAATCGATTAACAATTCATCTACTGTAACAAAAGTATATCCCTGCGCCGTCAGTGTGTCAATGACTTCCAGCGCCGCATCTACGGAACTTCCATAAACATCGTGGAGGAGTATAATGCTGTTGTCCTCCACATATTTTAAAATGTGCTTTGTCACCCTCTGGGAACTCTGGTATTTCCAGTCGAGAGGGTCGATATCCCACAAAACCACGGTCATGGGCACCATGCACTCCAATTCTTCGCTCCAGGAACCATAGGGAGGGCGGATGTATGTTGGATATTCACCAGTGATTTCGTAGATCTTGCGGTTGGTCATGTCAATTTCCTCACAGGCCTTTTGGGCATCCTCTGCGGTTAACTGCACATGGGTGTGGCTGTGGTTTCCAATCAGATGGCCGTCCTCCTTCATCTGGCGGACAATCTCTTCATTGCCGTCTATGCTGGCTCCGATCAGAAAAAAGGTTGCTTTTACATTGCGCTTTTTTAATCCTTCCAGGAGACGTTTGGTATATTGGGGGTGAGGGCCGTCGTCAAAGGTCAGAGCTACCAGTTTTTGCTCTTTTACGACAGGTGCATCCACATTTTTAACATCAAGCGTGAAGGCATTTTTGAAAATGCCTTCACGCTTGATGTTAAAAAATCCCTCGCCAGAAATCAAAAAATACGCGGCACAAAAAACCGCCGCGCAGAAAAGCAGCCATTTCATCCATCTTTTTTTATCTGTCATTCCACTACAATCCAAAGCGTCATTATTATCTATATATGCTGTTTTTTACAGAATATTCCGCCGTCTCCCCCCTTAGCCGTCAGCGCCGGCAAAAAACAGGGGCGCGAGCCCAAATGCCGGATCCAATCCGACGTTTTGCCTCACGCCCCTTTTCCCTTTTCCCTTTTTCATCGGCATGTTATGCAGCCAGCCTGTAATTCACCTGGCTTATAATCCGCCTATTTTGAAAAAGTTCCATCCTGATAAAACGTATACTTCTCTTCTTTTCCATTGATCTGGAACGTAAATGTGCCGGTCTGCATCCGACCGCTTTCGTCAAAATAATACCCTTTTTTTCCAGCCTCATCCACAATCCACAGCCCCAGTTTCATCTTTCCGTCATCTCCGAGATAATACTGGGAACCTCCGTCCAGAAGCCATCCGGTACGGCAGGTACCGTCTATATTATAAAAATACCAGTCGTTCCCAACCTGCGCCCAGCCGGAAGTCCCTGTTCCATCCGCCATCTTCTTAAACGGAGACACATCAAACAATTCTTTAGGGTTGTTTCCATCTAAATCACAACTGTACAGCGGCGTCCACTCATTGGACTGGCTCGTGCTGTTCATGTAGATCTTTCCGTTGATAATGTTATACCAATCCAGCACATAAGGGAAGGTCTTTTGATTGGAGCCGTCTAAATCCATCACACAGAGATTTCCCGCATTGATTCCCGAGATATAGTAGACCTTATCCCGGAAAATGTTCAGCTTCATATAACCGTTGGAATTGGCCGGCACCAGTTCCTCCAAACCTGTACCGTCCAGTTTTACACGCCCTATGTATTGGGGATATTCATTTTCAGGCGCGGTCACAAAGTAAATATAGCCTTTCGCCATCAAAAACTCATGGCAGACCAAACCAGGCACCAGACAGGTCACATTGCTTCCATCCAGTCCGCAGCGGTAGATTCCGTCGGACTGCTGATAATAGAGGTAATCTCCCACCACATTAGGAGAAATGCGGCGCGTCACCTTGTCCGGCGTAATATGAGCTATGGTCCAGCTCCGTCCGGTCTGCTCGTCAAACACGCTGATATCCGAGCCGTAACCAGGGCCGCCCCCGTAAAGATAATAAAGGCGTCCGTCCACAATCGTTTCAAAGCTGCATCCTGAATCTGCGGCTGTAAACTGCAGATTGGTCAGTTTTATCTTTTCAGAACCGTCTGTCTTTATTTTAAACAGGTTATTATCCTGCTCTCCGCTGTAATAGATCCAGTCTCCGATCAAATGAAGATCTTTCACCGGCTCGTCTAAGAGCCTGACAATGCTGCTTCCATCCGGTTTAAATGCATAGAGCCTGGCGTTGTCATAGGAATTCCGGTAATAAATATTCTTACCGTCAAATACCATACGGCCAAAACAGTGTTCATTTCCCACCGTATTACCTTCATTTACAGACCCTTCCGGATCCTGCGGCTCTTTTTCAAGAGCTAAAATGGCCTCTGTTTCACTCTCTTCGGCCGTTGTACTCTCCTGCGTTTCTTCTTCCTTTGTTCCATCCGCTGTGCTTTCCGTCTCTTCTTCCGTTGTTTTTTCAACAGATTCCGTTTCGATCAGATCAGTGATTCCTTTTACTGTCTCAGAATTTTTTTTGAGTTTCAGCATGGTAATCACGCCCACCGTCATGGCGCACGTGATCAGAAAAACTAAAATCAGCGCCAGAATCCACGGGAATTTCTTCTTTTTCTTCTTGGGCGGTACCGGCGGCGTCCCCTGAGGCGCAGGCGGCATTCCCTGCGGCTGCGGCATTCTTCCCTGAGGTACCGGAGGAGTCCCTTGAGGTACCGGCGGCCTTCCCTGGTATGACGGCGTCTGATTCATGTTTTGAGGCGCAGCAGGCTGAGACGCTCCGGGAGCCATGCGCATACCGCATTTGGGACAAAATGAAGCGTCATCCTTCATCTGCCATCCACATCGTGTACAAGTTTTCATACTCTTATCCTCTGTTCCTTTAATTATAGTTACATCTTACACTCAATTTTACTGTCGGTGTCAATTCTTGTCAACTGCTGATAATGATACCGTCAAAGAATGATAAGATAAAAGTCACAGTTTTTAAGTATTTTTTGCCGCCCCATCCCGATAAAACATAACCCTGTTTTTTCCGTGGCATTTTGAGCTGTATAAAGCTTTATCCGCCTTTTTCAGCAGTTCCCCAAACGTCTGTCCATCCTCCGGATAAACAGCGACGCCAATGCTGGCCGACAGGTGCTGGTCCGGTTCATCGATTTCCAAATTCCTGCAGATTGCCGCCGCTTTTTTCAAAATATCCTCCCGTCCTGAAGTATGCCGGAGGAATACCAGGAATTCATCCCCGCCATAGCGGCCGACCACAGCTTCCTCATCCGTCAATTCCCTAAGACGGTATGCCAGACTGGTCAGAACTTTATCGCCGCAGCTATGGCCGTAGGTGTCATTTACACGTTTGAAATCATCCATATCTAAAAAACAAAGAGCGCCCTGACAGCAAGGCTCTTTTCCTAATAGTTCTTCTATTTTCTGGATCACTCCGGTCCGGTTCAGGACCCCGGTCAGCGGATCAATCTTCATCTGCCGTTCCACAGCCTTCAATTCTCCCGCATAACGTCTATTTTCCTGCTCATAATATTCCAGAATGTATTTCAGCCGATTGATTGCGGATTGGTCAAAACAATACCAGATTCCATCCCCGCCCTCTTTTGCCACGCCATCTTCCCACTTATCAGCCGTCAGAAAGGTACAGCCATCCGCGTTTCCATTTTTCATAAAATCTTCAAGCCAGGAATAATCTATATTTTTATCCTTATCAATAATTACTACGTTTTTCTTCCTGTCCATTTTTCTCCCATAATTAATCTGTATGCACACTATGTTTATCCAGCTAATTATAACATAAAGTGAATATCGATACAATATAGATACCAAAATAAACACCAGAGTGTGTTTGAAATATCCCGCACACAGCTCATCACCCAGATGCCGTGGGCATATATCAGGCACGTTCCAGGAGAAAACCGGAGGTCGCACAAGTGGAAATAAATTATCAGGAAATTGGGAAACGAATCCGGCTGGCTCGGATCAGGAAAAATTATACTCAGGACATGCTGGCGGAAATAGTTAACCTGTCTACTCCTCATATGAGTCATATAGAATCAGGCAAAACTAAATTAAGCCTGCCAACCTTAGTACGTATCGCCAATGCGCTTAATTGTACCGTTGACCAGCTTCTATGCGACAGTCTGGATAATGCCAAAATTCTTTTTGAAAATGAAATCCTATTGGAAACGAAAGACTGTTCAGAAGAAGAAATTAAAATTATAACAGATATGGTAAAAGCTTTAAAAAAAAGCCTGCGCAAACGAAGCTCTAAATCAAAAAGCCATTATGAATAATAAGAAAGAGGCCCCATCGCGGGATTCTCCGCCTGCGGCGGGCCGCTTCAGCGACATAATTCCCTACCGCCGCGTTCTATGCGATACGCATCCTATGCGATACGCATCCTATACGATACGCAGTGCGATCCTGCCCGGAGGTTTTTTTATTTCATAAAACGCTCTTTCCTATGAAATAAAAAAGAGCCGCAGTCACAGCAGCTCTTTTCTTCTTATTAAATTAAGCCAGAGATACGTTAACAGCCTGGATTCCTCTGTTTCCTTCAGCTGTATCGAAAGTAACTTTCTGTCCGTCTTCCAGTGTCTTGTAGCCGTCAGCTACGATTCCTGAAAAATGTACGAAGATTTCTTCGCCTGAAGCGTCGTCTGTAATAAATCCGTATCCCTTTGTTCCGTTAAACCATTTCACTGTACCATTTCTCATTGTTTGGTACCTCCTATTAAAATATTTGTATTTCTCTTGAAACAAAAAAATCACATATTTTTGTAAATCATCAATTGCATAATGACTTACAAAAATATGTGAATCAAAAGCTCATATCAAAATACATTTAGAATATAGCATTTAATTTGAAAAATGTCAAGTGTTTTGAAAAATTAAAAATGTATTTATTGTTATACAAAGTAACCGTTCAGATAGGTCTGCGCATTTACTGCGCAGACCGTACGAAAACATAATAGTTGCAGGCATCCAGCCTCTCGCCGCAGGCGACTTTAATGGGCTGGATGCGTAACAGTTACTCTTCATAGCCCCGCAAAGCGGCACGGCCGACAGGCCGGGTCTGCCTGAGGGGTTATGAAGAGTAACTGTATACAAAAATTCCGCCTCTTAACAGGGTCTTCTGCCGTCATTCATCCGGACCAGTTCTATGGATTCTTTCCCCGTCATGTGGTCCACAGCGATCTCCACCATGCATACCTGCTTAAACAGTTTGTCTATTTCCTGCAGGCGGCCTGCCTCATGATCCGGCGAGTATTTTGCCGCCAATTTTTCCAGCGCGGCTCTTTTCTCCGTCTCCTCATTTAAAATCCTGGCTGTTCCAAAAATGATCACACTGCGGAAATAAGTGGTATATTCCTCAGGCACCACTTTATCCTGATCGATTACACAAAATGATACCTTATTATTTCTCCCTATGGCATCTAATTTATGTCCTGTTTTTGCACTGTGGAAAAATATCTTAGAATCCTCATACACATAGCTCAGCGGAACCGCATAAGGGTAGTCCCCATCTCCCGCCACAGCCAAAATTCCCGATGTCCCTTTATTCAGAACACAAACACTGTCCTCATAGGACAATTCCTGATTTTTACGGCGCATTCCTCTAAACATACACTCACCACTTTCTTTAAACATTTCCCCAGGGCCTATTTCCCATGGACGAAGATTCCCGTGAAACAGGAAAGAATCCAGCCCGGAGGGCTTTTTTATTTCATAGGACACACTTTCCTATGAAATAAAAAAACGCCTGGCCTTCATTCCTTCTTAGGCCTAATGGAATGAGTGCAGGACGCTTACCCGGCGGCAATTCAACTATTAATAATCCCCATGGCTTCGCAGCCACAATCCCTTTAATTAAGGAAAATCCCCATGAAGCCCGCATATCCGCAGGCTTCGCGGGGATAAAGAAGAATCAAAATTACTTTAATGTAACTTTTGCGCCTTCTGCTTCTAAGGAAGCTTTCATCTGCTCTGCTTCTTCTTTAGAGATGCCAGCTTTAACTACCTTAGGAGCGCCGTCAACTACTTCTTTAGCTTCTTTCAAGCCTAAGCCGGTAGCTTCACGAACAACTTTGATAACTTTAACTTTGTTAGGACCAACTTCTGTCAGTTCTACGTCGAATTCAGTCTTCTCTTCTACTTCTGCTGCTGGGCCAGCTGCTGCTACAACAACGCCTGCTGCTGCGGATACACCAAATTCTTCTTCACATGCTTTTACTAATTCATTTAATTCTAATACAGATAATTCTTTGATAGCTTCGATAAATTCAGCTGTAGTTAATTTTGCCATTTTAATATACCTCCGTTTTATTCTTTCTTTTATAAGTTTCGTTCCGGCCTGGCCGGTATTATGCGGTTATCCGCTTCATGTCCAACATGAAATTATGCTTCTGCGCCCTGAGATTCTGCGATCTGGTTAAGCACACGAGCAAAGTTGGTAATTGGGGACTGCATGCTTCCAAGCAGTCTGCCGAGAAGTTCTTCTCTTGACGGGATGCTGGAAATAGCCTTCATACCTTCTGCGTCGTAGTAAGCTCCTTCAACAACGCCGCCTTTGATTTCTAACTTGTCTGCTTTTTTAGCAAATGCTGCAAGAATTCTTGCTGGAGCAGTTGCGTCTGTTTTAGATACAGCTAATGCTGTAGGGCCTTCAAGTACAGCGTCTAAAGCAGCAAAATCGGTTCCTTCAGCAGCACGGTGAATCATGGTATTCTTATATACTTTGTATACGATACCTGCTTCTCTTAACTGTTTACGCAGTTCTGTATCCTGCGCTACGGTTAAGCCACGGTAGTCTACAACTACTGCAGTCTGTGCTCCGTCGAATAATTCTGCAATTTCTGTAATGATAGGCTGTTTTAATTCAACTTTTGCCATAACTGGTTTACCTCCTGTTTTATTTTTTCCGGAAATGCATCCGGACTGGAAAGTAATTAACCGCGAAAAAAGCCTCCCCGCACAAGACAGGGAGGCCACATCATCTCTGTAATTCCGCACCTGGGCACGGATTCTCTGAGTTTCTGTTCGCTTCAGTGTTGTCTGAAGCATTCCTCGGCAGGCGTTATCACCTTATACCTTACGGTACCTGCTGTCTTCGGCAGTCAATACTTGCATATATTAACATGATATATTACCAATGTCAATCAAAAAATCAAAATTAGTTGGTTAATTTCGCTACGTTCAGTTTTACACCAGGTCCCATTGTGGAAGTGAGTGTAACGCTCTTTAAGTAAGCGCCTTTAACTGTACTTGGTTTTGCTTTCATGATTGCATCCATAAGCGTCTGGAAGTTGTCCGCTAATTGTTCTTCTGTGAAAGAAGCTTTTCCAACTGGCACGTGGATAATGTTTGTTTTATCAAGTCTGTACTCAATCTTACCAGCTTTGATATCGTTGATCGCTTTTGTTACATCCATGGTAACTGTACCAGCTTTTGGGTTAGGCATTAAGCCCTTAGGTCCGAGTACACGTCCTAAACGTCCCACAACACCCATCATATCTGGTGTAGCAACAACTACGTCAAAATCAAGCCATCCTTCGTTCTGGATCTTCGGAATTAATTCCTCTGCTCCTACGAAATCTGCGCCTGCCGCCTGAGCCTCGTCAGCTTTAGGTCCCTTAGCAAATACTAAAATTCTAACAGTTTTTCCAGTTCCATGAGGTAATACAACCGCACCACGGATCTGCTGGTCAGCGTGACGTCCATCACAACCGGTTCTGATATGAGCTTCGATAGTTTCATCAAATTTAGCAACAGCAGCTTTCTTTACTAATGAGATAGCGTCTGTTGTATCATAAAGAGTAGCGCGGTCTACTAATTTAGCAGCCTCTACGTATCTTTTTCCTCTTTTCATTATAAATAACCTCCTAGTGGTATTGTCGGGGATTTCCCTCCCACGTTTTTAATGTTGCAGCAACGTTGAATAATTATTCTTCAATTGCGATTCCCATACTTCTGGCAGTACCTGCGATCATGCTCATAGCAGCGTCAAGGCTGGCAGCATTTAAATCAGGCATCTTCAGTTCAGCGATCTTCTGAACTTCTGCTTTGGAAATGGTAGCTACTTTTGTCTTGTTAGGAACTGCAGATCCTGATTTGACCTTAGCAGCTTTCTTTAACAACACTGCAGCCGGTGGAGTTTTTGTAATAAAGCTGAAACTTCTGTCAGCATATACGGTAATTACTACCGGAATAATTAAATCACCCTGATCAGCGGTTCTTGCGTTGAATTCCTTAGTAAACTGTACAATATTAACACCATGCTGTCCAAGTGCAGGACCAACTGGTGGTGCTGGTGTAGCCTTTCCAGCAGGGATCTGTAATTTAATATAACCTGTTACTTTCTTTGCCATAATTAGGCACCTCCTAAATAAATGTGGTATTGTCGGGGATTTCCCTCCCACCAGCCCTTAACCGATAAGAGCCGATTTTACATGTTACATCTTCTTCACTTCTGTGAATGCCAATTCAACCGGTGTTTCACGGCCAAACATTTCAACATTGATGGTGATGGTTCTCTTACTCTCGTTGATGGACTTGATGGCACCAACAGTATCCTTCCATGCACCGGCAGTTACGACCACCATATCGCCTTCTTCAAAATCGATCACAATATCCGGAGTTCTGAATCCGAGATTTGCCATCTCTTCTTCCGATAACGGAACCGGCTTCGATCCAGGTCCGACAAATCCGGTCACGCCACGGGTATTACGCACCACATACCATGTATCATCATTCATGACCATGTTAATCAGCACATATCCGGGGAACATCTTTTTGTCCACCTTTTTCTCCACACCGTTTTTGAGTTCAGTCACTGCTTCCATCGGAACCGATACTTCCAGGATCTGGTCCTGAAGGTTGCGGTTTTCGATTGTCTTCTCAATATCGACTTTAACTTTGTTCTCATAGCCTGAATAGGTATGGACTACATACCACTGTGACTCTGCCATAAATTACTCACCTTTACCCTTATTAAATGATAAAATTAATTCCAAGTTTGATGATGAGATCGAGAACCCCGATCACCAAGCCCAGAGCTACGGACACTGCGATTACCGCTGCTGTCTGTTTGTAAATGGTTTCCTTGTCCGGCCAGACTATCTTGTTGAACTCTGCTTTTAAACCTTTAAAGAAGCTCGCCTTTGGAGCTTTTTCAGCATTGCCTGATTCTCCCATAGTTCACACTCCTTACTTGGTTTCTTTGTGTAAAGTATGTGTTTTGCAGAATCTACAATACTTCTTTGTTTCCATACGATCAGGATGCGTTTTCTTATCCTTCGTCATGTTGTAGTTACGTTGCTTACATTCTGTACATGCCAGTGTAATTCTTGTGCGCACGACTTCCACCTCCACTTAAATTTTCGTTGATTGTTTCGGACTTTCTTTTTCTCGTAAATTTGAGCATAAAAAAAAGACCTAAGCTCTTCCATTCGCCCAATAACTATACCACACGATGATTAGTTCGTCAATATTTTTTTAATTATCAAGGGCTGATGGGGGGATATGAAGCAAAAATGTGCTTTTCGTAAAACAGGAATCAAGTACATCCCGCTTCAAACAATTACCGGCGGGAGCAAAAACTCCCGCCGGTAATGTCTTTATGCATATCTTATGCCTCCGCGGCCTCTTCGTTATCCGTCTTTACCACAGCATCCGGCTGCCGGGTCTGTTCCGGTCTGGCACCGCTGCTCTGTTCCCCTTTTTCTTCAGCGCCAGACGGTTCATCCTGCTCATTTTTATCGTCATTGACTGTAATTATAGTTTCGGTCATGGAATCGGTCTGTCCGCTGCTGTTCTCTTCGTTTTCAATTACGATGCCCGAATCCGGGATCTCTTCATCATTTTCGATATCCGTTTTTTCGCTGGCGCTTTCTCCTCCCTGCAATTCATCGGGGTGTCCGCTGTGATTTCCGTCGTTTGTTTCATCTTTTAATCCGGGGGCAGTTCCGGTGTCTGCTGTGTCTTTCGGCGCGTCTTCTGATGTATCTTTTATCTGATCCTTTGACGAATCTTCTGTTTCGTCTTTTGATGCGTCCTCCGCACCATCTTTTATCTCATCTTTTGACGCGTCCTCCACACCGTCTTTTATCTCATCTTTTGACGCGTCCTCTGTACCGTCTTTTATCTCATCTTTTGACGCATCCTCCGCACCGTCTTTTATCTCATCCGTCGGCACATCCTCCGCACCGTCTATTATCTCGTCCGTCGACGCGTCCTCTGTTTCATCCTGCCCAATGCCGCCGTCAGCCTCGTCTCCCGCTCCTGCATGTTCTCCGTCAACGATGCCGTCAGCCGTACCATCCTGAATGATTTCATCTTCCTTCCCATCGATCACTTTATCCGTTTCCGGATTTTGAACCGGCTGTAATATTTCATTTTCCTTATCCAGAAGATATTCCTCATATGTTGGAAGGCCTTCATAGTATTCTTTTGCTTCCTCAATTAAATTTTTCAAGTCATCCGCAGGCAGACTGTCCGTATTTTCATCCCGGATGGATTCGTCCATAGATTCTTCCATGTACTCTTCCATATATTTTTCCACATCAGAAATGAATTCAAAATACCATTCATCCGTTGTTTCGTCCTTATACTCCAACGCCATGATGTCATCCAGAATCTGCCGGATTTCCGCTTCCTTCCCTATCAAAGAAAAGGCTGATTTGATACCGTTTCCATCGGCCGCCCATCCTGCTCCTCCGGAAAACTCCACTTTGCCCAACAATTCGTCACTGCAAAGTTCCGTTGGTTTCTCTCCTTTATAATTCTGAGAATACATGTACTTGGATACACGGATGCTGCTGTCTCCGGTAATATTAATAGAAGAAACTGCATCCAAAGAATCTCCATTGCTTCCGGCGCCTAAATAAACATCCCCGTTAAGCTCAAATCCCGGTTCAAATTCCACGCTCAAACTGCTTCCATCCAGGAATACGGCATCCTGGCCATCGCCTTTTATGCTGTTCGTACCTATATAAAAGTCACCGTCCAGCATAGCTCCCTGGCGGACAAAAATATCCACATTGCCAACGATTCCCCGGAATCCGCCCTGGAAAGTCATACAGCCGGCATATTCAGGATTACCAGGATACGCTCTCTCTCCCGGCAGCACCGCATTTTCACCTATTTCAACGTTGGCAGAACCGGTGTATCCATTGGCCCCTCCTGCAACCAGCATGGTGGTTATTTCCCCGTTGACGGTAATTGACGTTTCATCGATGGAGCTGATTGAAAATCCGCCTCCATGGGCTGAATTAGCGGTTCCGTTAATTGTAATCTCAGCCCGGTCCGTGTGATTGTCCGTATGATGGCTGCTTCCATCAAGCTTGCTTTCATTGATGCCCATTCCTCCGCCGTTAATATTGTATACCCAGCCGTCAACCTGGATATAGCTGGTGCCCCTGCGGACGCTTCTGCCGCTTCCTCCGCCGTAGACATTTCCTGCTTTGGCTCCTTCCTCAATTACGATTCTGACATCTCCTTCTAAATCTGCTGATCCTGTCCCTTTCGCCGACACGGGTCCTGCACCGCCTGCAAAAATCCATTTTACGGCAGCTCCGTCTTTAATTGTGATTGTCTGTTCACCGGACAATTGGATATCTTCATCGTCCAGACCTCCGGCCACTATGACAAGTTTTTCCGCATCTCCGGTATAAATGCTCTGCTTTTCTCCTATGGTCACCAGGCATCTCCCTCTTCGGTCCTTTTCTACCGTCACGTCTTCTCCCTTAGCCGCAACTGCCACAGCAGAAGAATAGGGTGTATTGATATTTACAACAGCAAGGGATTCAAGGCTGGAAACCCGGGCCGTATTTTCAAAATTCTTATCCGCGTTGGATGCCAGGCCGCCAATCAGCAGGCAGGTATCCGTCACATCCTTATCTTTTAAGGTATAAATGACGCTCTCTGAATCCGTAAACGTATCCTGGGCATCCAGGGTAATGGTCTTACAATATGCCCAGCCGCCCAAACGCCCCAGCGTGCCTTGGAGGGCTGTTATATCGCCTTCATTACGGCAGCCGCTGATGATCATTTCCGTATCATAACCGGTAGCCGTATACTCAGTCCCATCCGGTTTTACCTGGTCAAATGTATTCGTATTAAATGCTTCCGTAATCGATCCCCACATCGCCCCTACATTATACTGGCCGGTTATGGCGGCGCTGTTTTTGCAGTTGCTGATAGTAACCGTGCTGTCGGGTCTGCCCACATTATAATCACTGTAATTCCATACCTGGCCGATGATGGCGCCGCAGGCCCAGCCGTCCAGGGCCTCCACCTTACCGCCTTCAACCGTGATGTTGTCAAATACCGTATCTCCGCCATATACATACGCAGCCACGGCGGCAGTCCTGTCCGCCCCGGTAACATCGCAGTCCTTTATGACCAGATTGCAGATCGTGGCATCGGCCACATGGGCAAACAGCCCGGCCCCCAGAATGGCAACGTCATCGTCAGAAACAGGCTCTATTGTCATATTGGAGATCACATGGCCCTGGCCGTCAAATGTTCCCTGGAACGCCCTGTATTCCCGCCTCCATTCGCTGTACGTACCGTCTTCATAGGTAAAGTTTTTAACCGTTATCCGCCTGCCCGCCGGCACCCATACCTTTCCGGATAAATCCATATCCGCTCCCAGGCTTACAACCGCGCCGGAAAAACTATCGGCCTCCATGTTGTTTTCCCCATTAATAATATCGGCAAACTCATATAATTCCTCCGGGCTGGAAAGCACATATTCCCTGCTCTCTTTCCCTTCATAATACCAGTTGTATGCGTCCGTTATCTGTATTTCACCAATATCGACTGACGCGTCCGTGTTCTCTACAATGGTATTTTTGCCGTGCTCGACCAGATCAATCCTGCTGCCGGTCCCTTCAATTTCCACATCGGCATTGGCTGTCAGCCGCTCAACTGCCACATGATTCAATTCTATCCGTGCGGGGGTATTGGTGGAAACCGCTCCGATCCCGGCCTTCTGGCCGCCTGCCGGCCCGTGCAGTCCGGCATCGCAGTTTACAATGATATTCTCAATGACCGCCCCGCTGTTTTTTATGGTGACATTCACCGCAGTACCGGAATCCGAGGTCAGGGACAGGCTGTTCACCACCGTATTATCCCCGGCTACCGTTACATCCGCTTGGGCCCGCACATCCGCAAATGAATAAGAATCTCCGGGTGCAGTTTGAATGGCTGCAGGCTGTTTTACCTGGATTTCCTTATGAATCGTAACTCCCCCGGCAACTTCCAGGCGGGGAATTTCCCGGTTTTCTCCCGGTTCTTTATCTATAATGATTCTGCCTTCCACGATGGTCCGGCCTTTTAATTTCACGGAATTGAGCCCGCCGCCCTTTATGTGGAGATCGCCTTTTATGACCACATCTTCCAAAACAACGGTTCCATTGCCCACCTCGGGAGCTATGACAACGTTCTTATAAGTTCCTCCGGTCAGGGAAGATTCTTCCATGATCGTGAGATCATTTACCGGATCCTCTTCCGGCGGATTTTCATCCGGCCGGTTTACACCGCCTGAATACGTATCATCCCCATCACTGCTGTCATCATCCAGCGTTCGGACGCCTTTGGAGGGATTCCATGCGCCGCTGCCGTCCATATAGTACTGTTTTCCATCCACAGTGATCCATCCGGTCAGCATGGCTCCTTTTGTTCCATCCGAAACAGGGTTTAAATAATACCACCGGCCATCCTGATCCTGGAACCAGCCCGTCTTCATCGCCCCTTTCGTTCCGTCCGAAACAGGATTGAGATAATACCAGCGGCCGTCACGGTCCTGAAACCATCCCGTATCCATATATCCTGAAGCGTTCAAATGATACCAGTTTCCATTATCCTGTATCCAGTGATCCGCTTCTCTGCTGCCGTCTTCTCTCAGATACCTCCATCCGCTGCCATCCTGCAGCAGCCCAGGCCTGGCCTGTGCCAGTTAAAACCATGGCCGTTGTGAGACATGCAGCCATCAGGCGCTTAAACCGTTTTCTTTTCATGTCACATCGTCTCTCCCCTCTTTTTAAAGCCATATACGGCCATGCTCAAGCAATGATCATCGCTCTGCCATATTTACGCTTTTTCATATTTATACGAACAATATTATAAATCATCAACCGCAACCCAAGCGCTACTTCTTCCATTTTTTAACAATAAATATATGCCTGGGATGCGGCGGATATTTGAGGGAATGCGCGGTTTTTACAAGTCCTACCCTTTTCCCCGCCCGATACAGATTGTTACAAAGAAAACTTGTGAAATACCGGATTTTTTCAGGATTCTGGCACAGGCCTCTATGGTGCTCCCCGTTGTATAAATGTCGTCCACCAGAAGCGCCCGTTTTACTCCCGGCAGCTTTCTTCCTGGAGCAAATGCTTCACTCAGGTTTTTCAGGCGTTCCGCAGGGCCTAACTGTTTCTGCGGCGCCGTTTTCCTGGCCCGTATCAGAGCGTCACTCACCACCGGCACCCCCATTTTCCTGCCCAAAAGCTCTGCCAGCGCCTCTGCCTGGTTAAACCCCCGTCTCCTTTTTCTGGAAGGATGGACCGGCACCGGAATCAGGACGTCCGGTTTGATCCGCATCAACTGCCCGGAATATCTGTTCCAAATGGCTTCCGCATAAAAATCCAGATATTCCTGTTTATTTTTATATTTAATCTTTACCATGGATTTCCTTGCCGTATCGTCGTAATTTAAGAGGGCAAAACCATAGTCAAATGACCGTTTATGGTGGTTACAGTCATAACAGTATTCCTGCTGCGCGCTGCTGATCTCTTTTCCGCATTTTTTACACGTGGGCCCGCTGACAAAGGACAGTTTTTTCAGGCAGCCGGAGCAGATCAGCCCGCCTTTAGGCATCACAATATCACCGCATGCAGGACAGCAGCGGGGAAACAGCATATCAATTATTAAATTTTTCACTTTGGAATTCACGGAGGAATCTCCTTTCAACTGTCAGATCACAGATATCCGCCTGCACCCGGATGTGCAGGCAGAATTATAGTCAAAATTCTTTAATCCGGTCACAGAGGCCGGTATAACGAAGCTGCTCGGTTTCATTGTCCACCATGGACTGAAATACTTCCGGCAGGCCTACCAGGCAGACGCAGGATCTGGCCCTGGTTACGGCGGTATAGATCAGGTTCCGGGTCATCAGCATCCGCGGACCGGAATGGAGAGGGATTACAACCGCCGGATACTCGCTTCCCTGGGATTTGTGGATGGTGATGGCATAAGCCAGTTCCAGTTCCTCCAACTGCTTAAAGCTGTACTCCACCCGCTTTCCGGCGTCGAACTCCACAGTGATCAGCTCGGCAAACTCATTGATCTCCCGGACAATGCCGATATCGCCGTTGAATACTCCTGCGCCCTTGTCCACCGGAATCCCATAACGGTTCTGGCATTCCCATTCAATGGTGTAGTTATTCTTAATCTGCATCACCTTATCGCCTTCACGGTAAATGGTTCCGCCGCTTTCCTTCTCCTTCTTGGACGGAGAAGGGGGATTTAAAAACTCCTGCAAAATTGAATTCATCCGTTCCACGCCCAACGCGCCTTTTCTCATTGGCGTCATGATCTGGATATCAAATGGATCCGCATGGACATATCCCGGAAGCTTCTGCTTCACCAAAGTGATCATCGCATTGATGATGGCATCGGGATGATCCCTTCTGATAAATAAAAAGTCATTGCTCTTCTTGCCCAGGGGAATGGTTTCCCCGGCATTGATCTTGTGGGCATTGACAATGATGTCGCTTTCCGCCGCCTGCCGGAAAATCTTAGTCAGGCGGACCACATTAAAACATTCGGACGAGATCATGTCCCGCAGCACATTTCCCGGACCGACGCTGGGGAGCTGGTTGATATCCCCCACCAGAATCAGCCTGGTACCCACATTGACCGCCTTTAAAAGCGCATGCATCAGGTGGATATCCACCATGGACATCTCATCGATGATGATTAAGTCGTATTCCAGGGGATTTTCTTCATTTCTTTCAAAATGCATGCCGCCGCTTCCCCGCTCTTCCGGCACACCGCTCAATTCCAGCAGACGGTGAATGGTTTTGGCGTCATAACCGGTGGCTTCCGTCATCCGTTTGGCCGCCCGCCCCGTGGGAGCCGCCAGGGCAATGCTCATGTCCTGCAGTTCAAAATAGCGGATAATGGTATTGATGGTAGTGGTCTTACCTGTACCGGGACCGCCGGTGATGATTAAAAGGCCGCTGTTAACCGCCTCGATCACCGCCTGAATCTGCATCTCATCCAGCTCGATCTCTTCCAGCTCCTGGATTCCGGCAAGCTGGCTGCGGACCCGTTCGCCGGGAATCTCCCCCTTGACGTTCAGATCGTGCAGCATCTTCGCCGTATTCAGTTCCATATAATAATATTGGGATGCGAAAATAATCCTCTCTTCGCCCTTCTCCCGAATCACCAGACGCTTGTCCATCTGCATATCCATCAAATGCTTTTCCATGTGTTCCGGAGCCACATTCAGCAGTTCCGACGCCTGCCTCAGCAGCAGTTCCTGGGGAAGGTAGGTGTGGCCGTTGTTCAAGGCCTGAAGCAGGGTATATAAAATACCGCTTTTAATGCGGAAATCGGAATCCGTAAAAATCCCCACTTTCGAAGCGATCTCATCCGCGATCTTAAAACCCACGCCGGGAATATCATCGGCCATCCGGTATGGATTTTCTTTCACAATACCATACAGGGCAGGGCCATACTCCTGATAAATCTTGACAGCCAGATTCATGGAAATGCCGTATTCCTGCAAAAACATCATAGCCTGGCGCATCTCTTTTTTCTCTTCTACCTGGGCGCCTATGGCCCGGGCCATCTTTTCACTGATCCCCTTCACTTCTGCAAGCCGTTCCGGCTCTTCTTCCATGATCCGGAAGGTGTCCGCCTTAAAGCGCCGGACGATTCTGGCGGCCAGGGCGGCTCCTACCCCTTTTACCGCCCCAGAACCCAGATACCGTTCCATGGACATGGTGTCTTCCGGGGCCTGGATTTCATAGCTTTCCACCGCCATCTGTTCCCCGTAAACCGGGTGTTCCGTCATGGTCCCGGAAGCCTCCAGCAGTTCTCCTTCACTGATATAATGAAAGGTTCCCACCAGTATGTATTCTTCCCCGTCGTTCTGACCTGTCACACTGAGAACGGAATAGCCGTTTTCTTCATTGCGAAACTTAATTTTTTCCACATAACCTCGTACAGTTGCCATATCCCATGCTCCTTGATTCTATCTCCCGGCCAGACAAACTTCAGCCAAGATAAATCAGGGACGGAGGATCTAACATCCTCCGTCCCGTCTGTATTCATCATTAAAATTCCTGTTTAGGACCGTCTCCGTGAACGAACTCAATGAATTTACCGGTTCCAATGGCCACTGCTGTCAGCGGATCTTCCGCAATCATGGTATTGATTCCCGTTTTTTCTTCGATCAGGGAATCCAGGCCGCTCAACAGGGAACCACCGCCCGTAAGGACGATTCCGCGGTCAAAAATATCGGCTGCCAATTCCGGCGGAGTGCGCTCCAAAACGTTGTGTACGGCGTCTACGATCTGGAGGGCCGGTTCTTTCAGCGCATCCAAAGTCTCATCCGAAGTCACCACAATGGTCTTGGGAAGGCCTGTTACCAGGTTCCGTCCTCTTACTTCCATGGTCAACACTTCCGGTCTGCGGTAAGCCGCTCCAATATTGATCTTAATCTCTTCCGCGGTTCTCTCACCGATCAGAAGATTGTGTTTCTTTCTCATATAGCGGACTAAAGCTTCGTCAAAATCATCTCCGGCAATCTTGATGGAGGTGCTCACAACCGTGCCGCCCAGGGAAATCACCGCGATATCCGCAGTACCTCCTCCGATATCAACGATCATGTTGCCGCAGGCTTTGGAAATATCGATTCCTGCTCCAATGGCCGCCGCTACCGGTTCCTCAATGATGGTAACCTCTCTGGCGCCTGCCTGGTAAGTTGCGTCTTCCACCGCCTTTTTCTCCACTTCTGTGGCCCCGCTGGGGATACAGACGCTGATTCTCGGCTTGCGGAGCGTCTTTTTGCCAACCGCTTTATTAATAAAGTATTTCAACATCTTCTCAGTAACCGTATAATCGGAAATAACACCCTGACGCAGCGGTCTGACCGCTACAATGTTTCCCGGAGTTCGTCCAATCATGAGGCGGGCTTCTTCACCGATCGCCATAATCTTATTGGTATCCCGGTCTATGGCAACTACGGAAGGTTCTTTCAGCACAACGCCCTTTCCCTTAATATATACAAGAATACTGGCTGTACCCAGATCGATTCCAATGTCATTAGACACTAACATATATGTTCCTCCTGTTCATACTGCTTCATACAAACTTTTCTCTCTATGATTACTCTCTATTACTAAACAGTGGCAGCAGCCACTCATTGCCAGTTTAAACTATCGTTACTATTATATACAATCTCTAAGTGTTTTTAAAGGGTTTTTTTATTTTTTATTTTCTTTATGCTTTTTTTATGATAGGTACACACTTTCGTCACAATTGTTTTTTATACTTTAAGTACGTTATTCGAAAGAGTAACGGGCCTTTGTTTCAAGTAAATGACTTGAAATCACAAAGCTTTTTCATACTCATACCGGCTAAGGGTCGAACCTTAGCCGGCCCCCCTATAAAGTATACCCGCTTTGTTTCTTGCAAAGCGGTTTTTTTATAAAAATAGACATTTCATTTCTGAGTTCATAGGTATTGCTATAATATATCATTTTTCTGATTTCATTCCACTAAAGCAATAAAAATCTCTTTTCTTCCCAGACTGGACCTTTATATTCATCCAATAAACTCTCTCTAACCCCTCTAAACCATAGACAGTCTCTGTCCATCCTCCGGCTATTAAAGTAAATGCGCATGCCTGATAAAAAGTAACAATTAACAGATCTTAATTCAAAAAAATCCAGCGATAAGATCGACACCATATACGATACCACAATATAATACAAAGGAGTAAATCATGTCACAATGGGATAAATTATTATACAGGATCAGCTCACTGTCAAAAGATTTACGTTTTGAAAAACTTCGGCGTATCTTGGAATCATATGGATATGAGATGAAGGCACCGAAAGGCTGCGACAGCCACTATACCTTCCGTAAACCGGGATGTATGCCGATAACGATTCCCAAACATGAACCAATAAAAGAGATTTATGTTCAGATGGTAAGAGAGATTGTGGAAAGCGAGGCGATGAACGATGAAGACAATTGATGAATATATGAAGCTTCCTTACAAAATGGAGATCATAGAGGATTCCGATGAAGGCGGTTATATTGTATCTTATCCTGAGTTAAAAGGCTGTATAACCTGTGCAGATACATTGGAGAATGCGATAGCTAATATAAAAAATGCGAAACAGGCCTGGCTTGAGGCGGCCATAGAAACCGGATGCGTAATTCCTGAACCGGATGATCTGGAAAAGTATTCGGGGCGGTTTAGAGGGGGCCCTGGGAAGGTATTTCCTCTCCCAGGGCCCTCTTTTGAAAAGTACGCTGTAATACGAGGAAAGATACCCATTCTCTGAGGTATATATGGTCTCTTTTTATCTTAATAGTTCTAAAAATTCATGAGGTAAAACCGCCTTTACCTGGGCCTGTATAAAATCCTTAATGTTTCTGGTGATGATGTAATCGGCCTGAACAGAGACGGCGCATTCATCCTGCAGACAGTCTTCAAAATCTGCAAAGTTTTCATTTTTAATTGCCTTAATTATTTTTTCAGAATCAATGCTTTCTATTGTAAAAATATTGCATAGATTCACAATAGCTGAACGTCTTGCTTCTAATGATAGATGTTTTCGTAAGATATAAAAAATATTAGGGATGGAATGAGCTG
Source organism: Clostridium sp. MCC353 (assembly GCF_018785315.1). GTDB lineage: Bacteria > Bacillota > Clostridia > Lachnospirales > Lachnospiraceae > CHH4-2. The sequence continues at coordinate 23,999 of NZ_WQPN01000049.1, read as the reverse complement.
CTAAATATCCATGGATTTTCTTATTTGCACACATCTCAATGATCTTATCCGCATCATCAAAGTAAGGCGGCCTGCCAATTAAAGCATCTATAATAACATTTGTATCAACCAAGACTCTCATATTTTTCCTCCAAGGCCTGTATCAATTCTGCTTTATAGTCAAGCTCCGCAGTCCCTTTTTTTCTCAAATTCTGAAGGCTTTGATAAGCTTTTTGTGAATCTGTCAGCCTTATTTCCTCTCTTTCGGAATAAAGGCCCTCCAAACCCTCGAGAATACTGACCACATAAAAAACTTTATCATCCGGCAAACGTTTGATCAATTCTATTGCCTGCTCTTTTATTACTGTCATTCAAACCACTCCTTTTCAATCTGTTCTGTTTTTATCTGGTTATTATATATAATTTCCATATCTGTATTGACTCATCTATATACTTAGTATATCCCATCCAGTCTGTTCACACAATAATTATATTTTGTGTCACCTATCGTGTCAATTTGTACCTTCATCTCTCTTTCCGAATTTTAATGCTCATGTTCAAGAAGGAATCCCGCTCGCGGGATTCTCCGCCTGCGGCGGGTCGCTTCCGCGGCGTAATTCCTGAACCGGATGATCTGGAAAAGTATTCGGGGCGGTTTAAAAAGGCCCTGGGAAGGTGTTTCTCCCTCCCAGAGCCCCGTTAAAACATTTGCTTCCCGCAATGTCTTCAGTCCCATATCCCGCTGTATTTTCCGTTTTTCCGGCATTTTGGGGGTGGGTGACGGCGGTATTTTATAATTTCTAATTTTATCTGTTAAATATCTTCTTAATTACATACGATTTCTCCTGGCTGAATTCCTCTAAAGCAGTCGAAATTCCTTCCCTCCCAAGACCGGACATTTTATAACCGCCAAATGGCATATCCATATGTCTGTAGCTGCCTGCGCCGTTGACTACGACTGTGCCGGCCTGCAGAAGTTCAGCCACCTTTAAAGCCTTGGGCAGATCTTTCGTAATAATAGAAGCTTCCAGGCCGTATATGGACTGATTCGCAATTTCAATCGCTTCTTCTTCCTCTTTAAATGTGATAATCGGAATAACTGGTCCGAACACCTCCATGTCTGACGCAATATCCATTTCCCTGGTAACATGTACTAAGATTGTTGGATGTACAAAAGTCCTGTCACATACGCTGCCGCCATATACACATTCTGCGCCTTGCCCGATCGTTTTCTGGATTTGTTCCATGACAGCAGAGGCCGCCTTTTCGGATATGATACATCCTATTTCTGTATCCTCTTCTTTTGGATTCCCCATTTTAACTTTATCCAGACGGACTTTCAACCGCTCCACTAAATCATCTGCTATAGATTCATGAACAAGGAACCTCTTGCTGGCACAGCAAATCTGCCCTGTATTGCTTAACCGGCTATTGACGATTTCCTCCACGGCATAATCTAAATCAGCATCTTCAAAAATAATAAGAGGATCATTGCCGCCTAATTCCAAAAACAGCCGATGCAGTGTTTCCGACGAGTTTTCAAAAATATCAATTCCCGCCTGTGTGCTTCCTGTCAGAGAGATCGCTTGAATTCTGGAACTCTTAATAAGGTTATCACGTACAAACTCTCTGTCTGCAAAAACAAGAGAAACTGCGGATGCGGGTACTCCTGCTTCCACCATAAGTTCTGTTATCCGGAACAATGGCATGGGATTTTGCGAAGGCAGCTTCACAATTACAGAATTTCCCATAATCAGCGCCGCTATGACTTTATGTGTAAACAGTTCCACCGGATAGTTAAAGGGTACGATACACAGAATTACGCCCAAAGGCTCTCTTCTGGTAAAGATCAAATCATGTTCAAGCCCCTTTTGGTTCTGAGATATCACATGCCCGTATAAATGCTTTGCCTTTTCTACGTATCCTTTCGTTAATGCTATGGCTGTTTCAACCTCTCCCCTGCACTCCCGAATAATTTTACCCATATCGCGGCATTCTGTCTGCGCAATTTCTTCCTTATTATCAGCCAAAAGCTGTGCATACTTTTCAAGTATTTCCGCTCTCTCCAACATTGAAAAACCGGACCATCTGCGGTATCCTTCCTCAGCAGCAGCTAAAATTTGTTCTCCATCATCTGCGCCTGCCTGATACAATTCTGCTAACACTTCTCCATTGGCTGGATTTATTATTTTTTTTACTGGCCTGTTATTCTGTATTTCCTGAAACCCGTTTATAAAAATCTTCATATCACATCTTTCCTTTCCAAATATCATGCATGGGTACTAAGAAGACAAGCATAAAGGGACCGGTCCCATTACGTGCTTAATTCACTGCTGACAACTACATCCTTTCTATATTCTATATTCTCTTTTCCGATCCCTTTAACACCAGTTCCGCAGGTATCATCTGTTTTCGAATTTCCTTATCCGGATTTTCAAAACTCTCCAGCAAGAGCTGCATGGCTATCCATCCCATGTTTACAGCGTCACGCTCCACATAACTGGCATTAATATTTAATATATCCAGCGCTTCCACGTGGTCAAATCCCACAAAGCAGACATCTTTTCCAAGAACTAATTCTTCCTCAAATACAGCTTTCAAGAAACCCTTGCTTGTCAGGTTATTACACACGAACATCGCTTCAGGCAGTTTCTTTTCGGCCAGAAGTTTCTTTGTTATCGCATAAGCCTGCCCTTCGGTAGAATCACTCTCAAATATATAATCCGGATTTATTGCTATGCGGCAGTCTTCCAATGCCTTCAGATATCCTCCCAGACGTTCCTGAGCTACAATACTTTTTTGATTGCCTGTAATAATTCCAATCTGGCTGTTTCCGCCTTTAATCAATGCCGAAACCGCGTCATAAGCGCCGCCAAAGTTATCAAACACCACGCTGCTCCATGTTCCGGATAATACGGAACGGTCTAAAGTGACCACCGGGATGTTCATGTCTTTCAACATCTGTATCAGTCCCTGCATATCTTTTTCATCACTGGAATCAAATGCAGGCGTAAGAATCAAACCTTTAATCCAATGTTCCCGAAGCATCCTCAAAGCCTTTGCCTCTTTTTCCGGATTATTATTCGTGTTGCACAGAAGCATACTTATATCATTGAGATCGGCTAAGGCACTTATTCCGCTGACCACTTCCCCGTAAAACGGATTACTGGATTCCGGAATAATCACACCAATCGTATCTGTTTCACCTTTTGAAAGATATCTGGCAGTTGCCGACGGAATATAGTTATACTCCTTCATGACAGCTTCTACTTTCTTTCTGGTTTCCTCATTCACATAACCTGTATTACTCAAAATTCTGGATACAGTAGACTTCCCCACACCGGCCAATTTTGCAATATCCCTAATTGTCATTTCCCATGCCCCTTAAATAAGATTCTTACTTTTATAATTGATTTTAATATAACCAGTTATTTTTGTATTGTCAATCGATTATTAAAGCGGCTTTAACTTCATAAGGTAAATCCCATCATAGGAATGAAGAGGCATGAGTATGAGTTCTCCCGACGCAGTACCGCAAATTCCATGTGTTCTTAAAGGGGAATTGTAAAAACCTAATTGAGATACAATATTTAAATCCATATCAATCATGGTTATTTGGCCGCCTCTCTCTCCGATGTATACATAAGTTCCGTCGGACCATAGATCTGACGGCTGATACAGCCCTTCTTTCATATAGCCGAGAAGTTCACCTTCTTCAGAAAAAATATGAACACTGTTGCCTTCCCGGTCTGCCACCCATACCCTGCAGAACTTATCAACCCAAATGCCATGAGGAATCACAAATTTTCCCGGTTCATTACCAGGTCCTCCCCACGTCATCAAAAGCTCTCCATTTTTTGAAAACTTATGAACCGCCGCATTGCAATAACCATCGCTGACAAAAATATCTCCTTTAGGGCTTATAGAAACTCCCGTCGGCCTGTTAAACGGTTCTGCTGCTCTTTTTATCGTCTTTAACCCTTCTACAAAGGCCCAGTCAGAATTGAATCTGATATCCGTGGCAATCAATTCTCCGCTCCTTTGCATTTTCTGCCAAACAGCCCCGTCATGTCCGCTGTCACTGGGAGTATCCAATTGGCCGATATCACGGATCAGGCCGCCGTACACGTCTATTTCCCGGACCACATGCCGGTCTGAGTCCACGCATAAAAGGGTATTTTCTTCCGTAACACAAAGGGTATGCAGATTCTGGAACAGCCCCTTTCCGAAATCCCGCACATAGTTTCCGTCTTTATCCAGCATTACAACCGGATGCTGCCAGTCCCTGGTTACAAGAAACAAATTATCCTCTTTGTCGCAGCAGCCTCCCGAGAATGGGGTAAACCTTAAAAAGTCCGGCAATTTTCCGTAAAACGGTTCCAGGGAATACCGGTATTCTCCTCTTACAAAGAAAGTCCCTATTTCAAAATCCCGTTTATGGTCTCCTTTTAACAGTTTCACATTCCTGTCCCCCTATCAATTTTAAATAACTTTTCGGCATTTTCTCCCATTACCATGTTTAATTCATTATCGGTTAAACCCAACTCCTCCATATAGCATAAATTCATGTCTTCATCCATATTATCCGTTCCAAACAAGACACGGTCCGCACCCAGCAATTGAATAATACGCCTGATAAGCCCTTTACCATCCGTTCTGGGCCAAACCAGCCTTTCACATATCCAGGGCAGTCCGGCTATATCTACCATAATATTAGGATTTCTCATGGCAATCATCACGCCATCCTGATACCAGTTTCCTCCTGTATGGCACATAATAATTTTTAATTCTGGAAAATGGCACGCCAGTTCATCCAAAGAATGAGGCATGGACGTTATGTAATGATCGATGCCGCGCTCAGGCGGAAAACCTGTATGAAAAGCCACAGCAATGTCAAGCTCTATGCATTTGTTATAAAATGGGGTTAATCTCTCATCATCCGCACTGATGTTGTAGTGAGCCTGATGTATCTTAGCGCCCCGGAACCCATGTTCCTTCACCAAATACTCCAGATGCTCAATAGAATCCGGTTCCAATGGATTTAAACACGCCACACCTAAGAATCGTTGAGGATACCTTCTATGCGCTTTTATAATCCATTCTTCTGTTGTATATGTCCTGATCCGGGATAACGCCCCTGTCTCACCAAAGTGGAACAGATGCTCGATATCGGAAGGCATAGCAAGCAGTATTTTCGTATCTGCCTGTAACCGGTCCATCTGGCAGACCAAATTCTCCAGATCCTGTTCAAACCGGCATTCAACTTCCTCCATGGATTGGGGAACTGCACGCTCTTTTTGTACGGAAACTTCATCTCTGGGCGGATGGGCATGGGCGTCAACTACATATATTTTACGATTCATCCTCTGATCCTTTCTGCATAGCTGGAAAATATCTCCTGCATGATTTTTATATCCGTTTTTCCTTCCTCTATAGAAGTCCATGGCTTTTTATGTTCAGTCACACACTGGTAAAAATGAATCAGTTCATTTTTAAATGCTTCAGAATAAGACGCCTCTATCCGTTTTTCTACCACTGCTCCATCTGAGTTTTCTTTTACGATGACTTCTGTAACTGCATTTTTCAAAAGAGGATTGGGGAATCGGACTGTCACAGCCTTTTCATCTCCATAAACAGTTATCTCTTCATCAAACCACTTATAATTGGTAAGCCCCACTTCAAAAAAGGCTCTGCACTTATCCCCATAATCCATTTCACATGATAAAGTTTCTCCTTCATTCCAAATATCACAATGAAGAATTTTTTTTGGTTCCCCGAAGGACGCCCTCATAAGTTCAATATTATGAACTCCGCACATCAGCAGCGTCTCATATAAGTTTCCCGGCAATTCTTTTGTGACCCCCCGAAGTCCCTTTTCAAATTCTGCCGCCGTCTTTTCCTTCACTTCATCCGGTATATCCGCTGCAAACCGTACCGGATATATCTGGCCATAGGACCGCTGAAGGCCATCCGAAAAATCTCTGGCTCTAATCATCCAGATATCTTTCATATTCTGAAAACACTGCATCGCATACTGGAATCCCGGATCATACCGTTTCATCTCTCCTACCATCAGAATCACTCCGGATGTATTAACAGCTTCTTCAATGCGGCACGCCTGTTCCAGGTTCTCACAAAGGGGCTTTTCAACCAAAACATGTTTTTTATTTGCAGCAGCAGCGATACAGATCTCTTCATGGCATTTTGTCAGTACAATTACAGCATCTATCTCTTTATCCTCCAGCAGAAGACGCCAGTCCGTATACCGCTTCTTTACTCCATAATAGTCTCCGTAGTAATCCACAAGTTCCTTTGAAGCGTCACAAAGAGCCGCCATTTCAAATTCATCCAATTCATGAAGGTAATAAAGCCACTGTGTCTGCGCAATAAATCCGCACCCAATCACCCCTGCATGCAACTTCTTTTTTATGTCCATTACCTATATATCCTCCTTTAAGCTTTTACTGCTCCTGCCATAAATCCGCGTAAGAACGTTTTTAAAAATGGGAAAAAGAAAATCAGCAGCGGAACAAAATTCAGAGAACAGCCCGCTAATAACAGCCCCCATTTCTGGTCAATGTGATTCATATACGTCGCCAGCGCCACAGGTATGGTTTTTAATGTTCCGCTGTCTATTAAAATGGATGCGAACATATACTCCCCCCAAGAGTAGATCAGGGAATACATTCCGGCAGCCAGCATGCCGGGAGCCGCCAACGGAACCAGAATCTTTAAAATAATCAGGATTCTTCCGGCTCCATCTACCTTGGCTGATTCTTCTATTTCCTTCGGAATTGCATCGAAAAAGGAGCGCAGCAGCCAGGTACAGAACGGTGCAACCAGCGTGGTATGTACTAATATCAATCCAATATGAGTGTTTATCAGCTTCATTTTTGCCAGAATATTATAAATTGGAAAAATTGCCAGTATTGTAGGAAATACATATAAAAACAGCATTAATTGAGCCAATAATTCACGTCCTGCAAACTCAAATCTTGACAATCCATAGGCGGCAATGACTGAAACTACCATGGACAGAATACAAGTGCCAAAGCTGACTTTTATACTGTTCCATAAATAGAGTGCGAACGCTGTACTTCCTTCCTTATTAGACAATATATTTATATAATTCTGAATCGTCCACTCATGTGGTATTAGTGAAGTTGTGCCTGTCTTTATGGACCATTCACTCTGAAAGGATGCTGAAACCACATACACAAACGGTATTACAGTAACAAAAAGAATCATTAAAATTACAATATAAAACCGGATCATTGATGATCTGTTCCGAAACGCCCTTTGTCCTTCTACATTCATATCATCCCTCCTTTGACATATTCATTTTCCTAAAATACCATATACCAAACGTGATCAGTATGATACCCACTAAACTCGCCAAAGCCACTGACTGCCCTACATTGAATTCAGTAAATGCTTTTTCAAAAATAAGGATCGGAACCGTGTAGGTGGAATTAGCCGGGCCTCCTTTTGTCAATAAATAGATCAGGGAATAGTTGCTGAATGTCCAAACCGTGCCCAAAAACATCAGAAAGCCAATCATATTACCGACATTTGGCAAAATTAAATTCTTCAAAATCTGTATCCAGGTTGCTCCATCAACCTTCATTGCGTCATAAAGCTCTTCTGAAATAGTGCTCAGTGCAGAAGTCAGAAGCAATACGCCAAAGGGCATAAACTGCCAGAAATTCAGTAGGATCAGCGTAGGCAGAGCTAAATCCTTGCGTCCGAGAAAATTGATTCCCTGCACAAGCAGCCCGGCTTTTTTCATAATTCCTCCAATCACTCCAACATCCGGTTCCAGCAGCCACTTATTCATCATCGCAAATCCTACTACCGGGGTTACCCAGGGAATTAAAAGAGCCGCTATAACAAAAGTTTTCCCTTTAAAATTGCGGTTGAGCGCAACTGCTAAAAGCAGAGGAATAAAGGAATTCAGCAGTACGCTGACAGCTACCCATATGAGAGAGTTAGCAAGCGCTATTTTCATCTTTTCCAATTTGATAAGAGAAAGATAATTTTGCAGACCGCAAAACTTCAAATCTCCAAACCCATATTTCGTCGAAAAAAATGAAAGATAAAAACCATTGATAAACGGGTAGAACAGGAATAAGCAGAGCAGCAATGCCAATGGCAGCAAACATAGATATCCCATCCATTGATTTTTATTTTTCTTCATACATTACCTTTCTTTCCATGGAACGTATTCATGCCGCTAATTATTCATGGATTTCGACTGTTCAGATATTTCCACCATTTTATCCTGAGCCCATTTCACAGCTTCCGGAATGGATACCTGATCAACCACTATTTTCTGAATCATATCCGCAACCACAAACGAACCATTGATTTCTGTCATGGACAAATTGACTGCTCCGTATTTGTTGCCTGTCGCATAACCTTTCCAGTTGAATCCGCTTCCTACTTCCGTAAAATTCTCCAGTATTTTTCTGTGTTCCGAACCATCTGCATCGTCAAAATCCTTTAATGGAAGGAACTCTTTATTGATATATCCGCTTTTCACTAAATCCATGCCGGTCTTAGTAGGCGGTACGAAAAATCCTGGTTCCTGTCCCAGTGTGAGAATCCAGATATTTTCCGGCTCCATCATGTATTTTAAAAGCTTTTTAACTGCCTCATAGCGTTCCGGTTCTTTCGCTGCAATCGTCACATTTAAGGCATGGTTTGCAATATACTTTGGAGAATCCTCTGCTGTCATGTCGTCCGGATGCGGCATGGGAGCTGTTGCAACATCGTAAATTCCTTCTTCAAAAAATGCCGGAAGGTTCGGAGATATGTATGGAATCATAGCGAGATTGCCTGCGGCGAAGTTCATCTCGATCTCTCCATAACTCCAGCTGGTGCTTGAAGGAGAGGAAAATTGAAGAAGTTTTTGATAATATTCAGCCGTTTCAATTACTTGCGGGGAATCAAACACAACCTCTCCCTGTTCATTGAATATGTCATAATTTTTACTGATTAAAAATGCGGAAAAAGTCTCGTTGGTACAGGTATTTCTGCCCGCTGCCATGCCGATTCCATATACTTCAGGAGTTCCGTCTCCATTTTCATCAAAAGTACAGTTTTCCGCATATTCCAACAGTTCCGACCATGTTTCCGGCGGCCTGTCATATCCTGCTTTTTTAAGTAAGCTGGGGCGGTACATGAGATTGATGGTACTGCTGTTAATCGGCACTGCCCAGTCATGTCCGTCATAGTGATAGCTTTTTAAAGAATCAGGATTAAACTGTTCCGCCTCATCGATCTCCTTTACAATATCATCGATGGGAATAATACTGCCTGCTAAAAAAGAAGTACTCCACTGAGCATCAGACACCGCGTGAATATCGGGCAAGGTTCCGGCTCTTGTGGCGCTTAATAATTTCTGCATCGCATCATCCCATAATACCGCTTCCTGCGTCACCTTGATGCCCGGATTTTCCGCCATAAATCCATCCATTACCGCCTGCCACGCTTTAATTCTGTGAGCCGGTGTTTCATGGTGCCATAATACAAGTTCCAGTTCCTTCTCTCCCTCTTTCTTATTCCCGGTCTGCTCTGCATTGCTGCTTGCCGTATTGTTATCAGCCCCCTGCCCTGCCGGTTTCTGGCAGGCAGTTAATAGCAGCATCGATACCAAAAGTACAGACAATAAAACCTTTCTTACTGAGTTCTTCATAATATCTCCTTTCCTGTAGGATTACTTGGTTATGGTGACAATTGTAGTCTGCGCAAACTACGAAAGACAGCCGGCCCTTTAAAAATATTCGGATATGGGACCGGTCCCCTCTCTTATGAGCTCATTATACACTTATCAGAAAATGAATGCAATACCATTTGTATTTTTCGTACAAATAATACAATGTTTGCTTATTTTGTTCATGCAATTTTCACAGTTCAGTCCTCTCATTTTAATTGACTTTTGAAAAATATAGATACTTCATAAAGAAGTATAGCGATTACCAGAGTGTTATTAACGTTCAGCATATATTTTAACCAGATCAGATATAGATAAAGCCATGAAATATAATAGGAAAACCGGGAAGGTAAAATACCTTCCCGGTTTTCCTGCCGAAGCCGTCGGTTTCAGTCATGATTTCCCGTCTCTCCGGCTGTTTTTCTGTAACAGTTCAGACAGGTCTGAACTGTTACGTTTTTCTTCAGTTCCGTTCATTTCTTTATTTTACAGATTTTCCCCATTCTCCCTTATCACATCCCTATACCAGTAATAAGAATCCTTGAGTATTCTCTTCTGTGTCTCATAATCCACATAGACGATGCCGAATCTGTCATTATATCCCCTGGCCCATTCAAAGTTATCCATAAAGCTCCACTGGAAATACCCCGCAGCTTCCACGCCCTCTTCTGCCGCTTTTTTCAGCCACCGCAGATGCCGCTGCAGATAATCGATCCTCTGCGGATCATGGACTTTTCCGTCTAAATGAACCCAGTCGTGGGACGACATGCCGTTTTCCGTGATGAATATGGGAGTTTTATAACGCTCATATAAAAATCTGGTTCCCCAGTACAGGCAGTCAAAATTCACATGCCACCCAATGGCTGTTTTCGGATCGCCCTGGGGATAGGGAACGTTCTTGGGACGTCCGTTTTCATCCGCCCGGACAGGCACGCCGCGGTAGATGTTCTGGCCGTAAAAGTCCAGGGGCTGGCAGATGACGGCCATGTCATTTTGTCCCATGAGAGGCAGATCCTTTTCCAGAACCTTCATCCCATCCTCAGGATAATGCCCTAAAAGAACCGGGTCGCTCCACCATGCCGTATTCCAGGACCAGTCTCCGTCCTCCGGCATTTCGAAAAACATCCGGCGGGCGGCGGCGATGTCCTCCGGACGGTCTGAAATTGGAACCGGGACATTGGAAGTGGGCGCATAGCCGATTTTCGCGCCCGGCACATGGCTCCTGACCGCCTGGGCGGCAAGGCCGTGGGCCAGAAGCACATGATGGGCCATCTGCAAAGTTTCTTTCCTGGTGTATTTATGGCCCGGCGCATGAACGCCGTCCACAAAGGCCAGGCCGATAAATACCTGTGGCTCATTAAACGTCATGTAGTGTTTCACCCGGCTTCCCAAGCGGGAGGCGATCAGGGCTGCGTACTCCGCAAACCATTTGGGGGAATCGGGATTCATCCAGCCGCCCCGCCTGTAGAGCTCATAGGGCATATCCCAATGGTATAATGTTAGATAGGGAGTGATCCCGTATTTCAGCATCTCATCCACCAGATCGCTGTAAAATTGGATTCCCTTTTCATTTACCGGGCCGGTTCCATTGGGCAGAACCCGGGGCCAGGATACGGAAAACCGATACGCCTTAACTCCCAGCTCCGCCATTAATTTTATATCTTCCCGATAACGGTGGTAATGGTCGCAGGCGATGTCTCCGTTATCACCTTCGAACGTCTTTCCCGGCTGATGGCTGTATACATCCCAAATCGACAGCCCTTTTCCGTCTTCCTGTGCCGCTCCCTCAATCTGATACGAGCTGGTGGCCACACCCCAGACAAAATCTTTTGAAAAACTCACTGTAATCTCCTCCTGACTGTTTACCTGTACATTTTTAAATGTCACACATCTCCAAATCCAGCATCCGGCTGTCTCCTAACCGGCCCACATGGAGCCTGGGCCTGCTGTCTCCATCCGGTTCCTCCAATGCGGTGATTCGAATCCTCTTTTCCTGTCCCGTCATCATCGGAAAATAATTATCTTCGCAGACAATTTTAATATCGCTTTCAATTTCCACCATTTGAACCATTCCCTCTGAATCAATGGCCAGCTCCCACTCCCGTTCACCGGCCCTTTCCAGAGAAGCCCTGAACGGTTTATTCACCAGCTCCAGTTCCCCGTAAGGGCAGAATAACAGCAGGTCCTCAGATTCCACCCGGCCGTCAGCCGCCGCCCTCACAAATACGGTTTCTTTGGTGCGGTCCTGCACGTTTGAATACAGATTCTCCAATGTCAATGCCACGAGAAGTTCTCCTGAACGGCACATGATATCTGTATGGAATTTCTCCAGGACATTTCCCTCCTGATCCAAATGGAATGCCTCCACGTTTACGACAGCCGGGGACGGCATGTGATTGGACAGCATCACCCGCACATTCCACAGATCCCGGTATGGGAATATGGATATCCCTTCATAAAGACGTTTTACCACATAATAGCTCATCATGGGCCGTCCGTCGTAATCCACGCATCCGAACTGGAACAAAGGCCCTCCCTTATTGAATGACCAGTAAATGACTCCGTGATTGGATGGGCCGGTAAACCGAAACTGGCTGAGGGCATGATAATCCGCCCGGGCCTGCTCCACTTCCAAAGCGTGCAGATAGGCCCTGAGGGAACGGACGTCAAACCAGCTGCTGTAGGGCCTGCGGCTGAAAATGGGCAGCGAAGTCAGCGCCTTCCATTTTTCCCCCCAGCCCGTTCCTTCGAATTCCTCCAGATTCAGGCCCATGTATTTTTCCAGCGTTTCGGGACGGGAATAGCTCTCTGTCGTCCAGCAGGTTTCGCTGACAAACAGGGGATCTTTAAAAGCGTTGTAATAATTGCCCCAGCAGTGGCAGTCTCCTTTTGCCGGGGACTGGCAGTATTTCCCTCCGTGGGGGGAATTGCAGATATAGGGCAGCTGGGGGCAAAGGCTCTGCACCAGCCGGGGAGCCTCCTCCATGGGGAGAGAGCTTCCGTAAAAATGATCCAGCTCCTGCTGCCAGCCGTATTCCTCCCATCCCTCCAACTGCTCATTTCCTCCGCAGATCAGGCAGATACACGGGTGGGAGCGGATGGTCTTTAACACGCCTTCCGTTTCTTCCAGAAATTCCCGCACGAAGCCGGGATCATAATCCGGATACACATTGCTGTGGAGAAACAAGTCGTGCCAGATGAGGATTCCCCGTCTGTCGCATTCTGAAAAAAAGCGGTCGTCTTCCACAGCTCCGCCGCCCCAGACCCGCACCAGGTTCACATGGCTGTTTTCCAGCAGGGTAAACATGGCTTCATACTGCTTTTGGGTTCCATATACGTTCAAATAGTCAAACGGTATGTAATTCTGGCCATGAACAAAGATTTTCTGGCCATTTACGGCGATATAGAACGTATTTTTCCCGCTCTCCGTCCTCTCTATGATTTCCACCGTGCGGATTCCAACCTGCATCGTCTTTTCGTCCGCCACAGTTCCATCCTGTACCACCGTCACATTCAGGGTGTAGAGCCAGGCTTTTCCATATCCCGCGGGCTGCCACAGTTTGGGGTTGGGAATCAACATCTCCGTTTCCCGCTCTCCCTCCCCGGCCTCATAGGCGGTATCCCAGACGCAGGTTCCGTCCTCTTCCATCAGTTTGATCTTTATCTGCGTGCCGGGGCCCCAATTTTTTAAGGAAACCGTTACCCGCCCACGGGCCTGGGGACCTGTGGTGATGGTGGAATAGAATACGTCGGTGATATAAGCCGATGGGTAAAAATGAAGTTCCACCGGACGGTTGATCCCGATTCCCAGCACGCCGGTGCCCACATTTAAAAGGCTGGAATTGGTAAAAAAGCTGCGCTGGTAGCGGCGGATCAATGACTTTCCAAGAAGCCCCTCCGTTTCATTTCCTCTTTTCAGGCATTTGGCAGCCTCGATCTTATCCTGAATCATCCTGGTATGGGCCTGGATGCGGATTTTCAGGCAGTTGTGCCGGGGCCTCAAAAGGTCAGGCCGGATTTCAAAACCGTAGCTTCTGTATGCATTGGCCGTTTTTCCCAGTAATACACCGTTCAGCCAGACTTCTGAAAATGTGTCCACACCCCACAGTTTCAAAATCACCGTGCCATACCGTTCATATCCGGCAGGGGCGTCAAATTCTGTTTCATACAGCCAATCGCTTTTTGCAACCCAGGCGGCGTCAAAAGCGGCCTGGGTGCCCCCGTAAGGGTTTTTAAGTTTTCCATGGCGTACCAGATCGTACTGCACGCAGCCCGGGACGTTAGCGTCCATAGCTCCATTTTCAGCCCCGGGATTTTCTGCCTCTTCAGGAGGCATATTGTCCGGCAGACCGGAATCGTACTGCCTCACGCTCCAATGGGGCAATTCTATCTTTAATGTTCTCATATAACGGCTCCTTTGTCACCTTATTTTTATATTTGGTTTTATTCGTCTAATGCTTATTCTTACTGTTCTTATTCCACAGCCCCCATTCCTTTGGCGGTTATTACTTTGGCTGTTATTACTCTGGCTGTTATTACTCTGGCTGTCATTCCTCTGGCTGTTATTCTTTTGGCTGTTATTCTTTTGGCTGTTATTCCTTCGGCCGTTATTCCTTCGGCCGTTATTCCTTCGGCCGTTATTCCTTCGGCCGTTATTCCTTCGGCCGTTATTCCTTCGGCCGCTATTCCTTCGGCCTGGTCTTCGTATAAACATCCCTTATTGCAAGCTGGTTTCTCATGGGACGCCCCTCCCGGTAACGGCTGATGTTGTCGCAGATGATCTCCAGCGACTGGGCTGTCAGATCCGGCATTTCCGGGGTACAGTGAGGTGTGATCACCATATTGGGAAGATCCCACAGGGGGCTGCCGGTATCAAGCGGTTCATATTCAAATGTATCACAGCCCGCTCCCGCAATCTGGCCGGTTTGAAGGGCTGTGGCAAGAGCCTCTTCATCCACCACGGAACCACGGGCCATATTGATTAAAAGGGAGGTCGGTTTCATGATTTCGAATGCACGCCCGTCAATCATATGGTAAGTTTCATCCGACAGGCGGACGGATAAAACCAGGATATCGCTGCACCTTAACAGTTCGTCCAGGCTCTCCCCTTTGTCCGCGCAGAACATTGTATCCACCCCCTCGGGCAGTTCCCCGCAGTTTCTGTCATATCCCAGCACCTTCATTCCGAACACTTTGGCCCGTTTCGCCACTTCCCTGCCGGTAAAGCCCATGCCGATAATGCCCATGGTTTTGGAGTACAGCCCCCTGCTTTCCACGTACATTCTTCCGCCCCAGACATGGGCTTTCTGCTGGGCCGATAACTCATGGATTTTATAAATCAGGGACAAGGCCAGGAAAAATGTATGTTCCGCCAGTACAGGGCCGGATCTTCCCGCCGACCCGGTCAGTATAATTCCCCTCTGGAAAATTTCCGGGCGGGCGGAGAAATTCAGGCCCGCATGGTCGCAGTGGATCCACTTGAGATGTTTTCCCTCATTCAGAATCTGGTCGCTGATGTCCCCGCCCAAAATAGCCGCGTCCGCCTCTTTTAACGCTTCTGAAATGGCTTTCGCGTCATTTTTATCCGCCCTGATGATATTCGCCGGAGCCAGGGCCCCGGCCAGCTTATCCCAATGCCAGCCTTCGTAATTTACCGTTGTGAGTACTGTTTTAATTTGTCTTTCCATTATTTTTGATCTCCATTCATTGATTTTTTCATAATTACAGGACATTTCTTACGATCAGCCTTTCACCGATCCCACCATAACCCCTTTTGCAAAATGTTTCTGCAAAAATGGATACACGCACATGATGGGCAGCATGGACAGCACAACCGACGCCATGCGCATGGTTTCCTGCGGCGGAGCCGTATCGTTAAAGGACTGGGCCACCCCGGAGGCGTCCGCATCGATAACAAGCTGTTTCACCATCAACTGAAGGGTCCATTTATCCGTATCTGAAATGTACAGCATGGCATCAAAGTATGTATTCCAGTGCATTACCGCAAAAAACAGGGTAAATGTGGCGATAACCGGCATGGACAGCGGCAGGATGATTTTGAAAAACACGCCCACCTCGCTGCACCCGTCAATCCTGGCCGCCTCTTCAAGGGACAGGGGGATGGATTTAATAAAGGAGCAGACCACGATCAGATGCCACGCGCTGGTCAGGGACGAAAAAATCAACGCCCAATAGCTGTTTAGCAAGCCCAGTTTCTGCACCACAAGATAGGTTGGTATGGTTCCGGCGCTGAAAAACAGTGTGACAACCACCATTCCATAGATCAGCCTATGGCCCGGCAGGTCGGTTTTCGTCAGGCCGTATGCCATGGTCATGGTAACGGCCAAATCCAGCACAGTCCCCGCAATGGTGATAAATAAGGTGCTTTTCAATGAATTGATATAACTATGGGTCGATAAAATATACTTATAAGATTCCAAAGACCACTTTGGCGGAAGGATATAAAATTTAAATGGTTCATATGCATCCGGGTCTGTAAAGGAAATGCTCAGTACATATAAAAACGGCAGCACACACATCATTGAAATCAGCAGCACAACTGCTGAGATCAAAATATCGCCCCAGGAAAACCTCTTTTTTCTTTTCATCATTTCCGTTCACCTCCTCAATAGATTCCCTCATATCCCATTTTTTTCACAATCCGGTTTGATACCCATACGAACAGACAGCCCACAAATCCCTTAAATACACTGACCGCAGACGCGAAGCTGATATTCCCCTGGATAATACCCAGCCGGTATGCGTATGTATCAAATACCTCGGCCACGCTGTTTACAGACGGATTGGCCATCAGAAGGATCTGCTCAAATCCCACGTTCAGAATGGTTCCCAGCTTCAGGATCAGCAGCGTGACAATGGTGGGCGCTATGGCAGGAAGGGTGATATACCAGATCTTTTGAAGCCGTCCGGCCCCGTCCATAACCGCCGCTTCATACTGTTCCATATCCACTGCCGAAATGGCCGCCAGGAAAATTATGGTTCCCCATCCCGCCTCTTTCCAGATATTCTGAGACACGATAATCCCCCAGAACAGCTTTGGTTCAGACAAAAATGACACCGTAGGGCTGCCCATGGACACAAGGGCCTTATTCACCACTCCCACATCAACGGACAGCAGGAAAAATGTCATACTGGCCACGATCACCCATGATAAAAAATGAGGCAGATAGAGCATGGTCTGGTTAAACCTCTTAAACTTGTCATTTTTGATTTCATTCAGCAAAAGGGCCAAAATAATCGGCACCGGAAAATGGAACAGCAGATTCAGGAAATTGATGCACAGGGTGTTGCGCAGCATCAAATAGAAGTAATCGTCCTGTATCAGCTCTTTAAAATGTTTCAGGCCCACCCACTGGCTTCCCGCCATTCCCACATAGGGGTTGTAATCCTGAAATATGATGCCCAGCATCCCCATGGGAACAAATTTAAATATGATGAAATAAATAATCCCCGGCAGCATCAGCAAATACACATACCGTCCCTGGTACATCCGCCTCAGGGTCCGGCTGTAAGAGGTCTTTTTCTCATTTGGCACTCCCATCATCTCCTCCTTCTTTTTAAAAAGCTATTACATGTTGATGTAATAGCTTTTTACTCATGCTTTTATTCTGATATAACCGTTTTGCAGCCGCACAGCATTATTCCGATATAACCGTTTTGCAGCCGCACAGCATTATTCCGATATAACTGTTTTGCAGCCGCACAGCATTATTCCGATATAACCGTTTTGCAGCCGCACAGCATTATTCCGATATAACCGTTTTGCAGCCGCACAGCATTATTCCGATATAACTGTTTTGCAGCCGCCACAGCATTATTCCGATATAACTGTTTTGCAGCCGCCACAGTATTATTCCGATACAACCGCCTTATAGCTGGCAGCAAATTCCTGATAAGCTTCTTTCATCTCAGGCTTCTCGTTCAACTGGTCGACATAAGCCTTGTATTCCTCCATGGATATCTGGCCGGTAACAGCCTGAACCCCTTTGGCAGCCCATTCCTGTGAATATTTGGGCCATACGTTGATCCATTTCTGGCTTGTGGCGATATAGAAAGGATTGGTGCGGGCTTTTTCCAGATAGCCGTAACTGTCGAACAAGTCTCTTTGAGCCTGGTTGTATTCTTCCGGCGCGGCTGTGCTGTCAATCTTCATAAATGGGTTGTACATCAACGGCAGCACCTGCCACGGCGCGCTGGAGCCCATTTCCTGATCTCTCAGCTCTGTCATCACTTTTTCCCCATTTTCAACATTATAATGTACGCCTTCCACTCCATATGTAGTCAGGTCATAGAATTCTTCTGTGGTGGTTCTCTCAAAATAATCCAGGATTTGAAGCATTTTTTCTTCCGGAACCGCTTTGGAAATGAACATGCTGTCGACTACGCCGGTGCCCGCGTCTACCGCGTAACATCCTTCGTTTCCTTCCAAAAGAGGCACGAACTGGGCAACCGCATCCGGGTTCTTTTTCTTCAGCGTCTGGGTAAATGGATAGCACCAGCGGCCTGATTCATTAATCATCACCACTGCGGAACCTGACTGGAACATTTCTGTGGCCTGGGTTGGCTTCATAACGGAAAATTCTTTGGACAGGACGCCCCTCTCATAGGCCTCCCTCAGCCATTCCACAAATTGGGTGAATCCGGGCGTTAGTTTCTGGAATACCAAACCGCCTTCTTCATTATAATATGGTTCATCCACACCAAATGCGGATACCAGGCCGCCGCTTCCGCCCAAAAACATATCCTGCTTGGACACCAGGCCCACCATATCCGGGTTCATTTCAACCACTGCCTCCAGCACATCCAGAAACTCATCCATGGTTGTGGGCATCTCTTTTCCCGCTGCTTTTACCAGGTCTTCCCGTATGATCGGCGCTCCCTGTACCTTGGGCACGCTCTGGGGGATGCCATAGATGCGCCCGTTAATCCGGCTGGTATTCCAGGCATCCGGCGCCACATTGTTTTTCAGGTTCGGATAATTGCTGAAATCCCCC
This sequence comes from Clostridium sp. MCC353, assembly GCF_018785315.1. Lineage (GTDB taxonomy): Bacteria > Bacillota > Clostridia > Lachnospirales > Lachnospiraceae > CHH4-2. Next base: position 5,291 of record NZ_WQPN01000049.1, on the reverse strand, counting down.
AATACATCGGTTAAGTCCCAGAACGCTCCGTTCTGCACCGCGTTGATAAAAGAAGGATCATTCAGATTTTTGGATAAATTGGCGACCAGGACTTCCGGTATCTGTTTGGAGGCCAGAATCAGGTTTAATTTAGTGGTATAATCCCCGTCAGGAATCCATTCCACCTTTAATTCCGTATTGGTTCTTTTCTGATATTCCTGCCAATAGGTATTGTTCATGTCCGGAATCTGATCGAACAGGCGGACTGTCATTTGGATCTTCAACGGCTCTTCGCTCTGTGCTTCTGTCCCGGCTTCGGTTCCTTTTCCGGTTCCATTTCCAATTTCCGATCCTTTTTTTGTTCCATTTTCATCGGTTCCATTGTCAGTTCCTTTTGCAGATTCCTTTGCCGTTTCCTTCGCTGCCTTGTCAGCGGTTCCCGCGCCGCCGCATGCTGTTAATGAAGCTGCTGCTAAAGATGCTGCCAGCAGCGCCGCTATGGCTTTCTTAAACATAGTAAAACCCCCTGTTTTATTTTTCGATGTAATAAAATGATTTTATTTGTATTTTGGTACTGATATTTTTGATACTGTTTTTTACTTCTTACTTTTTACTTCTTACCTTTTACTTCTTACCTTTTACTTCTTACTACTGCTTTCTGCTTCTTACTACTTCGGTTTGATAATTTACAGCATTTTGACAGTTTGATACAGTTTGATAATGAACTACAGTTTAATAATCTGCTGCAGTTTGTTTCTCTCGGCGTGCACACACCAACTGTTGATCTAACTGTAAACCAATCACCGTTTTACGTAAATATTTACTTTCTTTTTCCGTTCTGATATCCTACGGTCAGGCGTTGTATTTTTCTACGTTTGTAATAACATTCTACGTTTCATACCCTTTATTCATCGACAATCCGGGGATTTCATATTATACTTTGTCTAAAGAAATGACGGATCAGGGCGTCATATTAAGGGGATTCATTTTAAAGGGGAGGGGTTATATCAATGAGGATTAAACACCGGCATCAAAAACGGTCTGTACTTTGGAGAAATGTCATTCTTCTTTCTCTCCTGCTTTTATTCCCCATCTGCTCCATGCTCTATTTTGTACTGCGGATCGGCACGGAGAATCTGCTGGAATATACTCAGAATAAGGAAGTCCAACTGCTCTCCAACTATACCAACGGACTGGATTCCAACCTGGTCACAGCGGATAATCTGACCAACCAGCTTCTGTTTGACAATGATGTGATGACGGTTCTGGCTTCCGATCCCGAAGAGCCTGATTATCCCGCCATAAAATCCGTGCTTCTGAACATTGAGAGGATGTACTATTCCAACCGTTTTATCGAATCCATTTACCTGTTTGATTCCATTCATCCCTATGTCTTGTCCGATGCGATGATCTATAAAAAAGACTTTTTGGATACCGCAGTGCTAAATGAGGAACAGTACGCCATTACAGGACTGAAACCGCTGCGCACCGTGGACCGCAGCACTGCAGTCACTCCAAAAAAGCCGGTCACTCTGCTCAGTTATGTAAAACAGGTCTATAACCACAGTGCGGGAACACCGGTGACCATTATCGTCAATGTGTATCCGGAGGCATTTGCCACCCTCACCAATACGGAACACACCGGTTCCTTTTTCATATTGGATTCTGCCCTGGAACCTCTGTACAAATTCAGGGCGGACGGGGTGCCTGAAAAAGAAATTTTCGAAGAATTCTCCGGACTGGCTTCCAAACAGGAAAATTCCAGGACTGGAGGATGGTCTTCCCTCTCCATTCATAAGGAGAAATATTTCCTATGCTATGAGTTTCTGCCGGATTTCGGCCTGTATACCTTATCGGTGCAGAATTACACTTATTTTACGGACAGCATACTAAAGACTACAGGGAATTTGGCCATCCCATTTGTGATCATCATCCTGATCTCCATCCTGGCCATATTGTTCGTTTCCTATCTGCTGTACCGGCCGCTGCAGCAGCTTCTGCAAAAATTTGAGATTCCCATGCACCTGCTGCCTCAGACCAACCAGCCCAACGAATACTATCTGCTGTCAAATGCCATGTCAAACCTGTACGAGCAGAAACGGGAACTGGAACAGCAGTATACCATCACCCGTTCCTATGCGGAAACGTATTCGCTCCACGAGTTTTTGATCGCCCCGGAATTCAATAAAGACGATTTTCTCCAGCTCTGCTCCACCCTGAAGCTGACCCTGGAACACCCGTTTTTTTACCTGCTGCTCCTTAAATTTAAACAGCCCATACCAAAAGAGATACGGAAATCATTTTCGGATACGCTGGCGCGCCTGATTTCCGATTCCTTTTACAACATCACCATAACGGATCCTCATAACCTCACCGTCCTGCTCAACACTTCTCTGAGCGAGGAGGCGGTTCTCCAGGCGGCCCGCCGTCTGGAACAGGAATTTACCGGTCAAAAATACACTGCGATCATCGGCGTCAGCATCTGTTTCGATGAAATGGAGCCGATCCCCGCTTATTATAATGAGGCCCTGAAAAAGCTCAGGGAACAGCCTTTTACCGCCTTAAACCAGGCGGAAATCATCGGTCTCGATCCCGGAAAAACCAGCGCGGACTTAAACGCCGCCTACCCCAAACCCTCTTTAGACGCTCTTCTCACAAAAATATCGGAGCAGGACCGGGACGGGGTGCTCACCGCTGCACTCGACCTGCTGGAACCATTTACTTCAGTGCCGGAAAATAACTACCTCTACCTGAAATACCTGGTTTTTGAAATAGAAAATTCCGTATATAAACATGTGGCGTCCTTAGGAGGCGTATACGATAACCCGGAATACAACAATTACCAGTTGTACCGGCGAATCCGTGAAACAGACGACCTGTTTTCGCTGAAACACAATCTGCTGTCCTTTTTAGAATACAGCCTGGATATACTGGAACTGAAAAGCCGGCGCCAGCACAGCGACATCATTGAGCAGGTGCTCCAGTTCATCGGAGAACATTACAGTTCGGATATTTCCGTGGTGGATATAGCAGAATATGTCCATCTGTCGCCCAACTATCTGAGCAACCTGTTCAAAGCGGAACGAAATGAGACATTATTGGAAACCCTGACCACAGTCCGCATGGAAAACGCTAAAAAGCTTCTGGACAATCCGTCCCTGCGCATCAAAGATGTGGCGTCCATGGTAGGGTACAATACAGTCCAAAGTTTTATCAGATATTTCAAGAAATATTACCACGTGACGCCGGAACAATGGCGGAAAATCAACCAATAAATAAAGGAATATACTTTTTTAATTCTTTGGTCATGGTTTTTATTATTTTTTTATGGAATATCCATAATTTACTCACAAATACATGACATAATAAAGAGGAACCAGTCAATAAGACTTTTTCATTTTCATACTCATACAGGATGCGCAAGCGTCCTGCCCCCCTATAACATTTTTAAACATATTATACCTACCATTCCTAAAGTGAAAAAACAAACGCCTGCCAACCCCAGCAGGCGTTTGTTTTTTATGTATATGCAAGTATGCGTGCAAATGTGCCGGCAGGTATATCGGCAATTTGGCATGCAGTGGAGACAGCGCTTGGACTGTTCCCCTTATCTGTTTGGTGAGATTGATGAGGTGTATTTTAGTAAGTTATACTTTAGTAAATCGTAATTGACCTATTTAGTCAAGCATGGTACAATATAAATAGTACAAAATGGAGGTGAAACTATGTTTATTGGCAGAGAGCACGAGTTGAGTTCATTAAATAAATGTTATACATCGGATAAATTCGAGTTTGTAGTTATATATGGCCGCCGCCGTGTAGGAAAAACTGCGCTCATTAACCAATTTATAGACGGCAAAAAAGCAATCTATTTCATGGGCGTAGAAAGCAACGCCAAGCAGAATTTGGAAAATTTCAGCAAAAACATTATGGAGTTTAGTGCAGGCATTCAGGCACAGACTGCTTTCTTGTCTCTCCAGGCAGCGTTGGAGTATGTATTCCATTTATCGGAACAGGAAAGGCTGATTCTGGTTATTGACGAATACCCTTACGTAGCCCGCGCTTCCAAAAGTCTTGCTTCTACACTTCAACTATTAATCGATAAATACAAAGATCATTCTAAATTGATGCTGATTCTATGTGGTTCATCTATGTCTTATATGGAAGATCATGTACTGGCCTATAAAGCTCCTCTCTATGGCAGGCGGACAGCTCAAATGAAGATACTGCCTTTTGATTTTGCGGATACCTGCCGGTATTTTAAAAACTTTTCAGCAGAGGATAAGGCACTGATCTACGGCATTGCAGGTGGAACCCCTCAATATCTGCTGCAAATGGATGACAGGCTGAGCGTAGCGGACAACATCAAAAACACCTTTTTAAACCCCGCATCATCTCTGTTTGAAGAACCGGAGAATCTTCTGAAACAGGAGGTACGGGAACCGGCATTATACAATGCAGTCATAACAGCAATCGCAACCGGCGCCTCCCGTATGGCGGAGATCTCTACCAAAGTGGGAGAAGACACCAGTGTCTGTGCATCCTACTTAAAAAATCTCTTGACATTGGGGCTGATTCGAAAAGAAACACCTTATGGTGAAAAGGCTTCCCGAAAGTCCATTTACTCCATTGATGATAATATGTTCCGGTTTTGGTACAAGTTTATACCAGAGAATAATTCCATCATTGCCCGCGGGGCCGCTGATCTGGCCTACAAGCGGATCGAACCGTATCTGTCGGACTATATGGGGAAAGTATTTGAAGAGATATGTATGCAGTATCTGTGGAACCTCCTTCTAAAGGGCCAATCCCCCATAGAATTCAGGGATCTTGGCCGTTGGTGGGGCACTGACCCCCTTACCCGAAGCCAGACAGAAATCGACATAATGGGAGAACAGGACAAGAATACCGCTTTATTTGGAGAATGCAAATGGACCAACGAAAAGATCGATACAGGCATTTTGGAAACCCTGTTAAGACGAAGCCAGATGTTTCATTATGAGAATACCCATCTATATTTATTTGCAAAATGCGGGTTCACCAAAGGCTGCGTGGATAAAGCCGCGTCTATAAATAATGTTTCCCTGGTGACCTATAGAGATATTGTGGAATCTTTATTTAGGTGACTGGCGAAGGGGACGCCGAGGATCCAGGGAATGTGAGGCCCGAAACCGTTCAGACGGATGGAGAGGGGCACCGGATGGGCGGTTGGATCTGCAGGAGGCCGGGGCGCGGTTTGCGGTTCCAGCTCATGGTTCCGGCCGGGGCATCTCTAAGGCCGAAAAAAGGGAAATGAAGGGTACCGAGAACAT
>NZ_WQPN01000048.1 GCF_018785315.1 Clostridium sp. MCC353 | reverse complement strand
GGATTTTCGAAAATGGCTTCCCCCTTTACTGTAAAGGGGGAAGCCATTTTCGAAAATCCCTTAGCCCTCTATTTTAAAAAAGGACAGAAAAAACCCCGTATTCATAAAATACGGGGCCGCTTTTCTTTAGGATTAGGATTTTTCAAAAAGGTTGGAAGGATAAATAGTTTTGTTAGTACATTTCTTATGATGGTTTTAGTATAACATACCGCTCGGGAAAATGTTTGTATATTGTTTGAATAGATTATGAAGATTTTCTTAATATAAATATTAACAATATAAGGGGAATGTAAATAAAATTACGTTAAAGGTCAACAGGAAATTTATATAAAAAAGTGTGCCCGTCCCGTATGTTTTTTATCCCCGGCATAGAATTTGCGGAAAAAATACCATCTGAAATTCCGAAATTCTCCCGGCCGCAGATTAAGAATATCAGAAAATCATGTTTTCCGCAAGTGTTATCAGTACGGCCTGGCATCTTAAAATGTCTTCGCATGGAACCGATTCATCCGGTTTATGCGCCAGTTCCAGATCGCCGGGGCCGTAGGACATACAGTTCATATTTCCTAAGGCGCCTGCAATGACGGCGCTGTCCGTATAACCTGGAAAGAAAGTGACGGCGGCATGTTCTCCTGTCACCTCTTCACATGCATGCTTGAGGGATTTCAGCAGAAATGAACGGTCGTCCCTTTCCACATAAGGCCGGTCCCCGGTGATCACATAGGAGGCGCGTATGCCGGGTACCTGGGCAGCCGCCTGGGTTATGGCTTCTTCCACCATATTGGCAGCGTCTTTTGTGGTAACAGGCGGAGCCAGACGCATATCAATCCATGTTTTGCACTTGTCAGGAACCACATAGGGCCGGTAACCTCCGGTTATCTGTCCGAATGTGACCGTAGATGCGCCCAGCTCTTCGTGTTTTGGACAGGCCGTGATCCGTTTTCTGATCCCGCAGATAATTTCGGCCATTCCCGCGATGGCGTCCGCGCCCTTCCACGGCGTGCTGGCATGCGCGGTGATTCCTTCCACATCCACCTCGAACCAGGCGCGGCCTTTGTGGGCAGCCTGAATCTGGCCGTTGGTGGGTTCCGTATCCAAAACCCAGCTGTTTTTTGTTACCCAGCCGCTTTCAATGGCTTTTTCCACGCCCCGCATGAAATCTTCTTCGTCAACTGTGGCGATCAGGGCAAAGCTGTGTCTGGGCTTTTGACCGCTTTGGGCTGTTTTGGCCGCAAGTTCCAGACAGGCCGACATGGCGCAGGCCAGCCCGGATTTCATATCACAGGCGCCTCTTCCGTAAATTCTTCCATTTTTGTATTCACCGCCCAAGGGATCACAGGTCCAGTTTTCCCCGATTACAACCGTATCCATATGGCAGATGAAGATCAGAGCGGGATCGTCGGTCTCTCCCTGGATTTTTGCCATGATATTGAACCGTCCCGGTAAAACCTCTTCTTTTGTCAGTTTGATCTGGGGATGATCCAGGGTTTTCCATATGAATTCCCCGATTTTCCCCTCATAGGAGCCCGGATCGGTGCTTTCGATACGGACTAACTGCTGTGTCAGCGTAATTGCATCAGTTTTCAACATAATATTCCTCCATTCCGGAGCGTTTTTATGCGCAAATTTTAGTAAACGCAAATCTTGGTAAACGCAAATATTGCTGAACGTAAATATTGCTGAACGCAAATCCTGCGTTGCGTAGGCACGCGCTGAGAATTTCAGATTCCCAGCTGCGATTCAAATTTGTGGCTCCGGCACAAATTTGAGTGTGAAAAATAAGCCATCAGGATTATTTTCCACAATCCCCCCCAGAAAATATGATGGTTTTAATTATAGGACTTTTTTCCCCGGATGTAAATCCATGGATGAGCCGCGGCCCCATGTTCCGCCGCCATTTGGAAATGTCCCGGGCCGGATTACGCTGTCACTGTTCACAGCCCCTGGACAATGTATTTGACAGGCGCAGTAACAATGGATACAATATATGTAATCTGATGTTTCATGACCGGTTTTTTCGGCCATGAGGATAAGCCGTCAGGAACGGCTGCCAATATATAATAGAAACTATGACAGAAAGAGAAAATAATTATGTATACTTGCGCAAAATGTAAAGTCTACGCCTGCCGTGGGAACCAGGCCGCAAAGCTTCCGAAAAATTGTCCCATAAGAAACCAGGAGGTTTTAAATGAAGCCCTGGAAGAGTATAAGAAAGAAGAAAACATTCAATTCTACATCACTTCGGCCGAGATCGAACGGCTGGGATACGGCCAATGGGTGCGCGTCCGTGAAACCATGGAATTCTGTGACCGGATGGGGTATCACCGCATCGGGCTGGCCTTCTGCGGCGGATTGTGCGGGGAGGCGGAAATCGTTTCAGACCTTCTGACAAGACACGGGTTCGAAGTGGTTTCCGTAATCTGCAAGGCAGGCGGCATTGATAAGGCGGAAATCGGCATTCAAGAAGAGTATAAGATGCATCCCAATGAATTTGAGCCCATGTGCAATCCGGTTTTCCAGGCGCGGCTTTTAAATGAGCAGAAAACGGACTTCAACATAGCCCTGGGCCTCTGCGTCGGTCATGATTCATTTTTATACCGCTATTCCGAAGCCATGGTGACCACTCTTGTGGTGAAGGACCGGGTGCTGGCCCATAATCCGGCAGGCGCTATTTACTGCGCAAAAGGGTATTATAAGAACAAATTTGGAGATGAGGTATAAGAAATGGAAACTGTTCAGGCAGTTCAGACCAAAGACTACATTATCCGGGCGATCCGTGATGAAATACTTTCGGGCCGTATGAAGCCGGGAGAAGAACTGGCCCAGGAAAATGTTGCCCAGATGCTGGGAGTGTCCCGCATGCCTGTGCGGGAGGCGCTTCAGGCGCTGGCCCAGGAAGGATTTCTGATCCGCCTTCCAAACCGCCATATGCAGGTGGCCGGAATGGACTGCAGAGAGGTCATGGATACATTTTCTGTGGCTGCGGCCATGGAAACCGAGATTTTAATGCTGATCCCTGAAAATGACCGGGATATTTTCTTCGGGGCCGTCCGCCGCTGTCTGGAAACCGGAGGAAAAGAGGACCAAAGCCGCGCAGCGGAAATGGAGATCGGGATTCATAAAACCGCGGTCTCTCTTTTGAGGAATGTGTACGTCAGCCGGCTTTTTTCAAAACTGCTGGACGGGTACATTTCCCATGCCGTTATGAACCGGAAAGGCAGAGAGGGAGACCGGGAACATTTTCTGTCACGGATATTGAGGGCATATGAAGCTTGTGACGAGAATGGATTGAAACAGGCGGTGAAGGCATACTATTCTGATTTGGCAAAGTCATTACTGAATTTTGAGGAGGGGCGGAATGAATAATCTGGGAAAAGTGAAATTACTGCCTGCCAGAGAGCAGGTGGCGTCCATACTGAGAAAAGCAATTCTGTCGAGAGAGCTGACGGAAGGGCAGGAGATCACCCTGGAAGGGATCGCGTCCCAGGTGGGAGTGTCCGCAACCCCTGTGAGGGAGGCATTTCAAATCCTCTCCGGAGACGGCCTGATAAAGCTCCGTCCCAACAAAGGAGCCGTGGTCTTAGGCGTTAATGAGAAGACGATCCGGGATCATTATGAGACGAGGGCTGTTCTGGAAGGGGAGGCCGCCGCCCGGGCCAGCAGGCCGGGAGTGGATCTTACAGAAGTTGAACACGCATTTTCTATCGCTGAAATGGCCTTGGAAAACAATGATTCCAAAGAATATTCAAAGCATAACCAGGCATTTCATATGGAAATCTGGACCGCTGCCGACAATGAGAAGATGAAGTCCCTGCTGTCCTCCATGTGGAACGGTTTATCCATGGGACATAAGGTGACGGAAGAGGACTATGCTAAGATATCCATTTTTGAACACAGACAGATTCTGGACGCGGTGAAGGCAAATGACGGCGAACTGGCCCGGAAGAGGATGCAGGATCATATAATCCGCAGCATGAATAATATTTTGACCAGGTTTGAAGAAAAATAGCATTGGAAAAATGTATCCTGCCACCATATCATATTGACAAACCAAATGCGCAGGTATATGATGGAATTAATAAATGGATACATTATCAAATATATAAGATAGTATATTTCATTAAGAAAATAGGAGGACACGACAATGAGTAAAGAACAGGCTGCTGCCCGGATGACAGACATCATGGCAAAATTCATTGCTTATTCCGGTAAAGTGCTGCCGGATGACGTTTATGCGAAGCTGGAAGAACTGAGGGAAAAGGAAAACAGCCCGCTGGCAAAAACAATTTATGACACCATGTTCAGAAACCAGGAACTGGCGGTGGAATTGGACCGGCCATGCTGCCAGGACACCGGAGTTTTACAATTTTTTGTAAAGTGCGGAGCTTCATTTCCTCTGCTGGGCGAATTGGAAGGCCTGCTTAGGGAGGCAGTGATGGAGGCGACTGTGAAGGCTCCCCTGCGCCACAACAGCGTTGAAACATTTGATGAGTACAATACCGGAAAAAATGTAGGTAAAGGCACGCCCACCGTATTCTGGGAGATTGTCCCGGATTCCGATTCCTGCAGCATTGACACCTATATGGCCGGAGGCGGATGCACGCTGCCGGGCAAAGCTATGGTGCTCATGCCCGGCGCAGGATACGAGGGCGTGACAGAGTTTGTGATGGATGTTATGACCAGTTATGGGCTGAATGCCTGCCCCCCTCTCCTTGTAGGCGTCGGTGTGGCCACATCTGTGGAAACCGCGGCCCTGCTGTCCAAAAAAGCCCTGATGCGCCCTCTCGGAAGCCGTAATTCCAACGAACGGGCCGCCGCCATGGAGAAACTTTTGGAAGACGGGATCAATAAGATCGGCCTTGGGCCTCAGGGAATGGGCGGAAATTATTCCGTCATGGGCGTACATATTGAAAATACGGCGCGCCATCCGTCCACAATCGGCGTGGCGGTCAATGTGGGATGCTGGTCACACCGGAGAGGCCACATTGATTTTGATAAGGATTTGAATTACACGATTACTTCACATAAGGAGGTAACTTTATAATGGAGAAGAGAGTATTGACAACGCCGGTTAAGGCGGAAGAACTGGAAGATATTCATGTTGGTGATATTATTTATTTAAGCGGGCACATAGTGACCTGCCGTGATGTCGCCCACCGGAGGCTGATCGAAGAGGGAAGGGAACTTCCTGTTGACATAAAAGAAGGGGCTATTCTGCATGCAGGTCCCATTGTGAGGCCGATTCCGGGCAGTGATGGACGTTTTGAAATGGTATCCGTAGGTCCGACTACCAGCATGCGCATGGAAAAATTTGAGAAGGAATTTATAGAAGAAACCGGAGTGAGGGTGATCGTGGGAAAAGGCGGCATGGGTGATAAGACTGTGGCCGGATGCAGAGAAGGGAAGGCCATTCAATGCGTTTTCCCGGCAGGATGCGCAGTGGTGGCCGCCGCCACCGTGGAAGAGATTGAGGACGCGCAGTGGACCGATCTGGGCATGCCGGAAACCTTATGGGTATGCCGGATCAAGGAATTCGGCCCATTGATCGTGGCCATTGACACCCATGGAAGGAACCTGTTTGAAGAGAATAAGGTGATTTACAACCAGAGAAAAGAAGAGGCCATGAAAGAGATTTTCAAACATGTAAGTTTTATTAAATAGTGTGAAAAGAATTTTGTTCAATAATAGTAACAGTTCAGACTTGTCTGAACTGTTACCAATAATAAGAAATCATTTGCCGGCCGCTGAAAGATCGGGGCAGATTGGAAAAAGGAGACCATTTTTATGAGAATAACTAAGATTGAATCGATTTTGGCCGGGGGAAGGTATCTTTTCGTCAAGGTCCACACCAACTGCGGCCTGGTTGGAATCGGCGAATGCGGGGCCTGGAGCTATCAGGAGGCGACGGCCACTGTTTTAAAACAGATGGAAAAGCTAATTGTGGGCCTGGATCCCATGCGGATCGAATTTATCTGGGACGCATTGACCCGAAATCTGCATTTCAGAGGGGCCGTGGTGCAGGCGGCGGTCTCGGGAATCGATATCGCTTTGTGGGATTTAAAAGGCAAATATTTAAATGTTCCCTGCTACGAACTGCTGGGCGGAAGGGTTCGGGATAAAATTAAGATTTACGTAAATGCCCGGGGAAAGAATGGGGAAGAAATTGCGGAAAGCGCCGGTAAGATTGCCGCAGACGGATTCAAAGCCATCCGTTTTTCCATCGGGCATCCAAAAGATGAAGACGGCAGATGCGGCGAAAGTTTCACAGCTTTAATTGGACGTGTGGAAGATACGATGAGACGGGTCCGCCAGGCGGTGGGCTGGGAGGTGGATGTGGCGGTGGAATGCCACCGGGGCCTGCGCACGGCGGAAGCTATTGAGCTGGGGCGCGCTCTGGATCAATACCGGCCTTACTTTTATGAAGATCCAATCCCTGACAATATGGAAGCCATGGCAGCGCTGATCGGCCAATGCAGGATTCCGGTAGCTACCGGAGAGCGGTTTATAAATCCTGCGGAATTTGATACGCTCATTTCCCATGCCAATGTACGCTATATCCGCCCTGATATGTGTGTGGCAGGCGGCATTACGGCAGGAAAAAAGATCGCCGCCCAGGCGGAGGCCAAAGGCATTTATCTGATCCCCCATAATCCGTTGGGGCCTGTTTCAACAGCGGCCTGTCTGCAGTTAGATGCCTGCATTCCAAACTTCGAAATTCAGGAATACCCTATGATGAACGGAAAATGCCGTCTGGACAGGGAGATGAAGGTTCCGTTTGCGGTTGAAAACGGCTATATTCTGCTCCCCCAAGGGCCGGGCCTGGGAATCGAATTAATAGACCATATAGAAGAAGTATTTCCTTTCGAAGGCAAATACGGAGGGATTCATCTGCATGAAGACGGTTCTGTCGTAGACAGATAGAGTACGGCAGACCATAATCTGATTATCCGTTTTTGAAGGCTGTAAATCCGTGGAACGGGTTCCCAGCTAAAAAAGATTACATATCTTAATAAAAAAGGGAAAAAAGGTTAAAATGTGAATCAAGTAAAAACATGGATTCATTGCGGCGAAGCCTACCACGCCGGTTATACCGGAAAAGGGGTGGGCGTTGCCGTTTTGGACACAGGTATATTTCCGCATGTCGATTTTGATGACAGAATCATTGCGTTTGCAGATATGGTACAGAAGAAACGAAAAGCCTATGATGACAATGGACACGGAACCCATATATCCGCAATTATCGGAGGAAGCGGGACAGCTTCCGACGGAAGATACCAGGGGATTGCGCCGGAATGCAATTTAATATCGATCAAAGTGCTGGATGAAAAGGGCAATGGATTTGCCTCCGATGTGATGGCCGGGCTGAACTGGATCCGCTATCATAAAGAGGAACTTGGAATCCGCATCATCAACATTTCCGTAGGCTCCTATAACCGGAAAGGGATGAATGAGAATTCCGCATTGGTCAAAGCCGTCAACGCGGCATGGGACGACGGCCTGGTGGTAGTGGTAGCGGCCGGGAACCAGGGCCCCAAGCCCATGACCATCACCACTCCCGGAATCAGCCGGAAAGTGATCACAGTCGGCTGTTCCGATGATGACAAGGAAGTGAATGTGATGGGCAACCGCATGGTGGACTATTCCGGCCGCGGCCCCACCAGCGCCTGCATCTGCAAGCCGGATATCGTAGCCCCCGGCTCGGGAATCGTAAGCTGTTCCAACGTGGCAGGACGCTATGCGGTGAAAAGCGGAACCAGCATGTCCACCCCGCTGGTATCCGGAGCCATCGCCCTTCTTTTGGAAAAATACCCCTATATGAATAACAGGGATGTGAAACTGATGCTTAGAGAACGGGCGGTGGATATGGGCCTGCCGAGGAACCGGCAGGGCTGGGGGCTGTTGGATGTGGGGGCGCTGCTGAGGTAGGAGAGGGTTTTTTATGTAAAGCGTGAAGGGATTTTCGAAAATGCCTTAGGGGTTTAAAGTAAAGCGTGAAGGCTTTTTTAAAAATGCCTTGAGGCTTAATGTAAAAATTGATCCAAAACAAGCCGGAAAGCGGAGAGCCATCGGTTATAGCCCCTCCCCGCTTTCCAGCGTATCTTTCAGAAATTCACTCTTCTGGCTGCTACAATTCAATTCCCAGCCATTCCAGCACCTTAAACCGCACCTCCACATCCCCTCTCACCAGCTCCGAATAATCCTCCGGCGCCAGCAGGTTTTTCAAAGTATTTTTGGAAGTATCGGGAACCTCAGCGTATACGGCGTCCGTAAAGCAGAGAGGCGGGTACAGCACGCACCACCAGTTATGGCCTGTTCCGCTTCCAATGGCTACGGTCACAGCCTCGTACTCTCCGTTGGGAAATGTCATGTCCCCATATGTTTTTTCGGGAAAATATTGGTTTGAAATCTCTATGGAAGTTTTATATTCAAAGCCCTGAGCTTCAATAAATGTATCAGAAAGCCGCTCTAAATCCGTTTTTTTTCGTAAAATGTAATCTTTTATCTCTTCTTTACTGGCAGAACTCCCTAAATCGTCATAAATAGTATTAAGCAGATAATCCCGGACCTGTAATTTCAATTCCTGGTCCTTTTTGCTGTCACTGTTTGCTCTCACATGAAAGCGTATGATTTCCGGTGCAATTCTGGAGGCCAGGTGCTCTCCGTGCTGTCTGTAGCCGTTCATGGCCAGTAAAAATACCATCAGGCCCAGGCTGACTGCGGCAATCAGCATCTTTTTGTATTTCATGATTTTAATCCTCCTTTTTTTCTGATCCTATTGGTAATTATTGACGCCTGTGTTATAATGTAAACCTGAAAAGCAAAATAATTTCCGCGGCGCCGGAGGGCGGTTGTCTGCACAGAGCAGCAGGCGGCGGAGACCAAGGTAATTGTGTCCGTAAAAAGGGCAGAAAGGTGTATAGATAAGATGGAAAAGCGTATGATAGCGGTAATTTTTGGCGGACAGTCATCAGAGCACAGTGTGTCCTGTATGTCGGCGGCCAATATCATTGAACAGATAGATGAAACAGCGTATGAAAAGCTGCTGATTGGAATTACAGAAGACGGAAACTGGTTAAAGGCCGGGAGCCTGGAAGATATCCGTACCGGTGAATGGAGAAACAGCAGGATCGGCGCGGTCATTTCCCCGGACGCCACGGAACAGTGCGTGATCCTTACCGAAGGGGAAGAGGTGGAGAAGATCCATGTGGATGTGGTATTTCCTGTCCTTCACGGATTATACGGCGAAGACGGAACTATCCAGGGGCTGTTGGAACTGGCTCAGATTCCCTATGTGGGCTGCGGCGTACTGGCGTCAGCGGTATCTATGGATAAGTTGTATACCAAGATCATTGTGGACGATCTTGGCGTGAAGCAGGCGGATTATGTGCCTGTGATGAAGCATCAGTTGAACGATATGGATGCGGTATTGAATAAAGTGGAGGCAAAGTTCTGCTATCCGGTATTTGTAAAACCGTCCAACGCAGGCTCTTCCAAAGGAGTGAGCAAAGCGTCGGACAGAGAGGAACTGGCAGCGGGACTTTTAGAAGCGGCAAAACATGACCGTAAGATATTGGTAGAGGAGATGATCCAAGGACATGAAGTGGAATGCGCCGTGTTCGGAGGAGGCGCCGCCCCTGTAAAGGCATCCGGCGTCGGTGAGATCCTGGCGGCTGCGGAGTTCTATGATTTTGACGCCAAATACAACAATGCGGAATCCAGAACGGTGACAGACCCAAAACTTCCCGGCGGCGCGGCAGAACGGATTCCCGAGATCGCGAAGAAGATCTTTCAGGCGGTGGACGGATACGGCCTGTCACGGGTTGATTTCTTCGTTAAAGAAGACGGGGAAGTGGTTTTCAACGAGATCAATACCATGCCGGGATTTACGGCTATCAGCATGTATCCCATGCTGTGGGAGGCCAGAGGCATTTCCAAAAAACAGCTGATTAAAGAGCTGATAGACCATGCCTTTGAGAGAAAACAGTAAAATGCCAGGGAGAGTGTGTGATATGGACAGAAATGCACCGGTCGGGGTATTTGACTCCGGCGTTGGCGGGCTTACCGTGGTGAGAGAGATCGTCCGGCAGATGCCCAATGAACGGATTGTTTATTTTGGAGACACCGCCCGCCTTCCTTATGGAAGCAAGTCAAAGGATACGGTTATCAGGTATTCACGCCAGATAATCCGGTTTTTAAACACCCAGGGAGTGAAGGCCATTGTAATCGCCTGCAATACAGCCAGTTCTTATGCCCTGGAGGAAGTGAGCCGGGATTTGGATATACCCATCATTGGCGTGATCAATGCCGGGGCCAAAACTGCGGTAAATGCAACGAAGAATGGAAAGATAGGGGTGATCGGGACAGAAGGAACGGTCAGCAGCGGCATTTATGAACAGACGATGAAGCAGATGAAAGACGATATAGAAGTGACGGAAAAATCCTGTCCCCTGCTGGTGCCGTTGGTGGAAGAGGGGCTTTTGCACGACTCCGTTACCGATGAGATCGCGTCCCGCTATCTGAGCGAATTAAAAGGGAAGTATATCGATACCTTGGTTTTAGGCTGTACTCATTATCCGCTTCTAAGATCCACCATCGGCAGGCTGATGGGGGAAAGCGTGACCTTGGTGAACCCGGCCTATGAAACTGCCCTGGAACTGAAGCAGCTTCTGGCGGACGAGGGATTAATTCGTACCCAGGCGGCCGGTTCAGATGACCAATACCGTTTTTTTGTCAGTGACCTTGCGGATAAATTTACCAGATTCGCCACGGCAATCCTGCCGGACCAGGTGAAAGAGACAAAGAAGATTAATATAGAGGAGTATTGATATGACGAAAGATGTGTTAATCAGCATCAGCGGAATACAGATCGCTGACGGGGATAACAGCGATGTGGAAATGATCACAACCGGCGATTATTTCCTGAAGAATGGAAAACATTACATTGTATATGATGAAGTGATGGAGGGATTTGACGGCACGGTGAAGAACACCATAAAGATCCATCCCGGCTGCCTGGACATCATGAAAAAAGGCATTGCCAATGTCCATATGGTTTTTGAAGAAGATAAGAAAAACATAGCCTGTTATGCCACCCCGTACGGGGATATGATGGTTGGAATCAACACCAATCACATTTCCATTGATGAAAGTGAAGATAAATTAAAGGTCCGCGTGGACTACTCCCTTGATATCAATTATGAACATGTGTCGGAATGCAATATTGTGGTGGATGTGCAGTCAAGAGACAAAGCGGAAATCTGTTTGTCTTAAAAAAGGAAGCGCCTGGAAACAGGGCTTCTTTTTTTGTCAGCGGAGTAATTTGGCAGGCAGTTCTGCAAAAGCAGAACTTGGCCTGAATAAGTACATGCATCTAAGCGGAATTGTATAGATTTTCCGGGGAATCGTCCATGTCAGACCAGCCGTAACCGCTTTATAATGGTCTTATACAGACAATAAAAAGCGGAAAGGAGTTTATCCAATGTATAATAATTTCTCATCATCCATCCCTAAAAATCCCCGCAATGAAACAATAATGAAGTCGGTCATTAAGGCGGCGCAACTCTATGGGAACCAGGAAATAAAAGAACTGCCGTTCAGCAAATATAAAATTTATTTTGAAACTGGCAGCAGGGTGGAATATGAAGCCTGCTATATTGAACACAGGCGGAGATTGAATGTATACACGGCCATGGCTTTGTATTCCCATGAAACCTGCTGGATCCATGGTCTGGAAGACATTCTGTGGGCGATCTGCGGCGAATTCACCTGGGCATTTCCGGCCCATATCAAAGATGAGAAAAACCTGCCGGAAAGCAGTACCACCATCGATTTATTTGCATCTGAAACCGGCATGGCGCTCAGCGAAACCTGTTATTTATTGTCTGACCGGCTTTCCCCAATGGTGAAAGAACGTGTCAAAAATGAAGTCTGGCGGCGTCTGATTATTCCCTATACAAACCGGGATATATCATTTTATAAGGACAACTGGTCGGCCGTATGCGCCGGATGCATAGGCATGGCTGTGATGTACTGGGGAAGCCGTGATGAATTCACACGAATAGAAGATAAATTGATGAGGTCCATGGAAGATTTCATCGGCAGCTATCAGGATGATGGGTGCTGTCTTGAAGGAGCCCTGTACTGGGGGTATGGGTTTGGCTACTTCTGCTATTTTGCCGAAATGCTCAGGGAGTACACATCAGGCAGGACGGATCTGTTTAAATGGAATAAGGTAAAACAGACCGCGCTGTTCCGTCAAAAGGTATATTTGGAGAAAAATGTGGTGATCCCCTTTGCGGATGCGCCCCACAATTACAGTTTCCACATAGGGCTTGCGCATTTTCTGGCAAAAGAATACGAAGAAGTGCAGGTTCCGGACGAAGCTTACGGAGCCGCATTTGACGATGACATCAGACACAGGTATGCTGATTTTATCCGGGATCTTTATTGGTATGACCCACGGCTTAAAAAAACGGAAAATGTCGAAAATACCTGCATATTCCCCCAAGCCCAGTGGTATATAAAAAAGACGGAAGACTATGCCTTTGCGGCTAAGGGAGGGAGAAACAACGAGCCCCATAATCACAATGACATAGGCAGCTTTATCATATACTGCGGAGGGAAATTCATCCTGGATGATCTGGGGTGGCCGGAATATGACGGGTCCTATTTTGGTGAACAGCGTTATGAAAATTTGTGCGCTTCTTCGGCCGGGCACAGTGTCCCCATTCTGGCCGGGGCTTTCCAGGAGAGAGGAAGAGCGCACCGATCGGAACTGCTGGAAGCCGGAAGCCGTTCCCTGCGCCTTGATATGGCCGGAGCTTATGGGAACGGGATCTGTGAAACGCTGATCAGGTCTTTTGTTCTGGAGGAGAAAACAATCCGGTTAAACGACCGGATAATCGGTGTGGACGGAGAGATCAGAGAGCGGTTTATTACCCGGATTCCTCCGGTGAAAACTGGACAGGGTGTGAGGATAGACGATTGGGTGATCTCCTGCATAGAACAAGACGCGGATGTAATTATTACGCAAAGAAAGTTTAAACCCAGGCTGAGCATTTGTAAAATGGATATGAAGCCGGTTGAAACGGCGTATTTGATCGATTTTGTGATGAAACCGGATGGAGGGGATAGAGAAATTGGGTTTTTAATTGCCAAAGGCCAGGTCATTTAAGGTTAAAGACCAGGCCGTTTACTGTGAGCGGCCTGGCCCTCGGTTAAAATACTGCTCCTCCCATTATACCTTTGGAGGCTTTATTTGATTATCCGGTTCCTGATTTTGCAGATACTGCCGCGGCGAACACCCTTCAATTTTTTTAAATACTCTGCTGAAATAAAAGGAATTTTCAAAACCCAGCTGTGCGGCTATTTCATAGATTTTCATATCCGTATGAAACATCAGATATTTGGCTTTTGAAACCTTTGCCTGCGTCACATATTCATTGAACCCCATGGAGGTGGTCTTTTTAAACAGATGGCCAAGATAGTTGGGGCTGATGGAGAAAATAGCGGCCACATCATTTAAAAGCAGTTTTTCATTTATATGATTTTCCACATACTGCATGATGTTTTGGATCAGCGTATTTTTCAGTTCCTTATACCGGCTTTGGTAGAAATCGATCACGGATTGGCTGAAAAGATCCAGCCAGTCCATCACCTGTTCCGTATTCTTTTGATTGTATAGAGACCGGTAGGAATCCCGGTATTGCGAAAATCTCTCGGCAAGATATTTTTCGCTTTCAGGGATCATGGTAAGGCACAAATGAAGGATGTTTGAGGTGACGTCCATGGCCTGGGCAAATCCGCCCGGACGGGAGCGGAAAAGCGTGCTGATGGAACCGGTAATATGCTGGAAGGCCCACATATCATACTCTTCAAAGGCTTTACGGATATCTTCTTTTAAGATTGTGATGTTAAATGTATTCTTAAATGGCGGCAGCTCCTGCTGCATCTGATTCTGGTAAAACAGGACAGGTTTAGCTTCTGTACACACTGGGAGAAGCTGGCGGGCTTCCTGATGGGAATCGGAAATCAGATGGATATCATCTTTATATCCGCCCACCGCACAGAAAATGGTGACATTAAAATAATT
This sequence comes from Clostridium sp. MCC353, assembly GCF_018785315.1. GTDB lineage: Bacteria > Bacillota > Clostridia > Lachnospirales > Lachnospiraceae > CHH4-2. The sequence continues at coordinate 27,407 of NZ_WQPN01000048.1, read as the reverse complement.
ATGAATCATTTCAAACGCATCACTGAGCATTTCTGAAAATGCCTGCTGGCTATAATATTGGGAATTTTCATAAAATTCGAATAATATACAAAAATGCTTCATATCCAGGGAAACCATATGAAAGGAACTATATTTGCCAAGCAGGTTGGAGAGCATGGAAAATGTGTTCTGAAACAAGGTCATATATTGCTCATTTCCCAGGGAAAGCGGGCTGCAGCCGGAGATCAGGCAGTAGGCGGCGGCATACTTATCGGCATGGAAAGAGAGATTCAGCTCCCTGGCCTGAAGGGTGAACTGCTCCCCGCTGTCGAACAGGTTATGAAGCAGTTTTAATATGAATTTATCCTTATAGTTCTGTAAAAATATGGAATCATCAGTATGGGCGGAGGGCGCCTGTTTTTTTTCGGCCTGAATTTTCTTCAATGCCCGTTCCACCGCCTGGCATAATTCGCTGGGTTTCAGGCCCAGTTTGATGATATAATCCACTGCCTGGAATTCCAACGCCTTTTTGATATAAGGAAAGTCTTCATAGCAGGTTAAGATAATGAACTCAGGGGTGGGCTCCGGAAGGGATTTGCTGGCCTCCATGAGCTCCAACCCGTTCATAATCGGCATTTTGATATCGGTTATCACAATATCGGGGTGAAGGGAACGGATCATTTCCAGGGCCTGTCTGCCATTGGACGCGGTTCCGCATACAGATATCTGAAAATCAGACCATGTGATCATGGATTGAAGGCCGATCTGAACCAATGGTTCATCATCAACAATCAGGGCTTTATACAAGTTCTTCACGCTCCTTTCTTTGGCAGGGAAGGGTTATTGTGACTGTGGTGCTGCTTCCGGGGCAGCTTTCGATGGTGACGCCGTAGCCGGAGCCATAGGCGTACTGAATCCGCTTTTGGATGTTATTGATTCCTATTTTGCGGAACAAGTCGGAAGAATCCGGTTCATTGTTAAGGGCATCCGCGATTTGGGATTCGGTCATGCCGATGCCGTTGTCCGTGACCGAGATCACAATATCATTGCCATCGTTTAGATGACGGACCCATATTCTGATCATGCCGGGAGAGCCTTTTGGTTCAATTCCGTGGAAAATGGCATTTTCCACTACGATCTGGAGCAGGAATTTTAAAACCATGCAGTCGTAAAGATCTTCCTGTTCCACTGCGGTCTCCAATGAAAGGCCTCCGCCGTAGCGGTACTTTTGGATTAAGAAATAATGCTGAAGCAGATCCAGTTCTTCCCGTAACGTATGGAGGTTCGCCTTCTTTTTGGAAATGGACTTGAGCAGAAGGGACAGGGAAGACGCCATTTCAACAATTCCATTAGAACCCTGTGCGGCTGCCATCCATATGATGGAATTTAACGTATTGTATAAGAAGTGCGGGTTTACCTGATTCTGTAAGATTTCATATTCCATCTCATATTTTTTCTCCTGATCTTCCATTCTGGACTGGATCAAATGAGAGATGTCTTCTCCCATGGAATTGACGCCCTTTCCTATTTCCCCCAGTTCATTTTCCCATTCGATGTTCGGATCGGGCGAAAAATCGCCTGATGACACAGACCGCAGTTTCTTCTGCAGCCTGCGCAGGGGAATGTTGATGGTACGGTGAATGTAAAAAGTAAATGCCAGTCCCAGAGAGATTACTATGCTGATTATTAACAGCAGAGAAGACATGTAGATTAACGTCTGTTTGTACAGTGCGGTATGGGAAATAGTCTGGCTAATGTACCAGCCGCTGCCAGGAGGTTCATAGGAAACGAGTTTGTGAAACCGCCCCGCCTCATTTTGACCTGGTGTAAACGCAGATGGGACCAAACTGCCGGCGTCCGTTAACGACTGGTCTTCCCAGATATAGGTTTTCTCCCCTAATGTGATATAAAGACTGCTGTCGGAAGGGAGGTTATAACTTTTCAGCCGGTTTGTGAAGATTCCCGGCGTTATTGCCAGATAGCACCAGCCGGATACCTCTTTGCCGTAAACCGAATAGATCGGGCGCACAATGGGAAGCACCAGGTTGTTGGGAGAAAACGGGGTGATGGGATCTTGAATAAAACCTGTCCAAACATGGGTTTCGGCATCATACAGAGTGTCAAAAAACGGCTGTTCTTTTATGAGTTCGGCACATGGTAAATTTTGGTAGATGACAGACGGAGAGATCTGAATATAATTGTTAGTTAGATCGGAAACGATGATGCGGTTGAGATAGAGGGAACTGCTGTTGCTCAAATATTCTTCCTGAAGCCTTTTCCAGGCGTGGTTGGCCAGGGAGACGGTGTTATCCTGCTGCCGGTTGGACGCCTTTAAGTAGGAAGTTATGGTGCTGTTGGAGGTGCAGAAATCAGTTAAAGCCACAGCGTTGTTTATGTCATACTGAATGGTCTCCGCCAGAAGCTTGAGGCTGTATTCCGTGGACTGCTTCAAACTGTCATAGAGTATGGTCTGATAAGAAAAATAACAGTAGGTGGAAGTCAATAAAGCCACTGCCAAGGTGAAAAATGTGGTGATCAGGAGCAGCCTTTTTTTAATGCTTTTAAACCTCTTTTTATTATTCATGGTATTAACCCCTTAAAGATCAGTTTCGTTATTATTTTAATCATACTAAAGGGTCCCTGGCCTGTCAATGCGGCTGCAGCGGTCCCGTTGAATTGTATATAATTATAGTTAAAAAATGCAAATCCATATAAAACTAAGGTGCATATGGAAAATAATGAGTGGAAAATGATATGTAAACCTGTGTAAATAACAGATACAATATAATTATCAGAAAATAAGAGGATGGAGGTCTCTATTATGAAAAAACAAATGAGAAGATTGTCATTGATCATCGCATCGGCCGTCTTGCTTCAGTCCCTGGCCGGATGCAGAGCGCCGGAGAGACCGGCAGAAACCAGCAGCGCGCCGGAAAGCCAGGCGCCCGCGGAGAGCGGGGCCGGCCGGGAAGAGGCCAAAACGAAAGAAGGGAAGGACGGAAAGAAGGAGCTGAAATGGGCGGTATGGTCCGCCGATACCCAGCCATACTGGAGACCCATAGCGGAAGAATACATGAAACAGCATCCTGATGTTTCCATAGAATTGGTGGATTTAGGAGCCACTGATTATTCCACCGCACTGGCCACACAACTGGCAGGAAACAACGCGCCTTTTGACGTAGTGGCCATAAAGGACAGCGGAAGCTATATCAGTTTAATTTCAAAGGGGATTTTAAAGGAACTGGACAAAGAAAAAATCGGGGAAGAAGTCTACGGAGAGACTTTGAAGAACCTGATGTGGCAGGATCAGTACTACACCCTTCCGCTGAGAAGCGATTTTTATGTCATGTTTTATAATAAAACAATTTTCGACAAAGCCGGGGTATCTTATCCGACAAATGACATGACCTTTGAAGAGTATGACCAAATGGTTAAGAATCTGACTGATACCACATTTGGTGCGGAAACCTATGGATCTCATTATCATACCTGGAATTTCTGCGTACAGGGCATGGCGGCCGTAGGCGAGGGGAAAAATGTCCTGGAAGGGGATTACTCTTATATGAAACCTTATTATGAAATGGTGCTGAACCAGCAGGATGAGAAAGTGTGCATGGACTATTCGACCTTAAAGACCAGCGGTTTACATTATATGGGAGCTTTCGGCCAGGGAAATGTGGGAACCATGCTTATGGGGACCTGGGCGATCGGAACCCTGATAACCAGAATCAACGAAGGCCAGTATCCCGATTTAGGAGAATGGGCAGTTGCGGCCTATCCTCATAAGGAAGGAAAGGAACCTGGGGATACCCTTGGCAATTTCGTGGGCGTGTCGGTTGTGAAGGCGTCAAAAAATGCTGAGACAGCGGAAGACTTTGTCCGCTTTGCCGGAGGGCCGGAAGGCGCCAAGCTGGTTGCAGCCAAAGGATATATGCCGGGCGCCATGTCGGATGACGCCATGGATGTGATATTCTCCGTAGAGGGCTTTCCGATTGACGAACAGAGCAAAGAGGCCATTTTAGGCGTAAAACGGATATATCATGAGACGCCCATTGGCGAGAACTGCCCGGAAATCGACCAGGTGCTGAATACGGGCCATGACTATATCATGACCGGGGCTATGACGGTCGATGAGGGAATCTCATATATGAATGATGAAGTGGCCAAGTTAACAAAATAAACTGATACCCGTGATGAAAAGGGGGATAATGTGAAAAAGTTAAGCAAAAAAACAAGGAGAAATATGGTGGCATACTCGTTCATAGCCCCTAATTTCATCGGTTTTTCTATCTTTACTTTAGGGCCCGTGATCTTTGCTTTTGTGCTGGCCTTTCATTCCTGGGACGGCAACAACCCCATAGAATTTGTGGGTCTGGCCAATTTTATAAAAATGAGTTCTGACACCAGGTTTTGGGCGGCGCTTAAAAATACAATCGTATATACAATCTGTGTGGTTCCCTTCACCATGGCGGCTGCGTTAGGGCTGGCGCTGCTTTTAAACTCCAGGATAAAAGGCCGGGAAATATTCCGCACAATCGCATTTTTCCCTTATGTGGCATCTTTAGTGGCCTGTGCGGCGGTTTGGAATATAATCTTCAGCCCCGGAGCCGGTTTGGTTAACATCATTCTGAATTCCCTGGGGGTTCAGAATCTGCCTAAATGGGCGGCCGACCGGCAGTGGGCCATGTTTACAATTGTGGCTTTCAGCATCTGGAAAGATATGGGATATTATATGGTCATTTATCTGGCGGGATTACAGGGGATATCCGGCGATCTGTACGAAGCGGCAAGTCTGGACGGGGCCAATGGCAGGCAGAAGTTTTTTTACATAACATGGCCACTGTTAAAACCCACCACTTTTTTCATTATTATAATGCTGACAATCAACGGATTCAAAATATATGACAGAGTCCTGCTTATTACAGAAGGAGGGCCGGGTACGGAGACGCTGGTGCTTGTTTACCATATCTATGATACGGCTTTTGGCAGCAGCCAGTTCGGATATGCCAGCGCCATTGCGGTTGTTTTGTTTGTATTGGTGCTGTTTGTCACCCTGGTCCAGTTTAAAGGAGAGAAAAACTATGCGGGCAGTTAAAAAAAGCGTATTCCTGTATACAGGGCTGATCCTCTTTTCCATGGTATTTTTAATACCGTTTTTATGGATGGTTTCGTCATCACTAAAACCGGACAAAGACGTGCTAACCGTTCCGATCCAATGGATACCGGAAATTCCCCAGTGGCGGAATTACATAGACATATGGAACCGGATTCCTCTATTGCAGTATACGTTCAATACAGGAAAGATTACCGTCTGCACCACTCTGATCCAGCTTTTTACCAGCAGTTTTGCGGCATATGCATTTGCAAAATTGGAGTTTAAGAACAGAGACCGGATTTTTCTGGCTTATATTGGGACCATAGCGGTTCCGTGGCAGGTTTATATGGTGCCCCAGTTCATTATGATGAGAAGCATACATTTAAACGACACTCACCTGGCAATCATCCTCCTTCATGCGTTTACTGCGTTTGGAGTGTTTCTGATGAGACAGTTTTATATGAGCATTCCCGACGAGCTGTGCGAGGCGGCACGCATTGACGGCATGAGCGAATACAGGATCTATGCTAAAATCATGCTGCCCCTGTCGAAGCCGGCCTTATCCACCCTGGCAATTTTTACATTTGTCAACACATGGAATGATTTTCTGGGACCGTACATTTATCTGACCACAAAAGTGAAAAAGACCATTCAGATCGGTCTCAGGGTTTTTATGGACGACTACACCCAGGAGTACGGCATGATTATGGCGGCGTCCGTGCTTTCCCTGATACCGGTATTAATCATATTTCTGTCGCTTCAGAGATATTTTGTGGAAGGGATTGCTTCTGCCGGTGTGAAAGGATAAAAAAATAAAACCTCTGCTGGATGTTTCCCGGGTATTGGAATATAATAATGGGTATAACTATATTATGGATGCCATTTCGGGAGCACGCAGTGCTGAGTAATATGCGGCATCTGAGTTTAAGGAAAGGAGTCTGCATGGATAACAGAGCGATGTTCAAATTGGGGTACGGCCTCTATGTATTGACTGCCAGAGACGGCGAAAAGGATAACGGCTGCATTATCAACACGGCGATTCAGGTCACTACAACACCAAACAGGATTTCCGTAACCGTGAACAAACAGAACTATACACATGATATGATTCAAAAAAACGGAGAGTTCAATCTTTCTGTCTTAACCACTGAGACGCCGTTTGACGTATTCCGTCATTTCGGGTTCCAGAGCGGGAAGAACGTGGATAAATTCGAGGGATATGAGGGGGCGGAGAGAGCGGAGAACGGGATTTGCTATCTGACCGGTCCGGCCAACGCCTATTTATCGGGAAAAGTGATTCAGGAACTGGATCTTGGAACCCACACCATGTTTATCGCTGATGTGACGGCGGCTGAGGTGCTTAACGATACTCCTTCGGTAACGTATACCTACTACCAGGAGAACATTAAACCCAAGCCGGAAGCGAAAGAAGAGAAAAAGAAAGGGTTCCGCTGCCTGATATGTGGTTACATATATGAAGGCGATGAACTTCCGGCAGATTTCATCTGTCCGATATGTAAACACGGAGCAAGCGATTTTGAAAAAATATAATAATGGCGGCGGTTCAGAACTGTCTGAACTGTTCCATAAAATCATCGGAACATGATGTAAAAATGGGTGATGCAGCTTTATACCGGAGCGTTCCGGCCAGGCTGCATCACCCATATAAATTCTATTTATTCTTTTTATCTTTCTTATCTTTTTTAAACTTGTCCCAAAATCTCTTTTTCTTAGGCGGTGCCGGAATCGCTCCCCCGCGCACGCTCTTGATCTCTGTTATGTAGATGCCGCTGACAACTACTTTAACTTCAGTTTTAACCGGAAGTACGGCAAATACCTTTTCGTCAGCCATCATAGTCATAACTCTGGGGCCGACTTTTGCTTTTACTACGGGAACCTTTGCCCAGCGCATATACTTTGGAGTCTGCTCATATACGATCTTAGGAAGTCCGGCTTCTTTTAGTTTCATGCGTTTCTTGTCGATGACAAGCATGGAAACCGTCTGTGCTGCCGCTTCCAAAGCTGACTGCTGTTCGACCTGACGCTTTTCCAACTTGCGGCCAAGAAAATAAAGTACGACTAATGCGATGGCTATAATGAGCAAAATTACGACTAAAACGTTTAAAAATCCTCCCATGGGGAATACCTCCAATAGTTCTTTTAATAAGCACGTCTTTTTACTTATTAAAAATAAGTGCGCTTATCTGGAATAGTATATCATTGTTTATGGGAAAAAGCAAGCAAAAAATCCTTGACTCCTTGACAACGCTATGATAAGATGGAATGTGCACTATTGTGGCCTCATGTGCTCTACGGGAGCAGTGTGCCCAAAATTAGAATAGAAAACAGGGGTGAAACGTCAATGGAGAAAAGCAGAATGCGTCCCGTTAAAGCCGGGAAGAGCTTAAGAATGAGCTACTCAAGACAGAAAGAAGTCCTTGAGATGCCAAACCTGATTGAGATTCAAAAAGATTCCTATCAGTGGTTCCTTGATGAGGGATTGAAGGAAGTCTTTGAAGATATCTCTCCAATCGCCGACTTTGCAGGTCATTTAAGCTTGGAGTTTGTTGACTTTACATTATGTAAAGATGATATCAAATATACAATCGAAGAGTGCAAGGAGCGCGACGCAACCTATGCCGCACCTTTAAAAGTAAGGGTAAGACTTTGCAATAAAGATAAAGACGAGATCAATGAACATGAAATCTTCATGGGTGATCTTCCGCTTATGACGGATACAGGTTCTTTCGTAATTAACGGCGCAGAACGTGTTATTGTTAGCCAGTTGGTACGTTCCCCAGGAATATATTACGGCGTAGGGCATGATAAAATTGGTAAGGAATTATATACCTGTACGGTAATTCCAAACCGTGGAGCATGGCTGGAATATGAAACCGACTCCAATGACATTTTTTATGTCCGTGTCGACAGAACCAGAAAGGTTCCCGTTACTGTGCTGATCCGTGCGCTTGGTTACGGAACCAATGCTGAGATTATCGACTTATTTGGCGAAGAGCCAAAATTGCTGGCCAGTTTTGGTAAGGATACTTCCGACAATTACCAGGATGGTCTGCTGGAATTATACAAAAAGATTCGTCCGGGCGAGCCTTTATCCGTTGATAGTGCAGAGAGTTTATTAAATAGTATGTTCTTTGACCCGAGAAGATACGATTTAGCAAAAGTAGGAAGATATAAATTCAACAAAAAACTTCATTATAAGAACAGAATCACAGGCCAGACCCTGGCTGAGAATGTGGTTGACCTGTCCACAGGCGAGATTCTGGCAGAAGCTGGGACAACGGTTGACAAGGTTTTGGCCACACAGATCCAGAATGCCGCGGTTCCGTTTGTTATGATCCAGGGGATTACCCGCAACCAGAAGGTTATTTCCAACATGATGGTTGATCTGGCCGCATACGTTGACTTTGATCCGGCTGAGGTCGGTGTTTCAGAGTTAGTATTTTATCCTGTGCTCCAGAATATTCTGTCAGAAGCTGGAAGTGATGAAGAACTGAAAGAAGCGGTCAGAAAGAACATCCATGAATTGATTCCTAAGCACATCACAAAAGAAGATATAATCGCTTCTATCAACTATAATATGCATCTGGAAGAAGAAGTGGGCAATGCCGATGATATCGACCATTTGGGCAACCGCCGCATCCGCGCCGTGGGCGAACTTCTTCAGAACCAGTACAGAATCGGACTTTCACGTATGGAACGTGTTGTCCGTGAGAGAATGACAACCCAGGATATGGACGGCATCACGCCCCAGTCCTTAATCAACATCAAACCTGTAACCGCGGCGGTAAAAGAATTCTTCGGAAGTTCCCAGCTGTCACAGTTCATGGATCAGAACAACCCGCTGGCTGAACTGACCCATAAGAGACGTCTGTCCGCATTGGGACCAGGCGGTCTGTCCAGAGACCGTGCCGGATTCGAGGTACGAGACGTACACTATACCCATTATGGCCGTATGTGCCCCATCGAGACCCCTGAAGGTCCTAACATCGGTCTGATCAACTCCCTGGCTACCTATGCCCGGGTGAATGAATACGGATTTATCGAAGCGCCTTACCGCGTGGTGGATAAAACCGATCCGATGAATCCGATCGTAACCGATGAGGTTGTTTACCTGACCGCTGATGAAGAAGATAACTTCGTAGTGGCCCAGGCGAATGAGCCTTTGGATGAAGACGGACATTTCATTCATAACAACGTTTCCGGACGTTTCCGTGAAGAGACTTCCGAATTCCAGAAAAAGAACATCGATTTGATGGACGTATCTCCTAAGATGGTATTCTCAGTCGCTACTTCCATGATTCCTTTCCTGGAGAACGACGATGCCAACCGTGCGCTGATGGGATCCAACATGCAGCGTCAGGCAGTTCCGCTTCTGACTACGGAAGCCCCTGTGGTAGGAACCGGTATGGAATCCAAAGCCGCAGTTGACTCCGGTGTCTGTGTGCTTGCCAGAAACGCAGGTGTGATTGAGCGCTCCGCGTCCAATGAAATCATCATTAAAAGAGATTCCGATGGAAACAAAGATGTTTACCATCTTACGAAATTCAAGAGAAGCAACCAGAGCAACTGCTACAACCAGAAACCAATCGTCTATAAAGGCGACCACGTGGAAGCCGGCGAAGTGATTGCGGACGGACCTTCCACACAGAACGGAGAAATCGCCCTGGGCAAGAACCCGCTGATCGGATTCATGACCTGGGAAGGTTATAACTACGAGGATGCGGTTCTTCTCAGCGAAAGACTGGTTCAGGAAGATGTCTATACCTCCGTTCATATTGAAGAATATGAAGCGGAAGCCCGCGACACCAAATTAGGGCCGGAAGAGATCACCCGTGATGTTCCCGGCGTTGGTGAGGACGCGTTAAAAGACCTGGATGAAAGAGGCATTATCCGGATCGGTGCTGAAGTACGCGCCGGGGATATCCTGGTCGGCAAGGTAACCCCTAAGGGAGAGACGGAACTGACTGCGGAAGAAAGGCTTCTCCGCGCCATTTTCGGTGAAAAAGCCAGAGAAGTGCGTGATACTTCCCTGAAAGTGCCTCATGGCGCTTACGGTATTATCGTGGACGCGAAAGTGTTTACGAGGGAGAACGGAGACGAATTATCACCGGGTGTAAACCAGACGGTGCGCATTTATATTGCCCAGAAGAGAAAAATCTCTGTTGGTGATAAGATGGCCGGACGTCATGGAAACAAGGGTGTTGTTTCCCGTGTGCTTCCTGTAGAAGATATGCCGTTCTTACCCAACGGCCGTCCTCTTGATATCGTATTGAACCCTCTGGGCGTGCCTTCCCGTATGAACATCGGCCAGGTGCTGGAGATCCATTTGAGCCTTGCCGCAAGAGCTCTTGGATTCAACATCGCAACGCCGGTATTCGACGGTGCAAACGAGATTGATATTATGGATACCCTGGATGTGGCTAATGATTATGTTAACCTGCCATGGGATGAATTCCAGGATAAATACAAAGATCTGCTGAAACCTGAAGTGGTTGAATACCTGGGGGATCATCTGGATCACAGAGAATTATGGAAGGGCGTTCCGTTAAGCCGTGACGGTAAAGTAAGACTTCGTGACGGACGTACCGGAGAGTACTTTGACAGTGCGGTAACTATTGGACACATGCACTACCTGAAGCTGCATCACCTGGTAGATGATAAGATCCATGCCCGTTCCACAGGCCCTTACTCACTGGTTACACAGCAGCCGTTGGGCGGTAAAGCCCAGTTCGGCGGACAGCGTTTCGGTGAGATGGAGGTTTGGGCTCTGGAGGCATACGGCGCTGCTTATACCTTACAGGAAATCCTTACTGTTAAGTCGGATGACGTTGTAGGCCGTGTTAAAACTTACGAAGCTATTATTAAGGGTGAGAATATCCCTGAACCTGGTATTCCGGAATCATTTAAGGTGCTTTTAAAAGAGCTTCAGTCACTTGGACTGGATGTGAGAGTGCTCAGAGATGACAATACGGAAGTTGAGATGTCTGAGAGCGTGGATTACGGCGATACCGACCTGCGTTCCATCATCGAAGGCGACCGGCCGTTCAACCGTGAGGAGACAGAATCATTCGGCGAATTCGGCTACCAGCAGAAAGAAATCCAGGGTGAAGAAATGGTAGACGTTGAAGACGATTTTGAGGAAGAAGAGGAACTGTTTGACCTGGAAGAATCCATTGATGAAGATTCCTCTGATGAAGAATAATAGAAGGGAGTAACGCTCATGCCTGAGACAAACGAAACCACCTATCAGCCAATGACATTTGATGCCATCAAAATCGGTTTGGCTTCTCCTGAGAAGATTCTGGAGTGGTCCCATGGTGAAGTGAAAAAGCCTGAGACGATTAACTACAGAACACTGAAACCGGAGAAAGACGGTTTGTTCTGCGAAAGAATCTTTGGACCGAGCAAAGACTGGGAATGTCATTGTGGTAAATATAAAAAGATCAGATATAAAGGTGTTATCTGTGACCGATGCGGTGTTGAAGTTACCAAGGCCAGCGTTCGTAGAGAACGCGTAGGCCACATCGCTTTGGCAGCTCCTGTATCCCATATCTGGTATTTTAAGGGAATCCCCAGCAGAATGGGACTTATTCTGGACATTTCTCCAAGAACCCTGGAGAAAGTCCTGTACTTCGCGTCTTATGTGGTTCTGGATCCTGGTACGACCAGCCTTCAGTATAAGCAGGTATTGTCTGAAAAGGAATACCGGGAAGAGACGGAGAAGTATGGCTACGGCACATTCCGTGTGGGAATGGGCGCGGAAGCGATTCAGGAACTTCTGCAGGCCATTGACCTGGAAAAAGATTCTATGGAATTGAGAAAAGGCCTGAAGGACGCAACCGGACAGAAGAGGGCCAGAATTATCAAAAGGCTTGAAGTTGTGGAAGCGTTCCGTAATTCCGGCAATAAACCGGAGTGGATGATCATGAATGTGATTCCGGTCATTCCTCCGGATATCCGTCCTATGGTACAGTTGGACGGCGGCCGTTTCGCCACTTCCGATTTGAATGATTTATACAGAAGAATTATCAACAGGAACAACCGTCTGGCAAGGCTGCTGGAATTAGGCGCTCCTGATATCATTGTCCGCAACGAGAAGCGTATGCTTCAGGAAGCGGTAGACGCTTTGATCGATAACGGCAGACGTGGAAGACCTGTAACCGGACCTGGAAACAGGGCGCTGAAATCCCTTTCCGATATGCTGAAAGGTAAACAGGGCCGTTTCCGTCAGAACCTGCTTGGAAAACGTGTTGACTATTCAGGACGTTCGGTTATCGTCGTAGGGCCGGAACTGAAGATTTACCAGTGCGGACTTCCGAAAGAGATGGCCATCGAGCTGTTCAAACCTTTCGTTATGAAGGAGCTGGTATCCAACGGAACCGCTCATAACATTAAAAATGCCAAAAAGATGGTTGAAAGGCTTCAGCCGGAAGTTTGGGACGTACTTGAGGACGTAATCAAAGAGCACCCGGTTATGTTAAACCGTGCTCCTACCCTTCACAGACTGGGTATCCAGGCATTTGAGCCGATCCTGGTTGAAGGTAAGGCGATTAAACTGCATCCTCTTGTATGTACCGCGTTCAACGCCGACTTTGACGGTGACCAGATGGCTGTCCATCTGCCTCTTTCCGTGGAAGCGCAGGCGGAATGCCGTTTCCTTCTGCTGTCACCCAACAACCTGCTGAAACCTTCCGACGGCGGCCCTGTTGCCGTTCCTTCTCAGGATATGGTGCTTGGTATCTATTACCTGACCCAGGAAAGACCTGGTGCCAAAGGCGAAGGCATGATCTTTAAGAATGTAAATGAAGCCATTCTGGCATATGAGAACGGAGCTGCAACCCTGCATTCCAGAATCAAGGCCAGAGTTACCAAGAAGATGGCTGACGGAACTGTTAAGATGGGAATTGTGGAATCCACCATCGGCCGCTTCATTTTCAATGAGATCGTTCCTCAGGATCTGGGCTTTGTGGACAGAAGCATTGAAGGCAATGAATTAAAACTGGAAGTTGACTTCCATGTGGGCAAAAAGCAGTTAAAACAGATTTTGGAGAAAGTTATCAACGTTCACGGCGCAAGCCAGACCGCTGAGACTTTGGATGATATTAAGGCAATCGGTTACAAGTACTCCACAAGAGCGGCCATGACGGTTTCCATTTCCGATATGACTGTGCCTGAGAGCAAACCGCAGCTGATCGCGGACGCCCAGGCTACTGTGGACAGAATCGCCAAGAACTTCCGCCGTGGTCTTATCACAGAGGAAGAGCGTTATAAAGAAGTTATTGAAACATGGAAGGCTACCGATGACCAGCTGACCCATGACCTGTTGACCGGCCTGGATAAGTACAACAACATTTACATGATGGCCGATTCAGGAGCCCGTGGTTCTGATAAGCAGATCAAACAGCTTGCCGGTATGCGTGGTTTGATGGCCGATACAACCGGTCACACCATCGAACTTCCTATTAAGTCCAACTTCCGTGAAGGTCTGGACGTATTGGAGTACTTTATCTCCGCTCATGGAGCCCGTAAAGGACTTTCCGATACCGCCCTTCGTACCGCCGACTCAGGATATTTGACCCGCCGTCTGGTAGACGTTTCCCAGGATCTTATCATCCGTGAAGTGGACTGCTGTGAAGGCAAAGACATTCCGTACATGGAGATCAAAGGATTCATGGACGGACAGGAGACCATTGAGAGCCTCCAGGAACGTATTACAGGACGTTATATCGCTGAAACCATCACGGACCCGGATACCGGCGAAGTGGTTGTGAAAGCTAACCATATGTGTACGCCAAAACGTGCGGCCGCAGTCATGAAGGTGCTTGAGAAACTTGGCAGGGATTCTGTCAAGATCCGTACCGTACTGACCTGTAAATCCCACATCGGCGTATGCGCGAAATGCTACGGCGCCAACATGGCAACCGGCCAGGCCGTACAGGTAGGTGAGGCGGTAGGTATTATCGCGGCTCAGTCTATCGGTGAGCCCGGTACACAGCTTACCATGCGTACCTTCCATACCGGCGGTGTTGCCGGCGGCGATATCACACAGGGTCTTCCCCGTGTCGAGGAGCTTTTCGAGGCCCGTAAACCTAAGGGTCTTGCCATCATTGCCGAATTCGGCGGTGTGGTCAGCATCAAGGATACGAAGAAGAAGCGTGAAATCGTGGTAACAGATCCTGAGACAGGAAATACCAAGACTTATCTGATTCCTTACGGTTCCAGAATTAAAGTTATGGATGAGCAGGTATTGGAAGCCGGCGACGAACTGACAGAAGGTAGTGTGAACCCCCATGATATCCTGAAAATTAAGGGCGTCCGGGCTGTTCAGGACTACATGATCCAGGAAGTTCAGCGTGTTTACCGTCTGCAGGGCGTTGAGATCAATGATAAGCACGTTGAGATGATTGTCCGTCAGATGTTAAAGAAGATCAAGATTGAAGAGAGCGGTGACAGCGACGTGCTGCCAGGCGTTTCTATGGATGTTCTTGATTATAATGATATGAATGAAAAACTGATAGCCGAAGGCAAAAAGCCGGCGGAAGGAAAACAGGTTATGCTGGGTATCACCAAGGCATCTCTGGCAACGGATTCCTTCTTATCGGCAGCATCCTTCCAGGAGACCACCAAGGTATTGACGGAAGCCGCTATTAACGGTAAAGTGGATAACCTGATCGGCCTCAAGGAGAATGTTATCATCGGTAAACTGATTCCGGCCGGTACGGGTATGAAGAGATACCGCAATGTGAAGCTGGATACAGATGTGACTATGGATGATGAGATTCTGCTCTCTGATGACGACATTCTGTTGTCGGAAGATGGGGATGATTTTGATGAGGTTCTGGACTTCGGGGACGAAGATCAGGAGATTTAATAATTAGAATAAAAGAGGCTGCGGTGCGGAAGAATTTTCGCACCGCAGCCTTTTTGTGCAGAATGACGGGAACAGCGAACACAAAACTATATACATACTGCATAAAAATATATAAATAATATTAGTGTATACATACAAATAATATAAAATATGTTGACAAGTTACCGGACAGGCATTATAGTAAATTCATGGTTAAAGAAGGTAATAGTTCAGACCTGTCTGAATTGTTACTAAAGAAGGCCAATGTCAATTAAGAGGAGGATGTATATGAAAGTATTAAAACGTGCAACAGCTATGGTTCTTGCAGCATCGATGATCGCTTCACTGACTGCCTGCGGTTCTTCCGGTAAGGAAGCAGGAGGAACGGATACCACGGCGGCGAAGACAGAAAGCAAAGAAGAGACAAAAGCGGAGGCCACAGGTGAGAGCCAGGGAGAAAACCAGGCAGCGGCTTCTGACAGCGGTGAGACCGTGAATATCCGCATGAGCTGGTGGGGAGGCGACAGCCGCCACGAGGCTACCATCGCGGCTATCAAGGCATTTGAGGCGAAATACCCGAATATAAAGGTGGATACGGAGTATAGCAGCTGGGATGGATGGGCTGAGAAGTGCTCAACCGCTCTCGTTGCAGGAACTGCTCCTGACGTGATGCAGGTAAACTGGAACTGGTTATACCAATTTTCAGCCGACGGATCGAAATTTGTGGACCTGAACGAATATAAAGACACGATTTCCCTTCAGAACTATCCTGAGAAGACCCTGGATCAGTGTGTGGTAGCGAATAAGCTGCAGGCTCTTCCGATCGGCACCACGGGCAAATGCTTTTTCTGGAATAAAACTACATTTGAAAAGGCAGGACTAAAAACACCTGAGACCATTGATGATCTGATGAATGCGGGAACGGTATTTAAGGAGACATTGGGCGACGACTATTATCCCATTGCCATGTTCGGCTATGAGAGAATGCTTCTCATGCTCTACTATCTGCAGTCCAAGTACGGAAAACAGTGGGTGGAAGACGGCAAAGTGAACTACAGCCTGGAAGAGGTGAAAGAAGGTCTGGACTGGATCTGTTCTTTAGAGGAAAAGCATGTGATGCCTACTATCGCTACTCTGATCGGTTCCGGTTCCAACGTTCTGGAGAAAACCCAGGGCTGGATTGAAGGAAAATACGCCGGATTCTATGAGTGGGATTCCGCACAGCCTAAGTTCGAGCAGGCACTTGATCCGGGACAGGAATTCGTTCTCGGAGATTTCATCACAGGCATCGGTGAATACGAAGCTGGCCTTACAAAGATCTCCCAGTGCTTCGCCATTACGGAAAGCAGCCAGCATAAAAAAGAAGCGGCTATGCTGGTGGAATTTTTGACCTCTGATCCGGAAGGCGTATCAATTCTGGGGACGGAGAGAGGAATGCTGGCCAGTTCAGAGGCCAACAGGATTCTGGAAGAGGAAGGCAAACTGGAAGGTCTTACTTATGAAGCCAACCAGGCGGTTATGAAAGTGGCGAATTTCTCATTTGATCCCAACTTCGAGGATTCTTCTTTAAAAGACAGCACCGGCGTTTATTATGAAGTATTCGAGGCCATCAGCGACGGCGAAGACACCCAGGAATGGGCTGAGTATCTGATTGATTCTGTAAATGAATTGAATGAAAAGAAATCTTATTAATCCGGGGACTGCCTTTATTGTACAGGAAGGAAATGTATGGACATGGTATTTGAAAAAGCGATCCTCTCTTACGCTGAAACGGCGAAAGAGAAAAAAAGATGGGAATGGAATGGAGAAACAGCGCTTTTTTTATCAGGAATATGGAGTTTATATGAGACTACAAAGGAATTAATGTGGCTGGATACGGTGAAGGCGGCCATGGAGCAGCTGGTACAGGACTTAAAAGACCAGGGGGACAAGAGTATCACTTATGGATTATTAGGATGTGGAAGGTATCTCTTTCCTTTATACAGGCTGGAAAAGAAGGCGGCATATGAGACGGCAGCCGGGAAAATGTGGCGCTGGCTTCAAAAACGGCAGGATCTTCTGGAGGGGGACTGGGCGGAAAAATTCTATCTTTCGGTATCGTTTGATCTGGAATATGAGAATCAGTTCCATGGGAAAGAAGGCTATCACAGAATCCAGAAAGTGCTGGCAGATTATGCCGGACTTGCACAGAAACAGCTTTCCGGAATGAATGAGATGGCGGTGATGGAAGAAAAGAAGGCAGAAAAAGCGGCGGGATATTATCTGATGGGCCTCATTGACAGTACCGGCCTGATTTCGGAAGAGGTATTTGACCACTATAAAAATGCGGAAAGGTATTTTAAAGACGGTTTGAAACTGATTGACGACAGAACCTCCCCTTATGCGGTTTATGCTGTTTTAAAGGGCTGCCGCCTTGGAGCCCTGTTGGAAGAAAAATATCTGGAAGATGCAAAAAAGGCGCTTCTGTCCGATGGAGTATTGACAGATGATAACAGGGGAATTATGCTGATGGCATATGGAGAACTGCTGCGGGCCTGATTACAGGCCCGCCTGGCTTCCTAAAATATGAATGAGCAGCCTGAGAGGCGGAATGAGAGGTTTAAGCTATGATTTCATTTGATATTATTTTTAAAACGGCCAGAAGAATTGCGATTGAGCTGAAGGATCAGGGGATTTATTATACGGACCGGCCTTATGAGGTTTACATTAACGGTGAACTTTGGATGGAAGCAAAAAAGGCGGTTCAGACGGTCAAGGGCCTGAAACCGGATACGCAGTATCAGATTCAGATTAAAAATGAGGCGGATGCGTCGGAAGTGGTTACTTTCACCACGGATTATGAATTTGTGACTTTGGACGTGAAGAAATTCGGGGCCAGAGGGGATGGGGAACATGACGATACCATCTGCATCCAGGCGGCTATTAACGCCTGTCCGGCGGACAGCCGCGTATGGATACCAAAGGGTGTTTACAAGGTGTCTTCCCTGTTTTTAAAAAGCGATCTGATCCTGGAACTGGATGATGAAGCCGTGCTTTCCGCCTATACGGAACGCTCTAAATTCCCGATTCTGCCCGGGCTGATTGAGAGCTATGACGAGGGTTCGGAATATAACCTGGGTTCATGGGAAGGGAATCCGCTGGACAGCTTTGCATCTATCATTACGGGGATCAATGTGCGCAACGTGGTGATCACAGGCGGCGGAACCCTGGACGGCAATGCCAGCTTTGAAAACTGGTGGGAAGGAGAAGGCCGTCTGAAGACGGAAGGCGCATACCGGCCCAGGATGATTTTCTTAAATCACTGCGAGAACATCACCGTTCATGGGCTTACAGTACAGAACAGTCCGGCCTGGAACCTGCATCCGTATTTCTCAAACAACACCCGCTGGATTGATCTGACCGTATTAAATCCTAAGGTTTCACCGAATACGGACGGTATGGATCCGGAATCTGTGGACGGGCTGGAAGTGGTGGGCGTATCATTTTCACTTGGAGACGACTGCATTGCTATGAAATCCGGCAAGTTTTATATGGGGCATAAGTACAAAGTGCCGTCTCAGAATGTGGTAATCCGCCAGTGCTATATGAGACATGGGCACGGTTCTGTGACTTTGGGCAGCGAGATGGCTGCGGGAGTGAAACATCTGCTGTGCAAAGATTGTATTTTTGAAGATACGGACCGGGGGCTGAGGGTTAAGACCCGCCGGGGACGGGGAAAAGATGCGGTGATCGAGGATATCACTTTTGAAAATATTAAGATGAAGGGCGTTTTGACGCCATTTGTGGTGAATTCTTATTACTGGTGCTGTGACCCGGACGGCCATTCGGAATATGTGAGTTCGAAAGAAGCCCTCCCGGTCGACGACAGGACGCCCCAGATCAAGCAGCTTGCTTTCAAAAATATCGAGGCCCGTGACTGCCATGTGGCGGCAGCCTTTATCTATGGTCTGCCGGAATCCAAAGTGGAGGAGATCACCTTTGAGAATGTAAAAATCGATTTTGCAGAAAATCCACAGCCGGAGTATCCGGCCATGATGGCGGATGTGGAACCATGCACCAACAAAGGGATTTATATCAACAATGTTAAAAAACTGGTTCTGGATCAGGTGACCGTAACAGGAGCCAAAGGGGAGCCGGTGGAGATTGAAAATGTGGATGAAGTGATCCGCAGATAAAAAGGCAGCCCGGCATACGGGCTGCCAGTGGAACGATAAGGGCTTGGAAATGGAGGAAAATTATGAATTTATCTATGACATGTACGGAAATGACGCATCTGCGGGAAAAAGCCCCGGTAGTTTTCCGGGGCAGACTGGATCAGTGCTTGTCACAAATATCATCGTTGGGGTATAATGGAGCAGAAGTCCATATCCATGATTCGGAGCTGATCGATAGGAAAAAGATGAAGAATGAGCTGGCGCAGTATGGTTTGGAACTCACTTCCATCGGCACCGGTACGGCTTATGGTATCGACCATTTGTCATTAACCAGTGAAGAAGAAAGGGTCCGCCAGGCGGCGGTTGACCGTATAAAGGGTCATATTCTGACGGCTTCGGAATATGACCATGCGGTGGTCATTCTGGGATTGATCCGGGGGATTAAGGCCCAATGTTCGAATGCAGAGACCTATGAAAAGCTTTTGCTGGAAAGTCTGGGAGACTGCTGTGAATCCGCATCCCGGTACGGGGTGGTTCTGGGGATTGAAGTAATAAACCGGTATGAGTGTGACTATATCAACAACATCGATGAAGGGATCGCTTTATTAGAAACGGTGGATTCTCCTTCACTGAAACTTCATCTGGACACCTATCACATGAACATTGAGGAAAGCGATATCCGGGAGGCCATATTGAGGGCCGGAGACCGGATCGGACACGTACATATTGCCGACAATGACCGCTGGTTTGCAGGACATGGACATTACGATTTCGCAGAGACTGTAGCTGCGCTGAAAGACGCAGGGTATGGATATGCCCTGGCCGTGGAAAGCCTTAACTTTCCGGATCCGGTGTATTCCGCCCGGAAAAGCTATGAGACGATGCAAAGGCTGATTTAATACAGGAAGGAATGAGAACGGGTGCAGAAACTGGAAAACAAGGTATCATTGGTAGAAGAGGCATATGAAAAGATAAAACAGAAGATTTGTGATTTTGAGCTTTACCCCGGACAGGAGATTTCAGATTTTACATTGAGCAAAGAACTGGGGATGAGCCGGACCCCGATCCGGCAGGCCCTGGGCCAGCTGGAGAATGACGGGCTGATCTTTGACGGCGGGCAGGGCAGGGGCTATATTGTCTGTGAGATCACGGAAGAGGAAATTCGTGATATCTTCGCAGCCAGGGAATGTATTGAAACGATGAGCCTTAAACTGGCTATGGAACAGGGGATAAAAGAGGAATCTTTTGCTTATCTGGAGAAGATCAACCGGCAGATGGAGGAGATGGATCAGAAGGGCAATATCAAACGGCAGTTTTATTTTGATCAGCAATTCCATAACTATCTTGTTTTATTATCCGGAAATAAGCGCCTGATCAGGTTCTATGAGACTCTGAGGATACAGTTATCACGCCTGCGGGTGCTGTCCTATCTGGAACGGTCATACCAGAAAAAAGCTTATAACGACCACAGCCGGGTGATCGAATGCATCCGGGAAAAAGACGGAGAAGGGGCGGTACGGGCTTTGACCGTACACATCGAAACTTCCCAGGACGATTACTGTGACCTCTTGACAAACCGGATCGCTCTGGATTCTTATGGAATGCTGAGGTTTTTGATGAAGACCACGGAAGGGGACGAAGAGATCGGCTGAAAAAACGGGATCATCCAGAGAAACAATGGAATCTGTTCCTTAGGATGGTCCCGATATCAGTCAAGCGGCAGCCGTTTATGGGATTCAATGGTTCATCATGGTTTCAATATAGGCCAGAATTAAGGGAGCCACTCCTTTGGCCTCGTTTTTTACCACCGGCTCTCTCATGTAATATTCGAAAGTGCCTTCCCGGTGTTCTGCGTTGCCAAGTCCGGCCACGAGGCAGATGCCGTCTAACTGCAGTTCCCCGTCCACTTCGGATAAATATTTTTTACAGGTTCCGTAAAATGCTTTTTCTCCATATGAACGGTAGTTTTCCGGCAGGTATCCCAGCCGCACGCTCTTCATGATCGCATAGGCGAAGATAGCGGAGCCGGAGGTCTCCAGATAATTGGGCTCAATGCCGCCTCTGTTTACCACCTGATACCACATGCCGGTTTCTTTATCCTGGTAGGGCAGCATGGCGTCAATCAGTTCGCGGTAGATCTGATTCAGCTCTACTTTTTCAGCGGACAGGCTTTCCGGCATGATCTCCATAGTATCGATCAGTGCCATGGCAAACCACCCTAAAGCGCGGAGCCAGAAGTTTTCTGATAAACCGGTCACTTTATCGCACCAGAACATGGAACGGGAATCGTCATAGGCATGGTAGTAAAGGCCGTTTCTTAAATCACGCATCAGCATATGTACATTTCTGAACTGTGAAATGATGTCCATGCAGTTTTTACAGCCATTATATTCCACTTCATACAGCATATAAAAGGGCTGGGCCATATACAGGCCGTCCAGCCAGATCTGGTTGGGATAGATCTCCTTATGCCAGAAGTTTCCTGTAGAGGTGCGGGGCTGCTCCATGAGCTGGCTGTATACGGTTTCGATTCCTCTGCGGTACTTTTCTTTACCGGTTAATTTATATAGATCAAACAGTGTCTTTCCTGCGTTTACATTGTCTAAGTTATGTTCTTTCGGATCATAGGAAGTGATAGAACCGTCTTCTCTCACAAAATGATCGATAAAATCATCCGCGAATTCCAGATAGCGGTTGTTTTGGGTGATATGATACAGATCTAAAATAGCCTTGATCATACAACCGTCCATGTAATTCCATCCGGAATGTCCGTCTTTTCCAATCTCTTCCTTATACCAGATAGGAGCATCCGGAGTGCTTTTTTCTAACAGCTGATTAATGTAGCGGTCCAGTATTTCCATGTAATGACTCTCCTTATTCATATAATAGAAAATGAAAACATACAAACGTTTGCATTTCTTATATTATAGCATGGGGGAAAAGAAAAAAGAATTAGTGATATTGAATAAAAAAATAGTTTGATTATATACTAAATACACAATTGACACGGGGATTGATCAGTGATATAGTAAAAACATGAACAAGAGATTGCATGTTTGCTTTGATAAACCGTCAAGTTGATAGGAGTATATAGCAGAGATGCATAAAATTTAAGATGAATATGCAAACCTTTGCAGATTTATCAAAAATAAGAAAGGGAGAGTGTCTTATGAGAAAGAACTGGAAAAAAGCAGTATCATTGGTTATGGCAGCAGCTATGACAGCAGGTTTGGCCGGATGCGGCGGCGGAGCTAAGAAAGAGGAGGCTCCGGCAGCCACAACTGCAGCGGCTACGGAAGCAGCAAAAGCAGAAGAAACCAAGGCAGAGACCCAGGCGGAGACAACAGCAGAACCGGCAGCGGCAGAGGGACTTCAGGTTAACACCACAGATCCCATTGAAATTACCTTCAGCTGGTGGGGCGGCGACGCAAGACACGAAGCTACATTAAAAGCAGTAGATGCATTTATGAAGAAGTATCCTAATATTACGGTTAAGAGTTCTTATTCCGCATGGGACGGATGGGAAGATAAGATGTCTTCACAGTTCGCAACCGGAACAGCGCCGGATGTAAACCAGATCAACTGGAACTGGATCACATCCTTCAGCTCTGACGGAAGCGCATTTTATGATCTGAACAAAGTATCCGATATTCTGGATCTGACACAGTTCTCTTCCGATTATCTGGCACAGTGTACCGTAGCTGATAAACTTCAGGGCGTTCCGATTTCCATGACAGGAAGAATTTTCTACTGGAACAAGACTACATACGATCAGGCCGGCCTGGCTACGCCAACCACATTGGCTGAGCTGATGGAAGCAGGAAAGGTATTCCAGGAGAAACTGGGCGATGATTATTATCCGCTGGCTATGAACGAGTATGACAGAACCATTTTCATGGTATATTATCTGGAATCCAAGTATGGCAAAGCATGGGTTGAGAACAATGAATTACAGTATACAAAAGAAGAGATCCAGGATGGTCTTGAATTCATCCAGTCTCTGGAAGACGCGCATGTAATCCCGTCAATCGCAACCATCGCAGGCGACGGAGCGGCATCCTTTGATAAGAATCCTAAGTGGATGGAAGGCAAGTACGCAGGTATCTTCGAGTGGGATTCTGCGGCAACCAAACAGATGGGCGCTTTGAATGAAGGCCAGGAGTTCGTAGTTGGTGAAGAATTTGCAGATATGGGCGATTACAAAGGCGGATTTGCAAAAGTTTCCATGTGCTTCGGTATTTCCGAGAATACAAAATACCCGGCAGAGTGCGCAGCATTAATCAACTTCCTGTTAAATGAAGCAGAAGGCGTTGAACCGGTTGGTTCCGAAAGAGGTATTCCCTGCTCAGCAGCCGGCTTAAAGATCTGCAAAGATAAAGGTTTATTGAACGAAGTGGTAGCAGAAGCCAATGAAAAAGTTCTCGCATACGTTTCCTTCCCGCTGGATCCTAAATTCGAAGCGAGTGCATTAAAAGCGACAAATGAAGGCGTTTACTGGGATGTGATGGCCGGATTAAGCTACGGCGATTATGATCTGGACGAAGCGGCAGATACATTGATTGAAGGCATCAATAAAGTTTTACAGAAATAATTAGTTGATCGGCGGCGGAGACTGTAACAGGTTTCTGCCGCATTAGAAAGAGGAGGTATAGGTATGAAGCAACCAGCAGCTATGAACAAGCCAGCAAGCCGTAAGGGTTTGAAGAAAGCCATTCAGGCAAACGCCGGCTTTTTCTTTATCCTGCCATGGCTGATCGGATTTCTTATTTTTAAGGTATATCCGTTTGGATCATCACTATTCTACAGTTTTACGGACTATCATTTGTTTGACGGAATTTCGAAATATGGCCTGATGAACTACGACGAGATTATACATACTAAGAAAATTGTGAAAGCCTTTGTGGTTACGATGAAGTATGCGTTCATGACAGTGCCGCTGAAACTGGTTTTCGCTCTGTTCATCGCCTATATTCTGAATTTCAAGTTAAAAGGAGTGAATCTTTTCCGTACGGCTTATTACATCCCGTCAATTCTGGGCGGATCGATCGCAATCGCCGTATTGTGGAAGGCCGTATTTAAAGATGAAGGTATTATCAACATCCTGCTCAGCTACATCGGAGTTGAGGGGCCGAACTGGCTGGCAAGCCCGTCCCATGCCCTGTTCGTTATCTGTCTTCTCAGAGTTTGGCAGTTCGGTTCAGCCATGGTTATTTTCCTTGCGGCTTTAAAGGGCGTGTCCAATGATCTCTATGAAGCGGCGTCCATCGATGGAGCGGGTAAATGGAGACAGTTTTTCAGCATCACCGTTCCGCTGATCACACCGGTTATTTTCTATAACCTGGTTACTCAGTTATGTCAGGCCTTCCAGGAATTCAACGGGCCTTACATCATCACACAGGGCGGACCGAGAAGTGCGACCACTTTGATTTCCCTGTTGATTTACAACAATGCGTTCAAGAGCTACGAGATGGGTATGGCAAGCGCCCAGGCATGGCTGCTGTTCCTGATCGTTATGACATTTACCGTAATTGCATTTATCAGCCAGAAAAAATGGGTTTATTATTCAGATGAGGATGGGAGGTAGGAATCATGACAAGAGAAACAAGAAGAAAACTCAATACGTTCTTTCGTTATTTTGTACTGGTTGCCGTCGGTCTCGTTATGATTTATCCCTTGATCTGGATGGTTGGAGCTACATTTAAAACGAACAATGAGATATTCAGCGGAATCGGTTTCATCCCTAAGAACCCGACGTTCAGCGGTTATCAGAACGCGATGAAGAGCTACGGCGGAGATATCGACATTGTGAAAGCCATGATCAATACTTACTCCATCGTTCTTCCGAAAGTGTTATTTACAATTATTTCGGCCACGGTTACGGCATATGGATTCGCAAGATTCCAGTTCAGAGGAAAAGGGTTCTTATTTGCAGTATTGATGTCAACTTTGTTCCTGCCACAGGTAGTGCTGAACGTTCCCCAGTTCATCATGTTTAATAAATTCGGATGGGTTGATTCACCGGTTTACCTGGCTTTGATTGTACCTACTTTATTTGCAACGGATACCTATTTCGTATTCATGCTGATCCAGTTTTTGAGAAATATTCCTAAAGAATTGGAAGAGGCGGCGAGAATCGACGGCTGCGGATCAATTAAAACCCTGTGGTATGTGATTGTTCCCATGCTGAAGCCTTCCATCGTATCCTGTGCCCTGTTCCAGTTCATGTGGTCGTCCAATGACTTCATGGGACCGTTGCTCTATGTAAACTCACCGGCCCGCTATCCGGCTTCCATCTTCGTTAAGATGTCCATGGATGCGGATACCGGATTTGAGTGGAACCGGGTGCTGGCGATGTCGCTGATCTCCATCATACCTTCCCTGATCGTGTTCCTGTTAGCCCAGGATCAGTTTATCGACGGTATTGCGGCAGGCGGTGTGAAAGGGTAATATTAGATGAGCCGTCTGAACGGTTACTAATCTAAGTATTTTCAGTTGAGATAGAAAGTTACGCCGGAAAGAGGGAAAAACCAGGGCGGCAAAAGAGGAAAGGAACCCAGGATTGGGATTTCTTTCCTCTTTTTTCTCCATTCTTTGCAAAAACAGAAATACAATGCTATACTAACCATAATAAGGTGATTTCTTTCAAAAGAGGGTGTAGAATATGGCAGTGACGATTAAAGATGTGGCTAAACAGGCCGGAGTATCCTACTCCACCGTATCCAGGGCGTTAAACGATCCAAAGGCGGATAAATCGGACAAGAAGAAGAGAATTTTGAGAATTGCCCAGGAGATGGGGTATGTGCCAAACCAGGCGGCAATCAATTTAAAAATGTCCCGTTCCTATGTGATAGGGCTTTATTTTTCTACGATCAGTAAGATGACATCCCCCTTTGTGCTTCATGATGTTTTGACGGGAGTATACAGTGTGGTTGGCAGCAAATACAATATTGTGGTAAAAGGGATCGATATGCATGAACCGGGAACGCTCAATCCTACCTATTTTGACGGGATCATTGTGCTGTCTCAGAGGAATGAAGACCTGGATTTCATGGAGGAAGTGATCAGTAAAGGAATTCCCATGGTGGTCATCTGCAGGGCGGTATTTTTGGATGTGCCCAATGTGACTACGGATGAGGCCAAAGCCATGGAAAAGGCCATGGATTATCTGATTGAAAACGGCCATAGGAGAATCGGCGTGATCGAGGGCAATTCCAGGCTGGATTCCACCAGGCTGCGCCACCGGGGGTGGAGGACTTCCATGAAAAAGCATGGGCTGGATCCGGACAGCCTTCCCGTGGAACACGGTACATACCGGTATGCCAGCGGATATCAGGCGGCAAAACGGCTGCTGGAGCAGGATTTGACTGCCATTTTAAGCTTTAATGATGAGATGGCATTTGGCGCCCGGGAGGCGGTAACGGAGCTGGGGTTGAAAGTTCCGGACGATGTGTCGCTGGTAGGATTTGATAACTGGGATCTTTCCGGCTATGCCAGCATGAAGCTTACGACGGTGGAACGGAATATGGGAGAGATTGCCAGAGAGGGCACCCGGGTTCTTTTGAGACGGCTGGAGGATGGAATTATTGATAACCGGAGGATTTATCTGGATAATAAACTGATTATCAGAGAGACTGTGAAGAATTTAAATGAATAAGGGATGGAAGGTAAAACGGTTACTGTTGGGAAGTAAGAGAGACAGTAACCGTTTTTTTGAGGGCGTGGAAAGCGGCATAAAGTAAAAGATATGCAGCGGTTTAGACTGTGGGGGGAAAGGGATAAAGAAAGCAGCCTGAAACTCACTTGCAAGCTGTTTTTTTATCAAGTTTCCCTTTGGCGAAACTATTATTTGTATAATGATAATCAATATCAAAATTATTGACATTTATCCGGAACAGGAGTATAATACAGGTAACGTGATAGAAAGCGAGGGATTTGTCATGATTGACTGGATGATAGGCATTGTGATAGCCGGGGCGGTGGCCGCTGTTATTATAAAGAAAATAAAGGATAAAAAGGCGGGAAAGAGCGGATGCGGCTGTGGGTGCAGCGGCTGTGCTTTGAAGGGTAAGTGCCATGAATAAGAGAGGGATCTGCTGACAGCAGGTCTCTTTTTCATAGGAAAGTGCGTTCTATGAAATAAAAGAGCCCTCCGGGCAGGATTGCACTGCGTATCGCATATAATGCGGCGGTAGGGAATTATGCCGCTGAAGCGACCCGCCGCAGGCGGAGGGGCTGTAAAAAAACAGTCCTAAAGAAAAATCGCTGAAGTCTTACGACTTCAGCGATTTTTTGGTATAATTAATTATGC
>NZ_WQPN01000047.1 GCF_018785315.1 Clostridium sp. MCC353 | reverse complement strand
GGAGATTGTGGATGCATTTGTAAGAAGCGGTCTGATTTACGAAAGTCTGGAGCCGTCAAAGGATGGCGCAAAGCAATTTCACAATGCAATCTTTGTGGGAAAAGATGAAGCAGGGACAGCCAGGCATGCACATAAAAAGGGAATCTGCACCTACGGAAAGAGTTACCGCGGGAATATTGAAGGGAGCGATCCTCGGTACAGCTTTCATTGGAAGGGAATCAGCAATACCCTGTATGTATTTGAAGCGCCTATTGATTTGATTTCCTATATCTCACTTCATAAGGTGGGCTG
>NZ_WQPN01000046.1 GCF_018785315.1 Clostridium sp. MCC353 | reverse complement strand
GTAAATCCCCACGTCCCTCCTGTAAATCCCCACGTCCCTCCTGTAAATCCCCACGTCCCTCCTGTAAATCCCCACGTCCCCCCCTGTAAAAAACAAGTTAACTGCGGATTAAAAAACAAATTATATGCGGATTATCCTAATATTGACTGTGAATATCATCCCCTCTTCTATACATTATTCTCCTTCATAAACCGGTACACGCTTTCTGCGGCCCCTGTCACCGCGTCCATCGCAAAAGACGGTTTTTGTGCATCTCCGATCACATACACATTTCCCCTTTTATATTGATTCAAAAGCTGTTCGATCAGCGTCCGCTCCGGCTGCCGTCCCATTGCCAGAACCACCGCGTCAAATCCGTTATATTCATGGGCGCCGTCTTTTTTTTCAATTACAATTCTGGGAAGATCGATGATTTGAACTTTGGCACCGGTATGAGCGATTATGCCAAGATTTTTCATGCGGGTGAGCATAAATTTCCGGCGGCTTTCTACCAGGTCCAACGCAATGTCCTCCCGCATTTCAAAAATCTCAACCACTTTGTTGTGGTAAGAGGAAAGATATTCTGCCGTTTCGCAGCCGATGAGGCCGCCGCCCAGAACGGCAATGTGTTTTCCATCTGGAATGCGGCCGCTGAGAACTTCATCTCCTGTGATGACATGTTCATCCTGAATCCCGTCAACCGGAATGACCAGCGGTTTTCCGCCGGTGGCTGCGAATATGAAATCCGGCTGTTCCAACTCCGCTCGTTCCAGGGTGTATTCCGTATCGTAATGTATCCTTACTCCGTGCTGTTCCAGATATTTGATCCTGCATTCAATCAGACGGACCATGTTTTCTTTGTGGGGAGGCATTGCCGCCAGATTGATCAGACCGCCGGGAATTCCGGCTTTTTCATAAATTTCCGGCTTTAATCCCTGTTTTACGAGCAGGCAGGCCGCTTCTAATCCGGCCGGACCAGTACCGATTACCGCTATTTTTTTAGCCCTAAGTTTTGGACCGGCCTCATTCAATTTCCAAGCAGCCGCATTTCCGATAAATGGATTCTGCATACAGCGGATTCGCTTCCTCGCTCCGGCCAGGCCCGTACGGCATCCCTGATTGCAGCCTATACAGACAACGGCTGGGTCTGGATTGAGGCCCAGATACTTATTCACCAGCGCCGGATCGGCTAACTGGGCGCGGCCCATGCCCACCAGATCGGCTTTTCCTGTACTGATCATCTCATTTGCCTCTTCCATAGTAACCACGCGGTCGACCAGGATGACCGGAACGTCCGTGATCTCTTTAAAGGCCCTGGACGAAGCGGCATTGAGACAGTCCGGCATGTCCATGGGTGCGCATTTGATCTCTTCTGAATCACACATGCCAATGGAAACCGTGAATCCGTCTGCCCCTGCATCCGATAAAAGTTTTGCTATTTCCAATGTTTCCGGCAGTTCCCGGCCCCCGAACACCGCTTCACTGCTGCTGAGTTTAAATACCACGGGAAAGTCCTTTCCGGCCTTATCCTTGATGTTTTCTAATATTTCCAGTGAAAGCCGGGTGCGGTTTCTCACATTCCCTCCGTATTCATCGGTGCGGTGATTGCTCCTCTCCGACAGAAAATCGGCAATATACCGTTCGTGGCAGCTCTGGATTTCGCATCCGTCCACCCCGGCTTTTTTACACCTTACGGCCGCGTCCCCATAAGAGGCTGTGAGGGAACGGATCATTTCCAGAGAAAAATCTCTGGGATCGTCGACTGGCAGACCATTTTCATCTGTGACGGCGACCGGATGGAGCTGGCAGAACAGCTTTGCGCCATAGCTGTGGGCCAGTCCCGACAGTTCCGCCCAGTCTTTTATATGCTCATCCGATGAGATTCCCGGCCTTGCGGCGCTGTCCGCCGGGTGGGGATTTCCCGGAATTATGATCAGACCGGAGCCGCCGGCCGCCAGATTATGTACGTATTCCCGCATTTCGTCTGTCAGCGACCCGTCACTGTTACAGAAATGAGTGCAGATCGAGGGATAGACGATCCGGTTTTTTAAATGCACCTTTCCTATGGAAATAGATGAAAGCGCGTTATCCATTATTTTTTCTCCTTGTTCATAGTTTTTTTATCCTTATAAATCGGATAGAAGATCATAACAATAATCGCCAGAAGGATGACCAGGCTGATGGGGCGGGTTATAAATACGGTCCAATCTCCTTTATAGAGGATATTCGCCCGGCAGAGCTGTTCATCGGCCATATTTCCCAGCATCACACCCATGACAAAAGCCAGGGGCGGATAACCGTTCTTTTTCATAATGATGCTGAGGGCTGCGAATATGATCATCAGCAGAATATAAAACCCATTATTTTTTACGGAAAATACACCGGCGATGCAGGTTGCCATCAGCACCGGGGTGAGGACCTTTGTGCTGATATTCAGCACATTTGACATGGAGTAGCTGAACGCCAGGCCTATAAAATACATGACAATCTGGCTGACAAATAAACTCAGAATAATGGTATATACCAGTGTTGTCTGTGTGGAAAACATCCTCGGCCCCGGCTGGAGGCCCTGCATGGTAAGAGCGCCCAGCATGATGGCCGTCGCCGCCCCACCGGGTATTCCCAGGGCAAACATGGTCATTAACGCTCCGCCTGTGGATGCGTTATTTGCGGTTTCACAGGCGATGATCCCGTCCGCCGCCCCATTTCCAAACTCTTTTGGATTCCGGGCTACCAATTTGGCCTGGTTATAGGCCACAAAAGCTGCAATCGTGCTGCCGGCCGCCGGAATCGCGCCCACTCCGGTTCCGATGACGGAAGATCTCAGCAGGTTTACAGGATGTTTCAATGGTTCCAGCGTCCCTTTTATGATTTCCTTCAGGCTTCTGTCATGGCGGGAGCCCTCGGAAACTACTGTTTTTCCGCTCATGAGGGTGAACAGTTCCGCAAAGGCGAACATTCCCATAATTACCGGTATCTCAGGCATGCCGTCCATCAGATAGGTCTGTCCAAAATACATTCGGAGCCTGCCGTCTGACGCCGTCCCCACATTGGCTGCGATAATACCCGCAATTCCAACGGTTAATGACTTCCACAGATCATTTTCTTTCATCGTTCCTATAATCATAAGGCCCAGAATGGCCAGAAGAAACATTTCGCTGGGGCCGAATTTAATGGCTACTCCTGCCACCGGGCCGGTAAAGAAGAATAAAATCACATAGCTGAAAATGCCTCCGACGCAGGAAGCCCCAAGCGACAGCCCCAACGCCCTGTTGGCCTCCCCTCGTTTGGTCATCGGGAAACCGTCCAATACGGTACATGCTGCCGACGGCGTGCCTGGCGTATTTAAAAGCACCGCTGTAATACTGCCGCCGTAACAGGCCCCTGCGTATACGGAACAAAGAAAAACCATGGCATTTATGGCGGGCATGGAAAAAGTGATGGGAAGGGCCACTCCCACGGCCATGCTGGCGCTGATTCCGGGAACCGCGCCACATAGAATGCCGGTAAAAACGCCGACGCACATAATCAGCATGACAGACGGAACAAAGAGCTGTCCGCAGGCACTGAGCAAAGCAGCTTGATCAAACATAGTCCATCCCTCCTATAGAATGTATTTTAAAAGCCCCAGCGGCAGGCGGATATAGAGCACATATTTAAAAAGATAGAATAAGATGCCTGAGGTCAATACCGGCACTATGATAAGGACCCCAGGTTTTCTCACTCCCAGCCAGCACATCACAGCCAGTATAAAAGCCGCGGTGGCCGGGGCAAACCCCAGAGGGTTAAGCACTATCATATAGAGGGCCAGCATTCCGAACATGATAAGGTTTTTACGGGCTTTTTCAGTGAACACCGGCATTTTTTCCTCTTCTTTCCATTTAAAATATTCTTCCCGGGTCATGATCACCAGTTCATTTTTCAGCACCATACCGGTCGAAAGAATCAAAAGCACCAGGCAGACGCGCATGGCGAGAAAGCCATCACTCCATAAAACTCTGCGCGATCCGGCCACATAAGCGGCTGTAAAAATCCAGACCAGCGACGGTACCAGAAGGCTGGTCCTGGTTTTCAGCCGGAAATATCTTTTCTTCTCCAAATTCACACCTTCTTTCCCGGTTATTTAAACAGGTAGGAATACTGGTTTGAAATTTCCTGGATGGAAAACCACAGTTTCTGGGATTCTTCCGGCCCGTACCATTTCATATAATCGCGCAGCCCCTGGCCTTCGCAGATCTTTAAATGGGCTTCATCGAGATATGCTTCTTTGTAGGTTTCAACCAGTTTTTCAAATATTTCGGGATGATTCTCCTTCATCTGGCGGTTCACTCCCACAAATTTATAATTGGCGCAGGCAATTCCAACTTCTGCGGTTTTGCTGTCCGGGAGCAGTTCGGAAATTGTTTTTGCATTTTCCCATAAGGTGCTCTCCGTCCAGTTAACCCCCAGGCATTTTGTATTCTCCATGCCGGTTGAAGCGGCCTCGTTCATAACCATCACATCAATGATCCCGCCTAAAAGCGCAGTCCGGCAGGTAGAACCGCCGTCATAGGGAACAATCGTGATATCAAGCCCCAGTTCTTCCGCCATAAACGCGGTCCATAGATGCCCTCCTGTCATCTGGCTGACCCCAAATGTCACCTCTCCCGGATGCGCTTTAATATAGTCAGTCAGTTCGTTAAAATCATTCCACTCTTTATCTTCCGTAACAAAAACGGACTGTGGGTCATAGTTATGGAGATTGATGCAGTAAAAATCATCCAGGGTATACGGTGCCCCCTGCACGTCAATGGTCAGACTGGTATGGGGCTGTGAAATGACCCCAATAACATAAGGGTCGTCTTCTGAATGATAGATTTCCATCATGCCGATCTGGGTTCCTGACCCGCCCATATTTTCAATGGCGAAATTACCGCCCAGCGTCTTCGACCAATAGGGTTCGATGGTGCGCACCATGGTATCCCCTCCGCCTCCGGCCGCAAATGGAACGATGAGGCGGACCGGTTCTTTGGGATAGGAATCTGCTTCGCTGGATTTTGAAGTCTCTTTTTCAGGTTCTGCCGGCTGCTCAGACTGTACCTTTGAATCTGTGTTGTCTGCGAATTGGCCGCCGCCGCATCCGGTAAGCAGCATGCCTGTAATTATAAGCGCTGTCATGGTAACTGCCGTTCTTCGTTTTTTCATAAGCCTCTTCTCCTTCGTCAATAAAATTTACAATTGTTTATCGCAAAATATTACAAAAAACCTCTGGCTCCCCCCTCATCTCTTCTGGAAAATTCTGGCATTTTCAGTTATATTGCACAAAATACTTTTGTTTATAATTACATTATATGTTAAACATTGACATTCTACAAATTCATATTTATAATATTGAGTATTCCTTATATGAATATCATGAGTTTGGAGGAATCTATGACACTTCAGGAAATGCAGTATTTCGTATCCATAGCAAAATGCGGAACTCTTACAGGCGCGGCAAAAGAGCTTTATCTGACCCAGCCGACGCTGTCAAAATTCATAGCGGCGCAGGAAAAAATCATCGGCGCTCCCCTGTTTAAGAGAGTTAACAACCGCTATATCCCTACCTATCTCGGCCAGCGCTATCTGGAACGGGCCCAGGCCATACTGGGGCTGGCTCATTCTCTGGATTTGGAGATTTCCGAACTGCTGGGCAGCCATGTCGACCACATTTCTCTGGGATTTACGGCCATGCGCATTGCTTTGACGCTGCCGGACGTGCTGCCTGTTTTTAAGAAAATGTATCCCAACGTAGAAGTCGATATCACCGTTGCCCATTCCATGGAACTGGAAGAAAAGGTGCTAAACGGCAGCCTTGACGCGGCTTTTATTACCACACCGGCCTATCGGAAAGATTTGAATTATGAAATGATATTTAATGAAGAATTTCTGCTGGCGGCACCGCCCAACTGGAAAGGAGGACATCACGGCATATTGACCAGCCAATCCCGTTATCCCTGGGTGGACCTCTGCACGCTGAAAAATGAACCTTTTATCTATCAGCCTGCCATGACGAGAAACCGCCAGATGGCGGATAAATTATTTCTGCAGGCCGGATTTCTGCCAAAAGTTGTGGTTGAACTGGAAAATGTCAGCGCCTGTCTGGGACTAGTGGCATCCGGTTATGGATTTTCATTCGTATCGGAAAGCTTGTGTGCCGTGGCCAGGCTGTCCGACAATATGCCGCAGTTTTTCTCCGTAGGATCGCCTCCCTTCACGACTTCCTACTGCGGAATCTACCGCACCAATTCCTATCTGAGCAAATATACCCGGTGTTTTATTAATTTAGTGAAAAATGGGAGGGGCGCTTGAAATGGAAACCAAGTATCTGGAATATATCATCACCATCGCCAAAGAACAGAACATGAGAAAGGCCGCAGACAAACTCTTTGTCTCCCAGTCTTCTCTGAGCCAGTATCTGAATAAGCTGGAAACAGAGGTGGGAGCTCCGCTTTTTAACCGCTCTGCAAAGGGCCTGACCCTGACGCCTGCGGGAGAACTCTATGTGGAAACCGCCCAGACCGTGATGGGGCTGAAGAAGCGGTTGTATGAGAACATTGCAAATTTATCGTATCAGGAACATTTGGTCATCGGCACCACATCCCAATGGGCCATCCGGCTTCTCACCAAGGTGATTCCCATTTTCAAAGAACGTTATCCCGGCATCATGCTGGAGATAACAGAGAGCTTTTCCCTTCCCATGAGACAGAGAATGGCGTCAGGGGAAGTGGACTTTTGTCTGGCCACAACCCTTGACGCCGATGACTTTTTTAAGGAGACGAAGATTTTAGGCATAGAGGAACTCTATCTGGCCGTGCCTAAAAGCCATCATTTTTCGCTGATCCACCCCAGTTTCAGCTGCTGCGTCACCGCTGAGGACTTGAAGGATTATTTTAACAGCGACTACTTTCTTTTGACCCAGAAGGGGTCTTCCATGCAGATGCTGGCGGATTCTTTGAGCAGGACGTCCGGATTCCAGCCTAAAATATTCGGGTACATGGATAATATCCAGTCCATCTGCGGCCTTGTATCCACTGGGGTTGGGGTTTCATTGATTCCCAGCTCCTGCATCAATGAGCTGAGGAATGTGAATCTGTATTCCCTGTCGCCCAGGTTAAAGCGTTACAATGTGATCTGTTACCAGCCGAAACTCATGGACCACCCTTATGCGGCCTATCTGGCGGAGCTTTTGGATGCCCATTATATAAAAACAAACTGAAAGAGGGTGGGGCAAAATCATCCATTTTGACGATTTTGCCCCACCCTCTTTGGATTCCCGCCCGGCCTTAGAGATGCCCCGCCCGAAACCATGAGCCGGGAAGGTGGGAAAAGGCTCTCCCTGGTCCGTCGACGATTTCGGCGCGCAGCTGGCCCATGAATAGTAACTTCTATTCCTCTTTTATCTTTTTCTTCACATCCGCCCGGAACTTCTTCCAGGCGTCCTGGTGGTCCACAAAGTACAGGGGACATTTTTTCTTCGTCACATCATAGTGGCGGATCACGTCTCCGGGGCCTAAATCCAGTTCTTTGCAGAGCCAGGCGGTCAGTTTCACCAGCGATTCATAGGTTTCAGGTGTAAATTCCCCTGTCGCGTCAGGATGGCAGCATTCGATGGAAAGGGTGTCGGAATTTCTGTGATTGGACGCGTAGGCCACTTCATCCAGGGGCATGCACTGGATGATCTCGCCCTCTAAGCCGATGATGAAATTGCTGCTCACAGATACCTTGTTATCCCCGGTCTGGTCCGCCAGGCTGTCAAAATAGTTTCTGTTCTGCACCGCGGTAGTTCCCGGATTCCCCACATAATGCACTACAATCCCATTGACCCGCTCCAGCTTCTTGCCGGGCCTGGAAAATTCATTTGACCTGATGTAATTCTGCTCAATCCAGTCCGGTATGACGATCGTATTCAGTTCTTCCTGTTTGGGCTTTCGTATCAGTTCGACCAGCCAGATGATGCCTAAAAGGATCAGCAGGAATATTCCGGCCATAATAGCAATCAAAATCCGCCTCCTGCGCCGGAGGCGTTTCATCCTTCTCTGTCTCTGCTGCCGTATTCTTTTTTGTAATTCAATTTGTCTTTCTAACTCATCTTTTTCCACAAACTACCCCTTATTTATTCTGTCAAGATTTGTTGAACTTTTTCTTCTGTAAGCTCACAGGCTTTAGCAATTTCATCCATGGTCTTCCCTGGGCATCCATGCGGAAGGTAACCGTTCAGACAGTTCTGAACGGTTTCGCCTCCTCTACCGTATTATGATTTGCTCTCATCAGTAAATCCAGCCCGGCACCTTATAATAATCATCAATATTCAGGTAATCTTCAGGGCTCTTATATTCTATGATATTATGTTCCCGGAAAATCTTTCCAATATTTTTTGTATCCGGCTTCCCTTTTTTACTTTTATGATCAGGACATCGATTAATAACGGCTTTTTCCTGAGCTGGTGCTCGTTTTAAAATTGTGTGTTCCTTCTTCTTTCCTTATTATATTATCTTTTGGGAGCAGAATCAAGTTCCACAGCAGGTACAGTTAAAACTGCCGCCGCTCTGAACCAGGCAGTCTGCATTCGGGGTTTACAGCATCATGCCTGGTTTTTACCATCTGGTTTTACCATCTGGTTCCGCCTCATTTTCCAATCCCTCAATTAACTCCATCGTTCTTTCGTTTTTGTGCTCTTTTGTACGGATCAGAGCCATGACATAAACCGCTTTTAAGGCCAACCGTATTCTCGTCCTTTCCAATGACCGGTCGATACCGGTTGTCAAGGCGGGGTGAAAACTCTTTTATTATAATATAACTCCCTGAGAGCGTCTCCAGCCCCCCTATATCTTGTCTTCACCAATTATCATTTTGTCCATATATTAATTATAAGAAGTCCAAATTTTCATCTTCTGAATCAACAGCCGTATCATACGGCAGAATGGAGGAACTCTATGGCAGATATAATGCCTCATAATATAGAATCAACTCAGATCCCTGTCGCAATCCGTCCAGCAGCGGCAGCTGCCTACAGCCGTCCGTTTGTCCTGGATACAAACAACAGCTTTACAGGGACAGCAGCCGGAAATGACAGTGTGGAAAGTTACTGCAGCTTACCCTATACGGAAGCTTCCAGATACCGCCTTGACAGGGAGGATCACAACCAGATTTTCCAATTTTTCCTGACAGCGGCAGGAACTACCAAACTGGCTTTTTGCCTTGATAAATTTAAGGACGGCCCTTATAATGACGTACCTTACCGTGGCCAGACCTTCGAAACCCTGTTTCCGGACGCCACCCAGAGACAGAAATATATGACAGCATGGCTTTTAGCCAATGCATTTCCAGCCATCAGCGCTGCCGATACGTTTTCAATGGTGGGAGTGGATTCCACCGCAGCCCCGGTACTGGACGACAACGACGCCTATGCAGCTGTCCAGGTAGCAATCTGGGTATTATTAGGACAGATCGATATCAGTCAGGTTTATTTCAGGGATTGTTCCACCGGAAATACCCATCCCAAATCAGACCGTCTCAGGGCCGCTGTGCTCAAACTTTTGGAAATGGCCGGAAATTATGCGGATACCAGGTTGACCCCTGTTTCCCAGCCGCCCACCGGTTCATCTGCTGGCTGCGGCAAATCCTCTGAATATATTCAGTGCTGCAATAATTCAGTCTATCCGTCCGACAGCGCCTCTTCATACCTCGTTTTTAAAGGATGCCCGGATGAAATCCGATCCGTATGCGGCCGCCTTTTGATCGGACCATTTATCCTTCAATCGAATTTGGCAGGAACACCTGCCGTCACGATTGAACCGTTCTGTGCATGCGGCGACAATTTCACCGCTTCCTTCATGGATTTTTGCGGAAATCCGATCACCGCTCCCACAGTCGGCCAGGAGTTTTATATCGCTCTTAAAATGTGCCGCAACAGCCTGTGCTTCAATCTGACCGCCACTTTGTCCGGGACCATAACAAGGGTGGTCACCATGGAGCCCACAAACGCCACGCCATCTAACTACCAGCCAATCGGAGGTTCTTTTGAGGATTATAATGTCACAACTACAGCCAGTATCTGCGTCTGCATCATTAATCCGGCTCTGTTTGATAATATAACCCCTCCAAAGGGTGCAATCCAAATCCAGAATACCACTAATAATAACAATAATAATAACAACAACAACAATAATAACAACAACAATACAAATAACAACAGTACAAACAAAAACGGAAACGGTTTAGGGGGGTTTTTCCCTTTCCCATTTCCTATATTCCCAGGATGGTGCCAGGCTCCGTATCCGCCTATCATGCCGTATCCTCCGTTCCCGCCGGAGCCGCCTCATCCTCCGAGACCTCCTTATCCCCCGGAGCCGCCTTACCCTCCGCATCCTCCTTATCCCCCGGAGCCGCCTTACCCTCCGCATCCTCCGTTCCCGCCGGAGCCGCCTTACCCTCCGCATCCTCCGTTCCCGCCGGAGCC
>NZ_WQPN01000045.1 GCF_018785315.1 Clostridium sp. MCC353 | reverse complement strand
CTTAGTTTCACTTACGGTTGGAAGCTGGTTTTCATCCCCGAAGGATTCCCCTGGGCCCGCCCCCATCCAAACATCCAGTCTGTCCCCTCGTCCCGCTTTCCTGCGTATCTTTCTCAATTAACCCCCAATTTTGATAAACTCCGGCTTTCTCTCATGAAATACCGTATAATATCGGAATCCGCATTTTTCAAGCACTGGCTTTAACCGTTCAAAATCATAAGCCAGGTGCTCCAGCGCATGGGCGTCAGATCCAATGGTTAAGATTTCACCGCCCAATTGGCGGTAGCGGGACAAAATCTCTTCGCTGGGATTGGGGTGGCCCAGCTTGTATTTGTAGCCGCCGGTGTTGCATTCCAGCCCCTTTCCTTTTTCGATCAATGTTTTCAGGATCGGGTCGATCAAATCTCCGTATTCTTTCAGAGAATAGAATTGATTCTTATTTGGGCCGTAGCGGACGACATAATCCAGATGGCCGAATACGTCGAAACAGTCCAATTCCTTCACCCGCTTCAGGGTGACTTCAAAATACCGGCTGTAGGCCTCTTTTTCGGTGCGCCCTGCAAAGAATTCAGGATAATAAGGATCCATACGGTCGATGAAATGGCTGGAACCAATGATGAAATCAAAGTTGTATTTACGGACAAAATCTTCCAGATACTCTTTCAGGTGAAGCTGCAGGCCCAGCTCAATGCCGATGTTTACCCGTATCCGGCCGGAATATGTTTCCCGTATCCGGTTCATATATGGGAGGTAAGCGTCGATGTCCAGCTCGAAAACAGGCCCCAGGCCGGGGATGATGATGTCATGATCGTGGTGATCCGTAATGCAGATTTCCTTCATTCCCAGTTCAACGGCCCGGTCAAGCTGTTTGGAAACCGGTGTGTCGGAATCGCCGGAAAAATCAGTGTGCGTATGAAAGTCAGAAAACATGGTGCTGCTCCTTTTGTGTGATGTTTGCACGATACCATTTCCAATTTCACGGCCCGTAAAAGGCGGAAAGGGAGGATATCCATGCCGGTCTTAGGGATATTATACAGCAGATATGGGCAGATTTGGCGATTTAACTTAAAATTAACGAAATTTTACATAATTTTTAAAAATGATTGAATTAAAAACCATGTCTATGTTATCATTGATATGTCTGCGCGTGCAGAAATACGAAAGATATTTTTTTCATGTTAGGAGGAATTTATGTCAATCAGTGACATTTCGAATCTGTTTGGGTTCTTGGGCGGTCTTGGTATGTTCTTGTACGGTATGAATATCATGGCCGACGGTATGCAGAAAACTGCAGGGTCTAAGATGAGCCAGTTTTTGGGGATGCTGACAAATAACCGTTTTCTGGCAGTCGGGCTGGGTGCATTGATCACTGCGATCATTCAGAGCAGCGGGGCTACCACGGTTATGGTAGTGGGGTTTGTAAGTGCCGGGGTTTTAAATTTGTCCCAGGCGGTAGGCGTGATTATGGGCGCCAATATCGGTACCACAATTACCGCGTGGATTGTATCCATGAGCCAGCTTGGAGACGCGTTTGAAGTTATGAAGCCGGCATTTTATGCGCCGTTTTTAATCGGTATCGGCGCTCTTTTACTGGTATTTGCGAAAAAACAGAAACAAAAAACAATCGGGGAGATTTTAATCGGACTGGGGCTTTTATTTATGGGACTGGATCTGATGTCCGATTCGATTTCCGTATATACGGATGCGCCTATCTTTGCAAAAGCGTTTGAAGTTCTGGGCGGCAATCCGCTTTTAGGAATGCTGATCGGTGCATTGGTTACCGCATTGCTTCAGAGTTCATCCGCGTCGGTCGGTATTCTCCAGACGCTGGCGAT
Organism: Clostridium sp. MCC353; assembly: GCF_018785315.1. Lineage (GTDB taxonomy): Bacteria > Bacillota > Clostridia > Lachnospirales > Lachnospiraceae > CHH4-2. Next base: position 41,787 of record NZ_WQPN01000045.1, on the reverse strand, counting down.
GAACGGGGTGGTGACCACTGGGGCGGCTATCTATATTACATTGGGTCAGAACATCGGGTCCTGTGTGACTGCCATGATCTCCAGTGCAGGCGGTTCCAGAATCGCCAAGAGGGCCGCGGCAATCCATCTGAGTTTTAATATCATCGGCGCCATCCTCTTTGGAGTGCTGGGATTTGTATTATTTACCATCAGGCCGTCGTTTGGCACCAGCGGGATATCAGCCGTGCAGATTTCCATTTTCCATACCATATTCAACCTGACCAATACGGCGCTGTTGTTTCCATTTGCCAATCAACTGGTTAAATTGTCCGGCATTTTGGTGAAGGAAAAACCGGAAAGCAGTTTGGGCGAAGGGGAATATGAAGAAGATGATGAGGCGGTTCTGGCAGGACGCCATCTGGATGAAAGAATTTTCGAATCACCGGCATTTGCGGTGGAAACAGCCGCTTTGGAAGTGGTCCATATGGGACAGATTGCGACAGCCAATGTGAAAAAGGCGATAGACGCCATAATTACAGGTAATATCGATGAGATAGAAGAAGTTTATAAAATGGAGAAAGTGATCAATAACATGGAAAAACTTCTGACCGAATACCTGATTAAAGTGGATAATTTATCGTTAACCGAACATCAGAAGCTGGTTGTCAACGACTTGTTCTACAGTGTCAGCGATATTGAGCGGGTGGGGGATCATGCGGAGAACCTGGCCGAATCGGCGGAATATATGGTAAAACACAATCTGGATTTCTCAGAGACGGGGATCGCGGATCTGGAAGAGATCAGCAGCTCTGTGTTAAAAGCATTTGAATATGCCATTGACGCAAGGCAGAATGGAAATATGGATTCCGTCCGCAAGGTGAGCCAGTATGAGGACGATGTGGACAGCATTGAAGAGGAGCTGAGAGAGAAGCACATTGAGCGCCTTTCCAGCGGCGAATGCGCTCCTTCGGCAGGCGTGGTATTCCTGGATATTATCAGCAACATGGAGCGTATATCTGACCATGCTTACAATCTGGCAGGTTATGTTAAAAATGAGATGTAAATGAAAGAAGGATGGCAGGAAATGATCCGGGGGTTCGGACCGTTCCGGTCATCTTTTTGTTATGGAAATTTTTCCTGAAAATCCAATTTATGCGAATGATATTCTATGCTATAATAGCAGGTATCAGGAGGCTTGGAGACAGTATGGGAAAACATGAGTTCTTCCGGGCTGCAGCGCTGGCGGCGGCTGTTTGTCTGTGCGGCTGTACGAAACCGGAGATTAAGAATATGGAAAATACTTCTGCGCCTGTATACGAGTGGGGGACTGTGACCGGGCGGACCATAACCGTATGGGGCAGGGAAGATGATCTGACCCGCAGTTATATTAGCCGGGCATTCAGGCGGTATGAGGAGATGACCGGGAATGCGGTGGAAATCAAAGCATTTTCACCAGATCAGGTGGAAGAGCGGGTGTCTGAAGCGATTATGGACAAGGAGTCCGGTATGGATGTGCTCCTGTATTTCGGAGGCGTCAATATCGATGCATTTGACCCTGATGCGAATTTTTATGATTTCAGTGAGGCTCCATGGGTGGAGGACTTGACTGATACTGCGGTGAATCAGGCCATTTATCATGGTAAGGTGATCGGACTTCCCCATTGGGAGGCGTCTGTGTCAGGAACATTATATAATAAGAAGCTGTTTAAACGGTATGGGATCACCCCTCCGGAAACGCAGGAGCAGTTTTGGCAGACCTGTGAAACGCTGCTTCAAAACGGGATCACGCCGCTGTATCTTCCCTGCGGCTCCCCTACGATGCTGCTCTACCAGTTCCCTTTGGATACCATTGTCAAACAGAACGGGGTTTTAGAGGAAATCAACCGGGGGACTTTGGATTATGCCGATTTGCCGGAGATGAAAACTGTGGCGGATTGGTACCGGAGGATGGCAAAAAACGGTTATCTGGGAGAGGGTTTCATGGAAAATGACTGGGCCGGAATGAGCCCGGCCATGGAGAGCGGCGAATATGCCATGATGCTTTGCTGGGATACCTGGCTCTATACCGATTTTGAAGGGGATCCATCGGATTTTGGGCTGATGCCCGCCTTTGTGGGGGTGCCGGAGAAGGGGACATTTGAAGGGCCCAATCTCTCACTATTCATGGTGAACCGCCATGGGGCGCAGGTGGAGGCGGCTCTTGACCTGATTTCCTTCATGGCTGATCCCTATAATTATAATGATGCGTTTGAGGGGATTTACACGGCCCCTGTTTTCAAAGGCCAGAAGGCCAGCATTTCTACGCCTCAGTATGTGGAAGCAGCACGGTGGATTGAAGAAAATTATAATGACTCCATCGCCTGGCTCAACATCAAAGGATTTTCCCAATGGGATGCGGTCTGTATCCGGGATTATATGTCTTCCGATGAAGACGTTACGGCGGAGGAATGTCTGAGGGATATGGATGAGCTCAGGAGGAAGAGAGCTTCGTTATCCCCCTGAATGAAGAAAGAAGAGGAAACGGTCAGATGAAAAAGCTCAATAAAGAACAAAGGCGTTTTTTATTTGCCATTGCGGCGCTGATCTTCATTGTGGCGGTGTTCGGCGTTTTGTTTTTCAATTATATCAGGAAGTTTGAACGAACTTTAAAAGAGGAGAACTGTTCCCGCCTATCCGAGGTGTCCGGACACATTTCCAATTATATGGAGAAGATGATGTCGGAACAACTGCTGGAACTGGGCCTGGCTGCCAATTTTGTTTCCTCTGTGGAGGAAACATCCCAACAGGTGGAATATCTGGAAGATATAGCGGAAGAATTGGGATTTGAGTACATCGGTATCGCGGACAGTGACGGCCGGCTGGCGGCATCTGTTTTCCCGGAACCGGAAGACGTGTCGGAGGAAGAGTATTTTAAGGCCGCTTCCATGGGCAAAGTTTTTATTTCGGATATTACCAGAAGGATCTTTTATGATAAAGCGGTGGGCGGCGTCATCATGTCGGTTCCTGTTCCCGGGAAAAAAGGGCAGATTCTGGCGGCTATGGTCAGCACGGCCAAGCTGGGGGAAGATGTCCAGGTGGACAGTTTCGATAAGGAAGGGTATTCCTATGTGATAAACAGGAATGGGGATCTGGTGATCCATGCCAGAAGCATGGAATACAATAACCTGTTCCAGTCTATGGAAAATATGGAGTTTGCCTCCGGTTACAGCCTGGATGCGATGCGGGATGATATTTTAGGCCGCCGGGAGGGCATGACGGCCTATTCCGATTTTGGAATTGAAAAATTCGCGTATTACCGTCCCATGGAAGTAAACGGCTGGACGGTGGTCAGCACGGTGCCTCAAGGCGTGATCACAAAAAGGACGGCAGGATTGCTTAAAAACCTGATCACCCTCTGCGCCGCCTCCATGGCAGTATTTCTGCTGATGATCCTGGTAGTCTGCAATATGTTTCTGAGACTGGAAAGCAGAAGGAGGGCGAACCGGGCAAAGTCCGTATTCCTCGCAAATATGAGCCATGATATGCGCACGCCGATGAATGCGATCATGGGGATGACAGCTATAGCGGGAACCCATGCGGATGAGCCGGAACTGGTGAAGGACTGCCTGAAAAAGATCACCCATTCCAGCCGGCACCTGCTGGGGCTGATCAATGATATTCTGGATATGTCCAGAATTGAAAGCGGTAAGATTGTCCTGAGCCGTGAACCATTTTTCCTGGCTGAAGTTATAGAGGGGCTGGTGGATATGATCTATCCCCTCATAAGCGCCAAACACCAGAAGTTTTCCATCCGTCTTCATGGGATAGGTCATGAGAAGTTTGAAGGCGACAGCCTGAGACTGAGCCAGATATTTATAAATATTTTAACAAATGCGGTTAAGTTTACGCCGGAAGGCGGCAGCATTATCATTGACATAGAGGAATTGGATAGGAAGGATGAAAATACGGCTTCCATGCGGTTTTCTTTTGCCGACAATGGAATCGGCATGAAAGCGGAGTTTTTAAAAGACGTATTTTCCGCATTTGTGCGGGAACGGGACAGCAAGGTGGACAAGATAGAAGGAAGCGGCCTCGGTATGGCCATCACCAAGGAGATTGTGGAACTGATGGGCGGCAGCATCTGTGTTGAAAGCGAAGAGGGCCGGGGAACCATGTTTACCGTAATCCTTCCCCTTGCCATCTGCCGGGAGGAAGGGGAAGAACAGTTGACAGCCTGTGAAACAGTGCTGGCGGCTGGCGGTGACAAAGACCAGGGGGTGGAATTGGTTAAGACCCTGGAAAAGATGGGAATCAGGGCTTTGTGGGCGGCCGATGGAACGGAGGCGGCAGCGCTCATTTCAAAGGAGGGAGAACAGAAAATCCGGCTCATCCTGATTGACCGGGATCTTCTGGAACATGGGGATGTGGATTTGATCCGCAATGCGGGCGGCGCGAAGATACCGATGATTCTGGCTGCTTATGCCTGGAATGATCTTAGGGACGAAACAGAGGCGGCGGGAATTACAGGATTCGTCCAAAAACCGCTGTTCCCGTCTGTGCTGCGCCGTATGTTTTACCAAAACGCAGAGAAGGAGGGCGGTGAGGAATTTATAAAACCGGATGAGTTTGATTTTAATAACCGCCGTGTACTGCTGGCAGAAGATAATGAGCTGAATCTGGAGATTATCCGGAATATTCTCATGGAAACAGGCGCCGATGTGAGCTGCGCGAAGAACGGGGCGGAATGCGTGCTGAACTTTATGGAATCGGAACCCGGTAAATATGATCTGATCCTGATGGATATCCAGATGCCGGAGATGGACGGCTATGAGGCGGCAAGAAGAATACGCGCTTTAGAACGCGCCGATTCCGGGATACCCATATTTGCCATGAGCGCCAATGCCTATGAAGAGGATATCGAAGCAGCCCGCAAGGCCGGAATGACCGGATACCTGACAAAGCCCATCGATGTAGGGGGCTGGCTGACGGAGATCAGCAGATATCTGGCGGCCGGCAGGGGGATGTGAAGAAGGGATGAATGCTGTTTAATGACCGATGCGGTCATTGGACGGCATTTTTCATTTTTATACATGTTTTACGGTGAAAAATAAAAAAAATTTAAAAAAATGGAATAAAACGGCTGATTTAGTCAATGATTTCTTAATATGAGGGGTGCGGCCCGTCTATGAGAAGGGGATCCGGAGAAAACAGATATGCCCCATAAAAAGGCTATAGCCTTATTTATAAGCGTTAAGGAGATCAGATGAAAAAGTTTTTGTTATTTATGATTACCGTGTTATCCATTATTACAGTGACAGACACCGCTGCGCAGGCGGATGAAAGGGAAGCGCGCATCATAACCGCGGAACAGTTTATACAGAGATTACAATATATTGATGATACTTCCACAAGATATGCGGTGTCCAATGATATCAACATACGGATGGAGCCCAATACAAACTGCGGAGTATACAGACATACCCGATACAATGAACGGTTCGAGGTCCTGCTGGAACTGGGCGGCTGGAGTATGGTTTCCAAGGACGGCATGACTGCCTTCATTAAATCGGAATACCTGTCCAAAGAGGAAACGGCAGTTTATATGGGGAAATTTAAAATCAGCCATTACTGTTGTGAAAAATACAAGCATATCTGCGGAACAGGAAGCGGAAAGACGGCAACCGGCCTGGATGTGCGGCCCGGCCTGATTTCTGTGGATCCCAGAGTGATTCCTTTAGGCTCCGTAGTCATAATCAACGGTAAGGAATACCGGGCGGAAGATACCGGTGGCATGATAAAAGGTAAGAAGATCGATCTGGCGGTTGCCCATCACCAGGAAGCGCTGGATCTTGGGGTTTATTATGCCGATGTTTATGTAAAAAAGAGATGACAGGATTGGCCGCTGGTCCGGATTTTATGACAGATTCCGGATCAGCGGCCGGCCTGATGTCCGGGCAGCCTTTTATTTACCTTTGACAAGCTCATCAATTAACTGCTGCACATCGTCCAGACATGCACCGCATATGGTGCCTGCTTCTGTTATTTCCTGCACCTCTTCCAAGGTTCTGGCGCCGGAATCCACAGCCTCCTTGATCATTCCGTTGGTAATTCCAAGACATGGGCAGATTGTATCGTTAAGATCCATTTTGTTATCTCCTTTTTTTAAAATAGTATCTGCGGAAATGGCCATATTATTCATTTCTGGATTTTGTTAAATATTTTTGATAAACTAGCTTATAACAGGTGCTGTTGTTTTAAATTTGGCCATTGGTGGGAAGGGATATCAAAAAGTGAAGAAAATAAACAGTATAAGATTTAAACTGATTTGTTTTATGATTACCATAACGGTAATCCCGTGTACGCTGATTTTGCTTTTGCTACTGAATCGCACGACCTCCGTGCTTAAACATGAGATGAGTCTTTCACAGCAAAATAGTCTGAATTATATTCTGAAGTTGGTAGATATTACAATGGGTGAGGTGGATAATGTATCGGCCAATATTTTATTCGATAAAGACCTGCAAAAAAGAATTGACTTGGATGTAGATCTTATGACGCCGTATGAGAATTATATAAACACGGCTTACATAAGGGATTCACTGCTGAAACTTAAAAATACGAATCCCAATATCGATTCGATTTTTCTGGTGGATTGGAAAAATAAAAGGGGATTTTCTACGGAAACAGCCGGTTATACAACAGAGAAGCAGTTTGACCGGTTCGGTTGGACCAGCCTGATTGAACAGACCGGACATAAATCGGATTTATATCTGATCGATAAAAATCTGGTAAATTATATGCCAAGTTCCGGCACCTACGCGGGTCAGAAACTGCTTTGCGCCAAGAGAACATGTATCTACCAGCAGAATGAATTATTTACTTTTTATGTCAATATAGATAAGTCCACGATTGACCGCCTTTTAGCCGAACTTAAAACTACTCCAGGGGCAAATGTCTATTTGACGGATGGGGATTTTAATCTTTTAAGCGGTACGACTGAGTATGAAGACTTGAAAATGGATAAAGGATATGAAGGAGGAGCTGGTTATTTTACTAAGGATGATGATTTTTATGTGTATACGACTTCGGCAGCGACGGGCTGTCATTTGATTTCTGTTATGCCGATGAATGAAATCGACTATGTCATCAGAGACGTGAGCGTGATAACGAAAATAATATTGTTGGTTTCCGTTGTTTTAATCCTATTTTTCGGTTCTTATGTGTACCACCTTTTCTATAAACCGATGAACAGTTTAATCGGTACGATGAAAGACAATGAATCCGGAAGATTTACGCTCAGCCCGCTGGAGAGCCAAAAAGACGAATTTGGTGAAATCGGCGGCCATTTCAATAAGATGCTCACAACGGTGACACAATTAAATATGAAGCTGTATAAGCAGGAATTATTGGCAAAAAATGCCCGCATTAAGCTTTTACAGTCTCAAATCAATCCTCATTTTCTATACAATGTGCTGGATACGATTCACTGGATGGCCCGGATGGGGAAAAATGATGAAGTGGCGAAAATGACATTTGCCTTATCCAATTATTACAGGAAAAGTCTTCAGGAGGGACGGGAGGTTGTTACTATATCGGAAGCGGTAGAACTTGTGTATGCCTATTGGGATATCATAAAGCTAAGATTCGGTGATAAGATGGAGTTAATTGTGGACTTAGAACCGGAGATAGAGAATCTTCTCATTTCCCAATGGCTTCTTCAGCCTCTGGTTGAAAATGCCGTGATGCACGGATTTGAACAGAATGGACAAAAAGGGGTTATCATTGTGTCAGGCATCGAATTGGAACGATGCATTAAACTGGTGGTGGAAGACAACGGCATCGGGATGTCGGAGAAAAAACTTAAAATCCTGTTGGATGATATAGAAAAAGAAGACACTTCTTTAGGCAACTTCGCCCTTAGGAATATAAATAACCAACTGAAGCTGGCATACGGGGAAAATGGCCGCCTATTGATAGAAAGCCGGGAAGGAGAGGGCACAACCATTACAATTGTGATACCCAAAAAAACAATTCAGGAGAAGGGGGATATTGATGTATAAATTACTGATTGTAGATGACGAAGAATGGATTAGAGAAGGCTTGACCCGTACAATTGACTGGGAATCATATGGCATATCCTCTGTAAGGGCGGCGGTGGATGCGATTGACGCCATGGAAAAAATGAGGGTCGATGCACCGGATCTCGTCATATCCGATGTTGTGATGCCGGAGATGAAAGGGACGGAGCTGATTAAATGGATCCATGAACATTATCCTGCGGTAAAGACCATTATGATAAGTGGATTTGACCAGTTTGAGTATGCAAGAGATGCATTGCGAATGGGAGCGGTTGACTATATCTTAAAGCCGGTTGATGAAGTCAGTTTGATGGAGGCTGTAAAAAGGGCAGTCCGTATGATCCGGGAGACGGAAAAAAAATTCTCAGCTTCATCCGGCAATAAAGAGGATGCCGGCTTAAAACATCTGTTTTATATGAAACTAATTGACCTGGAACAGCCTATCGATGCAGTTAAATCTATACTGGGCGAATTCTCAGGCATTAATATGACCGGGAAGATCAGATACAGTGGTGCTTTATGGGAGTTTAACGGCATTCAGGAACGAATTATGAGCCGGATTATTACTGCAATGGAGAGTCGGCTGGGAGAGAGCTTTTGCGGTGATGCAGGTTATGAGCTGTTTCCGTATATGGATATGGTAGTTGTTATCGTATATAGTGAAAATGGGGAACAGGATTTATCCCATCTATTGAAATCTCAGTGTGAGCGCTTGGAAATGGGACGGATTTGGGATCAGTACCATTGCTGTGTAGGTGGTAATGGTGTGGGAATGGAGGGGCTTAGAGAGGTTTTGGCCAGATTAAATCTTCTGGAGGAAAATTCGATGCAGCTGCCTAAAGCCTCTGTTCTGACAGATTATGAACTGGCTAGTATTCACAAGAATGCCCTTCATCAGTGCAGCCTCATCGTTCCTGCGTTTATTAAAGAGTTCAGAGAAAAGGGCATCCCATGGGCTCATGCCCATGGCGGGGAACTGTTGGATGAAATCCTGGATAAAGCGCCCTATATCGGAAAATCTGAACTGGGCACCATTCTATTCCGGTTTATGACCCAATGTATTGCGGTTACGGAAGAGACAGGAAGGCTATTGAATCATCAGATAGAAGAGGATAATGAGGTGCTCACCTGGGTGTTTTCTATAAAAAGTATTGCGGATATCAGAATAAAACTGGAAAGCTTTTTTGCATTTCTTTCCGATAGCATTTATGCATCTAGTGAAAATGTACAGAAAAAAATTATTCGTGATGCTTTAAGATATATTCATCTTCACTATAAAGAAGATATTTCAGTACAGGATTTATCAAGTTATTTATCCATCAGCAGTTCTTATTTTTCCCAGCTTTTTAGCAGAGAAACAGGAATTGGGTTTTCCAGATACCTGATGAATTACAGGGTGGAACGAGCCAAAGAACTGCTGTCTGGTACGTCCATGAGAGTCTATCAGATCGCTGCGGATGTGGGATATTCTGATGTAAAATATTTTTTGAAGGTATTCAAGAAAGTGACGGGAGTGTCTCCGCAGAGTTATCGGGATAAGGGGGGATTTAATTGATTTATTCGTGAAAGTAACGCCGCGAAGAAGGGAACTCCGGAGCGGAGGGCCTTTTGATCCAAGGCCCTCCGCTCCGGAGTTCCCTTCTTCACGGCTGGGTATTGGCTGAATAAAAGATCAATAAAGGATTGGCGGGGTGGTCTTATTTACTGTGTAGCGTTTGATAGGTGCCTCCATGTTTACTCTGTCTTTATTTGTGTAAAATAGTACACCTAATCTATTAAATGTGGAATGTACAGGGGGAAGTGTATAATTTATACTAAAAATATGAGAAAAGCAACTGGAAAATAGTCAAAATGACGGGAGGGAGTCGTATGAAATGTAAAAAGTATATGATACCGTTGATATTATCATCGGCCTTGGTGATGTCTGTAACCGCGGGATGCGGTAAGCCGCAGACGCCGGCTGCATCTTCGGAGCAGCAGACACAGAAGGAGCAGCAGACACAAAAGGAGGAGCAGGTTCAGACGGAGCAACAGAAAAAATCATCAGAGGCACCGGTGGAAAAGGTAAAGATCAAGATGATCAGTTCCACGGAATTTGAGGTAAATGAATTTGCCAATCTGGAAGAAACCTTTGCAAAATTTTCCGACATCGCTCCTAATGTGGAGATTGAGGGAGAATATATTCCATGGACAGAGCTGGATAATAAGCTGTTTTTAACCAATGCGGGAGGGGATTATTATGATGTGATTCTGGTAAACAACTCTACCTTACCGGCATTGGTGGAAGCCGGAATTCTAGCTGATATGAAGGAGTTTACAAAAAAGGATAATTTTGATGTGGATCAGGTATTTACACCTGCTATGGCTGATTTGTGCAAGTATAAAGAGGGGATCTATGCATTCCCATTCCAGACAGATACCAGAGTTTTGGCCGTCAATACGAAGATGCTGGAGGAAGCGGGCATGGAACTGCCCAAGACAAAAGAGGATATGCTGGAAATTGCCAAGGCAGTCACAAAGGACACCAATGGAGACGGAACCCCGGATCAGTTCGGTTATTCCATGAATATCTCAAGAACCCTTCCCTGTGTGTATATTCAAGGGAACTGGCTTATCGCCAATGGGCTGCACCTGTACGAAGTGGAGGACGACGGACAGTACGTGTGCAGGCTTAATTCAGAGGCAGGTATTGACTTTTTCAAATGGGCTACAGAAATGGCCAAATACATGCCCAATGACATGATAAGCTACGATAACGCCATGATTGACAATGCATTTGCCAGCGGTAAATTCGCAATGTATACATATGGAGCCTGGATGACAGCCCGTGAGGATTTCATTAAAACAGTGGAGGAAACGGGAACAGAGTATCAATTAATTCTCAATCCGGAGGGGCTGGAAGGGACAGCTTCTACCAGTGGAGGTTGGATGCTGGGAGTATCGCCGAAATCACAGAATAAAGAGGCGGCCTGGGAATTTATTAAATTTATCGTGAATCCAGAAGTGAATGCTTCTATCTGTTCAGGCCTTCCGCCGGTTCAGGACGCTTATAACTATCCTCCGTTCAACACCGAAGAATATGGAATTTTGAAAGAACAGCTCCAGACATCCCAGACAGCGGTTAAGAATTTTATTCCTGAGTTCAATGAACTGGTAGATATCTATGGAAATAATTTCATAGCGTCCGTACTGGGGGAAAAATCACCGGAGCAGGCGGCAAAAGAAGCTGAAGACGGTGTAAATGCATTGTTAAAGGAAAAGGGATACCAAAAGTAAAGGATATTAAATAAAGGATATCATGAATAAAAGGGAGGGGCCGCCACATTCGAAATATGATATGTGGCAGCCCTTTTCAAATCAATCTGCGGAACATAAGGTGAGGAGGATATCATGGCAAAAGGAAATAAAAAGACCGTCTACCTGTTTCTTGCCCCTATGGCGGCGGTGCTGCTTTTAATGGTGGCCTATCCGTTTCTTGCTAATATCGGGTACAGCTTTTTAGACTACAAATTGACTAAAATGGACAAACCATTTATATTTTTCGATAATTATATACGAATCTTCACCTCTGAAGATTTTTTGGGGATTTTAAGAAAAACAGTGGTTTGGACTATTGGAAATATGGTTTTGATTTTAACTCTTGGAATATCGGTTGGAATGCTTTTGGATTCTAAATTAAAGGGGAAAGTGATTCTCCAGACCGTTCTTCTCATTCCGTGGGTGATTCCAGAAACAGTGACAGGCTATACCTGGAAATGGATGATGGCATCCGATTACGGAATTCTCAACCGGATTTTAATGCAGCTCCATATCATTGATTCCAATTTTTCCTGGTTCAGAAATGGGGATATGGCCATGCTGGCGGTTATTTTGGCAAATGTGTGGAGGGCGTTTCCGTTTATGTCGGTGATGGTATATGCCAAAAAGAAATCCATGCCGTTGGACTGGGAAGAAGCAGCCCTGGTGGACGGCGCCAATAAGTTCCAGATATTCCGCTATATTACGATTCCGTATATTATGCCGGTGGTGGCCCGGGTGGCTACTCTGATCTTTATCTGGTCTTATAATGCGTTCGGAATCATATACACCATGACAGACGGCGGGCCTTTGGGGGCCACTACCATTTTTCCCGTTTACATACAGAAAAAGGCGTTTGCCAATTATGATTTTGGAATCACATCCGCAATGTCTGTGCTGATGATGGTATCCATGATTGTGATCTTATTCGGTATTAGAACGGGCACGAAAGGGATCAGGAAGCTGTGGGGGCTTCAGACGATAGAGGAGGAGTGCCAATGAAGATGAATAATCAATGGAAAAAGAAGATTTTTGATGGTCTTAGGTATCTTTATGCGGCTGTGATCGTCGTCTTTTGTATTTTTCCGTTCTCATGGATGCTGTCGACTTCATTTAAATCCCAGAAGGATATTTTTACATCGCCGCCCAGATTCATTACGTCTGATATGACCCTTAATAACTATGTCAATGCGATTGAAAAGAACAATCTTCTGTTATATACGAAAAACAGCCTGATCATAACAATTGCCACTGTCATTCTGACTATTCTCATAGCGACCCTGGCCGCATTTGCCATCGGCTATCTGAAGCTTAGGGGAACCAGGATTTTAACCAGCCTGCTGGTATCCCTTCAAATGCTGCCTGTGGTGATCGCCATCATACCGCTGTACATTATTTGTGGGAAAATGGGAATTTTGAACACTTATAAAGCGCTGGTACTATCCTATCTGGGAAGTTCTGTGCCCATTGCCGTGATTCTTCTGACCGGTTTCTTCGTGGATGTGCCTGCGGATCTGGGAGAAGCGGCTATGATAGACGGATGCAATATCTGGCAGTGTTTTTGCCGGGTAATCCTGCCGGTATCCATACCGGGGATTATATCGGGAGCGATCTACACATTTATCAGGATTTGGCAGGAGTTTATTATCGCCCTGTCATTTACCACCAATAAAAGCATGTATACGCTCACCATCGGCCTTAGGGCGTATGAAGGCTATAACCAGACGGATTGGGGCGGGCTTATGGCTACGGCCGTGGTAATCTCCATTCCTGCTATTATTTTATTTGTATTGGTACAGAAACAGTTTGTTGACAGTCTTTCGGGATCGGTAAAAGGTTGAGGAGGGGAATATGACAGGCAGAGAACGGCTGATGAAAACACTTAATTTGGAGAGAGTGGGAGGGCGGGTGCCCCATTTTGAAATCTCTATGTTTTTAACCATGGAATCCCTGGGCCGGGTTCATCCAAAACACAGAAACTATGCCCAATGGAATCAGATGAGCCTGAGGGAAAAGAAACTGACAATGGAGGATATGGCGGATGTTTATGCTGAGATAGCTTCCAAATACGGATATGATGCCATATTTGTTAATTATCTGTTCCCGGATATCAGGGATCAGTTGGAGTTTCTCAATGTGATCTCAGAGCGCACGAAAGGACAATATATGATTCTGACCCATGGCGATGCCACCTATGGGATACCGGATGGAAACGGATTGGAGGAATTTTCCTACAGGCTGGCAGACGAACCGGAAGCGTTGCGGAGGGAGGCAGAGTGCATGGTGGACGAAGCGTTAAAAAAGGCTGAAATTTATGAGCGGTCAGGCCTTTTAGACGGATTTATTCTCTGTTCCGACTATTGTTTTAATTCAGGGCCGTTTTTAAGCCCCAGCATGTTTGGCGAGTTTGTCGCTCCTTACCTGAAGCGGCTGATACGGTCCTACAGGGAAATGGGGTTTTATACGATCAAGCATACGGACGGAAATATTATGCCCATAATAGACCAACTGGCAGAGGCTGGCCCCCATGCCCTTCACTCTCTTGATCCACAGGCGGGGATCGATATAGGGGAGGTAAAGAAGCTGTATGGAAACAAGATGTGCCTTATGGGAAATGTGAACTGCGGTCTGATGCAGACCGGAACGGAAGAAGAGGTGAGAATGTCCGCACTGTATTCACTTGAACAAGGGATGTCCGATGGGAAAGGCTACATATTTTCCACCTCCAATTGCGTTTATACGGGCATGCCTCTGGAACGTTATGAGCTGATTGTGGATTTATGGAGAACATACGGAGTTTATCAACCGACAGAACAGGAGGAAATATAGGATGCAGAAAATACATTTGATCAGCAATGCCCATTTGGACCCGGTCTGGCTTTGGCGCTGGGACGAAGGCGCGGCGGAAGCCATTTCCACATTCCGGGTGGCGGCGGAGTTTTGCGAAAATTATGAGGGATTTGTGTTCAACCACAATGAAGCGGTTTTGTATCAGTGGGTGGAAGAATACGAACCCCGGTTGTTTGAACGGATTAAAGCCCTGGTGAAGGCCGGAAAGTGGCATATTATGGGCGGCTGGTATCTTCAGCCCGACTGTAATATGCCTTCCGGAGAAGGGATTATCCGTCAGATCGAGCAGGGGCGGCGCTATTTTAAAGAGAAATTTGACTGTGTGCCCACTGTAGCGGTCAACGTGGATTCCTTCGGCCATTCCCGGGGATTGGTGCAGATTCTTAAAAAGACGGGATATGAAGGTTACTTATTCTGCCGCCCTCTCAGGGAGTTTCTGGGGGAAGTGATCGACGAATGGGGATATGATAATTTTAAATGGAAAGGCTACGACGGATCTGAGGTATTTGGGCACCGCCATTACGCAATCTACAATTCAAAACTTGGAAAAGGGGCGGAAAAACTACAAAATTACCTGGAAGTGAGAGGGGATGTGCCGAGAGGGTTGATGCTTTGGGGAATCGGAAACCATGGAGGAGGGCCTTCCAGAATCGATTTGACGGAAATCAATTCCATGATTGAGAAAGAACAGGGACGGCAGATCGTACATTCCACGCCGGAGGCATTTTTTGAAGAATTGAAAGAACAGGAAAGCCGCCTTCCTGAGATCGCCCATGATTTAAATCCCTGGGCGCCCGGCTGTTATACCACCCAGGGGGAGATCAAGAGAAAATTCCGCGAACTGGAGAACGAGCTGTTTGTGACGGAAAAGATGGTATCCCACGCGGCAGCCTTAAATTTATGCCAATACCCGGGAGACGTGATGGAAGATGCAGAACAGGATCTGTTGTTTTCCCAGTTCCATGATATCTTGCCGGGAACCGTGATACCGCCTGCCATGGAAGATTCCCTGCGCAGAATGGATCACGGGCTGGAACTGCTGGCCAGAGTGAAAGTCAAAGCATTTTTCGCCCTCACCGGCGGCCAGATAAAGGCAGAGGATGGGGAGATCCCCATTATGGCATATAATCCTCATCCTTATCCGGTTGAAGGAATCTGGGAATGCGAGTTCCATATGAATGAAGAGTTTTCCAGGAAACATTTTGCGGCAGTGCCCTTGGTGTATCAGGATGGAGTGAAAATCCCCAGCCAGCTTGAACAGGAAACTTGTCAAATGCCCATGCAGTGGAGGCGGAAAGTGGCTTTCAGAGCAGTTTTGAAACCCATGCAGATTACCAGGTTTGACTGCCGGATTGAAAAACAGGAAAAGAAAATCCCAACAGTATTTCCTTATGATAACGGCGTTTACCGATTTGAGACGGAAGAATTGCTGGTAGAAATCAATACGAGGACAGGGCTTTTGGACCGTTACTGTGTAAATGGCACGGATTACCTTGAAAAAGGCGCATTTACACCGGTTGTGATAGAAGATAACGACCATTCCATCGGCACATTTGTCAAATCATTTCGGAACGTCTGCGGCAGATTCCAATTGGCGGCAGATATTGATGCCACTAGATTCTGCGGTGTTTACGGAAAACTGTTGTCTCCGGTTCATATTGTGGAAAGCGGGGAAGTCAGGGTGGTTCTGGAGGCGGTTTTTGAGTGGAATGAATCGAAACTGTGTCTCAGATACTGCCTTCCCAGGAAAGGGACGGAACTGAAGGTGACAGCAATTGTCCACTGGAATGAAAAAAATAAAATGCTGAAGCTCAGCATTCCGTCATGTTTGAAACAGCCCCAATATATGGGACAGGTGATGTACGGTTATGACCGGTTGTATGAGAACGGAGATGAAGCCGTTGCACAGAAATGGACCGGCATTTTGGATACCGGTGACGGACGGATGCTTTCTGTCATCAACGACAGATGCTACGGTTCCAGTTTTGAATCCGGCGAAATCCGCATGTCTCTGGTGCGTTCTCCCAGATACGGTTGCCTGGTCAGGGACGAAGACCGGTATATTCTATATAATGAAGGTTATGTGCCCCACACCGATCAGGGAGTTCATACCTTTAACTTCTGGATCAATGGGGAAATGGCTCAGGAGAGGCTGAAAAAACTGGAACGGGAGGCGGCCGGTCATCATGAGACGCCGTATCTCATGTCATTCTTCCCAAGCGGGGATGGAGAAAGAATCCATGGCCTTTTGGAATTGAAGGGGGACGCTACGGTGATAACAGTCATAAAAAGATGCCATTATTCCGATAATTTCCTGATCCGCCTTTATCATGGTTTTGCAAAATCTGAAGAGATTGAATTAAAGCTTACCGGATGTAAAAAGACGATCAGGCTGACTATGAATGCATTTGAGGTGAAGACCTTGATCGTGGATTTTAACAGCGGGGAATGGAAAGAGACGGATATGCTGGAAGATGAGTATAAGAAATAGAAAGGGGATCATAAAAATGACATCGAAACAGTTGGTAGCCGATACACTGGAGTTTTGCCATACCGGACGGGTTCCGCGGCAGATGTGGGTATTAAACTGGGCAAAGCTGAATTATCCCCAACAATTGGCTGCGATATCCGGAGAATTTCCGGATGATATTGTGAGTCCGCCGGTTTTGTGCAGAGAGGCCAGCAAGGTTAAAAGGGGCAATAAATTTGCAGCCGGCTCTTATACGGATGAATGGGGCTGTACCTTCCTGAATGTGCAGAACGGAATAGCAGGGGAGATGAAAGAACCTCAGGTTTGCGGGGAAGAGTGGGAGGATTGGGAAAATGTACATATACCGGACGAAAATCTCACGCTGGATGTGGAGGAAATCAACCGCTTCTGCCGCCAAAACCGGGACAAATACCTGTTAAGCGGATGTTTTCCCCGTCCGTTCGAACGTCTGCAGTTTATCCGAGGGACGGAAAATCTTTATATGGACCTTATGTTTCCTCCTGATGCCATGATATCATTTATGAAAAAAATGCATGAACATTACTGCAATGAACTGGAAATCTGGGCCAAAACGGATGTGGATGGGCTGCAGATCATGGACGACTGGGGCGCGCAGAACAATCTTCTGATTAACCCGTCCATATGGCGAGAGTTATTTAAACCCATGTATAAAGAGTATGCCCAAATTGCTCACAGACACGGCAAGAAATTATTCATGCATTCCGATGGAAATATATTGAAAATCATACCGGATTTGATTGAGATCGGCGTGGATGCCTTAAACTCCCAGATTTTCTGCATGGGAGTGGAGAATTTAAAACCTTTTAAAGGAAAGATCACATTCTGGGGCGAGATTGACCGGCAGAATATACTGCCGTCTCCCCACATCGGAATGACAAGGCAGGCAGTGGATGAGATATACGGCGCCCTGTATTCAAAAGGCGGATGCATTGCCCAGTGTGAATTCGGTCCGGGAGCCAGACCTGAAAATGTGTATGAAGTGTTTCACCGATGGAATGAGAGATCGGGATGAATGCAGCTATATAATAAGGAAGGGATTATGACGGAAGATCAGAATGATTCTGTTAAACAGATGTTGTCAATGTGATCCGATTCTGGTACAATATCAATGGATGACATGGCATCAGCTCTTTATGGAAACATTTATTTTAAGAATAATTTTGAAGAAATGTGCCATTCTACTACAACAGGAAGTAGGCAGCAGACTGTGTTCTAAGGAATCTGGCTCTTGCAGCGATTTGGCCGCAGCCACTCAAAATGACCACGTAAAGCCCTAAAAACCTGATAAAATAAGCGTTTTTAATGAAAATGAAAAAAATAATACAAACTACTTGATCTTTCGTACTTTTTTATGTACAATGATCTGTAGGTTGATTATATTTTAACAATCATTTAAAATTATTCTTTAGGAGGAATTAATTATGGCAGTAAAAGTAGCGATCAATGGTTTTGGACGTATTGGCCGTCTGGCTTTCAGACAGATGTTCGGTGCAGAAGGATACGAAGTAGTTGCAATCAACGATTTAACAGATCCTAAGATGCTCGCTCATTTATTAAAATATGATACCGCTCAGGGCGGATATGCCGGACATCTGGGTGAAGGAAAACATACAGTTGAAGCTGGAGAAGATTCCATCACTGTTGACGGAAAGACAATCAAAATCTATGCAGAAAAGAACGCTGCTGATCTTCCTTGGGGAGAAATTGGTGTTGACGTAGTATTAGAGTGTACAGGCTTCTACTGCTCCAAAGAGAAATCCCAGGCTCATATCGATGCAGGCGCTAAGAAAGTTGTTATCTCCGCACCGGCTGGCAATGACCTTCCGACTATTGTATACAGTGTTAACGAAAAAGTTCTTACAGCTGACGATACAATCATTTCCGCAGCTTCTTGTACAACAAACTGCTTAGCTCCTATGGCGAAAGCTCTGAATGACTATGCTCCGATCGAATCCGGTATCATGTCAACCATCCACGCTTATACAGGCGATCAGATGATTCTTGACGGACCACACAGAAAAGGTGATTTAAGAAGAGCAAGAGCCGGCGCAGCTAACATCGTTCCTAACTCAACAGGCGCAGCAAAAGCCATCGGTTTAGTTATTCCTGAGTTAAACGGCAAATTAATCGGTTCTGCACAGCGTGTTCCGGTTCCGACAGGATCCACCACAATCTTAGTAGCAGTTGTTAAGGGCAAAGATGTGACAAAAGAAGGCATCAACGCAGCTATGAAAGCAGCATCTTCCGAATCCTTCGGTTACATCGAAGATCCGATCGTTTCTTCCGACGTTATCGGTATGAAATACGGTTCTTTATTCGATGCTACTCAGACCATGGTTTCCAAGATCGGTGATGATCTGTATCAGGTACAGGTTGTTTCATGGTATGACAACGAGAATTCTTACACAAGCCAGATGGTAAGAACAATCAAATACTTCGCTGAATTAGCTTAATATCGTTCTGCGGATCAAGACGCAGACTTTATAACGATCCATAGAAGGGTCCGGTCATTTGGGCCGGGCCCTTTTGAAGTGTATAAGAATAATGTATACAAAATTTGAGTCCGGGCCTGTTTGAACTCTCAATCCGGCCCGGGGCCCGGATTTTGTCCATTAGGAATGATAATAGGAGGAAGAATCCCATGTTAAACAAAAAAACTGTTGATGATTTAAAAGATCTGAAAGGCAAAAAAGTATTAGTCCGCTGTGACTTCAACGTACCGTTAAAAGACGGCGTGATTCAGAACTACAACCGTATTGACGGAGCGATCCCAACCATCAAGAAACTGCTTGACCAGGGCGCAAGAGTAATTCTCTGTTCCCACCTTGGCAAACCGAAGGGAGAACCGGTTCCTGAGATGTCTTTAGCGCCTGTTGCACCGGCTCTGGCTGAACGGTTAGGCGTGGAAGTGAAATTTGTGGATGATCCTAAGGTTACAGGACCTGAGACACAGAAAGTTGCCGCTGAATTAAAAGACGGAGAAGTACTGCTGCTTCAGAACACCCGTTACAGAGTGGAAGAAACCAAATACGGCAAAGATGATGCGGCTGCAGCATATGCAAAAGAGCTGGCTGACCTTTGCGACGATGGTATTTTCGTAAATGACGCGTTTGGTACCGCCCACAGAGCTCACTGCTCCAACGTTGGCGTGGCAAAATGCTGCAAAGAGAATGTTGTTGGATACTTGATGGAAAAAGAGATCAAATTCCTGGGCGAAGCAGTTGAGAACCCGGTTCGTCCTTTCGTTGCAATCCTGGGCGGAGCAAAAGTATCTGATAAGATCAATGTAATCAACAACCTGCTGGATAAAGTGGATACCTTAATCATTGGCGGCGGTATGGCGTATACCTTCGCAAAAGCGCAGGGACAGGAGATCGGCAATTCCTTATGTGAAGAGGATAAACTGGACTATGCTCTGGAGATGGTGAAGAAGGCAGAAGCCAAAGGCGTTAAACTGCTCCTTCCTGTAGATCATGTGGAAGGAAAAGAGTTCTCCAATGATACAGAAAGAAAAGTTGTGGAAGTGATCGACGCAGGATGGTCTGGATTTGATATCGGACCGAAAACCATCGAACTGTACAAGAAGGCTCTGGAAGGCGCTAAGACAGTGGTATGGAACGGACCGATGGGCGTTTTTGAGTTCTCCAATTTTGCAGAAGGAACTTTGGAAGTATGCCGTGCCGTTGCTGAATTACAGGATGCTACCACGGTTATCGGCGGCGGAGATTCTGTAAACGCTGTAAAACGTCTTGGATTCGCTGATAAGATGACACATATTTCCACAGGCGGCGGCGCTTCTCTGGAATTCCTGGAAGGAAAAGAATTACCAGGCGTGGCTGCGGCAGACAATAAATAAATAAACAGGGAGAATAAGGGAATGGCAAGGAAAAAAATTATCGCTGGCAACTGGAAGATGAACATGACGCCTACAGAGGCCGTGGCATTAGTGAATGAATTAAAACCATTGGTTGTGAATGATGAAGTGGATGTGGTATTCTGCGTACCGGCAATCGACATCATTCCGGCTATGAAAGCCGCTGAAGGAACCAACATCAATATCGGTGCGGAAAACATGTATTATGAAGAGAAGGGCGCGTTTACAGGCGAGATTTCTCCAAATATGCTGGTTGACGCAGGTGTAAAATATGTTATCATCGGCCACTCTGAGAGAAGAGAGTACTTTGCAGAGACAGACGAAACCGTTAATAAGAAAGTTCTGAAAGCATTTGAACATGACTTAACACCGATTATCTGCTGCGGCGAGAGTTTGACACAGAGAGAGCAGGGAATCACCATTGACTGGATCCGTCAGCAGATTAAGATCGCGTTCCTGAATGTGACGGCAGATCAGGCCAAGACGGCAGTTATCGCTTATGAGCCGATCTGGGCTATCGGAACAGGAAAGGTTGCGACTACAGAGCAGGCACAGGAAGTCTGCGCGGCTATCCGCGTATGCATCGGCGAAATCTACGATGAAGCTACTGCAGAAGCGGTCCGCATCCAGTACGGCGGTTCTGTTTCAGCTTCCAGCGCGGCTGAATTATTTGCTCAGGCAGATATTGACGGCGGTCTGGTTGGCGGAGCATCTCTGAAACCGGATTTCGGAAAGATTGTAAATTACAAATAATAGTTAAATGATTGTTGAAAAACCACAGCCGGACAGGCAATTGCCCCGGCTGTGGTTTTTTGTCGTATTTTTCAGTCTAAACCTGCTGTTCCGGTTGACGGCGGTAACCGGAAAACAGTATAATAATGGTATTCATTATATTAAAGTTGCCGGATGGGAGTTATTATGAATACAATTGCGGGAAGCAGAGAGACCAGTATTTATATTATAGATGATAAATATAGAATCGTTCATTTTAACCGGGCGCTTCAAAAGGTATTTCCAACGGTACGCTGTGGGGATGTCTGTTATGAGACGCTGTGCCGGGAAGAAGAGCCATGCAAAGGCTGCCCGCTGTCGAAGACGGATAATGACAATGCCATCTTTTTTAATAAGATCGTCCAGGAATGGCTGGAAGTGAGCACGGGCATGATAGACTGGCCGGGCGCTGGAAGCTGCAATGCTGTTTTTGTGCGGGAAATTCATGCGGGCAATAAAAATCTGCTCTATAACCTCACCAATATTTCCGCTTACGATGAACTCTATGAACTCAATCTGACCGAGGACAGTTACAAACTCCTCTATCACACGGAAGGCAAATATGTGATTCCGGCTAAAGAGGGCAGGCTGGAGACGATGAGAAACGATGTGGCCGGCCATATGATCCATCCGGAAGACAGAGAACGGTTTCTGGAATTTTGGAATTTGGAAAGCGTCATCCCCCGCATCCAGGAGGAGAACAGCGACCATGTTTTAAAGGGAGAGTTCCGAAAACTGAAAGAGGACGGCGGATACTGCTGGGTGGTTCAGACGGTTGTCCCTATTTCGGAAAATGAAAAAGATGATAAACTGGTTATGTGCTTTATTCAGGACATCGATGAACAGAAGAGTAAGGATCTGGAGGACCGTAAGCTGAGGGATGATTCCTATGACCGATTCATCGGGCTGTATAAGAGAAGTGCATTTTTGAAAAAGGCCGGAAGTTTTTTAAAGGAAGCGGCGGAGCATGCTTATGTTATGGTGGCCATTGATATTGAACATTTTAAATTGTTCAATGACTGGTACGGACAGGATGCGGGAGACGCATTTTTGGTGAAGATCGGCGGATTCTTAAAGGATGCCCAGGAACGGTACGGAGGAATTGCAGGATACATGGGCAGCGATGATTTCTGCATTATTTTGCCTGATGATTCGGATATTCTGACCGGGCTTCAGAACCAGATTATGGATTATGTGAAGAATTACAGCGGAAATGTGGGATTCCTTCCTGCATTTGGAGTGTATGGGATTGAAAATAACGGCCTGACCACCAGCGCCATGTATGACAGGGCTTTAATTGCCCTGACTTCTGTGAAAGGCAATTATGGAAAAAGGGTCTGCCGGTATGACGCGGGTATGAAGAAAACCTTGGAGGAAAACCAGAAACTGCTTTCAGAGGTTCAAAGGGCATTGGTAAACCGGGAATTCACATTTTACGCCCAGCCCAAATGCAATCTGATAACGGGAAAGATCATCGGCCTGGAATCCCTGGTGAGATGGAACCACCCGGACAGGGGCCTGATTTCACCGGGAGAATTTATACCGCTTTTAGAGAGCAACGGATTTATAACAAACCTGGATATCTTTCTGTGGGACCGGGTTTGCAGCAGTCTGAAACAATGGATCGACCGTGGGAATAAGCCGGTTCCTATCTCGGTCAATGTGTCCAGGGTGGATATTTATACGCTGGATGTGGTGGAACATTTTAAAAAATTGACGGAGACTTATAACCTGGACCCCGGGCTGGTTGAAATCGAAATCACGGAAAGCGCCTATGTGGAGGAATATCAGATCATACCTGCTGTGATTGATAATTTAAGAAAAGCAGGGTTTACAGTGCTGATGGACGATTTCGGAAGCGGATACTCCTCTCTGAACATGCTGAAAGATGTCAATGTGGATGTGCTGAAAATTGACATGAAGTTTTTGGAGATCAGCGAGGGCAGCGCGGATAAAGGCGTGGGGATTTTGGAAGCCATTGCCAGAATGGCAAGAATCATGCGGCTGAATCTGATCGCGGAAGGGGTGGAGACAAAAGAACAACTGGATTTCCTTCTGAACATCGGCTGCATTTACGGACAGGGATATTATTTTTACCGGCCTATGCCCATTGAACAGTTTGAAGCGTTGCTGGCGGCAGAGGATAACATTGACTTCCGGGGAATGAAAGCGAAGCAGATGGCCAGCCTCAACATCAAAGAACTGCTCAATGAAGATGTATTCAGCCAGACCATGATCAATAACATTCTGGGCGGAATTGCATTTTATGATGTATATGAAGGCCGGGTGGAACTGATCCAGGTGAATGAGCAGTATTACAAGGTTACGGGCATGAATCCGGTCGATCTGGAGGAATGCCGTAAGGCCATCATGGAGCAGATTTACAAGGCCGACCGCAGAATTGCGCTTAACATCTTCGAAGAGGCGTATAAAAATACGCTGAACGGAGCGGAAGGGGATGTAAGGCGGTTGAAAGACGGCAGCATGATCTGGATGCATTTGAGGGCATTTTTTATAAAAGAACAGGATGGGCACAGGCTTTTTTACGGATCGGTCAGTGATGTGACGGAAAAGATGCGGAAAGAACAGAACCTGGAATCTTCTCAGAAGGCCTTGGCGGCGGCTGTAACGGTGCGGGAATTTGACAACGACGAAGCCATGCAGAAGCTTTCGGAGAGGAGCCGTCGGGAAGCGGTTTCTGTTTTTGCCAGAATTACGCCAGGCGGCATGATCGGAGGATATTGTGAGGCGGATTTTCCGCTTTATTTTGCCACCGGTGAGCTGATCCAACTGATGGGTTATGAATCTTACCAGGAATTTGTACAGGCTGTGGATGGAAAAGTGATCAATACCATTCATCCGGGAGACAGGGAACGGGTGATAAGGGAATTGGGAACCGATTATTATCCGGGGATGGAATATACCACGATGTACAGAATGATGAAAAAGGATGGAAGCTGGTTCTGGACTCTGGACAAGGGCAAAGTGATCCAGACCGACGAGGGAGGTCTGGCGGTTGTCAGCGCCTGTAAGGATATTACGGAAATCCTGGAGATGCAGCAGCAATTGGAGGGCATCAATGAAATGCGGAAAGGGTAAAATGTGATTGAAGCATGTGGTTGAATCCCCATTTTTGCCATCTGTATCCCTTGCTTTGCGGTGCATTGGGCCCCGATTCATTCAGCGCAGGCGGCATTGCGGAATGAACCGGGGCCAGGTATCATATAAGGGTTATAATATAAACATTCTGGCGGTCATCACGTCTTTGATGGAGGAAGAGGTATAGGATACGGTATAATCGTCAATTTTTTTCACGCCGGGATACCAGGATGCTTTGGAAGCGCTGGTGTGGTCTTTGTAGTTGATTTCCATTGTCAGGGTTTCAGGAAGCCGGATGTGGCAGTTGTCCCGCTGGAGCAGGGCCAGTCTGGCTTCTTCCCGTATCATTTCCTGGGCTTTAGCGGGAGCGACGCTGATTGCTGCGGCCCCTATGCCCTGTTTTACGGCGGCTGTGCGGATGTTGGGATCGTATCTGCGTACATGTTCGGTCAAGGCCAGATCACCGCTCAGGAATACCACAGGGACGTCCATGGAGGCGGCAATATAGGCGTGGATTAAAAATTCGGAAGCTAACTCACCGTTGAACTTCACGTAGTTATTGCCCCGGTTCATGGTGTGGCTTAATGGGCTTCCGCTGCTGCCTGCTGGTGAATGGTAGCCTACAAACATGACGGCGTCAAAGCTGGCATCCAAACCGCCCACCATGGAATCGGGCGTACAGGTCCAGCCGTTTATGATCTTCACCTCTTTTGGAAACAGGGAAAGATCCATATTACGCCCGGTTTCATGGGCGTCTTTTACGTAAATTTCATCTGCGCCCGCGTCCAGAGCCCCCTGGCAGGCGGCCACGGCTTCTAAGGTCATCTCTCTTGCCAGAGGCGCATATTCAATGTCCCCCATATTGGTGGAAGACCAGGAGACGGAACCTGATATTCCTTCAAAATCAACGCTGATATACACTTTCATTGCTTAAACCCCCTCATTTTATTTGAATTAATTGTAAATCAAAATGAGGATTTAATCAATATATCCGGCCGCAGAGGGACTGTTGACAGAGAAAATGGTTTATATTATGATGGTAATGCTGTGAAGACATCAGACGGGAAGGGATAATTGGAAAAATGATCCTGATGGCTTGATTCCACGGCAGAATTTGTGACGGAGCCACGAATTTGATCCGCAGATGGGAATTGGAATTCTCAGCGCGTGGATGGGTAGCGCAGTGGATGCGTGATGCAGTGGATGCGTAACGCAGTAGATGCATAATGCAATTGATGCGTAATGCAGAATCTGCGTAAAAATGCTTCGGAATGGAAGGATTATTATGGAACATGTAGGCGGTTTATATAATGGAAGGCCGTTAGCAGATCAGGCGGCGGATCTGATATTGAATTATATTATTGAGAATGACCTGGAAGCCGGGGCCAAACTGCCCAATGAGTTTGAGCTGGCCCGGCAGATCGGAGTCGGCCGCAGCACGGTCAGAGAGGCCATTAAGATTCTGGTATCCAGGAATATTGTGGAAATCCGCAGAGGGGCGGGAACATATGTATCGGAAGGCCAGGGGGTGATCGAAGATCCCCTGGGGCTGACCTTTGTGAAGGACAAAAAGGGGCTGGCCCTGGATCTTTTAAGCGTCCGTCTCATGATGGAGCCGGAAATTGCCATGATGGCAGCAGAACATGCCAGAGAAGAGCAGATACGCGGCCTGTACGTCCAGTGTGAAAAGGTAGAAGCCATGATACACGAGGGAAAGAACCATTTAGAAGAAGACATCCTGTTTCATAAGATGATTGCGGCGTGCAGCGGCAATGTGGTGGTGGAAAAACTGGTTCCGGTTATCAATTCTTCCATTGCCGTATTTGTGGATGTGACCAACGGACGGCTGAAGGAGGAAACCATAGAGACCCATCGGGAAATTGTGGACGCCATTGCAGCAAAGGACGGAGAGGGAGCCAGATGTGCGATGCAGATGCATCTTTTGTACAACCGGAGGGCGATAAAAAGCATATTGGATTGACGGATGGAGAGATGCCGGTTTGCAGAGGATGAATGGTCGGATGCAATGCTGGGACATCTCTCCTTTTGGATTGGCGGAATAGCTATTTAGATTCGGCTTATGAATTGAAATACATATGATGTCTATTGGATGCGCGAAACCTCAGATTTGTAAGTAACGCCGTTATTGTTGGTGTTTGTAACGTTCAGACGGCTCGCCTTCCTGACCGAAAAACGGTCGAAAACCATCAGGATGCCCATTCGGTATGAAACTTGGTTAAAAACAGCTTATAAACGAGCTTGACGCCGCTTTTTTAATCAATTTTACCGCCGTCTGAACTGTCACTGCTGTGCTGCAGAAAAATGGAAGTTGTATTGACAAAGACAGCGATATGTGATAATTTTAAATTATAAAATACATCATACGTCTTATGACTGCGATATTACGAAAAATGGAACGCTAATTGAAATTGGGTGAGCAGAGGGCCGCCCGCACAGCCGTGCCGAAGGGCCGGCAGAATGGAGGATAATATGAAGTTAAAAAGCCAGGAAACCCGGGCGATTGCGCCGGAGATGGATCCGCTTCGCATGGGAATGGGATGGAAGGTAGAGGATTTGGAAAAACCGCAGATTCTGGTGGAGAGTACATTTGGCGACAGCCATCCGGGAAGCGCCCATCTTCTGGGATTTGTAGAGGAAGCGGTTAAAGGGATTAATGAACAGGGCGGCAAAGGCGCCAGATATTTTGCTACGGATATTTGCGACGGCATGTCCCAGGGACATGACGGGATCAACTATTCTTTGGCGTCCAGAGATACCATCTGTAATTTGATTGAAATCCATGCTAATGCGACTACATTTGATGCAGGTGTATTTGTGGCCAGTTGTGACAAGGCGGTTCCTGCGCATCTGATGGCCATCGGAAGGCTGAATATTCCGTCCATCGTGGTGACGGGAGGCGTTATGGAAGCGGGGCCGGATCTGCTGACACTGGAACAGATCGGCATGTACAGCGCCATGTGCCAAAGAGGTGAAATCTCCGAAGAAAAGCTCACTTATTATAAACATCATGCATGTCCGTCCTGCGGGGCCTGTTCCTTTATGGGAACCGCATCCACCATGCAGGTAATGGCTGAATCCCTGGGGCTCATGCTGCCGGGCAGCGCCCTCATGCCTGCCACCTGCGCCGATTTAAAAGAGGTTGCTTACAAGGCGGGGAAACAGGCGGTTGAACTGGCCAAGAAAGGGATGAAAGCCGGTGATATCGTGACCATGAAGTCATTTGAAAATGCAATTATGGTGCATGCGGCGATTTCCGGTTCCTCCAACTCCCTGCTCCACATTCCAGCCATTGCCCATGAGTTCGGGTTTGAACTGGATGCGGATACATTTGACAGAATGCATAGGGGCGCCCATTACCTGTTGGATATCAGACCAGCCGGAAAATGGCCGGCAGAATATTTCTACTACGCAGGCGGCGTTCCCAGAATTATGGAAGAGATCAAGAGTATGCTGCATCTGGATGTCATGACCGTAACCGGCAAAACTCTGGGCGAGAACCTGGAAGACTTAAAAAAGAACGGTTTCTATGAAAAATGTGACGCTTATCTGGAAAAGGTGGGAAGAAAACGCACGGATATCATCCGTACCTTTGACGACCCCATCGGCACGGACGGCACGATTGCCATATTGAGAGGCAACCTGGCGCCGGAAGGAGCGGAAGTAAAGCATACGGCGGCTCCAAAAGAGATGCATACGGCAGTGTTAAAGGCGAGGCCGTTTGACTGCGAGGAGGATGCCATTGAAGCGGTTATCAGTAAGAAAATCAAGCCAGGGGATGCGGTGCTCATCCGCTATGAAGGCCCTAAAGGAAGCGGCATGCCGGAGATGTTCTATACAACCGAGGCGATTTCCTCCGATGAAGAACTGGCAAAAACAATAGCCCTGATTACAGACGGCCGTTTTTCAGGCGCGTCCAAAGGGCCGGCCATCGGCCATGTATCGCCAGAGGCCGCCGATGGAGGCCCAATCGCACTAGTAGAAGAGAATGACCTGATTGAGATCAATATCCCAAAACGGATTCTCAGAATTATAGGCATTGACGGAGTGGAGAAAACGCCGGAAGAAATCGATGCGGTTCTGGCCGAGAGAAGGAAAGCATGGTCTCCCAAGCCGAGAAAATATACTTCAGGGGTGCTTAAAATTTTCTCTGAACATGCGGTGTCACCGATGAAGGGCGGATATATGGAGTAGGGATTTAAAGTAACGGGCGATTAAAGTAAAGGGTCAAGGCATTTTCGAAAATGCCTTGACCCTTTACTTTAATCGCCCGTTACTTCACCTCATCCAACGCCGCCTGAGCCGTTTTTGCCGCCTCCTTCAGCGCTGTGTCCGCAGGGACATTTTCTATCTCCACCTGATCGGCGGCGATTGACAGGGCGTCAAAGATTTTGCCGCCTGTGGGATCGATAGGATCAGGAGAGGCGTGCATGGACTGGTTAAAGGGGATGAGAGCCTGAGGGGTTTCTTCCGTATATGCTTTATATTCAGGATCGTCCAAAGTGGATTTTCGAACCGGGATATACCCGGTGGCCATGGACCATTTGGCCTGCTGGGCGTTTTCTGTGAAATACTTCATGAATTCATAAGCGCCGTCCTTTGTCCGGTCCTTCCCTGTTTCTACCATGACTAACTGCAGGACTCTGGCTACCGGCGCGGATTCGTGATCCCCGAATCCGGGCTGTTCCATGGCGCCAACGATTGAGAAGTCCAGATCAGCCTGGTCGCCGGAGGATCCGGTATAACCTCCCGCCTTATCCTGAAGCACATCGTCCATGGTAGCGTACCAGTATTCCCAGCCCTGGCCGCCGTAGTGGATGGCCATGGACTTATCGTCATGGATCCATTTTCGTACGGATTCCCAGGCCTCCACCCATGGCTCTGAATCTATGAGAACCGTGGTGTTATCGCTGCTTATCATGGCCCCGCCGTTGCTGAGCGCCATATCGATCAGGTTATCAGCGCCCCACATGGGTTCCCAGCCATAGGCGCTGCTGCCGGTTTTCCTGTAAATGCCGCCGGACGCTTCTGCCAGATCCTGCCAGGTTTTGATGGCATCCGGTTCAATCCCGCATTGTTCAAAAATGCCTCTGTTATAGTACATTACCTGAGTGGTACCATAAGCGGGAATGGCGAACAGCGTGCCGTCCTCCTGAATGCACTGGTTGTAAAATACAGGAATCAGCCCGCTGCTGTCAAAAGAAGGATCCTGTTCTATGTAGATATCCATAGGCACCAGCAGATTTTTCGCCATAAGGCTCCGGGATTTATCCGAATCCAAAAGAGCCACGTCTGGCGCATTTTTTCCGGCAATCCCTGCCTGAAGCTTGGTGTAGGTTTCGTCGTAGTCTGCCTGCTGTATGCCGGTCACCTGATATTGATCCTGGGACTGGTTGTAGCCCTGGATGATTTCTTCCATCACTCCGGCCGCAGTTTTCCCTCCGGAGTACCAGAACATGACCTGTACCTTTCCGCCGGCTGTGACATCCTTTGGCTGGCCGGCTGCCCCACAGCCGGTGAGGAGCAGGGAAAACAGAGCTGCTGTTAAAGCGGCTGTACGGAAATTTTTAGTGAAGCTTTTTTGAGAGATTTTCCTCTTTGTCAATGTTTTACGGTTCATTTGATTTCCTCCTTGCAGATGATATTTTTTATAGGAAATTATCCTTTGCATCCCAAATCTGTAATGCCTTCCACAATCCATTTCCAGGATGCCGCAAACAGCAGCAGCAAAGGGACTACCACAACGGTTCCGGCAGCCATCACAAGTGACCATTCGGTTCCATACGCCCCTCCTTCATAGAGAAATCGTCTCAGCCCCTGGGATACCAGGCTTAATTTTGGTGTATCCGTAATAAGGGAAGGCCACATATAGCTGTTGTAAGTATTGATAAAGGACAGCAGGATAAAAGTTATAAATGAAGAGCGGGTCATTGGAACTACAATTTTTACGAGTATGGAAAAATGGCCCGCGCCGTCCACTCTGGCCGCTTCCATGGTTTCAGCCGGAACCGCCTTAAATGCCTGGCGGAGCAGGAAAATACCGAATACGCTTACCCCGTTCGAGAGAATCAGTCCTCCGTAGCTGTCCAGTAGCCCCATACGGGAAAGTATGATATAACAGGGAATATAGGTTACGGCTGTGGGCACCATATAAGTGAACAGCACCAGCCTAAACAGTATTTCCCTGCACTTGATCTTCATAAAAGTGACTGCATACGCGAAAAGAGAACAGCAGGCCACCTGGATCAAGACCACGCAGACTGCCACAAAAAGGCTGTTTGCAAGATAGCGTGGAATGGGGGAACTGCCCAGTACGGTCATATAATTTTCATACCTGGGAACCGCCGGCCAGAAATTGTGAAGGGACATCACTTCCTCTTTTGTTTTAAAAGAGCTGACAGCCATCCACAAAAATGGAAATATAGTGAAGCAGCAGGCTGGTCCCAATAGGAGATGGGCGGCCAGACGGCCCGGATTATGCCTCTTTCCGGAAGCCCGGATTCTTTTATTGTTCATCAGACAGCCCTTCCTTTCGGTTTATATAAGTCTGCAAGAGAGCGAGCGACATTCCTATAGCCATGAGGACGACGACAGCCGCCGCCGCTTTTCCCATGTTAAACTGTTCAAATCCCAACTGATAATAGAGATATAACAGAGTACGGGTGCTGCCGGAAGGCCCTCCCTGGGTCAAAATCTGGATTTGGTCGTAAGCCCTCAGGGAATCAGCCGCTGTTACAAGGCCCACCAGCAGGACAGCAGGGCGCAGCAGAGGCAGGGTAATATAGAAGAAACGCCGGAGACTGTCCGCTCCGTCCATGGATGCCGCCTCATATAATCCTTTTGGAATTCTGGACAGCGCTCCTGTGAATAAAAGCATGACGTAACCCAGATTTTTCCAGACAGTTACCAGGGCGACGCTGGCAAGGGCTGTTTGGGAACTGTGAAGCCAGGGAAGACCTTCCATCCCAAGCCGGTTTAGGAGATAATTGGCCAATCCACTTTCCGGTTCAAAAATCCAGGTCCACACGATGGATACGGCCACAGCCGGTGTGATCCAGGGCGAGAATAGGATGAGGGAATAGATGGTGTGTCTGCCTGCCGGCCACAAAACCAGAGCCAGCAAAAGTCCCAGGCCCATTGCCGGGATCACCGTTTCCAGGGCGAATAATAACGTATGGGACAAGGCGCTCCGAAAGCTGTCGTCCCTGAAAAGAGAACGGTAATTTTCCAGCCCGGTGATGTGAAAATCCGAAGTCATATAATCCCAGTCCGTGAAGCTGATCCCTATGGAAGCCCCTATGGGAATCAGCCAGAAGAGGGTGAGAAAGACCAGAGCAGGCAGTATAAAGGCGGCAAAAACCAGACCGTCTTTTAGAGCTTTGGAACAATGGATGTGGGACATAGTGGCAGTCCTCCTTAATCAAATGACATGATGTTCATAAAAATAAATAATGCACGAAAAATGAACAAGATAGACAATATCATTAATTCCATATACTGTCAATAAAAATGTTCAAAAAATTTTTAATAACTAATAAAATGAACATCAACCCATAGATATGAATGCAAAAACAGATTCTTCTGCAAAAGAAAACATCGGAGTGGCCTGTCGTGGAGTTTTTGCCTGGAAGCAGAAAAATGATGGCATTTTGCATAGGAAATATAAGGAAAGACTGACAAAATATTGTCATTCCTCTGTTGCAAGAATGCATAAAATCATGTACAATATAGTATTGTTAGAATTAGTATGCTTATAATTTAAAATAAACAAGCAGGAATCAATTGCGTCCTGCGTAAAAATGATGAAGGAGAAAGAAAATGAGTAAAAAGCCTGTAGTTTTAATGATACTCGATGGATATGGATTAAACGATAACTGTGAAGCCAATGCGGTCTGCGAAGGCAGGACGCCGGTTATGGACCAGTTGATGAACCAGTGTCCATTTGTTAAGGGCAATGCAAGCGGCATGGCGGTAGGGCTTCCGGAAGGACAGATGGGAAACTCGGAAGTGGGTCATTTGAACATGGGCGCAGGCCGCATCGTATATCAGGAACTGACCAGAATTACCAAATCAATTGCGGACGGCGATTTCTTTGAAGTTCCGGCGTTCTTACAGGCCGTAGAGAACTGCAAAAAGAACGACAGCGCCCTTCATTTATTCGGATTGGTTTCAGACGGCGGAGTTCACAGCCACAATACCCATATCTATGGTCTGCTGGAGCTGGCTAAGAGAAACGGACTTGAGAAAGTATATGTACACTGTTTCCTGGACGGACGTGATACGCCTCCGGCTTCGGGAAAAGAGTTTGTGGCAGCTTTGGAAGATGAGATGAAGAAAATCGGCGTGGGTAAAGTGGCGTCTGTGATGGGCCGTTATTACGCTATGGACCGTGACAACCGCTGGGACCGTGTGGAACTGGCTTATAACGCCCTCACCAAGGGACAGGGCAATACAGCGGACAGCGCCACCGGAGGAATCCAGGCATCCTACGACGATGATAAAAATGACGAATTCGTAATTCCGTTTGTAGTGACTGAGGACGGCAGACCGGTTGCCACAATTCAGGATCACGATTCCGTAATTTTCTATAATTTCCGCCCGGACCGCGCGAGAGAAATCACCAGAGCGTTCTGCGATGATGAATTTACCGGTTTTGCCAGAGAAAAACGCCTTGATCTGACTTATGTCTGCTTTACCGATTACGATGAAACCATTCAGAATAAGCTGGTGGCATTCCACAAAGAGAGCATTACCAATACATTTGGCGAGTTCCTGGCTGCCCATGGAAAAACCCAGGCCAGAATTGCTGAGACGGAGAAATATGCCCATGTGACTTTCTTCTTTAACGGAGGCGTGGAAGAACCCAATAAAGGGGAAGACAGAATCCTGGTTAAATCTCCTAAGGTGGCAACCTATGATTTACAGCCGGAGATGAGCGCTCCTGAAGTTTGTGACAAGCTGGTGGAGGCCATTAAGTCCGACAAGTATGATGTGATCATCATAAACTTTGCAAACCCTGACATGGTTGGCCATACCGGCGTGGAAGCAGCGGCTGTGAAAGCGATTGAGACAGTTGACAACTGCGTGGGCAGAACAGTGGAAGCGATTAAGGAAGTGGACGGAGTGATGTTCATCTGCGCCGACCACGGCAACGCGGAACAGCTGGTGGATTATGTGACGGGGGATCCATTTACCGCCCATACCACAAATCCAGTGCCATTTATTCTGGTCAATGCAGATCCTTCTTATAAATTGAGAGAGGGCGGCTGCCTGGCAGATATCGCGCCTACTTTGATTGAACTGATGGGATTGGAACAGCCTGAAGAGATGACAGGGAAATCTTTGCTTGTTAAATAGAGAAAATAAACAGTGAGTATAGACAGTGCATGCCGCAGCAGGAATCCAAGAGATTTTGCTGCGGCATGCATTTTTAATTAGAGGGAGAAACAGACCGCCTATGCCTGTTTTTCAATTTTAAATAACCGGGCCGCGTTCTGATATAAAACAGCCTCTTTTACGTCATCCGGAAGCTTTGCTCTGGTGACTTCGTTGAGGATCCCTTTCTGGACATATAATGGGAACTGGGATCCGAATAAGAACATCTCCTTGGGATAAATCTTTAAGAGTTTTTCTAATGGAAATGAAGTGAAGATGAACCCGGACATATCCACGTATACCTTATCCCGCGGTAAAATGTTAAATCGCAGCGCATACGTATCCCCGAAGCTGAAATTAGCCAGTACAAATGTGTTGTCCCGGTATGTCCCTAAAAATACCCCCAGCTTATCCAACGGTATGGGCGCCGGATGGAGCAGATAGGACACCCGCAGATCCTCAACCTGGCCGGCGATGATCACCGGCAGGTCATATTTTCCGGCGGTTTCGCATACCTGTGCCAGGGCGGGATCCTGCATCTGGTAACCGTGATATCCCGGATATAGTTTGATGCCGCGAATGCCGAACTCGTTGACAGCGGTACGGACATCCTCCTTCCAGCCGGAGGAGAACGGGTTGACGGTCATGATGTGGTACGCGTTTTGTTCATCGGCAATGGCTTCATGAAGCTTAATATCCCCTTCAAAGGGGTCTTCATAAAAAATGGAATTGACGCTGGAGACCATCAAAGTCCCAATTCCGTTTTTGGCGCAGTGTTCTTTGATGCGTGAAAAATCAGTTTCACCCGCGTCACGGAAAGGCCAGCTTCCATAATAGATGTTGGTATCTGCAATTTTCACAGGGGATCACCTGCCTTCCAAGTCTTATCGTAAATCCGCAGAGCATTTTTATATAGTATGTCTTCTTTTATTCCCTCTGAGAGTTCTGCATCCTGGACTTTTCCTATGCAGACAGCAAAGGGGACATAGGGGAAATCGCTGCCGAACAGCACCCGTTTGGCTCCTAAATGTTTTACCGTATATTCCAGAGCGCCGTAACGCATCAGTGAACCGGAGATATCGACCGCTACATTGGGGTGGTTTTTTACATTTTTTACTGCCAGATAAGCGTTGCCTCCGGTATGGGCCATGATAATTTTTGCCTCTGGGTAACGGGCGGCCAGGTTAGCGATGTGGCCGCTGTGTGATTCCAGAGGATACATGGGCACTCCAGGGCCCTTGGCTTTGTGGGAGGTGTGGATTAGGATGGGAATATTGGCTTTTATGGCTTCTTCCACCACGGGATCGGCCCTGTGGTCATCCATATAGCATTCGCTGAGGAATTTTAAACCGACCACGTTATGGCCGTAAAT
The DNA here is from genome assembly GCF_018785315.1 of Clostridium sp. MCC353. Classification (GTDB taxonomy): domain Bacteria; phylum Bacillota; class Clostridia; order Lachnospirales; family Lachnospiraceae; genus CHH4-2. The sequence goes on along the minus strand of NZ_WQPN01000045.1, from coordinate 6,583 downwards.
GCCGCGCCGGGCCACCTCCACCGCATTTTTATTCACGATATTTACGCGGCAGTAGCTGCGGATGTGCTGGGGATGGGCCGCTTCAAAAGCGTATTGGGCGGCGTTGAGACGGTCGGTCTCTTCCTCGTTGGGCACCTGGTTTGTCAGTTCGATTGCAGACAGAAAGGCCAAATCGATTCCATAGCGGTCAATTGTTTCCAGGACTTCCCGTTGATCTTGTTCTAAATTGGAACCGAAGATATGTCCATGCATATCAATAATCATAGTTTCATTCTCCTCTCTGCTATACTAGCCCCAAACTGCCGAGAATAACGCCGATGACGGATACGATGAGAGGGATCACCACCGTTGTCACTCCCAGATATTTATAACCTTCTTTATGAGACACGCCGCAGTATCCCAGAATCAGCACGCAGGCGCTGTTGTGGGGCAGGGAATCAAAACTCAGCGAGGACAGGCTCATTAAACGGGAGACCACTGCGGGATTGCCGCCCAAAGCCAGAACTTTATCGCCGATTGCCGTACAGGCGATGCGCATGCTTCCGTAAGCGGAACCGGATATGGCGGCGATGACTGCAACGGCGATAATCGTGTACAGATAAGGATTGCCAAAGCTCACCGCGGAAAGGCCATCTGCCACCAGGGCATAACCCGGTACAGACGTTACTACGGCGCCGAAACCGGAAAGGGCTGCGGTTGTGACCACAACCTGGGAATTTTGTACCGCTTCTCCCAGCAGCTTGTTGCAGGAGGGAAGAAGGGTTTTGGCAAACATCAGGACAATAATGATGCTTCCACAGAACAGGCTTGCATATGCGGGAAATTTAAAGCAGTTCAAAGTTACGATGATAAAGATCAGCGGAACTAAAATTATCAGAGGATTGGGCAGCCCTGTCTGATCCATATCGAACCCTGTATATTTGGCATCTTCCGGTATGGGATTAAAATGCTCCCCCTTTTTACGGCATTTTTTGGCTTCTGCATTCAGGTAGAGGATGCATCCGGCGGCGGCTGAGAAAAATGCGATGAAACCGATTGTAGGGGCCGCCAGTACGGTAACGCCGAAGTGAGAGCTGGGAATAGTGTTGTTGAGGGTGGGAAGACCCGGTATCATGCAGGCTGTTACGGTGGGCCCGAGAATACAGGCAGGAATCAGTTTACGGGGGAGATCCGCTTTTTTGAACAAAGCAAGAGCAATGGGGTAGATGGTGAAAATGATCACAAAGGTGTTTACGCCGGCAACTGCCAGCACGATATTACATATGATCATGGCTAAGACAATATTATCCGTACCCAGCTTATTGAATAAATTGAGGGCAATGGAAGTGCTCAGACCGGAGGCCTCCAAAAATTTGCTCAGCAGGGCTCCTGTTAAAAATACGGGGAATTGCTGGATAATAAAACTTCCCAGCCCATTCATATACGTTCCCGCATATCCTTCCGCCAGCCCCATGCCTCCGGACAGGGCGACGATCAGCGCGCAGATGGGGGTCAGGATCACTAAATTTACAGATTTGACACAGCCGTAGATCATGACGGCTATGGCTGTGAGAATGCCAATCAAACTAATTATTTCCATCATGTTATCTTCTCCTTTTAAGGCTCAGGCAGTTTATGTAATTTCATTGCAGCAGCCTTGGACTGCGATGATTTACTTTGGTTGCAGCCGGATTTAAGTTTATCCGGACACTCCTTTTACAGCCGCCAGTTTGGATAATGCCTCAGCTACCCGGTCCAAAATGGCGTAACAGTCTTCGTCCTCCCAGCAGCATCCGGCAACGAGGCGGATATGGCCTTTTCCCTGCTCCCCATAGAATTTTCCGTCATTTACATTTACCTTAGCTTCCTCAATCAGGTAACGGGCCACTTCCGTGGAGGTTCCCAGTTTTGAGATGTTAATCCAAAGCAAAAATGTGGCCTCGGGCATCAGGATGGATACGCCTGGTATGGAGTTAAACAGTTCATATGCGTAATTTCTCCGCCGGTCATATTTCTCTTTGTATTCCTGGATGAATCTGTCGTCTTCAAATGCCGGCATGACGGCCATCTGGCTCAGGGTGCTTGTCGCTCCCTGAATGTTGACTGCAGCTCCATAGAGGGCGTTCATGATCACATCGTCGGCATAAATCCAGCCGATACGGAATCCGCTCAGCGCCATGCCCTTGGACACGGAGCAGACTGTGACGGTTCGTTCCCACATACCTGGAATCTGTGCCATACAGACCATATCATGGCCTTCGAAGGCCAAATCCTCGAAAGCCTGGTCACAGATGCAGACCAGATCATTTTTAATACAGAAACCGGCCAGTTGTTCCAGCTCTTTTCTGGTATAGGAGACGCAGGTAGGATTGTTGGGGTTGGTGAGAAGCACCATCTTTGTTTTACCTGTCAGGCGCTTTTCATATTCTTCAATCCTGATATGCCAGTTGTCTTTTTCATAGGTGGGAACCCGGACCGTTTTACCACCCAATAGTTCGGGATTCAGGAAATTGCTGCCGTAGCTGGGATCGTGAACCAGAACTTCGTCTCCCGGGTTGATCCATGGAAACATGGCAAAGAGCAGGCCGATGTCGGATCCGGGATTGATGATAATATTTCTTTGAGGGTTTAAATCAATGCCGTAAATGTTCTTGATCCGTTTCGCAATCATTTCTTTTAAATCCCGGCTTCCGATGGGCATGATATAGTGTGCGGGAAAACCTCCGCTTAATGCTTCGGATGCTGCTTTCATCACGTGATCCGGGATGGAGGGATCCGGGGCGAAGGGGTCTGCCCAGCTCATCATGGCAACCCCCTGTTGTTTCATCCTTTCTGCCACGTCGCCGACATCCGCTTTCTCCGTCTCGGAAAACAGCCCGCCATCCAGGTTTGCGAATACCGGCCTCATTCTGTTTTTAATATTACCCATTAGTTTTACTCCTTTTTGTTCTAAAAGGCATGCTTTTTGCAGAGCCTGAGGTTTAACCGCTTACCTTATCTGCCATCCGGCCGTTTGTTTCCGTTCGGAAATGACGCTGCTGACATGCGGTATTCTGTGAGCAGGTGCTTGTGTAAAAAAATAACTCCCATATGGATTCTCTTCCCCCTTTCATTAAAAAACTAAAATTATTTTTAAAAATAACTAAAAATAAATACAGTATTTCTTTATGATTACATTATAATACTAAAATTTATTTTAGTCAATTCTGTTTAAAAACTAAAATATATTTTAGCGTATAGTGGCTGATTTTTGTATTTCACATCAGTCCGGAATGGGAATTGGTGGAAGAAACTTGTATCAACTGTTATAGTTTTCTCTCTCCTTATTAAAAACAATGATTGCAATCCTTTCTATATTATTGTAAACTTAAAGCGCGTTTAACAAGGGGAAAAATGATATGAACCATATTATATTAACAGAGGAAGACCGTAAAATATTAGAATCTTATAAGACTGTCATCGACGGTTTGGCTGCCTATCTGGGGAGCAGTTATGAGATTGCGCTCCACAGCCTGGAGGATTTGGAGCATTCGGTTATTAAAATTGTAAATGGATTCCATACGGGAAGGTCAGAGGGATCGCCGATCACCGATCTGGCCCTGTTTTGGCTGGAGAAAATAGAAAGTGAAAACGGTTCTCATGATTACTATGAATATTTCAGCAAAAATAAGCTGGGAGAGCCGCTTAAATCAACGACCATAGCGGTCAGGGGCAGCGAAAACAGGATTATCGGGCTGATATGCATAAACCTGTATCTGGGCACGCCGCTGATACATTTTATTTCAGATATGATTCCGGAAGATAAGACCGTATTCGCCACAGAGACATTTACGGACAATCCAAATGATACCATAAAGCAGGGGCTGGAGAATGCGAAGGAGATTGTGCTGAATGATAAGACGATCCCTCCGTCACAGCGGAAAAAGGAAATTATCAGGATTTTGCAGATGAAGAAGATCTTTGAAATCAAAAATTCTGTGGAGCAGATCGCCAATGAACTGAATATATCCGTCAATACGGTTTATTTTCATTTGCGGAATATCGCAAAGCAGGAAGGCAGTCTGGATTAATTGGACAACCGATGTTTCTTGACCTGCCATTTCGGTCGAGAAAATAATCCGTCTGAAATGCTTCATTTTATGCAGATTCAATCTTAACAAAATCTTAATACGGGAATACAACCCTCATCATGTATAATAAAATAGTTCACATAACATAAAAAGGAGGGTTCATGATATTCTATCAAACTAAACTTCAGGAAAAGCTGCAGGAAGCTTTAAAAGCGGTCCTCCCGATTATTGGGATTGTGCTGCTGCTCTGTTTTACCATTGCGCCGGTATCGCCAAGCATATTGATGGCCTTTATACTGGGGGCGGTCCTGCTGATTGTGGGAATGATGTTTTTCTCTCTGGGAGCGGAACTGGCGATGACGCCCATGGGAGAGAGGGTCGGCACCAGCATAACCAAGTCTAAAAAGCTGCTTGTAATGGTCGGTCTGGGCTTTGTGCTGGGCTTTATGATTACAATTTCGGAACCGGATCTGCAGGTTTTGGCGCAGCAGGTTCCTGCCATTCCAAATATGGTGCTGATACTGGCAGTGGCAGTGGGGGTTGGGATATTTTTAAGCGTAGCGCTTCTTCGAATGCTTTTTGGCATCGCTCTGCCGCCTCTTTTGGTGGCGCTCTATTGTATGGTGTTTGTTTTGACATTTTTTGTTCCGGCTGATTTCCTGGCTGTGGCTTTTGATTCCGGAGGCGTTACCACCGGGCCTATGACAGTGCCTTTTATCATGGCTCTTGGTATTGGTATTTCTTCAATCCGAAGCGATAAACATGCGGCAGACGACAGTTTCGGCCTCGTGTCCCTCTGTTCGGTGGGGCCTATTTTAGCGGTTCTTGTATTGGGGATGATATTCCATCCGGCTGGGAGCGCATATGAGCCGGAAGTGATCCCGGAAATTCAAAATTCCGTTGTGCTGAGGAAACTGTTTTCCGATGCATTGCCTGAATATATGGTTGAAATGGCGGCTTCGCTGTTTCCGATCATCTTCTTTTTTGGAATATTTCAGATGGTATCTTTAAAACTCAGCAGAAAAAAATTGATTAAAATTTCCATTGGACTGATCTATACATATATCGGTCTGGTCCTGTTTTTAACAGGAGTGAATGTGGGCTTTATGCCGGCGGGAAATTATCTGGGACAGGTGATTGCCGGGCTGCCTTACAGGTGGATTATTGTGCCCATCGGAATGGTAATCGGCTATTTTATCGTTATGGCTGAACCTGCGGTCTATGTGCTGACCAAACAGGTGGAGGAACTGACAGACGGGGCGATACCGGGAAAAGCTATGGAAACAAGCCTCTCAATCGGTGTGTCCTGTTCCATTGCTCTGGCTATGATCAGGGTATTGACCGGTATTTCGATTTTATGGTTCATTGTGCCGGGATATGCGATCGCATTGAGTTTATCCTTTTTCGTGCCTAAGATATTTACGGCTATCGCCTTTGACTCAGGAGGCGTGGCATCCGGTCCGATGACAGCCACCTTTTTGCTGCCGTTTGCCATGGGAGCCTGCGTGACTGTTGGCGGCAATATTGTGACGGATGCATTTGGCGTTGTGGCGATGGTTGCAATGACTCCGTTAATCACCATACAGGTGCTGGGTGTGATCTATCAGTGGAAGGCGAAACGTTCCAAGGTGCAGATCCCCGCAGCAGAACTGCCGGCTTCTCTGGATATGCTGGACGATTACGATATTATTGAATTATAGAAAGGAAATGAGGCATGAGTGAAGTATATTTGATGATCACTGTAACAAACCGGAGCCGTGTAGAGAAATTCCTTTCATTTTACAAAGAAAGACAGTTAAATGTCATGACGGTAACCTTGGGAGCCGGGACGGCATCCGGGGATATGCTGGATTATCTCGGATTAGAAGCGGCTGAAAAAGCGGTAATCTTTTCCGTGGTGACGGACGATAGCTGGGATAAGGTGAAAAGAGGCTTGGAAAACCAGATGAAAATCGATATTCCTGGCAGCGGAATTGCATTTATCGTTCCATTGAGCAGCATCGGAGGAAAGCGGGAACTGATGTTTTTGACGGAAAACCAGGGATATGAGAAAGGGGAAGAAACCGTATTGAAGGAAACAACTCATGAACTGTTAGTAGTAATTGCAAATAACGGATATATAGAAACCGTAATGGATGCGGCCAGAACCGCCGGAGCAGCCGGAGGAACCGTAATTCACGCCAAGGGAACCGGCATGGAACGTGCGGAACAGTTTTTAGGCGTATCGCTGGCTTCCGAAAAAGAGATGATCTTCATCGTCGCCAGGAAAGAACAGAAAAATGCCATCATGAAAGCCATCATGACCCAGGCGGGAATGGAATCCAAAGCGAAATCCATTGTATTTTCGCTGCCGGTTACGAGTACGGCGGGGCTGCGGCTGTTGGAGGATTGAGGGGGGAAATCTTTATTTAGGTGATTGGCGAGAGTTACGCCGGGGATCCAGGGAATGTGAGACCCGAAACCGTTCAGGCGGATGGAGAGGGGACACCGGATGGGCGGTTGGATCCGCAGGAGGCCGGGGCACGGTTTGCGGT
>NZ_WQPN01000044.1 GCF_018785315.1 Clostridium sp. MCC353 | reverse complement strand
GCCCTACAGTTGACTGCTGCAGCTATACTGCCTTTAGATATATCTCATATCCCTTGTTCCTGATATTGATCGCCGCATTTAAGTCCCTATCCACGCACATCCCGCAGCTGCACTCATACCGGCGCATGGTTAACGGCATCATCCTGACCTGTCCGCACCGGCTGCAGGTCTTCGATGACGGATACCATTTATCGATACGGATCAGCTGTTTCCCCCTGTCCTCCAGCTTATACTT
>NZ_WQPN01000043.1 GCF_018785315.1 Clostridium sp. MCC353 | reverse complement strand
AGCCTTAGTTCCACTTAACGGTTGGAATCAGACCCCTGTATCGTTGGTTTCCCCGGTACCGCTCCCCGGTCTTCCGTCCCCCCATCCGTCCTCCCCGCTTTCCTGCGTAACATTCACCAATTAAATCCCAATCAATCATCATTCCTGCGGATACTCGATCTTCAATGTTGTTTCATCTAAGGAAACACCCGCCCCCCGTTTAATGGCCAGAAACTGATTTTCGGAAAAACCGATTGTTTCCCCATCATGGAGCACCACATCCTGATCCAGCACGTAATTTACAATGTCATACAGAAAGCTGTGGAGTTTGTTCGGTTCATCATGGACGTGGAGAACTTCGATCTCCTCTTTTCCAAATGATTTCAAACCAAAAGTATAGGCGTTTAAGCCGTCCTCTGACCGGTATATACCGAAATAGATCCAGTTTAATACGGGAAGTTCATCCTCCCCTTCCTTCATTATCTGCGCAGCAGCCAGATAATAGGACGGTTCAAATACGGTGCCGCTGGTGTTGACGCCTAATACATTTTCCTGTTTACAACAGGCGGCAGTCAGTTTGACAAACAGTTTACCGCCTTCCAGTATAGGGATATTTTTCCCTAAGAGGGCCACTACCAGGTGGGCCTGGTGAGTTTTTACCACTTCCACGGCTTCGGGCCACATGTAATTGCTGGAGGCGTTATCCACAGCCTCATTATTGGGAACGGGGGCGGGCATGAGGCTGACGGCTCCTATGGCGTCGCCGATTGAAAATACAAGCGGAGGGTCTTCCGGATCAGATGGATCAGGAGCGTCTTCCTGACATTCGATCCCCCAGTCCGCCAACAGATCGGCTTTGAATTTTTCCGGATTCCATTCAGGTGAGGACAACAGGACAAAACCTACAAAAGTCCCGGATCTGGAACTATCCCCGGAACCATCCCCGGAACCATCCCCGGAACTGTCACCGGAATCCCCAGAGGAACCAGCCCCCAAATCACTTCCGGAACCATCTTCGGAATTCCTCTCAGAACCATCCCGTGAATTCCCCCCGGCCTCCGCCGGTTTTTCCTCCGCCTTTTTTGCCTGGTCCATCCAGTATTGACGGATCATTTCAACCATGGATACCGCTTGTTCCTGGGCAGTGGACGGATCATAGGGCTCCATATTGCTGAAAACATGTCCGCAATGTTCCAGTCCATCTTTTTCATAGCCGCCGCAGACCCCGAGAAGCCATTTGCCAAAGATTGATTTTTTATACTTGAAGATGTAATAATGGAGATCATAAAGATCAAATTCCCCTGCCGGTTCAATGGAATATGGGTTTTTCCCAAGTTCCTGGGGATGGGCCAGCCATTCAGTCATGGACTGCAGCGCATAAGCCTGCTGTTGATTCCTGTGATTCATAAAAATGATTCCTTTCTGTGGTTAGTTTACGTAACAGTTCCGACGGCTCATCTTCTTAACCAAAAAAGCCGGTCAAGAAGCATCGGATGCCCCTCCGATGTGAAAATAGATAAAGAATGCTATTTTATTGGTTTTTAAGCCCTTCCATGTAGTGATATAACCCGATCAAAAATATAGCGTCCTTCACATTGAAAAATGGATCGATATCCAGCAGGGTCTTTATTTTCTTAATCCTGGCGTTCAGCGTATTTTTGTGGATATAGAGCTGCTCCGCCGCCGCTGCCAGGTTCATATTGCATACGATCAGAGCCTTTAAGGTGGTTAAAAAAACTTCCCCGTCCATGTGTTCCCGGATGACTTCCGCATATTTTTCAAAGACAGGCGGGAGCTGTTCCGCCGGAGCCAGGCTGAAAAGATAGCTGATTAAATGCTGACGGAATGGGTGGACCCGCTCATGGGCATCCTGGATGTGGCGGCTCAGCCAGTGGAGACACTGGTAACTGTTTCTGAAATCCTTGAATTCCTGGCAGGGCGCGGAATAGTAATAATAGACCATCAGTCCTTTCAAGCCGCAGAGGGAAATGATTAAGTTATCTAAAGCGGCGCAGAATTCTTTGATGTCCTCGTTAAAATAAGCCGGATCAAACTGCTTGACGGCCTTCAAAACCAGCAGATTGGTGGCGTCCACCTTTAACAGCATATCCTGGCCATGCCGGATCTCCGACTTGGCGTAGGAGGTGATCACATGATCCAAAAGGTCATTGTTATATTCGCCCCGCAGTTTGACTAAAATGGGGATTCTGAGGACAGAACTGCTAAATCCCTGCTCCTTCGCCAGCCGCCCGATGCGGGACGGGTTGATGGGCTGTTCAAATAAAAGGGCGTTGCACAGCTTGTTATTGGCCTGCTGTTCCCTGAGGGCGGAACGCTGTTTGCTGTCCGTTTCCAACAGAGTTTCCAGGGAGAATTTGATCAGCTTTGCCAGCTTGAGATTCTCCGCCGGAGAGCCGGAGAGCCCCAGCACCCCTGATATCTCTGTGCCGTCCTGTAAAAGCATGTTGATTCCCGGCTTCAGCACTCCGTACATGGTCTTGTTTTCCTCTAAGTTTTCCGTGATGCTGATGGACTGGCGGCTGACGATCATATCATAAGCCAGCTGGTGAAAATCCCCCACCCGTTCCGGCGTAGAACTGGCGATGATGATTCCCTTCTCATTCATGATGTTGATCGGTACATCAATTTGTCTCTGCATTTTCTGGATAAAATTCTGGGCAATCTCCACATCTATCATAGGCGGCCTCATCTGCTTTCTTAATCTGTTTTCTTATTTGTTTCATTGTGTTTTTCCGCGTGCCTTGTAAAATGTGCTGAAAACACTAAAATATGGTAACAGCTCAGACAGCGGGAAAAATGATGCAGAAATCAGCGTCAAGCTGGCTTGTAAGCAGATTTCTGTATCATTTTTCACATCGGATGTACATCCAATGCTTCTTGACCGGCCTTTTGGGTGAAGAAGATGAGCCGTCTGAACTGTTGCAAAATTTGTCTAAAATGTTATTTAATTCTATATTTTCATAAGATTATTGTAGTCGAAACACATGACTTTTGCAAGTCGCTATCCTATAATAGAATCAGTGACAGAAAGCATAATGCAGCCATTCAGATTTGTCTGAACGGTTACAGTGCAGCAAAAAGGCTGCTGTCCATTCCGTGACAAGCAGCACAAAAAGTTTAGAAAATGTATGGAGGAAATCAGATATGTGGAAATTTTACCAGCCTGCGGACATCGTGTTCGGCGCAGGAAATGCAGAGAAAATAGCGGAAATTATGGAAGGTAGAAACCTGGATAAGGCGCTGATCGTAGCAGACCCATTTACGGAAAAATGCGGCCTGGCTAAGAAAGTGATGGATGCGTCGGCAGGAAAGGTTCTGGGAATCATCAGCGAAGTGGAGCCCAATCCATCGATTCAGAACGTGGACGCCTGCATCGCAAAAGCCAAGGAACTGGGTGCGGAGAGCATCATCGCAATCGGAGGCGGAAGCGCCATGGACTGCGCCAAATCCACAGCGGCAGGTTATAAGCTGGGCCTTAATGGAGCCGCTCTTTTAGCAGGAGCCCCCATCACAGATGCCCTTCCCGTAATCGCCATCCCAACAACGGCGGGAACCGGAAGTGAAGTGACTGCCGGTGCGGTTATCAGCGATAAGGAAAAAGGCATTAAAGCGGCCATTTTCGGCCCCGCCATTTTCCCGGTATTAGCCATTGTGGACCCGGAGCTGACCTATACATGTCCTCCGTCCGTAACCGCTTCTTCCGGCATTGACGTGCTGGCCCACGCCCTGGATGCGTTAACCAGCGTAAAAGCCAGCCCGGCTACGGACGCTCTGGCGGTCCGCGCGGCTAAGATGGTATTTGAAAACCTGGAGAAAGCATATCTGGATGGAAATGACAAGGCGGCCAGAGACAACATGTCCGAAGCCTGCGTGGTGGCCGGACTGGCATTTTCCCAGACAGGAACCACCGGTTCCCATGCCTGTTCCTACATACTGACCTCCAAATTCGGCATCCCCCACGGAGAAGCCTGCGCCTTCACCCTGGATTCCTGGTTCCGTGAAAATGCAAAGGTAAGGCCGCAGCTGAATGAATTTGCAAAAATGATGGGATTTTCCGATGCAAAAGAGGTGGCAGATGAAGTGGCAAAGCTGAGAAGCAGATTAAACCTGCGTTCCAAACTGTCAGAGATCGGAGTGACAGAGGCAGATTTGGATGAAATTGCCGCCAGCAGCAGCGCATCGGGAAATATGACCAATAACATCGCTAAAATCGGTATTGGCGGAATCCGCAGATTATTTGCGGAGAAGGCGTGAGGAATATAAAATAACGGTTCAGAACTGTTGCAAAATAATACCGCGTCAGCGGATCATTTGGAGGTAGCTATGAGAGCGAATATGGTGAATTGGAAAGAACAGATGAAGGAAAGGCCCCTGTTTGGATGTTTTGTGACCTATGGTCTGCCAGATCTGGCGGAGTATACGGCCAGCCTGGGATTCGACTTCATTTTGATCGACAATGAACACGGTGTGATGGAGCAGACCACATTGTGCGATATGGTGAGGGCGTCCCAGTGCGAAGGGGTTCCGGCGGTTGTGAGATGTACGATGAATGAATACGATCATGTGCAGAAGGCCCTGGATTTCGGAGCCAACGGGGTACAGGTGCCCCTTGTAAATACGGTGGAAGACGCGAAAAAGATCGTGTCCCTGACCCATTACGCGCCCTTAGGAAAGAGGGGAACCGCCTATCTTCCAAGAGCGGCCGGATACGGCATGGTGGATGATAAATGCGCCTATAGGGAAGAAGCCAACAAGGTGAAATTAGTCAGCGTGCACATTGAGACTGTGGAAGCGGTTAAGAATCTGGATGAGATTTTGAAAGTGGACGGGATCGACGTGTATTTCATAGGGCCTGGGGACCTTTCCTCTTCCATGAATCTGCCCACCAATGACCCGAAAGTCCAGGAAACAGTGAAAAACTGCATCCAGAAGATCGCGGCGGCCGGAAAGATCCCGGGATACTATGTAGGAAACGCCGAAGCAACGAAACAGGCCATGGAATGGGGCGCCAGATACCTGGTGACAGCCATTACCCCTTATATGACGGCGGGAGCGCTGAAGTATCTGGCGGATGTCAAAGGAGAAAAAGGGAGCGCCGAGGTGAAGGATGCTTATTAAGCATCCAACAATTTCCAGCGGTATAAAACGCCCGCAATCCCCATCAATGCGATGCCGGATGCAGTGACCATCCGGTTTAGCGGGATCAAATCTGCCATCGGGCCGAATACCATCATTCCCAATGGCAGAAAACCGGAATACATGGTTCCCATCAGTCCGAACACCCGCCCCTGCACGGTTATATCCGCATTTTTTTGGAGCAGGGTGGTGGCGGAGGTCTGTACTGCGGTCATGGCTATTCCGTAAAAAAGCATGAAAACAAGATATGGGAGAAACGAACCCGACAAGCCCATACCAACCGCAGACAGGCCGAAACAAGCGTATCCCGCCAGCAGCGTGCCGGTCTGGCTTTTGAGCCCTCCCCACAGGCTCATGAGCAGCCCTCCGGATATCATCCCGGCAAAACCGGTCAGTTCAACGGCTGTCAAGTACCAGTAAGTGTCCCCGTAAGTGCGGCGCACCAGAAGTCCGGCAAGGAAACCGCCGGGCACGCAGAGAAAGGTAAACAGTCCGTAAACCAGAAGCAGCCTGCCGATGCGCCTGTTTGAAAATGCATAATTGAGGCCGGTTTTCATATCGGAAAAAACGGAAGCTTCCTCCTGCTTCCCCCTCTGCTTTGGCAGCGGTATGAAAAGCAGAATTCCGATTCCGGCCGCCGCGGTCAGAATATCGATCATCAGCGTCGCCGGCAGTGAGCTGACGGAGAAAATGATTCCTGCCGCAGCGGGAGCGGCAAACTGAACCAGAGACTGCATGGCGGCATTGATCCCATTGTAACGTATGAGATGTTCTTCAGGCACCAGCAGGGGAATGACCGCATTGACCGCCGGAGCCTGAATTCCCGCTCCCAGAGAACGGAGCAGAGAGGCGGCCAGCAGCCCCCAGAGCAGGCCTGTTTCCGATGATAAATGGGGAACTGCCATCAAAAGAATCAGGGTAACCGCCGCAATCACCCCATCGGCTCCGCCTATCAATAATTTCCGGCTGTACCGGTCGGCCCATACGCCCCCTAAAAAAGAAATGAGAAACTGGGGCAGGTAAGAGCAGACCGTAAAGGCGGCAACCCATATGCCGGATGCGGTTTCCATGGTCGCATACCAGACGATTGCCATTTGAACAAGTGTTGAGCCAAAGAGTGTGATGCATTGGCTGATGAGAAAAAGGATAATCCGCTTTTTCCATTCAGGGTGAAATATTTTCTGCATTTGAATGAACCTCCTGTTTTATCGGAGGGAGCACAAAACGCTGTGTGGGATAACCGAATTCCAACAGAAGTTCTCTTTCCGCAAAACCGAGCTGTTTCAACTGTTTCCGGTAACCGGTATCGGCCCGGTCTCCTTCCCGGTAAGTAGTTATGCTGATTTCATGCCCGGGAAGATATTCACCCATCAGTTTATCTAAAAAGTCTTTCTGAAGCCCACAGTTTCTATACTGCGGGTGGATGCCTAAAAATTCGATGTTTCCCGTTTCATATGAAAAGCACATGACGCCAATGGCAGTATCTTCGTGTTTTATGATCAGAGCCTGATCCATTTGGATGAAGTTTATCAGCGTTTCCCCGTACTGCTCCTCATTAAGACAGGGAAATCCATCGATGATTGAGGAAACCAGTTCCATCCATGCGGGGATATCGTCCATGTTTGCAGCCCTGATCCTGTCTTTTGAAAATGACGTCCCATCCATTTCCCTGTGCAGAGAAAAACGAAGCTGCAAAGGATAGAATTCCCGGCGTTCCCGGTATTTGGCAGGCGGGAATTTGTACATGGATTTAAATGCCGCCGTAAAAGACTGCTGGCTCTCATAACCGCATGTTAATGCGATTTCAATGACCGGTCTTTCTGAAAATACCAGCAGTTTTGCCGCTTCTGTCAGCCGCCTGCGTACAGAATAATCGTGAATCGTCATGCCCACTGTACTGGTAAACATGCGGTGAAGGTAGTATTTTGAAAAATGAACCCCTTCAGCCACTTCGTCCAGGTCCAATTTCCTGTCCAAATGTTCCTCGATATAGGAAATCGCTGTTTCTATATTGGCTACAGTTTGGTTTTCCACGTTGTGCCCCTCCTTTCGACAGGTAAGTATACCAGAATACCGCTTCGGTGTTTTAATCATTCTTGCTCTTTTTATCAATTAGAATCCATTCATTTCACCTGCTTTCACTTGCTTTTCACCCATTTTTATTTATTTTAGTCCATTTTCATTCATTCCCATCCACTCCATACAGGCTTCATAAACTTCCTTTCCCTCCGCGCGGCCGGTGTCCCGGTCAAAATCGTGTTCCAGGTAGTAGACCGGATAAAACACAGATCCGGGAATCATCCGGGACATCCTCTTTGAAACACGGAAAGGAACGTCTTCGTCGGAAGAGCTGGCCGTAAGAAACGCCGGAGGAAGACCGGCAAGGTCCATTTCGCTCAAGGAAAAATCCGCCGGGCAGTTCCCATCCCCGGCCAGCCATAAAGGCCAGTCCCCCTTCTGCCTTGCGCAGACATAAAAGCTGAACCTCTTTTCCATCGGACCCGAAGTCACCGGAGCGCCTCCCTTTGCCCGTTCCAATATGGACCCGTCTATGGCCGGATAGCGCAGATAGAACGGGCTGGGCTTGTGAAATTCCGGCTCCTCAAACCCATAATACCCATAAAAGCTGATAATTTTAAATGGCTGCGGCAGATCCAGTTCTTTCAGCCGCTTTGCCAAAAAGAGCGCCAGATAGGCCCCCGCAGACCGCCCAAAGAGGACATACGTGGGCGTGATCATATCATTTCTTTCCTTATAATAAGTGCAGAACCATCTCACACACTCCTCCGTCCCCCGATGAATATCCCCCAGCGTACTTTCCGGCGCCAGCGGATAATCAAAAGCGATAAAATCATATCCGTTATCCAAAAACATCTGCCTGTAAACCCCAGGCAGATCATTCCTCTGCCCATACATCAGTCCGCCTCCATGAAAATACAAAACCGCAATATCCTTCCTGTTCTCCCCCGCCGCAAAATAATCCGCCGCCAGAGATATTCCCGAATCTGTCTGAAATATATGAGTTTGAAATGATTTATCTTGAATCCTGTCTTGGATATTATTGTGTGTGTTATGTTTAATGTTATTTTGGCTTCTGTTCTGAATGTTGCTGTGAAAACTATTTTGACTGCTGTTGTGAAGACTATTTTGGTTGCTGTTCTGAATACTGCTGTGAGGACTATTTTGAATGTTATCCTGAATTCCATCCTTAATATAATCTCCTGCATTGCTCCGCATCCTGTTAATCTTAACAATATCCTCTTTATCTCTACTTATCATCATATCAATATCTTCTCCTTCCCATTACACTTTCCCGGTTAAGATTCCCAGTCCCCCGCGCCCGAATCTGGCCTGACGCTGTCGCCCCGGGGCCTGAAGGGAAGCCGCTGTTGGGGGTGTGAGCGATTTGTGTAGGCCATCGACAACACTTAGGCCGGAAGGGGGTGGAAGTGAGGGGCAAAATCTGATCTTTCAAAGTCAGATTTTGAGATGGCCTGAATCGGGAAGACCATCAGGGCTTCCCGATGAATGCCGTCGGTCCCCTCACTTCCACCCCCTTCCAGCCTTAGTGTTGTCCTGGCCGGAACCATGAGCTCACACCCCCAACAGCGGCTTCCCTTCAGGCCCCGGGGCGGCAGCGTCAGGCCAGATTCGGGCGCGGGGGACTGGGAATCTTAACCCTTACCCCATTAATTTGAAAAGCCTGGACGCGATCTGGGCCTGTAAAACCTGCTCCGGATCGGAAAAATTAAACCCCAGAATCTGTATGATCTTATTTACCCGGTAACGGATCGTCTTAGGATGAAGATACATGGCTGCCGCAGTTTCCGAAAAACTCTGGTTTGTCTCCAGAAAGCAGCTCAGCGTATCCATTAATTCGGGATAATCCTTCCGAAATTGTAAAAGGTTTGGCGGGATGAACCGCTCCGGGTGTTCTAAATTGCCGGTGGACATAAAAAGTTTGTAAATCCCCAGATCATCATAGGACAAGGCGGAATCCTGGCGGTAAAACAGGTGCAGGATTTTCTGGATATCAACAGCTTCCTGGTTGATTTTCGGAATTCCGTTCCGGTCGGAAGCCGAACTCAGGGAGATTTGGTAATAGAATTCGGGGATTCCGGGCGTTTTTTGCACCGTCTCCACGATCTCCTGGGCGGTTCCCGGCAAAATGGGCCCGGTTTTCCTGGGAAAATTATACAGGAAGGTGATCCGGTTCTGCTTTTCCAGATAGGCGACGCTCATCCACCGGCTTTTATACTGGGTTTTCAGTCCGTAGAAGATTCCGTTGGCCCAGTCGGGGTCGCCTTGCATCTGCGGGTCTTTGGATGCCAGACGGATCATGATCACCTGATAACAGGGATGCAGATCGATATGGAGGGCATTTAAAAGGTCATCGGAATGGCCGGAATCGAAATTTCTGCCGTTGAGCAGGTCGCTGACTAAGTTGTTGTTGCGGTGGAACCGGTTCTGGGAAATGGAATATTGCTTCAATAACTCCATCTGAAGAAAACTGACCACATTTTCAATGACCATGAAGTCGTCGTTATCGATCACCTTGCCCCGGTTATGTATAACCAGCTCGTATCGGGCGTGATCCAGGTTCGGCACGTCCACGCTGACAGCCCTGTTGATGTCCGAGCTGGCGGACCGGCTGATGTCTGCGCCGCCGCTTCTGTTGATGTCCAGGCCGCTGCCCCTGCTGATGTCCAGGCCGCTGCCCCCGCTGATGTTCGGGCCGCCGCCTCTGCTGATGTCTCCGCCGCCAGCCTGTTTCCTCACCCCATCGTTTTCCCCAATATACTCCACATGCAGATGCTTATAAGAAAAATTCATATACCTGGCCGCCGCAATAGGGTGGATCTTTATCACCGTAAAATCATCCAGCGCCGGATTGGTGCTGATCTGCAGATGATGGGTGTGGTTGATCAAGGTAACGTCGCAGCCGATCATTTTTTTCAGCTCTTCCAGAATCTGGAGGAGAGAGGGCTCTTTTAAGGCCATGCGGGTCAGCTTGTTGTGGACGTCATAGTGGCGGTTTAACAGGGCAATATTGGAATCGATGATCGGGCCCAAGATTTCCAGAATTACGGATTCATACTTCACTTCCTTTGGAATCTGAATTAAAGGGAGGGCATGAAGGTCGCAGTAGTCGGTGATGGTGACGGGAATGTCTGAGACAAAACGGTCCAGTTTGACGATGAGGGCGCTGATCCCGATGGAGGTCAGTTTCTGCATGAACTGGGTGATTTCATCCGGTGAAAGGTCTTTTAAGGCAAAGTAGCTGGTTAGAATGATTTCGCCTTCATTTCCCCAGTTCTCAATGTCTACGGCCTCTAAGACCATGATGCCGGTTACGCTGCGGGGCAGCCCGTCCCGACCCGCAATGACCCGGGCGGAAAACAGAGACGGTATGGTAAGGATTTTCGATACATCCATGAGATTACCTCCTTTTATCTTTTGTGGATAAAAAAATAAAGATTTATTGTATTTTGTTGCCGATGAAAATAAAAACAGACAAGATATAATGATAGTATCACAAACGAGGAGGAATGCAAATGCTATTTACTGTAATCAAGAAAAACAGTTATCAGGATTCTGTTAATCTGATGCTCCTTACAAACCGGATCAACACGCTTCCGGGAGTAAAAAGAAGTTCGGTTATGATGGGGACGGAAGCCAATATGAATATATTCAGAAATACCGGATTTTACACCGGAGACATGGACCAAGCCGCGCCCAATGATATGGTGATTGTGGTGGACGCGGACTTAGAAGAGACGGTGGGACGGGTGCTGGAAGAGACGGAGGCATTTCTGGGAAATCTGTCGGCGGTCCGGGCAAAGAGCGGGGAACAGTCCGCCGAAAGCTGGGATGAGGCCTTGGAACTGCTTCCACAGGCCAATCTGGCGGTATTTTCCATTCCAGGCGAATATGCGGCGGACGATCTGGAAGAGGCGCTGGGCCGGGGGCTTCATGTGTTTTCATTTACGGACAATGTTTCCCTGGATGATGAGGTGCGCTTGAAGAAGAAAGCCCATGAAAAGGGACTTCTGTTCATGGGGCCGGACTGCGGGACCGGGATCATTTCCGGCGTTCCCATCGCATTTACCAATGTGGTTGGGCCGGGGAATATCGGGATCGTGGGGGCTTCAGGCACCGGAATCCAGGAAGTGACGACCATGATCGGGCGGCTGGGAGGCGGCGTGATCCATGCAGCAGGCACCGGAGGCCGGGATTTGAGCCGGGAAGTGGGTGCGGTTACCATGAAAGACGCCATTTTAGCTCTGGAATACCACGATCCCACGGATGTGATCGTGATCATTTCCAAACCGCCTTCAAAAGAGGTAAGGGATCAGGTGGCGGAACTGCTTCAGAGCGTGAGCAAACCGGTGGTGGCCGTATTTCTGGGTGAAAAGCCGGATCACCATGAGGGAAATGTATACCTGGCCCATACTTTAGAAGAAGCGGCCCGCATGGCGGTGGATCTTTCCAAAGGAAGGCCGGTAAAAGCCAATTACTATGAGGAGCCGGAAGAAAATGGTGACCAAGTGGGAGAAGACCAGACGGTTAAAGGCCTTTATTCGGGCGGTACCCTGGCGGCTGAAGCGGGTATGATGATCTCGGAGGCGCTGAATCTGGGAGGACTGATTAAGAAGGACGGATACATCCTTCAGGCCGGAGGATATGAAGTCATAGATTTGGGAGACGATATTTACACACAGGGAAAACCCCATCCCATGATCGACCCGGAAGTGAGGGTCAGGAAGATGAGGGAATACGCGGCAAAACCGGATACAGGGGTCATCCTTTTGGACTGCGTGCTGGGATACGGATGCCACCCGGATATGGCAGGGGCCCTTGCCCCCGTCATCCGGGAAACCATGGCCCAGGCCCGGGCAGAGGGCAGGAAACTCTATTATGTGGCTTCTGTCTGCGGCACCGGACTGGATATCCAGGACTATGATAAGTCGGTGGAAACCTTAAAAAGCAGCGGCGCCATTGTGGAAATGAGCAACGCCAGAGCGGTGCGGGTGGCTTTAAAACTCAAGGGACTGGAAAACCGGGAGCCGGACAAAGCCATTGTGGAATGGAAGGGTGAAAAGAAACTCCTGCCTGAGCCGGGAGATAAAATCATGGAATTGTTCAATTCCAAGCCCAGGGTGATCAATGTGGGCGTGGAGGGATTTAAGGAATCCGTCAGGAAACACGGCGGCGAAGCGGTGCAGTTCTCATGGAAACCGGCGGCCGGAGGGAATAAACATATCATTGGGCTGTTAGGAGCGTTAAAAAAACACCCGGAAATCGATGAGATGAACGATAAGGTGATCAAACGCCTGAAAGATTCCCAGCCCTTCCTCACAGATGTGGTTCCGGCGGAAACGGTGATACCCGAATTAAAAGGACGCACCCTGCTCCATGCCGGCCCGCCTATTTCTTATAAGGAAATGACAGGCCCCATGAAGGGGTCCTGCATAGGAGCCGTGCTGTTTGAAGGCTGGGCAGAAGAGGAAGAGGGGGCCAGGGCCCTTTTGGAAGAAGGCCAGGTGAATTTTCTCCCCTGTCATCACGTGGGAGCCGTGGGCCCCATGGGAGGGATCACCTCGGGACATATGCCGCTTTTGGTGGTGAACAACCGCCTGGACGGCACCGTAGCCTACTGTACCCTGAATGAAGGGATTGGAAAGGTGCTGAGATTCGGAGCCTATTCCAAAGAGGTGGTGGACCGTCTCTGCTGGATGAGGGACACCCTGGGGCCCGTCCTCTCCCTGGCTTTAAAGAAATGTGAAAATGGAATCAACCTGAATGTGATCATCGCCAAAGCCATTACCATGGGAGATGAATTCCATCAGAGGAACATAGCCGCGTCTCTGATCTTCATGAAAGAAATGACCCCGCTCATCATGGATACCTGTGCGGAAGAAGCCAGGAAAAAAGAAGTGATCCGTTTTCTGGCGGATACGGACCAGTTTTTCTTAAACATCATGATGGCCGCCGGAAAATCCATGGCGGACTGCGCCAGGAAATTAAAGGAAGGGTGCGTGGTCACCGCCATGGCCCGGAACGGCGTTGAATTCGGCATTCGCATCAGCGGAATGGGCGACCGGTGGTTTACCGCTCCGGTAAATGTGCCCAAAGGGCTGTATTTCAGCGGATATAAAGAAGTGGACGCCAACCCGGACATGGGAGACAGCGCCATTACGGAAACCGTAGGCGTGGGCGGAATGGCCATGATCGCCGCTCCCGGCGTCACCCGGTTCGTGGGAGCGGGCGGGTTTGGCGACGCCCTCCAGGTTTCGGAAGAGATGGAGCGGATCTGCATAGGCCATAATCCAAACTTCACAATCCCAACCTGGGATTTTAAAGGCAGCCTTTTAGGAATCGACATCCGGAAGGTGGCGGCAACCGGAATCACCCCGTTAATCAACACGGGAATCGCCCATAAGAATGCGGGAGCCGGGCAGATCGGAGCCGGAACCGTAAGAGCGCCCCTGGCCTGTTTTGAAAAGGCGCTGGAGGCATATGCCGGATATCTGGACGGCAGCGAAGAGGGATAACAGATTGGATGGAGGAACGTATTTATGAGCAGAATGGTTCTGGCATTGGGAGGAAATGCCATTTTAACGGATGACGCCACAGCGCAGGCTCAGTACAGGGCGCTTTTAAAGGTGAGCCGCCAGCTTTGTTATCTGGCCCGGGACGGGTGGGAGATCGTCATTGCCCACGGAAACGGCCCCCAGGTCGGCAATCTGTACCTCCAGCAGAAAGCCGGGGAGAGCGAGAAGAATCCGGTCATGCCCATGGATACCTGTGTGGCCATGACCCAGGGCAGCATCGGTTACTGGCTTCAGAACGCCTTACAGGAAGAACTGAACCGGAACGGAATGAAGCGGAATGTGGTCTCTTTAGTGACCCGGGTGGAGGTGGACGAAATGGACCGGGCATTTACCCATCCGACAAAGCCAATCGGGCCATTTCTCACAAAAGAAGAGGCGTTTGAAGCCATGAAAAAGGAACGGAGCCTCTATGTGGAAGATTCGGGGAGAGGGTGGAGAAAGGTAGTCCCTTCCCCCAAGCCCTTCAGCGTGTTAGAATTTCCGGCTGTCCAACAGCTTTTGAGCCCGGAAAATATTGTGATATGCGGAGGAGGAGGCGGGATTCCGGTGGTGAAGTCGGGAGCCGGTTACCGGGGCGTGGAAGCCGTGGTGGATAAAGACCTGGCGGCGGAAAAGCTGGCGGAACTGATCGGCGCGGATGTGTTATTGATTCTCACAGGCGTGGAATATGTGTATGTCAACTTCAATAAACCGGATGAAATGGCGCTAAAACAGGTGACCACAGCTCAGTTAATGCGATATGTAAGAGAGCGGCAGTTTCCGGAAGGAAGTATGCTCCCCAAGATAGAGGCGGCAATGATGTTTGCTGAATCCGGAAGAAGCCGCAGGGCGGTGATCACCTCCATAGATAATCTGGAACATTTCGGTTCCGGGACGGGTACGGAGATCATAGCGTCATGAAATGATTATAGGAGAGTTGGCGTAACAGTTCAGACAGGTCTGCGCTTTTACTGCGCAGGCTGCACGAAAACATAGCGGCTGAAGGCATCCAGGCCCTCGCCGCGGGCAAATTTACTGGGCAGGAGGCGTAATAGTTCAGACCTATCTGAACTGTTACGGGACCGTAACCGTTCAGATAGGTCTGCGCATTTACTGCGCGGACCGTACGAAAACATAGCGATTGCAGGCATCCAGGCCCTCGCCGCAGGCGACTTTAATGGGCTGGATGCGTAACAGTTCAGACCTGTCTGAACTGTTACACGGGACCGTTATCCTTGAGGGATAAAAAAAGACCGAATTATTGACGGCCTCATCCAATGACGTATTATCTAAATACATCTATACTTATAGATAAGATAGAATCGGCAAATAAAGACAGAATTAGCAACTAAATCAGAAACGGAGGAAATTATGATAAAGACGGCTAATCAGGAAGCGCTTAATCGTCTGAGAAACGCGTCTCCCCGTCTGGTGGACATCCGTCAGGCGAAAGATGTTTTAAAAGATTTTGACAAATATACGGTACTCCACGCCGGGCCTCCCATCGATTATCCACGGATGTGCGCTCCCATGCAGGAGGCGGTTCATGCGGCGTTGATTTACGAAGGCCTGGCAGATGACCGGGACAGCGCGAAGAAGCTGGCCGGAAGCGGCCAAATCCGTTACCAGACCTGCCACGAAAAAGGGGCGGTGGGGCCTATGACGGGAGTGACCACCTGGTCAATGCCTCTCTTTGTGGTTGAAAATACGGCAAATGGGAATCTGGCTTTCAGCACCATCAACGAAGGAGCCGGAGATGTGATCCGGTTTGGCGCATGTACGGACAGAACCATAAAGCGCCTTCACTGGATCGAAATGGAACTGGCGCCGGCCCTGAAAAAAGCGGTTGACCGCCTGGGCGGACTGGATTCGGGCGCGGTGATGGCCCAGGCCCTTTCCATGGGGGATGAGCTTCACATGAGGAATATCGCTTCCTCCATGGTTCTTCTGCACCGGCTGGCAGCCCCTCTTTCAGAGGTTTGTTCCGGCCCGGAACTGAGCCGGATCATGCAGTTTCTGACCAGCAGAAATGACCAGTTTTTCCTAAATATAGCCATGGCGTCCAATAAAAGCGCCGCCGACGCCGCAGACGGAATCCGGGAATCCACCATAGTCACCGCCATTGCCAGAAACGGCGTGGAGGTGGGAATCCGCATCAGCGGCCTGCCAGGACAGTGGTTTACCGCACCGGCTCCCCTGGTGGACGGCCTTTATTTTTCCGGTTTCAGCCAGGAAGACGCCAACGGGGACATCGGAGACAGCGCCATCATGGAGGTCAACGGATTCGGCGGATTTGCCATGGCGGCTTCTCCCGCCATCGTCCGCCTGCTTGGAATCCCCGATACGGGGGAAGCTGTGGAATTTACAAAGACCATGAGAAATATCTGCATCGGGGAACACCAGAAATACACGATTCCCGGCCTCAACTTTGCCGGACTGCCTTTAGGCATCGACATCATGAAGGTGGTGGAAACCACCGTCACGCCCGGAATCAATACGGCGATTGTGAGCAAAATGCCGGGGGACGGCATGATCGGTGCGGGCCTTTCAAGAGTTCCCTATGAAGCCTTTGAAAAGGCGCTGATCGCATTTGACGCGTCTTTAAGGGAGGAAAACTTATGAGCGGATTCCTGCTTTGGGCCGGAGCCGTTTCACCTGTAGTTTTGTTGTTTCTGGCCATGAGCCTGTTTCAGATGAAGACGGAGAAGGCGGCGTTTCTGGGGCTTACCGCTTCAGGGTTAGCGGCCGCTGCGGTCGGAAAGGACACGGTTTTCAATCTGGGGATCAATCTGGCAAAAGGGGGCTGGAACGCGGTTTCCATCCTGATTGTGATATGGCCCGCCATTGTGCTGTATGAGATTCTGGACCGGACGGGGGCATTTGAAACCATTAAGAAATTGGCGGTTGACAATTCTAAAGACCAGCTTTTTCTGATTCTGCTCTTTGGATGGCTGTTTTCCAGTTTCCTCCAGGGAATTACCGGGTTTGGAGTTCCGGTGGCCGTCTGCGCTCCCCTTCTCATCGCCGTAGGGGTGAAGCCGGGATGGGCGGTGGTTGTCACTTTAATGGGACATGCCTGGGCCAATACTTTCGGCACCTTCGCCCTGGCCTGGGATGCCTTAGTCACCCAGTCCGGCTTAACGGATATGGGTGCGGCATTTTTTATGACATGCCTGTTTTTATGGGCGGCTGATCTGGCGGGCGGACTGCTGATCAGCGCGCTTTACGGCGGAAAGCGGGCCATAGCCCATATGTTTCCGTTCCTCATGGTCATCAGCCTGATCCATGGCGGGGGACAGATGGCGGCTGGGACGGTCAACACCACAATCGCCGCATTTCTCCCCACCACGGCGGCGCTGGGTGCGGCGGTATTGTTTTTAAAAGCCGGATTTTACAGAAAGCCGTGGGAAATGAAGTCTGAATTATTGAAGGAAACCAGAGGAAATGCGGAGGATAAAGAAGGGAAGGTTCCGGCGGGGCTGGCGGTTATGCCCTTTCTCCTGCTGGTATGCTTTTCCGTAATCATTCTCATGGTGGGGCCGGTGAACCGGCGGCTGGGAAATGCGGTGATTCAGCTGGCGTTTCGGGAAACTGTGACAGGCAGAGGGTTTGCCAGTCCGGCCACTGAGAATTACGGGCCTTTACATATTTTGACCCACGCCGGATTTATCCTGTTTTTGGTGGTGTGCGTTACCTGGATCATTTTTCAGAAAAAAGGGCTGTTAATGAGGAATGACGGCTCTGCCGTTCTGAAAGGCACCCTGAAAAAGACGGTTCCGGCTTCCCTCGGAATCCTGCTCCTGGTGATGATGGCCCAGGTGTTAAGGGGAAGCGGGCTGATGGAGATCATTGCCCGGGGAGTGACGGCTGCGGCCGGACGGTTCTATGGGCTGGCGGCGCCGTTTATCGGGATACTGGGGGCATTTGTCACGTCCTCCAATACGTCCTCCAACATACTGCTGGGAGGATTTCAGGCGGCTATGGCTTCGGCCCTTCATATAGAGAGCTGGATCATTCTTTCGGCCCAGACGGCGGGAGGGGCAATCGGAACGGTTGTGGGGCCTTCCACCATCCTTTTGGGAACTGCCACGGCGGGATGCCGCGGAAAGGAAGGCTGGGTTTTGAAGAAAATGCTGCCTCTGGCTTTGACGGAGGTTCTGGTTGTGGGAATGATAACATTGATCCTGTCCTTAGGGGCCGGAACATAAGGGGGTGGATACTTGGCATGCAGTAAAATCGGGCTGCCTCTGCCGCCGGGAAACTGGCAGGGGAGAGTTCACAGCGTGTTTGAACACAGCTTCAACATTGATTTAGGGGAGAACCGGCCGTTTCTGGTGATCCATTCGTTTCGGGATATCGTCCCGCCGGGATCATTTTATACGGAAGATCTGGACACCGGACCGATAAAAGCCGGGATGGAAGTTTTTGGGGATGGAAAAATGATCCGCATCGGGGAAATTCACATTCCCGTGGCAGAGGGCTGTCTGTATCTGGATACGGCCCTGCCTGAGCTTGAAAACAGGAGATTTCATCTAAAACAGTATCAGAAGCTGATCAATGAGAAACGGAGAGAGCAGCAGGTTCCTTCGGACATGGCCCTGGAAATCCACAACCGTCTGATAAAAGGAGCTGAAAGCTTTTTTGAAGCTTTAAAAGGGAAACATCCACAAAAGTTAAAAGAAGCAGCCGGACTGTTAATCGGCCTGGGGCCAGGCCTCACCCCTTCGGGAGATGATCTTTTGTCGGGGATTTTAGCGGTTTTAAAATGTTTCGATCCCGCCGGATTCCAATTGGCGTCTCAGGCGGTTCTGGCCGGGATACACAAAACCAACGATATCAGTAAATCCTACCTGTTAAGGGCCTGCGGCGGATACGGTTCGGATGCGGTGATTCACACCATTCAGGGCTTTACGAATGAGGAGGAAAACCGGGCGGCTTTAAAGCTTTTGCAGCTCGGCCATACTTCGGGGGCGGATATACTGGAAGGGCTGGTTCTGGCGGCCGGGTATTTGAGGGGTGAACGGCAGGTGATTGGTCGTAACAGTTCAGATAGGTCTTAACTGTTACGATTGATAACCGGCGGCCAGCGGAAATTTTAGAAAACTATATTATGATTGATGAACAGGAGGAAGGATATGAAGAGTACATTGGGACAGAAACTTAAAAATATGGGGCCAGCGGCCATTATTACCAGCGCTTTTATCGGGCCTGGAACCATCACCACCGCGACCATGGCAGGGGTGAATTTCGGATACGATCTGCTGTGGACCGTGGTATTTTCGGGAATTTCCCTGATCATACTGATGGAGATGGCGGCCCGGACGGTGATTGCATCCAAGATGAACGTAATCGATGCGTCCATCGCCATGTTCCCTGAGAAAAAGGGATGGAAAATGCTGATTCAGGCCGTGGTGTTCATCGCGGTGGCGGCGGTCTGCTTTGCGTTCCAGGCGGGAAATGAAATCGGCGCTTCGTCCGGTCTTGGAGACATCTTCGGAATGCCCCAGTGGCTGGCGGCTCTGATCGTAGGCGCTCTGGCCATGTTTACCGCGGTTCTGGGTTCCTATAAACTGCTGGAAAAGATCATGCAGATCTTTGTCAGCCTGATGGGAATTATCTTCTTCATCACCATGATTACGGTGCGGCCAAGCCTGACCGGAATCTTAAAAGGCATTGTGCCTGCTCTGCCCCAGGGAAGCATTGTGAGCAGCCTGGCGCTGATCGGCACCACTTTGGTGGGAATCAACCTGATTCTGCATTCCATTACCTGCGAAGGAAAATACGACAAGATTGAAGACCTTCCCGACGCCCGTTTTGATATCAATGTCAATGTCATCATCGGCGTTGTGATCACCATGTCCATCATCATCACCAGTGCGGCCGTGTTATACGGCACGGGAACTGAAGTGAACAGCCCGCTGGTATTCTCAAAGCAGCTTGAGCCTGTTTTAGGAAGCTGGGCCCGCATCTGCGGCAATATCGGCTTATTTGCAGCAGGTCTTTCTTCGGCCATTGCCGTTCCGTTTACCATCAAATCCATTTTCAGCAGGCTGTTCCACTGGGAAGGCGGCAGCGACAATGTGAAAGCGAAAGCGGCAGGAGCCATTGTAGTTATTTTCGGCACCGTTTTAGCCATGATCAATACGAAACCGGCCCAGATCATCGTGCTGGCCCAGGCCACCAGCGGCTTTTCCCTTCCGTTCATCGCCATTCTTCTGATGCTGGTGACCAACAATAAAAAGATCATGGGCAAATATACCAACTCAACGCCCAGAAATATCTGGGGAATCATCGCCGTTCTGGTAACGCTGGGGCTTGGAATCTGGGGAATTTACGGAGTTGTTTCCAAGTTTCTGTAGGCATGAACTTTGTTGGAACAGGAGGCGTTATGTTAAAAGCGAATGAAACAGCCGTCGGAAGACTGATTTCTTCCGAACCGGTTTTAATAGATGTGAAACCAGCTTATGAGGTTTTAAATGGAATAGAAAAGAATTTTATCCTTCATTCAGGGCCGCCCATTGAATTTGAACAGATGTGCGAGCCGATGAAGGGGGCTGTATACTGCGCCCTCATGAACGAAGGCATTGCCCGGGACATTGAAGAGGCGAAAGTGAGGGCGGTGGATGGCAGCGTTGTATACAAGACCTGCCACGAATTCG
Source organism: Clostridium sp. MCC353 (assembly GCF_018785315.1). Classification (GTDB taxonomy): domain Bacteria; phylum Bacillota; class Clostridia; order Lachnospirales; family Lachnospiraceae; genus CHH4-2. The sequence goes on along the minus strand of NZ_WQPN01000043.1, from coordinate 17,128 downwards.
GCGCGGTGGGTCCCATGACGGGAATCACCACCTGGTCCATGCCCCTATGGGTGGTGGAAGACCGGAATACGGGCCGGAGAAGTTACGCCAACATCAGCGAAGGAAGCGGCGTGGGCCTCAGGTTCGGAGAATATACGGAGAAAACGCTGAAGCGCCTGAAATGGATGGCAAAAGTGGCGGCCCCCGTATTCTCAAAAATAATCCGGGAACTGGGCGGCATCGATCTGGGGCCGGTTATGGCCCAGGGGCTTTCCATGGGAGATGAGCTCCACATGAGAAACCATGCGACCACGGCCCTGATCTTAAAACTGCTGTGCCCCCATATTGCCAGGACGGCGGGAAATGATGCGGAAGATATTTTACGGTTTATCGGCGTGGGAAATGACCAGTTCTTTCTCAATCTGGCCATGGCGGCCAATAAGCTGGCTGCCGACGCCGCGGACGGAGTAGAAGGTTCCACCTTAGTCACCGCCATTGCCAGAAATGGGGTGGAGATAGGAATCCGCATCAGCGGCCTGCCCGGGCAGTGGTTTACGGCTCCGTCTCCTGTGGTGGACGGGCTGTATTTTCCGGGATATACAAAAGAGGACGCCAATCCGGATATCGGAGACAGCGCGATCATGGAAGTGGGAGGCTTCGGCGGCTGCGCCATGGTGGCGGCTCCGGCCATTGTCCGGTTTTTGGGAGCCGACAGCGTGCAGACGGCCATTGATACCACGGATTCCATGTACCGGATCACATTGGCGGAGCACCCCAGGTATCAGATACCGATCAATGATTTTAGAGGGGTTCCCTGCGGGATCGACTGCATGAAAGTGGTCGAAACCAGGATCACCCCGGTGCTCAATACGGCCATTGCGTCCAACCGGGCCGGAGTGGGAATGGTAGGCGCAGGCATGTCCGTGCTGCCGGTTGAGCCATTTGAACAGGCCCTGCTTGCGCTGGCGGATAAACTGGGGATATAGGAGGAATACAGGCAGATGATAGTGAAAAATGTAATAAAAACCAACCAATACTACGATTCGGCCACCCTGATGCTGCTGACCAGCAAGATCGGCAGACATCTGGGTTCGGCAAAACATGTGGCCGTAATGATGGCCACGGATATGAATAAGGATTTAATGGAAGCTTCCGGCCTGCTGACGGATGAGGGCCGGGAGGCCGGAGCCAACGATCTGGTCTTTGCCATACGGGGGGAATCGGAAGAAGAGATAAACAAGGTCCTTTTGATGGCGGAAGAGGAGCTAAACACCAAAGCCGCCCACATGAAAAAGGAGAGCCAGGATGTGGTAAAAACCGTGGAAGAAGCGGTCAGCCAGTATCCCAACGCCTCTATGGCAGTGGTTTCCCTGCCCGGCCAGTTTGCGGCCAGAGAGGTGAAGAAACTTTTGATGGCCGACCGCCATGTCCTTCTTTTCAGCGACAACGTGTCTCTGGAGGAGGAACGGAAACTAAAAGATCTGGCCCTTGAACGGGGGCTTCTCATGATGGGGCCGGACTGCGGCACCGCTGTGATCAACGGCGTGGGTCTGGGCTTCTCCAACCAGGTGAAACGGGGGAATATCGGCCTGGCCGCCGCATCGGGCACCGGGCTTCAGGAAGTCATGTGCCAGATCAGCAACCGGGGCGGAGGCATTTCCCAGGCCTTCGGCACTGGCGGACGGGATGTGAAGGAAGCCATTGGGGGCAGGATGATGCTGTCCTGTCTGGAACTTCTGGAAAATGACCACAGTACGGATGTGATCGTGATCGTATCCAAGCCGCCGTCCCCTTCTGTATTGGAGAAAATCGCGGCTTACCTGAGGGGGAAGAAAAAGCCTGTGGTGGCCTGCTTTATGGGAAATGAAGGAAACGATGATCCGTCCCTGCCCTGGAAAACGGCGGCGGCCCTGGATGAGACCGCCCGCCTGGCAGTTGAGCTGGCAGGAACCGGCGACAGCCGCAGACATGAAATCCCGGCGGAAATGGTATCGGAAGCCATGGCTCAGAGAACACTTTTACAGCCCGGACAGAAATACATCCGTGGACTGTACTGCGGAGGCACTCTGGCCTATGAGACCATGCTTTTAATCCGCAGCCACACAAAAAAGGTGTATTCCAATATCGCTGTGACGGATGAAGAGCGGATTGACGGTCTCCAGGCATCGAAGGAACACACGGTTCTGGATTTGGGAGACGATGAATTCACTGTGGGCAAACCACATCCGATGATCGAACCGTCCCTGAGGGAAGAACGGCTGCTTCAGGAGGCGGCCGATCCGGAAACCGCGGTTATTTTAGCCGATGTGGAGACCGGATACGGGTCCCATGAGAACCCGGCCCGGGTGCTGGCGGAAGAGGTGGCTAAGGCTCAGGAAATATTGAAAGAGCAGAACCGCCATATTATCTTCGTGGCGTCCATCTGCGGAAGTTATGAGGATTTTCAGGATTATGAAGAACAGAAGCGGATTCTTAAACAGCAGGGAATTCTGGTGATGGAATCCAACGCCCAGGCGGCGGAGCTGGCGTTAGCCATAATGGAAGAACTGGAAAAGGAGGGGAATGTATGAGAGAGAAACCGATCACACAGGAAAAGGAAATGGAAGTCATTAATCTGGGGCTGCCCGGGTTTTATGAATCCGTGCGTTCCCAGCAGGTCCCCTGCGTTCATGTGGACTGGCGTCCGCCGGCGGGAGGAAATCTTCGGCTGATTGAGATATTGGACCGGCTGGCGGAGCGGTGAGAAGATACTGGGATTTACCTGGGGCGTGAAGGGATTTTCGAAAAAGCCTTGAGGGGTAGGGTGAAAAAGTTGGAATTATCAGACTTTTTCACCCTACCCCTCAAGGCTTTTTCGAAAATCCCTTCACGCCCCAGGTAAATCCCTCCACGACTGTCTTAAACTAAAAATTATAATTCTCCTTCACCAGCCGTATAAACGTTTCCTTCTCCCTCTCCGGCGTCTTCCTCTTCATATATGCGATCACATGATACCGGTAAAGCTGAGGTGAAACAGAAAAGTACCTGATTCCCTCGATCTCCCTCTTCGCGGACTGGGGAATCAGGGAAATTCCCAGCCCTTCCGACAGCATGGAGATGACGGCAGTTTTGCTGCTGATCTCGCAGATCACGTAGGGCTGTATCTTATGGGCGCTGCACAACACATCCTCCAGTTCACGGATAATCGTACCTTTAGGGGAAAGAATAAAGGGAGCCTGATTCAGCGTATCCCATAAAACCCCGTCATCATTAAAATATCTTTCAAATCCCGGAGTATCCGGAAACGCCAAAAATAATTCCTCATCCAGAAGCCGTTCATAAGCAGATGAAATCCGTTCCGTATTATCCACCGCCAGTATCGCCATGTCCAATTTCCCTGCATTCAGCATTTTAATCATGGGCAGGCTGTGGTCTTCGATGATATTGAACGTCACATTGGGATAGATGTCCTTATAAAGAGCGGATACCTTGGAAAATACCCGCAGCCCTCCCTGGGAAGAAATTCCTATGGTAAATGACAAGGGCATATTGGAGGTCATCTTGGCAATGTTATCGTAAACCTGTTTCTTGATTTCCAGCATCTGCCTGGCGCCTTCCAAGTAGCATAAGCCCGCCGGCGTGGGCACCAGTTCTTTGCTGTAACGGTAAAAAAGCGGCGTCCCCAGTTCGCTTTCCAGGTTGGCAAGGCACTGGCTCAAGGTGGATTGGGAAACGTAGAGTTTTTCCGCCGCCTTGGTGATGTTTTTCTGTTCAGCTATTTCCAGGATATAGGAGATATGCTTTGTATTCATCGTTTGCTCCATTCCGCTGTCTGTCCGGGCAGCATTTGATGATTGATTATCTCAATGGTAATATTTAGGCCGGCGTATCTTCTTGACCGAAAAAGCTGGTCAAGAAGCATCGGATGTTCATCCGATGGGAAAATCGGTGAAGAAAGGTGCTTACAAGCGAGCTTGCCGCGCCTTTCTTCACCGATTTTCCCGCCGTCCTGAACTGTTATATCTCAATTATATATAACTTAAAGCCCAGTTGCAAGCAAAGTCTGTGCATTATCGATTTTTTCGATTCCAAACATCAATTTTAAATATTGGATTTTACAGCCCCGGATTGTTATACTGAAAATAACAAAGAGGAGCCGGGATCAGATATGTTCCCGGTATATGCGGAGAAAAGGAGAGGGAAACTATGGGATTATGTCCGATTATTCGTTTGGATGAACACGATAACGTGGTGGTAGCCCGTCATGACATAGCGGCAGGAGTGGAGATACCGGAAGAGGGAATCACAACACGGATGGAAGTTCCGTCCGGCTATAAGGTGGCGGCCAGATTCATTAAAAAAGGGGAGGCCGTTAAGAAATACAATACGGTGATCGGCTATGCGGCGGAAGATACGGAGCCGGGAACCATGATGCACAGCCACAACATCCTGTTTGATGAAGTGGACAAAGACTATGCATTTTCCAGAGACTACAAACCGGTAGAGCTGGTTCCTGAAAAGGACCGCCCCACATTTATGGGCATCGTTCGGGAAGACGGACGGGTTGCTACCAGAAACTTCATCGCCATCCCAGTGGCCGGAAACTGTGCCGGAACGGTGGCCAGAAGAATTGCCAATCATTTTACCCCTGAAGTGATGAAAGCATATCCAAATGTGGACGGGGTGATTCCATTTATCACCGGCATCGGATGCGGAATGGAAATGACAGGGGAGGCCATGGACCTTCTGCGCCGGACCATTTCAGGCCACTGCGTGAACCCTAATATTGCAGGCGCTCTTGTCTGCGCATTAGGATGTGAGAGAAATAACATCGACGGAATGTTCGAACAGGAAGGCCTTGTGGAAGGCCCTATGATGAGAAGGCTGGTGATGCAGGAAGTGGGCGGAACCACCAAAGCGGTTAAACTGGGAATCCAGGCCGTCTATGAAATGCTTGAAATCGCAAACCAGGTAAAGAGAGAACCGGTTTCCGTAGAACACCTGGTACTGGCCCTGCAGTGCGGCGGATCGGACGGATTTTCCGGTTTGTCGGCAAACCCGGCCCTGGGAAAAGCGGTGGATCTGCTTGTTAAGAACGGCGGAACCGCAATTTTAGCTGAAATAACCGAATTATTCGGCGTAGAACATACATTGACATGCCGTGCCAAAACACCGGAAATCGGACAGAAATTCGTTGACCGCCTGAACTGGTGGCTGGAATACAACAAAGGGCGTGACTGCCAGATCAACGGTAAAGTGAGCCCGGGCAACAACAAGGGCGGATTAGCCAACGTTCTGGAGAAATCCCTTGGCGGAGCGAAAAAAGGCGGAAGTACGCCGGTGAATGCGTTCTACCAGTACGCGGAGCGAGTGAAAGAAAAAGGCCTGGTTATCATGGACAGCCCAGGATACGATCCTGTATCCGTAACCGGTGAATTTGCTGCAGGAGCTACACTCTGCGCATTTACAACCGGCCGTGGTTCCTGCTATGGAGCCGTACACTGCCCGACTGTGAAATTGGCATCCAATTCAGATATGTATAAGAATCTGATCGATGATATGGATATCAACTGTGGTATGGTCATTGACGGAGAGAAGAATCTGGATGAGATGGGACAAATTATATTTGAAAAATTGATCCGCGTAGCTTCAGGAGAAAAGAGCAAGAGCGAAGAACTGGGAATTGGTTATGATGAATATGTGCCGTGGCAGATCGGAGTGCTGGCATAAGCGGGTGATACATAGGAAAAATCCGGGAAATCTTTATTTAGTTGCGTGAGTAACGCCATGAAGAAGGCGAGGGGAAACCGGGGCGGACTGACGATGGGGTAAGGGATTGGGGATTCTGGATTCCGGCCCTAAGATATACTAGGTCCTCAAGAACGGAAAAAAGCAGGGCGGCGCCCATTCGAGGTAAACTTTTTATGAACTTTACCTCTCAGAGGGCGCCTTAGAAACTGATTCGGAATTCAGTTTCTACCTGCTTTTTTCCGTCCTTGAAGACCAAGTATATCTAAGGGCCTGCATACGATCCCCAATCCCTTACCCCATCGTCAGTCCGCCCCGGTTCCCCCTCGCCTTCTTCACGGCTGTGCACAGCCTGAACTGGGGTAATAAAAGATTTTAGGGGAGAGGAGTAAAAAAGCAAAGAAGAGTTTGGCAGGGATGGAATTTAGTTATTAATGTCGATTATGGCGGAAATGATATGAAAATTCGGTATAAATGACATGAGAGAACAGGAATAGGGGATATCAGTTAATACCAATTTCTGCTCCGGACATTTAAACTATAAATATGAAGATTTCTACGAATATACCTCGATGTCTGTTGTTAAATTTACTTACAATTCATAAAATTGTATTTAATCCCTTAAGCCAGAGAAAACCAGCAAGAAACGGGGGAGGCCGTCCGGCCAAGCCCAGGGCCGGGGTTCGCCAATGCAGGAGGCAGCCCTTTTTCATCAGACTAGTCGTAATCCACATTCAAAGAACTGCCGTGCAAAGCCAGATGCCTAACGGCAGTTATTCTAATTATTCGGATCTTCCATAAAAGCCAAAAGATCCGCCCTCTTCTTATCCAAATAAGATCCCCACTCAGTATCATCAATAAACGGATTCACGTCCGGTTTTTCAAGCATCTGTTTCCGCTTCTCCAAAACCCGGTTATTATCCGTATGATTTCCCAGGTAAATATCCACCTTCTGGTCTCTCACCTTGCTGAGCGATTCCAAATAGGTTTTGCGCATCTGAAGTTCAGGATCGCCGATTTCTGTTAAATAAGCCTTTGTCAGCGTATTGAACCCGAATCCACCGTAGTAACCGGCCCGAAGCGTCCGGCTGCCGTCGCTTACATGGAAAAAATAGGCCAGAGTTCCTATGGTATGTCCCGGAACCAGAAAGAATTCTATGGTGGTATTGCCGAAAGTGAGAACATCTCCGTCATTTATGACCTCATCTGGTTCAAATAGATGATGGCTGATGTTGGAACTTCTCTGAACCAAAGTCAGCTCCGGGGCGTCTTTCATCGACTGCGCATCGGGAGCCCCTATATAGATTTTGCATCCATACATTTTACGGAAAAATTCCGCACAGCCCATATGGTCGACATGGGCATGGGACAGGATGATCCAGCGGATATCATGGGGGTTAAAACCGGCTTCCCAAATGGCGTTTACCAGCATTCCCTCCGACCCGTAGTTCCCGGCATCACACAGCAGAAGCCCGTCTCCCGTATCGATCAGATGCATGCAGATATCATTATCCCCCACGTAATAGAGATTGCCGAATATCTGGAACGGTTCCACATACCGGTTTACCTGATCTACCCATAAATGGGCGTGGGACTTATGTTTTAACTCTTCGAAATCTTTTAACCGCTGTTGGTATTCTTCTTTTAATGTCATGACGCACCTCCTCAATTCACCCGTTTATTATGCATCGGCAAAATGCCGCTCAATAAAATAAGTATAGATCAAATATCCCACTGCCGCAATATCAGTTACCGGTATTCCGGTCAAATAAATTCAAAAGCAGCCTCAGCAGATACTTCAGCGGTTCCGATAATATAATATTTTTCGAATAAGCCGCCGCCACATAAAACGGCTGGGGCGGGTCCAGGGGATAGGTTCGGAAGGTATCTTCCGCATGGAGGGAAAACCTGGGGATAAAGCAGCAGCTCAATCCTCTGTTCAGCATATACCGTTCCGTGGTGTAATCGTTGGTTTCGCAGAGAATCTTAGGCTGGATTCCCATGGAATTCAAAGCCCGGTCCTCAATATTCCTGGTATAAGTGCCGGTGGGATCGAGTATAAAATAATCCCCTGCCAGGCGGGAATACCCATCTTTAAACGGATGCTCCTCCTTCACCGCCGGATGTCCGGCCGGAAGGGCCAGCAGCAGTTCGTCCCTGCACAAAGGCAGGAATTCCAGGCTGCCGTGCTGCAGAGAAGACGTCAGTACCACGGCAATATCCAGGCTGCCCTGGATCAATGCCTCTTTGGCTTCCGGCGTGCTGAACTGGCGGGTGGAAATTTCAATGTCGGGAAATTCCGTCCGGAATGCGGGCAGGCATTCTATGGCGTTGACAGGGGTATATCCGAAACGGATAAAATTCCGGGAAGTGTAATTCATATGATCGAGTTGTTTCAGCGCTTCCTGTTTGATATGCAGGATGGACTGTCCTCCGTTGATATAGACGCGTCCGGCATCGGTGAGAATCAGGCTGTTTTTCTCCCTCGTAAACAGGGGCGTCCCCAGTTCGGTTTCCAGTTTCTTTAACTGCTGGCTCAGGGCCGGCTGGGAGATATAAAGCTTTTCCGCCGCCTTGCTCAGGCTTTTTTCTTCGGAAATGGCGATCATATATTCAATAATTCTCGTATCCATAAGACAGTTTCTCCTATCTATAATTGAAACGCGTTAATCATAACAGCGCGTTTATCGTAACAACGCATTTATCATGACGGCGCATTTATCATGACAATGTATATGTAATGCCAGAACTCAAAATGTAAATGGAAATTCATCCGTAAATTCCGGCATGGGAAATTCATCCATGATCTGTTTTGCCATAGGGGTGGGATTGAGCCGGTATCTGGGATGATTGCAGTCGCTTGCCAGCACAAGGGCGGTCAGGTAGCGCTCCTCCTCACTCAGTACATGGTTTTTCGGAAACATGATGGAAAGGTTCAGAAAGTACCGGGGTCTTATGGAAAAATAGACAATGTGGTCCGAAGGCTTCATGGCGGATTTCGGCAGCAGACATACGCCAGCCCCGCTCTGTATCATGTTGAGCAGCACCAGGTTATTGTTGGATTCATAGACAACGGTAGGGTTCATATGGGTTTGCTTAAAAATGCTGTCGGCCAGAGTCCGTATAGTGGAACCTCTGCCTCCCATGAGAAACGGGCTGTCTTTAAATTCCCTGATATCAACCGTGGTCAAATGATCCAGATCCCTGCTGGCGGTTGGAGCCAGATGATGGAAAACCGGTACGCCCAGCACAAGGTCTTCTTCGCAAGCCGAGATATGGAGAATGTCAGGACTGTCTAAGTCAATGCAGGTGCCCAGGGCAATATCCACCGATTGATCGATCACTGCCTGCCTGAGACCGGCCATATAACTTTCTTTTATGGCAATATTGATGTTGGGATAGCGTTTACAAAAAAATGGAAATATGCGGGCAATGGCAATGGAACCCCTGAGGGGGGTAGCGCCGACTGTGATCGTCCCTTTATATTCTCTGGACAGGGACGAAATGGTTTGATAGGTCTGTTCTTTTACGGATACGATCTTTTTAGCTGCATCCACGTAGATCCGCCCGGCCGCAGTGAGCAGCAGCTTTTTTTTATGCCTCAGAAAGAGTTCCGTATTCAGTTCCTTTTCCAGATCAGCCAGATATTTGCTCAGGGCAGGCTGGGAAACGCCCAGTTCGGCGGCGGCGCCGGATAAACTTTCCTTTTCCGCAATTGCTATAATATAAGTAAGTTGACGTGTATTCATATAATACCTCACAATATATATAACTTATGCTTATATCATATATAAATTATAAATGTTTGTCAATCCTCAATTTGTATACTATAATCATAATTGTCAAAGGGAAAATTACATAGATTCTGGTAAAATACCAAATATGTAAAAAACAAAGTATAACTGTTGATTATCTTTATAACATAATAATTAGTTATAAACGATCAGAGAAAATTAAAAAAGTATAGGGAGGCAACACAGACATGAGAAAGAAAATCAGTATTTTAGCAGCAGCGATTATGACAGCGGCATCATTAGCGGCATGCGGCGGCGGAGCATCAAATTCCACAACCGCAGCGAAGACGGAAGCAGCGAAGACCGAGGCGGCCAAAGGCGATACAGCCAAGACAGAGGCTGCAAAAACAGACGCGGCGTCAGAAGCAGGTTCGGCTGCAACAGACTGGCCTAAGTCAGCCATCACGATGAACGTTCCGGCCAAAGCAGGCGGCGGCACGGATTTACAGGTCCGTTATATCACCACAGCATGGCAGAAAACAGTTGGAGCATCCGTAGCGGTTGTGAACTTTGACAATGCGCAGGTTGGTATGGAGACAGGAAGAACCGCCGCAGCGGATGGCTACAATCTTTTAGCAAATCACAGCGGATGCCTCTGCCAGTATCAGACAGGAGCTTCCGATATCAATCCTGTTGAAGAGTATGAAGTTGTAGCGGCTATGCAGTATATGGGAGATCAGGCGATCATCGTGGCTCCTGACGCGCCATACAACAATATGACCGAATTCATTGAATATGCGAAAGCTCATCCGGGCGAAGTTTCCTGTGCGATTGCAAATGGCAACTCCTCTCATTTTATCTGGGGCCAGATTGCAAAAGCAACTGGTGTTGAATTTAAAATGGTAGAAGCGGCAAATGAAACGGATAAACTTACCAACGTAGCAGGCGGATTCATTTCAGCCGGAAACGTTACTTACCAGAACGCCGTACAGTATGTGGAAGGCGGAAAAGTGAAGGTAATCGGTATGATCAGCCGTGACGGCACAGATGTGGAAGAAGTTGTTGCAAGAGGCGATAACTGGAAGACCCTTCAGTCTCAGGGCGTAGACGCGTCATGGGGCTCCAATGTTTACATTTTCGCACCAAAGGGAACTGACGCAGCAACTCTTGAAGCCATCAATGCATCTTTAAAACCGGTATTAGATGATCCTGATTTCATTAAAGGCTGCGAAGCTATGGGAGCGACACCGGAATGGCATTCCGTTGAAGAGAGCAGAAAGATGCTGGAAGAAGAACAGAAGATTATTGTAGACGTTGCAACTTCCCTGGGAATTAACGTTAGATAGATCAATCAGAGGTGAAAAAAGTGAGAATAAGCAAGGATAAGATAGTAAGTATTGTATTTATACTGCTCAGCGCTGCGATTCTTGTACTGACACAGCAGGTCAGGATTCTGCCTAATCTGGCAGAGCCTGGCCCCCGCCTTTTCCCGCAGATCGCGGCGGTCGGCATGATTCTGTGCGGTATCGGAATGTTTTTTTCAAAGGATCCGGAAGCAAAGGAAGAAACTGTATATTTAACCAGAGATGGATGGAAACGCTTTGCCGTAGTCATTGCAGTGATGGCAGCTTATATCCTTGGTTTGACTTATATCGGTTTCCTGATTTCCACACCGATTGCCATGCTGGGATTTATAGCGGTTCTGAGAAGCGGGAAACCTGTTTCTAAGATCGGTTCCATCATAATCGCTTTGGCAGTGACCGGTATTTTGTATTTTACATTTGTTAAACTGTTTGTGATTCCATTGCCTAAGGGCAAATTCTTTTAAGGAGGTTACAGAATATGGAAGCATATTTAGGTGCATTAATGACTGTTCTGCAGCCATCCCATTTACTGATCATTTTAGTATGTAGTTTGGCTGGTATTGTATTCGGCGCCATTCCCGGACTGTCAGGCGGATTGGGCGTTTCCCTTCTTCTGCCGCTGACCTTCGGCATGCAGCCCACATTGGGGTTTGCCATGCTGATCGGTATGTGGGTCGGAGGCGTATCCGGTTCCTTTATTGCCGCCACATTAGTTGGAATTCCTGGTTCTCCGGCATCCATCGCCACCTGTTTTGACGCTTATCCCATGAGCCAGAAAGGTGAGACGGTGAGAGCCCTCAGCATCGGAATTCTGGGTTCCTTTACGGGTACATTTTTCTCTGTTATCATCGCAACCGTGCTCAGCCCGCTGATTGCGGATTTGGCATTAAAGTTAGGGCCATGGGAGTATTTCTCCTTATGCTTCTGCGCGATTACATTGGTTGCTTCTTTATCGAAGGGAAGTATTTTCAAAGGGCTGATGGGAGCGTTCTTAGGTATATTTATCGCGACCATCGGTATGGACCCTGTTACGGCGCAGAAACGTTTTACATTCGGAAGTATCTGGCTGAGCGCAGGCATCAGCATGGTTCCGTTAATGCTGGGCGTGTTCGCCATCAAACAGGTGGCTGTGGACTACGCAAAAGGCCAGCAGGACATGCCGGAAGTGGATACAAAGGGCATCAGGGGGATTGGAATCAAAATCGCGGATATTACCAGCAACATTGTCAACATCATCCGTTCCTTCCTGATCGGACTTTGGATCGGTTTCCTTCCGGGAATGGGCTCAGGGCTTTCCAACATGGTTGCCTATGCCCAGGCGAAATCTGGTTCCAAAAAACCGGAAGAGTTTGGAAAAGGATGTCCGGACGGCATTTGGGCTTCTGAAGTATCCAATAACGCGTCTGTGGGCGGAGCGCTGATTCCTATGATGGCATTGGGGATTCCGGGAGATTCCACAACAGCCCTCCTGTTATCCGGTCTGATGATTCACGGTCTGCAGCCGGGGCCTTTGATGATCGGTGCAAACCCGCAGATTTCCTACGTTATATTTGCTGCCACCTTGGTTGCGGCTTTACTGGTTCTGTTCATGCAGTTATTCGGCATGAGATGGTTCCCATATCTTTTAAAAGTTCCATATCATTACCTTTACGGCGTGATTTTAATCATGTGTTTTGTCGGCGGTTACACCAGCGGCAACACCATGTTCAACGTGGTAATGATGCTGGTATTCGCAGGTCTCAGCATATTGATGGATATGGCCAAGATCCCCAGCAGCCCGTTTATTCTCGCTTTTATTCTGGGCCCGAAGCTGGAAGAGTATTTCAGAAAAGGCATGAGCTACGGAAACCACGGAATTGCAGATTTTGTAATGAGACCGGTGTCTTTGATCTTTTTGCTGGTTGCGGTTGTGAGCGTTGCGTGGCCGTATATTAAAGAAGCCATTGATAAGAAAAAAGCAGCGGCCAATTAAGATAGTACGGAGGTCTTTAAGTTGAAATATTACATAAATCCAGAACGCCATAAACCAACCATTAATTTTGTGGATCACATCGTCTATTCAAATGTGAACGACTTGGAGGGAAATCCTCTGAACCTGGAACTCTCCATCATGTCGGCCAGCGGAAACAGCGAGCTGAAAGCGGCCATGGCCGATGCAAAAGAGACCGATAAAGTGGGAATCCAGCCGGCAGTCATCTGGCTTTCCGGCGGCGGATACCGGGGAGTGGACAAAAACCAGATGATCGCGGAGATCGAATATCTGGCCGAATCAGGCTATGCGGTGATCCCGGTTTACTACCGGAGCAGCGCCCAGGGACATTGGCCGGACCAGTTGATCGATGTGAAAACAGCGGTCCGCTTTTTGAGGGCCCATGCGGACGAATACCAGATCGATCCTAACCGGATCGGCATCATGGGCAGGAGCGCAGGCGGCCATCTGGCGGCTATGGCGGCGTTGAACCTGGACGGCTATGATTCGGAAGAATGGGCCGGATATTCATCCAAAGTCCAGGCGGCATATGATATGTTCGGGCCGGTCGATGTGGTTCAGCTCATGAAACACGACCGGGTTCAGATGGAAAATGACCCCAATTACCGGTGGAAAACCGTGGAAGAAACCCACGCCGGAGCCCTGATGGGCGGCGCCCCCGATACCATGCTGGAACGGGCCAAGGACGCCAGCGCCGTATACCGCCTGGAAGAGGCAGAAGATATGGCCCCCATCCTGATTATGCACGGAGATGCCGACTGGCTGGTTCCGCCTAACATCAGCATTGAATTTTACCGGAAGCTGGAAGAAATGGGCCGCGGCGACAAGGCGGAATTATATCTCTTAAAAGGCGCGGGACACGGTACGCCGGAGTTCTTCCAATATCAGACAAAAGAGATCGTAACGAATTTCTTTGATAAATACCTGATTTAGAGCGTGTCTGAAAATTGCTTTCCGGCAAATACTCTCTAATATAACAGTCGCGATTGAATAGCGAAAATGCAATAATGGATATCCGGCGGCGGACATTGCCGCCGCCGGAAAAAAGACAACCAGAATCCTTTTGGGCGGTTGTCTATTTTTAAACCAAAATTCCGTCAAATGACGGCAAAAATAGATAAGAGCACGCTTGAAAAACAAGTCCCCGGCAGATATGGGCGGTGAATGTTCAGGCACGCTCCAGGGTGGAGGAATTATGACATTTGAAGAAAAAGTAAAGCTGGCGGAACAATTGCGCAGCAGCAGCGTTCTGGACGCCGAAGTGCCGAAAGAATTTGAACAGTATCAGAATAAAACCACATGCGAAGAGCGGCGGGTGAAAACCAGAGAAGGGGATACCCGGATTTATGTGATACAGAGAAAAGATAAGAGGGATAAATGCCCTCTGTACATCAACATCCATGGAGGCGGTTTTGTCCGCCCCCATATGGACCGGGACATTCTCTTCTGTTCCAGGGTTTCCTATGAAGTGGACTGTGTTACTGTGGATGTGGACTATAAACTGGCCCCGGAATACCCCTATCCGGCTGCATTTCACGAGTGCTATGATGTGGTGAAATGGGCATTTGAAAATGCTGAAGGACTGGGCATTGACCCGGACAATGTGGTGGTAGGCGGCCACAGCGCAGGAGGGAATCTGACGGCGGCCATTGCGCTGAAAGCCAATGAAACCAAAGATTTTAGAATGAGGCTCCAAATTCTTGACTATCCCCCCATGGATTTGTATACTGATCCTATGGAAAAAGAGGGTGCGGACGCTTCTCTGATCTCTCCTGAGCGTGCCCGGGCCTTCAACGCCCTGTACGCCAGTGAGCCGGATGTAGCAAAAGACCCCTATGTCTCTCCTGTATTTGCCACCGCGGATATGATGAAAGGTCTGCCGGAAGCCCTTGTGATCACTGCCGGAAAAGATAATCTCAGATTTGAGGCAGAGCAGTATGCGGGCAAAATGATCGCCGCCGGGGTTAAAGTGACGGCAAAACGGTATCTGGACTGCCGCCACGGCTTCATGACCCACTGCGTGGACGATTATATGGAGGGGCAGAAACTGTACATAGAAACCATGAAGCAGATTTTTGCACAAGAAGCAGGGTGAGACTTTATTTTCACCCGGAGAGTATGCGTCGGTACGGCATCCGCAAACTCTGTGAAACAAAAAAAGCCGTACAGAAATGAGGAAAAGGTATGATAACAAAACTGGATGCGGAACTCATCATGGAACTTCGCGTGGACTGCCCGGAACGCCTGGAGGTAGGGGCCAATGACTGGGGATATTTAAGAGCCATCATGATCAGCGGCGGCAGTTTCCACGGAAAATTAAACGGAACCGTGGTGCCCGGAGGGGCGGACTGGAATATGGGATACGGCGGGGATTCGGATTCGACTGTGACTTCAGCTACAGTGTTCGCTAAATATCTGCTGAAAACAGATGATGATGTGTATATTGCCATTGAAAACCTGGGTTATAAAAGCCGCGTACATGAAAATTCCAAAATCGCCACCATGCCCACGTTTCATGCGCCCAGAGGGAAATATGAGTGGCTGAACTATGGGGTTTATGTGGCCAGCCTGAATGGGTCTGTGAAGGATGGCGTCAGGGGTGTGGATATCTGTATTTATAAGATGCTTTAAGGGTAACGCCGTGTTATGGCGGAACGGGGGAGGGCGTCGGTGACTGGGCTGATGTAGGTTTACTTTTTTGACCTGGGCTCCGCGTCTCCCAGCCCCATGGGCAGACCGGGACAGGGCCCAATCCGGCGGCTGAAGCCGGGGAACTGGAAGGGCGGAGCACGTTTTGCAGTTTCAGCTCATGGTTCCGGCCGGGGCAGTTCTAGGGCTGAAAGGAAGGGAAATGAAGGGTACCGAGAACATTCATCGAAGAATTTCTGAAGAAATTTTCGATTCAGGTTCTCTAAATCGCTGACTTTGAGGTCAGCGATTTCCCCATCATTTCCCTTCCTTTCAGCCCAAGAACTGCCGACGGCCGGAACAAATCGCTGAAACCGCAAAACGTGCTCCGCCCTTCCGGTTCCCCGGCTTCAGCCGCCAGATTGGGCCCTGTCCCGGTCTGCCCATGGGGCTGGGAGACGCGGAGCCCAGGTCAAAAAAACGAACCTACATCGGCCCAGTCACCGACGCCCTCCCCCGTTCCGCCATAACACGGCTGGGTATTGATAGAAGGAAAAGAAGAGGAAAAGCGGGCAGTATTATTTCATACAGGGGCTTTTGGCTGAAAAATATTTCTGTATAGTATTTTTTTAGAAGCGAATATAGATTGTATTACTTATTATGATATTTTCGGGAGAAGCCTATTGAAGAATGCTGCCGTTTATGTTATTATATAGTCAATAAATTGACTGTAAATAAATGGACTATGGGCGGTGGAATATGAATAAGAAAGATAAAAAAAACGCGTATCTGTATTGCAAGTTCAGAGATGAACAGTTTGCTTTATATGACGAGTATGCCAAACGTCACGGTATGCTGATGAAAACGCTGTTGGTGGTAAATGTCCTCTTTTATGCGGCGGATGGATTGACACAGACCGATATATGCCAAAGAACATTTCAGTCTAAGCAGACGGTCAATTTGATTATTAAAAATCTCTTGGCAGAGGGATATGTGACAGTTGACGAAGTGCCGGAAAACAAACGGAACAAAATTGTCAGGATGACGGAAGCGGGCCGGGGATATTGCGAAAAGGTTGTCCGTCATATCACGTGGGCGGAGGATACGGCCATGTCTATGTTTACAGCAGAGGAGCAGAATCAGTTGATTGATTTATCGAGGACATTTACGAAAAATCTTACGAAGCTGGTTAATCAGGAGATGGAGGAGATAAAAGAATGATTATTAATACAGGCGGATTCCGATGAGATTTTATTTGCGGCGGGGATCTATCCGGCGCGTCCGGCGAACAGTTTGAAGGATGCCGAATGGGAACGGCTTGCCGCTGTTATCCCGGAACGTCTTTCCTATTTTATTGAAACGGATAGAACGACGCCGGAAGAATATTTGGAAGCTAAAGGGCAGGACTACCGAAACACGCCATTTTTACAAGTTTACGGCCGGGAGGGGAAAGTTTGTCCCAGATGCGGGGCAGCGCTCTGCCGGATTGTGGTCGGCGGCAGAAGCAGCGTATATTGCCCTGCCTGTCAAATCTGAAAGCAAATATTAAATAAATATAAACTAGTTGACTGCTCAACCATTTTAAACTATAATAACTCAAATAGTTGATCACTCAACTATTTACAGGAAAGCCTGCTAATAAAAAGTCAAGTGTTTTTTGAAGAAAATTTCAAAAGGTCGATTTGATATTTTAGGGTATTACTTTT
>NZ_WQPN01000042.1 GCF_018785315.1 Clostridium sp. MCC353 | reverse complement strand
TCATCCCCGAAGGATTCCGCTCCCCAGGGCCGCCTCCAAACATCCAATCCCGCCTCCGCTCCCTCGTCCCGCTTTCCTGCTGGTGTTCTCTGGCTAAAGGTATTAAAAGCAAATTTTACATAAAGGGTGAAGGTATTTTCGAAAATGGCTTCGCCTTTTAATGTAAATCCCCACACCATTTAACATCAACCCTGAAGGCATTTTCGAAAATGCCTTGACCTTTTACTGTTAATCCCCACC
>NZ_WQPN01000187.1 GCF_018785315.1 Clostridium sp. MCC353 | reverse complement strand
CTGCGTTTTTCTTCACGCTGGGGCTGGTCTTTTCCAGGGCCACCACCCCGTCCTCCAGCATTTTCGGGGGAACCATTTCCATGATCTCACCGATATAAGCGGAAGCCTCTGCGGATATGTTGTCCACAATCTCCTTTGCCAGATAAGGGTCCGGGTCCTGTACGGATATGGTCAGAATCCGGGTGTTGGTCGGGTTATCAATTTTAATCTTCTCCCGGAGTTCCTTATAGTTCATATCCAGGTTCATTTTGCTGATCACGCTCTGCAGGACCGGGCGGCTGTTCACCATCACCTTATAGTCCTGGGTCAGCTGGCTTCCGATCTGCAGGTCCGCCAGGGACGTCAGGGTGGTCTCCTTGGACAGCACGTACAGGCTGGCGCTGGAGGTATACTGGGGCGTCAGCACGAAATAGCTGTAAGCCCCCACCAGGCCGCCTCCCAGCACGAGCGCGGTCAACAGCGCCCACCATTTCCTTTTGAATTCAAACAGAAGTTCCCGTAAGTCAATTTCAATTTCGTCCTGATCCTCGTCAAATCTCTTTTCCATAAATGTT
>NZ_WQPN01000004.1 GCF_018785315.1 Clostridium sp. MCC353 | reverse complement strand
AATTCCTCTCATCCACGGCCGCCTGCCCCAGATTCCCCGTCTTCATGGCGTCACTCCTGCCAACTCGTTAAATAAAGATTTGAGGGAAAGGTCTTTCTGGCCGTTATTGGAGGAAGTATATTTCTATACTGATCCGGCTTCCATCACAATCATTTCAAATGCTTCCAGCTTCTTCACCGTGAACGCCACCCTTCCATTTTCGTATACAAACTCCACATTGTCCTTTGTATTCAGTGATTTCACCGATTTTGGCTCAAAATCCGTCTCAATCGTAACCTGGGCGTCCATTACAGGAATTGGCTCATAGAAGCTGGTTCCAAAGTGTCCGGTGGTGTTTACAAGGAAAACGGCGGTGCAGCCTGTTTTTTTCCCGGCCGTCACTTCTACCATAGGGGTGAGTTCGGGGGCGGAACTGGTTAGGCCGCAAAGCTCTTCCAGGACGTCACTCATGAACATCATGGTATTATCGTAACCGCCCTCATAGAAAAGTTCTCCGGCAAGCCAGGGGATGAATATGCCCCTGCCCTTTCCAAACGGCGCTCTGACAATTCCCGGTATCTCTGTAACCTGCTCGTAATAACAGCGTTCAGGCGGACCGATGGGATGAGGCGGAATCAGGGAAAGATAGGTTTCCACATCCGGCCGGAAGCGGGAAAACACAAACTGATCCCCTATTGCTGCCAGCTCCGTATCCTTAAACCGATGGAAAATTTCCTTTTCTTCTTCCTTTATCAGCAGCATGGATGACACCATATCTTCCCGGACAAAATACCCTCCGTCCATGCCCATGCATTCCAGCGCATTCTCATCTCTCGCCTCAAAATCTTCCGTATAAAAACCAGACTGCCCTGTAGCCAGAACCGTACCGCCTTCTTCGGCATAGTGATCAAGCTTACGGGCTTCCTGATCGGAAAGATACCTGATATTCGGCAGAAGAACCATCTGATATCCAGACAGATCAGCATCCCCGAACTCCTTTTTCCGGATCTCATCGAACAGAATATGGTTCTCCGTCAGTGCCCGGATCCATCCACGCTCTTCTTTAGAATCGCCCCACAATTCTCTGCGGACTAACAGAACTTTTGCACAAGAACGAAGCCCCTGCAGCAGTGTTTCATGTTCCTTGTGGAAACGGAATACATTTTTAATGCCTTCATATCCGCGTCTGTCCATGTGATTATCCAGCCGTCCTATGAGATAATAATCCACGCCGCCCAGATTCGCCAGGTTCTGCCACATTCTCAGTTCCTGCATGGCCGGGCTCACGCCGATCTGCCTGTAAAAAAATCCGATAAAATCCACAGTTGTATTGGACGGTACGATTCCGGTTTCCCCTGTTCCGCGGATGCACCGGGTATTGGAGGAGGCGCTGTACTGCCAATGGGGGAGCGGCCGTTTATATTCCGTATTGGATTCCATGCGTTCAAAATCCGCTCCCTTGACCGCTATATCCGGATTCAGCTTTCTCATGAAACTCAACAGCTTCTGGTTCTGTTTATCCGTGCATTCCCTCTGAAATACCTTGTATTTTCTGTAAACCGGGTCCTTCATGTCCTCTTTTAACGGAAGTTCCAGCCCGAATCTTTCACGGAAAAGCCACTTGCAGCTGTTGCAATGGCAGATCCCATAGTAATTGTAGCTGTAATCCTTCACCTGGAACCCGCTCATATTGCAGAAGATACCGTCGATATCCAGTTTCTTTACCACTTCCTCAATGATCTTTAAGGAATATTCCTGCTGGTATCCGCCGTTGGGACAGACGTGCACATCGCCGTTATAATCCACGATTCTTCCGTCAGCCGTCCGGTAGGCCCACTCCGGGTGCTCCTCATAAACCGGACGCCTGACCTTTGAAAAATCAGTTCTCGCGATCACGCGGATGCCCTCTCTATGGCATGCATCGATGATCGTCTCCAGGCTGTCTCCGGTCAGATACCGGCTCTGAAACTGATAGGGCAGACCGGTTTTATAGCTCGCGATAATTCCGGCTGTGTTTATCATCACCACTGTCGCATGGAATTTCTTCAGTTCTTCCACAAACTGTGCGGCATTTATGTCCGCCATGTCGGTCTCCCGTAAATTCGTCTGGATCATCCGCCACGGCCAATCCGTACACCAAATTTTTCCCATATGAAATTACCTCTTCCCCGATTTTTATTTTGTGTAGACATCCCGTTCAGACAGACGGTTTATCATTTCCTGCTCATTTCTATACCGCCCGATATTTTCAATCAGAATATCCAGCGCATTGGAATAGATATCCGCCACTCTCGGCGTGCTGTGAGGCGTAATCATCATATTCTCCAGATCCCACAGCGGGCTGTCTGCCGGAAGCGGCTCCGTTTCAAACACGTCACAGCAGGCCCTTCCGATTTTCTTCTGTTTCAGGGCCTGACAGAGCGCCTGTTCATTGACCACGGAACCTCTCGCCAGATTGATGAGACATGCTGTCTCCTTCATCTTTTCAAACTGTTCCCGGTCAATCATATGATAGGTTTCATCCGATAACCGGCAGCAGAGGACCACGAAATCGCTCTCTTCCAAAATCCGGTCAATGGTATCTCCCCTGTTTAAAGAATAGAATTCGTCAATCCCCTCCGGAATCTCCTCAAAATCCAGCCTGTCATACCCAAGCACCCGCATTTCAAAGGCCTTCGCCCGCTTTGCCACCGCTTTTCCTGTATTTCCCAGCCCTATGATGCCCATGGTTTTGCTGTTAAGCCCCTTGGTCTGCTGATACTGTTTGGAAAATTCATTCCAACGGTGTTCCTTCTGCGCCTCGTACAGGCGGTAGACATCATAAATATGGGACAGGGCAAAGAAAAAAACATGCTCCGCCAACGACGGGGCGGAACGTCCGGCCGCACCTGTAACAATGATATTTCTTTCAAATATCTCCGGCCTGGCCGATTTATTCAATCCCGCGTGGCTGCAGTGAATCCAGCGCACGTTCGGCGCGGACAAAATCAAGTCGTCCAGATCGTCGTCGAGCACAGCCACGTCGATCCGGTCTAAAACCGTCTTGATTCCTTCCGCATCCTTTTTATCAAACCATAACACCTCCGCCGGAGCGAACGCCTTTACCAGGCGGTCCAGGTGCTCCTCATCATAGTTTACAGTGGTCAGTACCGTCTTAATCTCTCTCATTTCCTTCTCCTTTCAGCCGTTCACGGCATACATCCCCTCATCCTTTAATCGATCCCAGCATCACGCCCTTTGCGAAATGCTTCTGCAGGAACGGATATACAATCATAATTGGAAGAATCGCCAATATAATCGAAGCCATTCTGACAGTCTCCTGAGGAGGAACCGCCTCAGCCGTCAGCGCCTGGCCAATTCCCGACGCATCGGCGTCCACCACAAGCTGTTTAATCAGAAGCTGCAGCGTCCACTTGGTGGTGTCGGACAGGTAAAGCAGCGCGTTAAAATAGGTATTCCAATGTTTTACCGCAAAGAACAGCAGAAATGTCGCGATACACGGTTTGGAAAGCGGAAGAACGATCAGCCCGAATATCCGCAGCTCCCCGCATCCGTCCATCTGCGCCGATTCTATAATTTCCTCCGGAATCGTCTGCAGAAAGTTTTTCACCACAATCAGATTCCACGCGCTGGTCATGCTGGTCAATATGAGGGCCCAATGGGAGTTCATCAGCTTCAGGTTCTGAACCAGCAGGTACGAAGGAATATGTCCTGCGTTGAAAAACAGTGTCACAACTACCATGTAAAAGAATATTTTATGGCCCGGGACTTCTTTTTTCGTCAGCCCCCATGCCATTGCAAACGTGACAATCAAATTCACCGCCGTACCCACCACCGTGATGAACACGGTGCTCTTAAATGCATTGAAAAAGCTGGGCGTCGACAGCACATAGCGGTATGATTTTAATGAAAACGCCTTAGGTATGATATAAAACTGAAGCGGAACATAGGTATCCGGGTCCGTAAAAGAAACGCTCAGAATATACAAAAACGGCAGAATGCTCACCACTGATATGACGCCCAGGACGCCGTATATAAAAAAGTCGCCCACTGTAAATTTTTTTATGGAATGCAAATAATCCCCTCCTCACAGCCGTAAGTTCCCCTATCCTGGAAACACAGCTTAAAATATGCCTTCATATCCCATCTTTTTCACCGTAAAATCGGAAAACCAGACGAATACCACCCCGATCAGCCCTTTAAACAGGCTGACACAGGTGCCGAAACTGATTTCCCCCTGCTGGATTCCCAGACGGTAGGAGTAGGTATCAAAAACCTCCGCCACGTGATAGACCTGTGAATTAGTCATCAGCAGAAGCTGTTCAAAATCCACATCCGCTATGGCTCCCAGCCTTAGGATCAAGAGCGTGATGATTGTGGGCGTAATCGCCGGAAGCGTAATATAAAATATTTTCTGCAAACGCCCCGCCCCGTCTATGGTGGCAGCTTCATACTGGGATACGTCCACGCCCGCCATGGCTGCCAGGAAAATGATGGTGCCCCACCCCGTATTCTTCCAGATGGTCTGAGCGATCACAATCGGCCAGAATGCAGACGGTTTGGATAAGAAAGAAACCGTATCCATTCCCAAAAATGTCAGGAATTTATTGATCACACCCACGTCCACCGATAACAGGAAGAACGTCATACTGGCGATAATAACCCACGAAAGGAAATGCGGCATATAAACGATGGTCTGAATGAACTTTTTGTACCGTTCATGAGCCACTTCATTCATGAGAAGCGCCAATATGATCGGAACAGGGAAATAAAATACCAGCGAAAGAAGATTAATTGCCAGCGTATTGCGGAACATCGTATAGAAAAATGGATCTTTAAATAACGTAATGAAATGGTGGAATCCCACCCATTCGCTGCCCCTCATTCCCACGTAGGGGTTGTAATCCTGAAAGGCGATCGCCAGCATTCCCATAGGAATATATTTGAATATCACAAAATACACAATGCCGGGCAGCATCAATAAATAGATACATCTGCCTCGTTTCATTCTGCAAAGCAGGCTGTTTTTCTTCGCAGATCCGTTCTGCATTCTGTTTGCTGCTTGTCTTGTAAACACCCCTGCACCTCCATCCATATGAGCTTTTAAAGGGCCTGCAGCACTCTCTTAACGCCTTGTTGTTTCAATGGCTGCAGGCTCCTGTTTAAAGCTATTCTTCTATTTCAAAGCCTTCATAAGATTCCGCAAATTCCTGATAAGCCGTTTTAAACTCCGGCATATTGTTCAGCGTATCCACATAGGATTCATACTCTTCTATGGTGATCTGTCCGATTATGACTTTTGTCGCATAGGCTGCCCACTCGTTTATATATTTCGGCCAGACCTTATTCCAGGTTTCTGAAGTTGCCACGGTAAAGGGATCGATGGTGCCGACCTCGTCCACATTCCAGGAATCAAACAGCTCTCTCATCTGTTTGTTGTATTCCGCCGACGCCTGAGGTGACCCGACCTTCATGTACGCGTCATATTTTCTTGCAAACACCTGCTGCGGCGCGCTGGAGCCCATATCGATGTTTTTCTGCTCAGTCAATACCTTTTCTCCGTTCACAACATTATAATGGACGCCTTCAATTCCATACATTGAAAAATCCAGATATTCCTGGGTACAAGTTTCTTCCAGATAATCCAAAATTTTAAGCATCTTTTCTTCCGGCACCGTCTTAGAGATGAAGAAGCAGTCAACAATGCCCGTTCCGTAAGAAAAAGCATAACCGTCTTCACCTTTCAAAGGACCTAAAACATCAACATAAGCATCCTCTTTTACCTGTTTAAGTGTCTGTGTAAAAGGATAAGCCCATCTCATGCTCTCATTCACCAGACATGCTGCCGCGCCGGACTGGAAAAGCTCTGTGGCCTGAGTCGGCTTCATGACTGAAAATTCTTTGGAAAGAATCCCCTTGGAATACATGTCCTTCAGCCATAGGATATAGTTGGTAAAACTGGGCGACAGCTTGTTATAGACCAGCCCGTTTTCTTCATTATAATAAGGCGTGTTCACTCCAAAAGCAGCCGTAAATCCACCGCTGCTCTGGGTTAAGAGATCCTGCTTAGATACCATACCCACCATATTCGGATTGGCTTTTACAATTGCTTCCATGGTATCAGTAAACTCTTCAACCGTGACAGGCATCTCAAGCCCCAGCTCATCCAGCAAATCCTTCCTGATCAGAGGATTGCTCGAAACCTGCGGCTGGCTTCTGGGAATGCCGTAATTTCTGCCCAGCACCCGGCTGTATATCCATGCGTTTTTGGGCTCATTGTTCAACAGGTTCGGATATTTGGAAAAGTCCCCCAGATAATCCGTCAGATCCCAGAAAGCCCCGTTTTTCACCGCATTTACAAACGGAGGATTGTTTAAGTTATTGGAGGGATTGGCTACCAAAACCTCAGGCAGATCCCTGCTGGAAAAGATTAAATTCAGCTTTGTTATGTAATCCCCGTCCGGAATCCATTCCACCTCCAGCTTTGTGTTGGTTCGTTTTTGAAACTCCTCCCAATAGGCGTTGTTCATATCAGGAACCTGGTCGAACAGCCTCACTGTCATCTTGATGTCCAACGGCTCCTCCTCCGCGGCAGCCTGGGTGCCCGCCGCAGTTTCTCCGGTAGTGGCCTGGGAAGAAATTTCCGGAGTCTGTGACTGCCCGCAGCCGGTTGTCATGGCCGCGAACATGCCGGCTGCCAACAGCGCCGATACTGCTTTTCTTTGTGTTTGAAATTTGTACATCGTATCCCCTCCTGAGACATTTTTATTGTAAGGCCATCTTATCCTTCTGGCGGCGGCTTTGTAAATATTCAATCCTTACTCTGGTTGTATAATCTTGTTAGCCAGCATAGTACAATCTTATTATGATAGTAAAATATTATCGATTTTGTTCATTTTGTATATTATAATTATAATTTCACCCCTCTGTATGTTATAATTTCATATAGATCTTATTATTAAATAGGGGAGGAAAGCGACTTGATACCATCTAATTTGAAAAAACATTTAAAACACACAGTTCTGATCCGGAATGTATGTATCCTGTCCCTTTTATTGTTCATCCCCTTCATCACTCTCATCCATGCGACCATCCGAATCAGTTCCAAAGACCTGATGTCCTATACCAAAGAAACGGAATACCAGCTGCTTAACAGTCAAAAAATGGATCTGGAGGCGAATTTAACGATTATCGACAACATCGCAAACCAGCTGCTGTTTGATAATGATATCCTGCAGTTCACCCAGATAGATCCGTTCAGCCCGGATTATGAAAAAATCAAAGTGATCCTGCAAAAAATTGAACGCACCCTGTATTCGTTAAAAATGATCGAATCCATCTATTTATATGATGATGTCCATCCATATGTCCTGTCCGACGCCATGGTCTACAAAGATAAGTTTTCTGATCCCCTGGTGCTTAACAATGATTCTTATCAAACGCCAGGGCTTAAAAAACTCCGGGTTTTGGACAGAAGCACCCCTTATACCAAAACAGCTCCGGTCACAATCATGAGTTATGTGAGGAAGCTGCGCGGATTTATGGGAGATGAGGATATCACACTGGTCATCAATCTAAATGCAGACGTTTTTTTGAATTCTATGCTGAGTGTATCGCAAAACAGCACCTTTTTAGTTACAGGTGAAGAAAAACAGCCTTTGGCTGCCGTGCACAACTCCATGTTCACAGATGTAAAAACTCTGGATGAGATATACCAGGCCAATGTCCTTACACTGATCGAAAGTTCTGCAGGAGACCAGTCCATAGATGACAGAAACTATGTTTCATTTATACATTCAGATGCTTTCCGGCTCTCCTTTATCAATATACAGCAAAATGATTTCTACATAAAAAGCATTATAAACACCACAAAAAAATTAGTGATCCCCTATGTACTGATTACCGCCACCTCCGTGATTCTGATCCTGCTGGCCTCATTTTATCTATACCGGCCCCTTAAAGCCCTGCTGAAAAGCCTGGAAGGCTATACAACAACAGACGATACACCCGCGGTCTGCAACGAGTACAGCAGGATTGACCATTTAGTTAAAAACCTGCATACCCAGAATCAGAAGCTGAAGCAAAAATATGACAGCTCCTATCCTTATCTGGAGGCCTATGCCCTGCATGAATTCCTGGTGTCTCCCAATTTCAACAGGGACAGCTTTTATTCCGCATTAAAAATGCTGGGAATGGAAATTTATCATCAGAATTTTCTTCTGCTCCTAATCAAATTTTATGATGAACAAAACAGTAAGGCGGCCGGCCGTTACCTCCTTCCCCTTACACAAAAACAAGAGGATCTGTCTTTTTGCTACACCATCACCGACAGCCACGGATTGGCTGTACTGATTAACACGGAACTTTCCAGAGACACATTATTACAGC
The DNA here is from genome assembly GCF_018785315.1 of Clostridium sp. MCC353. Taxonomy (GTDB): domain Bacteria; phylum Bacillota; class Clostridia; order Lachnospirales; family Lachnospiraceae; genus CHH4-2. The sequence goes on along the minus strand of NZ_WQPN01000004.1, from coordinate 22,195 downwards.
TGTCAGACGAAATAGCGCAAAGTCTGATTGAACATTCCGCTTCTGCCGTATTGGGTCTCAGCGAAGCGTTCTGTGAAATCGATCTTCTGCCCATTTATTATAACGATTCACTCAATAAGATCACAAAGAAAACCTTCCATTCGCCCCATACGGCAGAGGTCTTTGACCTGACGCTGGATTGTCCATCCCCAGTTCCCGATGAAACCGCACTCCCGCTGGAATCACTAATCCATCATGTGAAGCTGCAGAACACGGAAATGGCATTAAAGGAAGCGGATCGGTTATTCCATACCTCGGTGAACCTTCCGGAATACAGCGAAAGCCATATGAAGTATCTGGTTTTTCAGATGGAATGCGCCATATATAAACAGGTTCTGCTGTTAGGCGGCATCTATGACGATGCAAGTATGAGTGAATATCAGCTATTCGCAAGTATCGGACGGGCCGATCATTCGGAAAAGCTATACAGTCAGCTAATGTCCTTTATCGAGAGCAGCATTGCCTCCCTCTCCTCCCTCGTTCAGCGCCATTACCACGAGATCATTATACAGACCCATGCCTTTATCGAGAACAATTATATGAAAGATATTTCACTAAGAGATATCTCAGATCATGTGCATTTGTCCCAAAATTATCTATGCAATATGTTTAAAGCAGAATGCGGTGAAACGATCATGAACATGCTGACAAGAATCCGTCTGGCTGCGGCATGTGAGCTTTTATCCGATGAAAAACTGCTCATAAAGGAAGTGGCTTCGAAGGTGGGGTATAATAATGTACAAAGCTTTATCCGTTTTTTCAAAAAGGCATACGGCATGACACCTGATAAGTATCGCTCATCCCTTCATAAGTATTAACCGGGAGTAACGCCGTGAAAAAAGCAAGGGGGAACCGGGGCGGACAGACGAAGGGGTAAGGGCTTGGGGATTCTGGATTCGGCCCTAAGAGATACTAAGGCCTTCAAGAACGGAAAAAAGCAGGGCGGCGCCCATTCGAGGTAAAGTCCATAAAGAGTTTACATCGAATGGGCACCGCCCTGTCTTTTTTCGTTCTTGAAGGCCTTAGTATCTCTTAGAGGCGGGAACCCGACCTCCGGTCCCCTGACACCCGGCCCCCCGGGCCCAGATTTGCCTTCTTCACGGCGTTACTTTCACGACCAAACAAAGATTTTAAAATAACTCCTCATTAAAGCGAACCAATTCCTTTTTCAGAATTCCTTCCACTTCTTCATAAAGTTCCTTCTGATACATACCGCCGCCCAGAATCAACTGATCCTTAGGAATAATTATCATGATAACGTCCATATCATCCCTGATCTCAGCGCTGGACACCGCTAATCCGGTCTTCGCATCCAGAGTACACAGAAGGTCCGGGAAAGAGCCGAGCCGTTCCCCATTTTTCTCCAATGTCATGTACTCATTCCAATAAGTGAGCTCATAATCATCCCCATCTGCTTTCACATGCAGAGAGCCTATATCATATCCACCGTCCATACACAATTCATAATCGCAGGTTATGCCCCGGCAGATCACTTTTGCTTTATAATTGTCCTCCAGGAATTTTAAAATTCCCTCCACGTCTCCTTTATGATCCTGATACCCCTTACCGATTGCCAGCGCCTGGGCGATTGCACCTACTGCAGCATGTTCTTTCGCATATTCGGCGGATACCGGATTACGGAGTACACAGCACATGCCTCCTGCCGCTACAGCAGTTTGGCGCACCATATGGGAGGTTGTTGTTAAACTGCCCTTCGCCACGGTTTCCACATATTTATCATCCTTTCCGCCACAGGCAGTCTGAATGCTTATGTAGCCGGGAACCTGGTTCAAACCAATGCTTCCCATCGTACCTGTAGGATGGGCCCGTCCATTGCTGGGAGCGTCCACGAGAGGGGTTCCGGTAATGGCAGAAATCACCCAGCCATTGGAGGTGGAAACACCGCCGTTTTCACACGTAGTAAATCCGGCTATTTTTGTTCCGCTGGCATCTTCAAAATTCTTGAGAACTGTCTTCCAATGTTCAATGGTAACACAGGTATCCTTCGCTGACGGCGCCCCCACCATGGATACATTAACAATCGTATCATTCTGGTCCAATTCATCAATATCTACCATAATCAACTCATCCGTATGGCGGAACGCCTCTTCCAGAGCGTCCAGGCCCAGTTGGAGATTTCCACCGCCGCCGCCGCCGAGTAAAAGGCCACCATAGAGAGCCTGAAGACATAGATCCTTTGTTAATTTAATCATGTAAAACCTCCTTCTAAATTAATATTCAAACAAAGCCATATATTTAAGTCTAATTGTTCTACAACTTTTTGTCAATTGCCAATAAACTTTTCGTATCTGCTGTTTTCATAATCATTAGAATGAACGTAAAATAACTTATTGTCAATTATAAAAAATACCAAAAAGGCGCAATGAGAAATCCTCATCTTCACCAGATCCCTCATCACGCCCTATCTTCATTTAATTTCCAGTCAATTCATCCATAACCGCTTCCACAGTCTCAATCTTCTCAGCCCTGTATGCATTGCTTCCGCAGAACAGCAGCGCATGATCCAGATCCCCTTCTGCCGCATTAATCAAAGCTTTCGTAATGCAGTAAGGCGTAGTGGCCGGATTGCAGTGTTCCAGACATAGAAAACAGTGTTCGATTTTCTCCCGTTCCCCGCCGACACGGTCCAGAAATGTATTCTTAATCGCCCGCCCAGGCATTCCCACCGGACTTTTAACGATCACAATATCTTCCTTTTCCGCATTGATATATGCCTGTTTATACTCCATAGGAGCGTCACATTCCTCCGTTGTCACAAAACGGGTTCCCACCTGGACGCCGTCGGCCCCCAGTTCAAACTGGTGCTCCACATCCTCATGGGTATAGATTCCTCCAGCCGTCACAACCGGGATTTTTATCTTATACTTCTCCCCGTACTCCTTCACAACATTGAAGATTTTCCTGATCTCCTCGTCATATTTAAGGCTTTTATAAGTGGCTGGGACATTTTCCGTATCCGCGCCGTATTCCGTCAGATCCTCTCTCGAAAAACCCAGGTGGCCTCCCGCCAAAGGTCCCTCAATCACAACCAGATCCGGCGCCTTTTTATACTTTCTGTCCCACATCTTACAGATAACCATGGCCGATTTAGCAGAAGAAACGATGGGGGCAATCTTGGTCTTTACCTTTTCCCCCATTTCAGCCGCAGCGTCCGCCACATATTCAGGCAGGCTGACAGGAAGCCCTGCACCCGAAATGATGATGTCCGCGCCGGCTTTCACCGCCGCTTTCACATATTCCGCATAGTTTTTCGTGGCAACCATGATATTGAAGCCAATCACGCCCTTTGGCGCAATGGCCCTGGCCTTATCAAGCTCCGTTTTTATGGCGCGCAGATTAGCAGCCTGAGGATTTTTCCAAAAATCCGCGTCCCTGAATCCGATCTGGGCGGTGGAGATTATCCCCATCCCGCCGGCCTTAGCCACAGCTCCGGCCAGGGAAGACAGACTGATCCCAACTCCCATTCCGCCCTGGATAATTGGCTTTTCTACGGTTAAATCACCTATTTTTAATGATGGCAACTGGTTCATTACATTCTCCTAAATCTCTCATATCTCTGACCGGCAATTTCCTCGCCGTTCATTCCACCGTACTCCTTCAAGAATCCCTTAATTCCCTCCGTCAAATATCCACAGAGAACGTTCAGGTTATCATGCGACGCAGGCTCCGTTTCAGGAATCACTTTTTCAATCAGTCCCATGTCAAACAGATCCTTTGCCGTGATTTTCATAACCTTAGCAGCTTCATCCGCACGCTTGCTGTCCTTCCAAAGAATGGATGCAAATCCCTCCGGCGAAAGAATGGAGTAAATGGCATTTTCAAGCATCCATACCTGGTTTGCAACTGCCATGGCAAGAGCTCCGCCGCTACCCCCTTCTCCGATCACAACAGACAGAACCGGAACCGTCAGGCTTGCCATTTCAAACAGGTTTCTGGCAATGGCCTCACCCTGTCCCCTCTCCTCAGCTTCCAGCCCGCAGAATGCCCCAGGCGTATCCACAAAGCAGATAACCGGACGTTTAAATGTCTCCGCCTGCTTCATCAGCCGCAGAGCCTTTCTGTAACCTTCCGGAGACGGCATACCGAAGTTGCATTTGATATTGTCCTTGGTGTTCTTCCCCTTCTGCTGCCCGATGACCGTAACAGGGATTCCTTGGAATGTGGCAATACCGCCCACAATCGCCCCGTCGTCCCCAAAATACCGGTCGCCGTGGAATTCCATAAAATCATCAAATATCATATCAATATAATCAGTCGCTACAGGACGGTCCGACTTGCGGGATAAAAGAACAGTATCCCAGGCAGTTTTTCCACCTTCTTCTGATTTTTTATGACGTTTATCCACAACCGGAGCCGCAGTTTCTCCACAAACTGTTTCTAAATCCACATCTTTTCCCGCCTCAGCGGAATGCAGCTTGAGTATTCTGTGCAGCGTATCCTTTAAATCTTCCCTCTCCACAATCTTATCGACAAATCCATGTTTCAACAGGAATTCAGACCTCTGGAATCCCTCCGGCAGTTTCTGTCCGATGGTCTGCTGGATCACCCTTGGGCCCGCAAAACCGATCAGTGCATTGGGTTCCGCCAGAATAATATCTCCCAGCATCGCAAAGCTGGCAGTAACGCCTCCTGTAGTAGGATCAGTGAGGACACTGATAAATAACTGTCCCGCTTCATGGTGTTTTTTAAGGGCTGCGGACGTCTTTGCCATCTGCATCAGGGAAACGATTCCCTCCTGCATCCTGGCCCCGCCTGAACAGGCGAAGATGATCACCGGAAGTTTTTCCTTTGTAGCCCGTTCCACCGCGTTGGTGATCTTTTCACCCACGTTGTGTCCCATGCTGCTCATGAGGAATCTGGCGTCACAGACGCCGATCACCGTCTTACAGCCGTTAACTTCACCCTTACCGATCACAATCGCTTCATTTAACTTTGATTTTTCCTTCGCCGCTTCAACCTTTTTCTCATAGCCAGGGAAATTAAGGGGATTGGAAAACTCCATCTCCTTATCCCATTCCTCAAAAGTGCCGTCATCGATGACCATTTCAATCCTTCTGTAGGCATGGACGCGGAAATATCCGTCGCATTTTGGACAAATATAATAATTGTTTTTGACATCCTCCACATAAACCGGCTGTCCGCATTTATTACATTTTCTCCAAAGCCCCTGAGGGATGTTTGGCTCATCTGGCTTGGATGAAGATTTATACTTTGTATCGATCAATGTATAAGTCTTTTTGAACATATCTCTTAACATCTGGATTACTCCTTTTCATACAGGCGGCTTCACATGCCTCAGACTATTTGCAGTATTCCGGGAAGTAAGTCGGAATAAAATGAGTATCGGTATCTCCGTCCTGATAAGCAGGATGGCTTAATATCTCAAACTGGAAATCCACGTTGGTTTCAATTCCTTCAATGATCAGTTCCCCCAGGGCGCTGCGCATCTTGGCAATGGCGTCGTCCCTGTCCTTACCGTGTACAATCAGCTTCAGCAGCATGGAATCATAGTTGGCAGGAACCTTATAATCACTGTAAATATGGGAATCAATGCGCACCCCATTGCCTCCCGGCACATGGACATTGGTGATCAGTCCAGGACAAGGCATAAAGTTTTTAGACGGATTTTCCGCGTTGATTCTGCATTCAATCGCATGCCCTTCCAGCCTCACCTGTTCCTGGTTCACGCTCAGCGTCTCGCCTGCCGCCACCCGGATCTGTTCTTTGATAAGATCCATTCCTGAAACCATCTCCGTCACCGGATGTTCCACCTGGATACGGGTGTTCATTTCCATAAAATAAAAGTTTTTGTTCTTATCCAACAAAAATTCAATGGTTCCGGCATTCTCATATCCCACCGCTTTCGCAGCTTTTACAGCCGTTTCCCCCATCCTCTTACGGAGTTCAGGCGTAATAGCCATAGATGGAGATTCTTCCAATACCTTCTGATGACGTCTCTGAATAGAACAGTCACGCTCGCCCAAATGAACCACATTGCCGTGTTTGTCGGCCATGATCTGAAATTCAATATGTCTCGGTTTTTCAATATATTTTTCAATATACATGGTATCGTCGGAAAATCCCTTGATGGATTCCATCTGGGCATTCTGGAAGTTAGCTTCAAAATCCTCTTCGCTGTAAGAGATTCTCATGCCCTTTCCCCCGCCGCCGGAAGACGCTTTAATCATCACTGGAAAACCGATCTCTTTCGCCATGTTCAGGCCGTCTTCCACCGTATAAACAGCTTCCTTGCTGCCCGGAACAACCGGCACTCCCGCTTCCATCATGGTCTTTCTGGCCTCAGATTTATTGCCCATCCTGTTGATAATATCCGCAGACGGTCCGATAAATGTAATATTGCATTTTTCACAAAGCTCAGCAAAACGGGCATTTTCAGATAAAAATCCAAATCCCGGATGAATGGCATCCGCTTTCATGGCAACCGTAGCTGTCAGGATTCTCTCCATATTCAAATAACTCTGTGAGGAAGCGGCCGGGCCGATACAGATCGCTTCATCCGCCAACAGCGTATGAAGACAGTCTTTATCCGCCTCAGAATAAACCGCAACGGTCTTAATTCCCATTTCCCTGCACGCGCGGATGATCCGCACCGCGATTTCGCCTCGATTGGCTATCAAAATTTTATCAAACATATTTACCTCTCATGCTGCCGCCGGCTGCGGCCTTGTAGTCCGGATACCCCCGGGCGGACGCTCAGAATAACAATTATCCGATCATGAATGTCAGTTCCGCTGTTACCGCGATCTTACCGTCTACGGTAGCAGTGGCCTTGCCAACTCCAACCGGCCCCTTCTGCTTAATGATTTCGCATTCCAGCTTCAGCTTATCGCCGGGAACCACTTTTCTCTTAAATTTAGCGTTGTTAATGCCGCCAAAATAAGCTGTTTTTCCTTTATTTCCTTCCACGCTCAGGATGGCAACCGCCCCTACCTGGGCCAGAGCCTCGATCATCAGCACGCCCGGCATAACCGGTTCCTGGGGAAAATGCCCCTCAAACTGAGGTTCATTATAAGTAATGCATTTATATCCAACGGCTTTCACTCCCGGTTCCAGCTCTTCGATACAGTCGATCAGAAGAAATGGATGTCTGTGGGGAATGATTTCCTGAATTTCTTTAATTCCAAGCATGTTACTGCCTCGCTTTCTTTGGATTCAACACTCAATTGCAACAATTCAAACGGCGTATTAACGGATTCTGAATAATGGCTGCCCATATTCCACAACATCTTCGTTATTGACAAGAACAGCTTCCACCACCCCGTCAAATTCGCTTTCGATCTCATTCATCAGCTTCATCGCTTCAATAATTCCCAGCACCTGGCCCTTTTTCACCGTATCGCCCACTTTCACAAATGGCTCAGAATCCGGTGAGGCCGCATTATAGAAAGTTCCAACCAAAGGAGAAACCACCACATTGTCAGAACCGATCAGATTCGTTTCCTGCTTCTCTTCTGCAGGCTCAACAGGCATCTGGACAGGAGCTGCCATCGGCATGGCAGGAGCCGCCATCATAGGAGCCGGCGCTTGTGAAAATACAACCGGAGCCGGTGCCTGGGGTACATTCTTCTTTTTCTTTAATACCAGTTTTTCATCGCCCTGCTCATATTCAAAGCTGGACAGCCCATTATCAGATACCGCCTGAATTAATTTTATGATCTCATTGATAGTCATAACCGCACCCCTCTTAATCTTCGAACTTCTTCACCAAAATGCTGGCGTTATGTCCGCCGAATCCCAGTGAATTGCTGATCGCATAGTTGACATCCATGGACACTCCGTCGCCCATGGTATAATCCAGATCGCATTCCTCATCCGGCTGCTCCAAACCTGCGGTGGCATGGACAAAGCCGTCCTGAATGGACTTTACGCACGCGATGAATTCCACACCGCCTGCCGCTCCCAGCAGATGGCCGATCATGGATTTTGTCGAGTTGATCTTTACATTATAAGCATGATCACCTAAAGCCAGTTTAATCGCCTTTGTTTCAAAAAGGTCGTTGTGATGAGTGCTGGTTCCGTGCGCATTGACGTAATCGATCTTGTCAGCCGTGATTCCCGCGTCTTTCATCGCGAATTCCATAGCTTTTGCAGCCCCGCTTCCGTCTTCCGCCGGAGATGTGATATGGTAAGCGTCACAGGTAGCGCCGTAACCCACTACTTCCGCATAGATCTTAGCTCCCCGGGCCTTAGCATGTTCTAATGATTCCAATACCACAACGCCGGATCCTTCTCCCATGATGAATCCGCTTCTGTCCTTATCAAATGGAATTGATGCCCTCTTAGGATCATCACAGGTGCTCAAAGCGGTAAGAGCGGTAAATCCCGCCACTCCAATTGGAGAAATACTGGCTTCCGTACCGCCTGCCAGCATCACTTCCGCTTCTCCATACTGAATGGAACGGAATGCCTCGCCGATGGAATGGGTACCTGTTGCACAGGCAGTGACCACATTAAAGCATTTTCCCTTCAATCCGAACTGGATTGCCACATTTCCTGCTGCCATATTGCTGATCATCATAGGCACTAAGAGAGGATTTACCCTTCCCGGCCCCTTTTCCAGCAGTTTTTTGTGTTCCCGTTCCATGGACTGCAGGCTTCCGATACCAGAGCCCACGCAGACGCCAACCATGTAAGGATCTTCCTTTTCCATATCAATTCCCGAATCCTCCAGCGCCTCTTTAGACGCAGCAACCGCGAACTGTGAAAACTGTTCCATCCTCTTTGCCGTCTTGGGATCCATATACTGTTTTGCATCAAAGCCTTTCACTTCTGCCGCCAGCTTTGCCTTATAATCAGCAGTATCAAAATAAGTGATCGGAGCGATGCCCACTGTTTTATTCTTTAATCCGTTCCAGAAGCTATCCACGTCATTACCAATCGGGGTGATCGCTCCCAATCCTGTTACAACAACTCTTCTCTTCATATCTTTCTCCATTCCACCGCCGACTGCGGTTTTTACTTACATAGCCATTCCGCCGTCCACACACAGCACCTGTCCGGTGATATATTTCGCTTCATCCGACGCAAAAAATGCAACCGTATTGGCGATATCGGCAGTTTCTCCGAATTTCTTCATAGGGATCTGTTCTTTTGTAGATTCTTTCACTGCATCCGGCAGCACATCCGTCATCTCTGTGACGATGAATCCCGGCGCAATTGCATTTACCGTAATTCCACGGCTGGCCATCTCTCTTGCCGCCGCCTTGGTAAGGCCGATAATGCCCGCTTTCGAAGCCGCGTAGTTGGTCTGTCCCGCATTGCCCGCAACTCCGGATACGGAAGACATGTTGATAATTCTGCCCGCCCTCTGTTTGATCATCTGGCGTGAAACATGTTTCATGCAGTTAAATGCGCCCTTTAAGTTGGTATCCAGGACAGCGTCAAAATCTTCCTCGCTCATCTTCATCAGAAGGCCGTCTTTGGTGATACCCGCATTATTTACCAATATATCGATTCTGCCATATTTTTTAATCACATAATCCATCAGCTCGCCGGCTTTCGCATAATCAGAAACATTGCACTGAACCGCTTCCGCCTTGCCGCCTGCCGCTTCGATTTCTGTCACAACCTCTTCTGCCTTTGCAGCCGAACCGTTATAGTTAACAATAACCGTTGCCCCTTTGGATGCCAGCGTAACAGCAATCTGACGTCCGATTCCCCGGCTCGCGCCTGTTACAACTGCGATTTTATCATTTAATCCCATAATTACCTCACCTTCTGCCGCCCCTGCGGCTGTCCGTTCTCAGCCAAGCAGTTCTGCCGCTTTTTCAATATCTTCCAATTTTTCTATATTAATCACCTTTACGGTTCTATCTATCTTCTTCATAAATCCAGCCAGCGTTTTTCCAGGTCCGATTTCGATAAATGTATCCACTCCGTCCGCCAGCATCGCTTCCACGCTCTGCTGCCACCTAACGGAAGATGAGACCTGTTTTTCAAGCAATGGCTTAACCTCTGCCGCATCCGTAACATAAGAAGCTGTCACATTTGCCACATAAGGGATCACAGGAGTATGTACCTCTACGCCTTCCAATACCCTGCCCAGTTTTTCACCGGCCCCTGTCAGCATCTTGGAATGAAATGGCCCGCTGACATTGAGCATAACGGTGCGCTTTGCTCCTGCCTCTTTTAACTTCTCACAGGCGGTTTCCACCGCTTCTTTCATTCCCGAGATAACAATCTGTCCCGGACAGTTATAATTGGCGATCTGAACGCCTTCTATATCTCCGATTACTTCTTCTATCTTCGCCGCATCCATTGCCAAAACCGCCGCCATGGCTCCTACGCCAACCGGAACGGCCTCCTGCATCAAAATGCCTCTCTGTCTGACTGTTGTGATGGCGTCTTCCACGCTCATCACCCCTGCCGCCGCGATTGCACAATATTCTCCCAGGCTCAGGCCTGCTGCCACATCCGGCTTGATTCCAGTCCGGTCCGTCAGCACTTTCATCATGGCGATACTCGTCGTAACCATTGCAGCCTGGGTGTATTCCGTGATATCCAGCCTGTCGTTTTCCTCAAAACATAATTCCGGCATAGAAAATCCCAACAGTTCCGATGCTTTATCAAAAACCTGTTTTCCAATCTCTGTCTGTTCATAAAAATCCTTACCCATACCACAAACCTGTGCTCCCTGACCCGGGAAAATAAATGCAATTTTACTCATTTTAAAACTCCTTATTTCTGTCTGCAGCCCAAAAGCTGTTCCGCCTGAGCCATCATCTCATCAATCATCTCTTTACAAGACTGTTTCTTTGTAACCATTCCCGCAATCTGTCCGGCCATAACTGTACCATTGACAACATCGCCTTCCATAACCGCATTCCTGAGTGCGCCCAATGTTAAATACTCCAGCTCTTCAAATGACTTTCCGCTGTTCTCCAGCTTGATATATTCTCTCGTCATCTGATTGCGCAGACAGCGGACCGGATGTCCATGGCTTCTGCCCGTAACAGTGGAGTCAATGTCTTTTGCCTTAATCAATCTGTCTTTATAATTTTCATGCACAATCGATTCATCGGAAACCACGAAACGGGTTCCCATCTGCACCGCCTCTGCGCCCAGCATAAATGCCGCCGCAATCCCTCTTCCGTCCCCAATACCGCCTGCCGCGATAACAGGAATGGAAACAGCGTCCACAACCTGGGGAACCAGGGTCATGGTAGTCAGCTCTCCGATATGTCCGCCGGATTCACATCCTTCGGCAACCACCGCGTCGGCCCCGTATTTTTCCATACGTTTAGCCAATGCCACGGATGCAACCACAGGAATCACCTTAATTCCTGCTGTTTTCCAGATATCCATATATTTTTCAGGGTTTCCGGCTCCGGTTGTAACCACCTTGATTCCCTCTTCAACAACTACCTTAGCCACCTCATCCGCATGAGGGCTTAAAAGCATGATATTTACGCCAAATGGTTTGTCTGTCAGTTCTTTTGCTTTACGAATTTCATCACGTACCACTTCCGCAGGAGCATTGGCTCCGCCAATCAAACCCAGACCACCTGCGTTGGAAACGGCCGCTGCCAGGTTGTGTTCTGCAACCCAGGCCATACCTCCCTGGATAATCGGATGTTCAATTCCTAAAAGTTCTGTTATTCTTGTTTTCATAGTAACCTCTCATTCTGCTGCCAACAGCCTGCCTGCTTCTTGTGCCTGCGAAATCTTAATTATGCCTCAACGCCCTTAGCTTTCAGATAATCCATAACCTGGCCAACAGTTAATAATTCCTGCAAATCTTCAGCCGGGATCTCTACAGAGTATTCGTCTTCCAGCGCCATTACAAGTTCAAATAAATCCAAAGAATCAGCTCCTAAATCCTCTTTAAAAGAAGAAGCCTCTGTAATGCTCTCTGCGTCTACGCTTAACTGTTCTGCAATAATTTCTTTCATTTTCTCCAACATGGTTTTAATCTCCTTAATTATCCTTATTAATTTTTATTTTATATATAGAAAGCAGCCCGGCTGACCCGTTTTGCTTAACTATCCTACCACTCCATCAAGGTTGCTCCCCAGGTAAGGCCACCGCCAAAACCTGCAAATACAATCTTATCTCCCCGGTTCAATTTCCCAGCCTGATTCAGTTCATCCAGTATAAGCGGAATGGAAGCCCCCGACGTATTGCCGTACCGGTCAATATTCATGGGCATCCGTTCAACCGGAACCTTTAACCTCTTAGCGATTGATTCAAAAATACGGTAATTTGCCTGATGCAGAATGAAATATTTGATCTCTTCTATATCCGTACCGCTCATGCTCAAAACCTGACGGATGCATTCCGGCACCTTTTTAACCGCAAATTTAAAAACTTCCTGTCCGTCCATGGTCATAAATCCCAGTTCCGGATTTCCCTCTGTGAGGAAATTTCCCACAGTCCTGGCTTTACAAGCCAGCACATGCCCTCTGGTTCCGTCTGATCCCATGGACATGCGCAGCACCCCGGTATCCGATGCCTGAACCACAGCAGCCCCTGCTCCGTCTCCGAATAAGACACAGGTCCCTCTGTCATTCCAGTCCACCAGCTTGCTGAGAGTATCCGCTCCAACAATCAATCCTGTTTTATAAATACCCGCCTGTATAAAACTATGTATGGTATTTAACGCAAAAATAAATCCCGAACATGCGGCGCTGATATCATACGCCACCGCATTAGCCGCGCCAATCGCCGCCTGAACCTGACATGCATCACTCGGAAAACAATTATCAGGAGATGAAGTTGCCACAATAATGATATCGATCTCTTCCGCTGTGATCCCCGCATCTTCCAGCGCCCGCCCTGCTGCCTTCACCGCAAGAGCTGCCGTTCCCTCTCCCAGTGTAATTCTTCTTTCCCTGATGCCGGTTCTGCTCTGGATCCATTCGTCACTGGTATCCACGATCTTTGCCAGATCATCATTGGTAACGATTCGTTCCGGCACATAAGATCCGGTTCCTATTATTTGTGTTGTCATAGTATCCTCTCATTCTGCCGTCTAAACAGCATATTATACTCGACATTTTCCTATTGAGAATGTTTTTATTTTCAAATGTTTTGATATTCAAACTAATATTATAGGAAGAAATCCCTTTTGTCAAGCTGAAATTATCGACAACATCTCCCCTTCGTTACCATTCACAGCCCTCGCAAAGCGGCACGGCCGCCAGGCCGGGTCCTCATGAACAGTAACCCCCTTCCGGTCTCAGAGCAGTTCTGGCCGAAACCATGCATTCAAACGACAGAAGGCGGAATCCCTCCGGTCTGCGCTGCAGACCTTCCGGGTTTTCCGGTAAGAAACTGTGTACCATCTCATTAATGGGTTATCCTGCATTTTACTGCAATAACTGCTGATACACATCCCTTTTACTGATTCCCCGGTCTTTTGCCACCTGTTTCATGGCCTCTTTCCGTTCCATCCCCTGATCCTCATAATATCTCATATGTTCTTCTATGGACATCTCCTCCCAGGACCTCTTCTGTTCCTCTTTGATGTCGTCAATACTCTTTCCCTGGATTACAATCACGCACTCCCCCTTTGGATCATTGGCCTGATAATGGCTCACAGCCTCCTCCAACGTGGTCCTGAACGCCTCCTCATATTTCTTGGTAAGTTCCCGGCAGATTGTGATCTTCCGGTTCCCCAGCACCTCTCTCAGCTCCTCTAACGTCTTAACCAGACGGTGGGGGGCCTCATATATGATAATCGTCCTGGTTTCCCCCTTCAGTTCCTCCAGAATCCACTGCTTTTCCTTCTTATCCGAAGGCAGAAATGCTTCGAAGCAAAATCTCCTGGTAGCCATTCCCGACAGCGTCAGCGCCGTAATACAGGCTGCAGGGCCAGGCAGGGAAGTCACCTCAATTCCCGCTTCATAACACTGCTTCACCAGCTCTTCCCCCGGATCGGAAATGCCCGGAGTGCCCGCATCGGTAATCAGGGCAATGTTCACTCCCTGCTGCATCTGCTCCACCAGGTATCCGGCCTTATCAAATTTATTGAACTCGTGATAACTGGTCATGGGCGTTTTTATATCAAAATGATTCAACAGCTTAATGCTGTGCCTCGTATCCTCCGCAGCAATCAGATCCACTTCCTTCAGCGTGTTCAGCACCCGGAACGTAATATCATCCAGATTCCCAATCGGTGTCGCACACAAATATAATTTTCCCGCCATCATTTCCCCTTATTCCGCCGCCTGAAACGGCATTTATTCCAACATTTACAGCTGATCAAACTACAATTGCCCAATAACTCATCTTCTCAGTAATTTCAATCATGCAGCATCTTAATAATCCACTAACTCAGTAACCATAAATACTATAAATCTCATCCGTATAAACTCCCGGCTCCTTGTATACAATCATCGGCGCCTCCACCTTAATCATGGACCTTCCGCCCCTCACCGCCTCGATCAGCACCATATTGGCTTCCTTATCCACAAACGGATGAACCAGCTTCATTCTCTTAGGCTCCAGCTTATACTTTGTCAAAGCCGTCACAATCTCAATCAGCCGGTGGGGCCTGTGAACCATATAGAACCTGCCCCCCGGCTTCAGCACCCTTGCCGCCTCCCGCACCACATCATCCAGGGTGCATAGCACTTCATGTCTGGAAACCGCCTTAGGCAAATCCGGATTTTTAAGCCCATGGGCGTCGTTCATATAGGGCGGATTAGATGTAACCACATCAAAAGAAGCCAATCCAAACAACTGGCCGGCTTCTTTTATATCTCCCTGTACAATGGAAATCTTATCTTCCAAATGATTATACAACACGCTCCGGGCCGCCATATCCGCCACCTCTTCCTGGATCTCAAGTCCTGTGAGGTGGCTGGCTTTTGTCTTAGCCTCTAAAAGAATAGGAATGATCCCAGTCCCTGTTCCCAGGTCCAGAACCCGTTCCCCCTCCTTCACCACAGCGAATCCCGAAAGCAGAACCGCATCCATGCCAAAACAGAACCCGTCCTTTTTCTGTATAATCTTATATCCATTTCTCTGAAGGTCATCAAAACGTTCATTGTCTTTCAGATTAATTGTCATCTAACTTGGATTTTCCTTCCTTTTTCTCAAGCGCTTCCAACGCTTTCAGTTCCTTATCGCTGACATCCAGCCTTTCTTTCTTCCTTCTGGGCCGGAATTTCAACTGCTCCACCTTGTACTCACGGATCTCTTTCTCATCCTTTTCCACGGTAACAATCACCTTCACCAACTGCCTGAGCACGCTCACGCTCTGCACTTCACCCTTTAACCCGTCATCAGTGGTCACATAATCGCCGATGTTAGGAAGGCGGCTGTTCAGCTCCTCATAAGTCTCTTCCTCATTCTTGAGACAGCACATCAAACGGCCGCAGACGCCTGAAATCTTAGTAGGATTCAAAGACAGATTCTGTTCCTTCGCCATCTTAATGGAAACCGGAACGAATTCAGAAAGGTAGGAATTACAGCACAGCGGACGGCCGCAGATGCCGATTCCACCCATAATCTTCGTTTCATCCCTGACGCCCACCTGGCGAAGTTCAATTCTGGTCTTAAATACAGCCGCCAGATCCTTAACCAGTTCCCTGAAATCAATTCTCCCGTCAGCGGTAAAATAAAACAGAACCTTATTGTTGTCAAATGTATATTCCGCGTCAATCAGCTTCATCTGAAGGTCATGTTTCCTGATCTTCTCCAAACAAATCCTGAACGCATCTTTTTCCTTTTCCTTATTCCTTCTGGCAGTCTCTTCGTCCGCCGCGGTCGCCATACGGATCACTGCTTTTAAAGGCTGGACTACTTTAGAATCCTCCACCTCTCTGCAGCCAAGCACCACATAACCAAATTCAATCCCGCGGGCTGTTTCCACAATCACGTGATCCCCCGCATGAATGTCCTTTCCTGCAGGATCGAAATAATAAATCTTCCCCGCATTCCTGAACCGCACACCGATTACTGTTATCATAAACTAATTCTCCTTCATAGTTAAAAGCATCAGCTCCATGGCAAGTTCCATGTTCACATTGGCATCCAGACGAATCCTGGCCTTATCCACCGCCTTAATGATCCTGTCCATGCCTTCATAGCTGCTTTTCTGGCTCATCTCATTAATTGTTCCATATTCATTCTTAAATATCAGTAAATTGATATCCTTCGTCGTTTTAAACATCAAAACATCCCTGTACCAAAGCTGCATCAGGTCCAGGCATTCATAGATATCCTGGTTGTCCTCCTTCAGCCTTTTTATATAGTCCAGAAGTTCCGATATATCCATTTTTTTAATGTTCTTCAACAAGTAAAGAACATTGTCATACATCACCCGGAAATCCTCCGATTCCGCCAAATGAATGGCTTTCCCCAGATTCCCCCTGGCAAAGGCCGCATAAACATCCGCCTCCGCTTCCGGAATTCCCACGCTTTCCATCAAATACTGCTTCACCACATAATCCTGCAGCGGCTTCAGCTTCAACTGCACACACCTGGACAAAATCGTAGGAAGAAATGATTCCTGATTGGTGGTCAGCAGCAAAATAACAGCATAAGACGGAGGTTCCTCCATGGTCTTCAGCAACGCATTCTGCGCCTGCACGGTCATCTTCTCTGCATTGTCCACAATATATATTTTATAATAACTGCTGTAAGGGCGTATCATGATGGTATCATTAATCTGCTCCCTGATATCATCAACACCTATGCTGTTGGGTTTTTCATGAGTTACATAGACCAGATCAGGGTGATTCCCAGTCATAACCTGTTTACATGCATGGCATTCCATACAAGGCTCAATCTTCCCCTTTTCACAGAGCAGCGTCATCGCAAATGCATTGGCCAGAGATTTCCGCCCCATTCCCGCCTCTCCGGTTAAAATATAAGCATGTGACACCTTATGTGCCTCAATTGCCTTCTTAAAATGTTCCTTTATCATGTCATGGCCTAAAATATCACCAAACCCAGGCATACCAGTTCCCTCACTTATCACTGTCTATTCATGTATCCTTGCTATTATATCATAGATCTTTTCATATCTCCAATAATTTCTTTCAGACAGCCCTCCAGATCCACATTTTCATATCTGCGCGTAATGCCGCAGCGCACTAAATTTTCCTCACAAAAATCCTTCTCATCCGCCAGATACCTCCTGCAGAGTTCCGCATACTTGGGTTCCTTCTGCATCCTTTCCCGGCTCAGAGCCCTTTCCAGCCGGACTCCGTCCTCCACACAGATATAGAGAGGCACCATAATATCCTTCCCAAAATATTCCTGCATCTTCTCAAAAGATTCCAGCGTCCCGATCATCAGATAATCGTGATGTACCAGATCAAACTGCCCGTCATCCACCGTAAAATAACTCCATGGTCCAAATACCGTATCATACGTCCGCGCTTCAATCAAATGTCCATTTTCCCTGGCCTCAATCAGCGCATTCTCATCGGAAAAATGATACTCAACCCCTTCCCTCTCCCCATCCCGGATCGGTCTGGTAGTATAAAGCACAACGGTTTTCAATTCCGGCATCCTCTCTAATAATAACTTATAAACCGTGTCCTTTCCAGAAGCACTTTTTCCCATTACATAAAATATTTTTCCCATATCATTCTCCGCATCACATTAGCAGGGACAACCCGCACCATTTTCAAAGATTCATCCTTCAATCCCTGAACAAACAGCCCCCTCTTTTTATAATCTATTATTTTTTCGATCAAATCCTCCTGCAGCACTTCTCCAGGCGCGATGATCGGTATTCCCGGCGGATAGATATAAACATACTCCGCAGAAACCCGTCCCACCGCATCCCGCCATTCCATCGGCTCCCCCGGTGCTGCAAGCGCATCAGCGATCTTAAACTTAATTTTAGGATAAACCGGTTTCATCACCTGATTTTCCGTTTCCCTGTCCGTAAGTCCCGCGTCCACTTCAGTCAAGGCCTGTACCAGCCGCTTGAGCCCTTCCTCCGTATCCATAAGGGAGGTCAGCGCTACCACAGATTCCGGCCCGCACATCTCCATCTCCAGATGATATTCCTTCCTCAAAATATCATCCAGCCCTGCGCCGTCAATAGAGGTCCCCTTCGTGGATATCACAATCTTGGTAATATCCAAATCATAAATCCCCCCATAACCGATCTGATCCCTGTCCAAAATCTTCAAATGCTTCATATCCCCCAGCCTTTTCCTGGCTTCCTCCAAGACCGTAAGATATTCTCCCATCCGCTTCCGTCCGTCCCCATCCATCCAGTCAATACACCGCTCAATGGAGGCCATCAAAACATAAGACGGGCTGCTGCTCTGATAGATATGAAGATACTGTTCAATTTTTTCCGCATCAACCAATCCCTCTTTTATATGAAGAAGCGCAGTCTGGGTCATAGACGGCAAAGTTTTATGCACACTCTGTATCACCACATCCGCTCCCAATTCCAAAGCAGATACCGGAAGCCCTTCGCCAAATGCGAAATGAGCCCCATGGGCCTCATCCACAATCAAAGGCACATTATGTCTATGAGCCGCTTCCGCAATCCCTCCAATATCCGACACAATTCCCTCATAAGTAGGAGAAACCACCAACACCGCCTGAATATCCGAATGCCTGGCCAGTAAGTTATCCACATCATTTGCAGACAATCCACCACTTATCCCGAAATTGTCAATAAATTGTGGATAAATATACTCGCTTTCCAAATGATTAAGAAAAATACCATTATATACCGACTTATGACAATTTCTGCTGACCAATATCTTACCGCCCGCCGTAACAGTTCCGCCAATAGCGCTCAATATCCCGCAGCTGCTTCCATTTACCAAATAAAAAGTTTTATCCGCCCCGTACACGGACGCCGCCCACTCCATAGATTCCCGCAAAACGTCTACCGCATGGTGAAGGTTATCAAACCCGTCTATTTCCGTTATATCAATAGAAAAAGGGTTAGGAAAATCTGCTCCCACCCCGTTCTCTATCTGTCTTTTATGACCAGGCATATGGAACGGATAAAAATCCGATCTGCTGTATTCTTTCAGCCTGTTGATTAAACACTTATCTTTCATTTCATCACGGCCTCTCCATCTTCTTTTTGTCATTGTACCATATAGAAAAGGGGCCGTCAAAATTAATATTTTGCAACAGTTTATCCAATACTTCTTGACCGTCTTTTTGGTTCAAGAAGAAAAGCTGTTTGAATTGTTTCAATATTTTAAAGCTTTGGCATAAGATAAATTATAAGCCTTGAAATACATTCTCCGTCCCTGCCAGTGAATCCTTCCAAAATATTCCTTCTTCAATTCATCAATTCCTTCAATCTCAGCAATCACCGGAGCCGCATCCGCCGAAAGATTTCCTGTCAGATACCGAACCGTCTCATACCGGTTCTCCTCCGTCATATGAGCCACATTATAGGTCGCAATCACATAATCCGGCCTCATCCAGGCGAATGCCAGATAAAAAACAGTAATCGTAACCAGACAATGTTTAAACAACGGAAATTCATTGCGATAAATAATCACCGTAACACCTATCATCAAAACACTGAGCATGGCCAAAAACCACAGCACAAATATCCGTAAAAATGTAAGCTGATACTGTCCCACATAAAGAAGCATTCTGTAAACAGCCGACCCAATCATAATATACGTGCACAGACAGATTACCAGCAATATACCATTTAAGATTCTGCTCCGCTTAAAATATTTAATACAGCACAGAACCATAACAAGGTTAATGACTGCAACCGTCAGCAGTTGGAAAAATCCCTCGCGCGCATAAGCCGAATAAGTAACCCCCTCCGGCAGCGTTCCCCTGCCCAAAAAGAGATAAATAATCTGTACCCCACAGAAAACCAAATACATAGCTGCAATGATAGACATACAGCTAATGGCCGCAACCGGCTGTGCATTCCTTCTGTCCTTCACTTCCTCATTCATATTTCTAATAGCCGCCCCACAGATCAGACTGTAAATTCCAATCGTTCCCACAGCCATCTTGAATATAATTTTACACACAGACCAAGGATTCAAATAATTCTCCAAAAACTGCTGAAACATATTCTTAAATACCATATCAGCATCCGATAACAAATATGCCAATATGATCACCATCGGCACCCCAACCATAACACCCAGAAGAACCATTCCCAACGTCTTCATCCGCCTGCTCTTAACATTTTTAAAATAATAGAACAGATGAGAGAAGGCATAACCAATACAACAGCAGGAACTGAGCAGATAAGTAATAATCGCCCCCATATACTTTCCAATATTCCACTTAGAATCATCATAAATCTGATGAAGCACAAATACCACAGACAACATGATAATTGCCCACCGGTTAAATGTAAAAATAATACCGCTTCCCGTAAAAAAACTGGACGCCGAAATCAACACCCCTGCTCCAATCAAAAACCGCGATCCCCTTTTTATCTCAACCCTTTTATGCTTCATCACAAATACAGCAAACACATAAAGCGCTACAACAAACAGCGGATAAGTAATCCCATATGGATTATCATACAAAAACAGCGTATACACCAATCCAAACAAAATACTGAAGAATCCATAAAACTCGAAATCCCCTCTGACCGCCGCCAGCCGTGATCTCCTTCTTTTCTCCCTTTCATCCATAAATTCTTCATCCTCACCCGGCCCAATTTCCCATGGCTCTAAGTTTTTACTGAGATGTGAATCCTGTTCGATGTATTTATTTTGATTAGATGGAATCTGGCCTGTTAATTTCTCATCCTGTATATTCATATTATTTAAACCTGTAGCCTCTGGATTTTTAATCTCTGAATTGTAAGTTTTCTGATTGTATGTCTTCTGATTGTATATCTCTGGATTGTAAGTCCCCTGGTTGTATGTCTCCTGATTGTATGTCTTCTGATTGTATATCTCTGGATTGTAAGTCCCCTGGTTGTATGTCTCCTGATTGTACGTCTCTGGATTATATGTCTCCTGATTGTATGTCTTCTGATTGTATGTCTCTGGATTATATGTCTCCTGATTGTATGTCTCCTGATTGTATGTCTTCTGATTGTATGTCTTCTGATTATAATTCTCTTGATTGCAAGTCTCTTGATTGTAAGTCTCTTGATTTAAAGTCTCTTGATTGCAAGTTTCTTGATTGTAAGTTTCTTGATTTATTTCCTTTAAATTTATATTGCTTGTATTCTTATTGTTTAGATTTGAATCTTTTATACTCATATCATTTAAACTTTTATTCTCATAATTTATTTCTTTCAAAGAACTTTCATCAAATGCCTTATCTCCCATTTTTACCCCCCATCTCTCCATCCTTATCTTCAT
This sequence comes from Clostridium sp. MCC353, assembly GCF_018785315.1. GTDB lineage: Bacteria > Bacillota > Clostridia > Lachnospirales > Lachnospiraceae > CHH4-2. Next base: position 875 of record NZ_WQPN01000004.1, on the reverse strand, counting down.
TATCAACATACTGCAAAATATCCCCCGGCTGACAATCCAGAGCCTTACAAATAGCCTCAAGTGTTGTAAATCTTATAGCCTTCGCCTTGTTATTCTTTAATATTGAAAGATTAGCCATTGTAATATCAACTTCACCAGCCAGCTCCGTCAATCCTTTTTTTCGCTTGGCCATCATCACATCTAAATTTATAATTATCGCCATCTCATTCCTCCTAAATAGTCAAGTCGTTTTCCAGTTTATACTGTATTGCCTTTTCAAAAACCTGGCACAATACAATACTGAAAAGTCCTGCAATTGCGAATACAATCATGATCACCACAGTGGCCGGAGTAGGAGATAATGGCAGGCGGACAATCGACAGCGCTGAAATAAAGAAACTGCACTTCCCCATTTTCTTCAAAGACTTTGCATTTTCATCCACAAAAGCGTCTTCTGCTAAAACAGTTATGAACATTTTTCTAAGCTCATACACAATCATCAGGCAAAAAATCCCTGATATCATATAAATACCACACTGCAAAAAATAATATTTCCGAAATGCAATAATAAATCTTCCAAAAACACGAAATAACCCAGGAATCAAAACCGTCAACCCAATCCCAACATAAAACATCACATCCAATAAATATTTTGTAAATTTCACAAGCCTGTTATCCATAAAAACCTCCTCATTCATCTATCAATCTCATATACGAAATATAACACGAAATTTATCTATTTTCAATATTAATTTATCGTTTTTCGATAAATTAATATTGTTATATAATAAATCTTAATAATTTCTTCAAAACTCCTGCTGAGTTGTAGCCCGAGAATCCCGTTTGTACTACAAAAGTCCCGTGTTGTAAATAACAGCCCATTTTTGTAACCAAAA
>NZ_WQPN01000041.1 GCF_018785315.1 Clostridium sp. MCC353 | reverse complement strand
TTGATTGAGGTGGGGATTAACAGTAAAAGGCCAAGGCATTTTCGAAAATGCCTTCAGGGTTGATGTTAAATGGTGTGGGGTTTTACATTAAAAGGCTAAGCCATTTTCGAAAATACCTTCACTCTTTATGTAAAATTTGCTTTTAATACCTTTAGCCAGAGAACACCAGCAGGAAAGCGGGACGAGGGAGCGGAGGCGGGATTGGATGTTTGGAGGCGGCCCTGGAGAGCGGAATCCGTCGGGGATGAAAGCCATCTGGAAACCGTTAGTGAAACTTAGGCTCCAGGGATGGAAAAAGACGGGCAG
>NZ_WQPN01000186.1 GCF_018785315.1 Clostridium sp. MCC353 | reverse complement strand
AAAAAATCCGGGAACCGGAAGAAACTGCTGATCTGTGCCAACCGGGAGAACCTGATTGCAGCCATCGACAAGTTCGTCCATTCCTCCCTGATTGAATACGAAGTGATTGCAGTAGTGGAGGTGGGAAAACAAGGGAACCGGGAAGAAATCCGGATCCACCAGATCGAGCAGGGAATCCGGGGCGAACGGATTGTATTGAGCCGGGAAAGCCTGAGGGAGTTTTTAAAGCACCAGGTGATTGATGAGGCGCTGTTATGCCTGCCTTACAGCACCAGGGAAGAAGTGAACGGGTTTATCGTGCGCCTGGAAAC
>NZ_WQPN01000185.1 GCF_018785315.1 Clostridium sp. MCC353 | reverse complement strand
GATTTGGTTTTCAGTTTCTGCCCGTCTTTTTCTATCCCTGGAGCCTAAGTTTCACTAACGGTTTCCAGATGGCTTTCATCTCCGGAGGATTCCCCTTGGCCCGCCCGCATCCAAACATCCAGTCCGTCCCCTCGTCCCGCTTTCCTGCTGGTGTTCTCCGAAGCTGGGGAATTAAATGCCATTTAGCTTTCAGCAGGTGTTTTTTAATATCAAGTTTTTTACATTAACCCTCAAGGCATTTCCGAAAATGCCTTGACCTTTTACTGTTAATCACCACATCAATTACTTTAAACCTCTATGACATAATTTGCACTAAATACTAAACAACGTCTCAATCAATCGCTTCTCTGCCTTTTCTACTTCCCTTCCCCAAATCTTTATTTATCCTTCATCAGACCAATACACAGCCATGAATCCTGGGAATGAGGAGGGACGGGGGCGGAGGGCTGCTTGGAGGCTTGACGCCGGGCGGAGCGGAATCCGTTGGCGATGAAAGCCGTCTGGAAACCG
>NZ_WQPN01000184.1 GCF_018785315.1 Clostridium sp. MCC353 | reverse complement strand
GCAAATGCTTCTTACCGGCTGGACAAGTGTCTTTATGAACCCCTGACGGTCTCGATCGGGTGTTCCTTCAACTGCATCAGTGCCTTTGAAAAAGAACTCAAAGCCATTGATGATGCTATTTTGAAAACAGTGAAAGGACTGAACCCTGTCGAGTATCAGATCCTAAACTCTGTTCCCGGAATCGGTAAGGTTTATGCCAGCGGCATCCTGGCTGAAATTGGCACCATTAAGTGTTTTAAGAACAATGATGCACTTGCCAAGTATTGCGGCATTGTCTGGAAGAAAAACAAGTCCGG
>NZ_WQPN01000183.1 GCF_018785315.1 Clostridium sp. MCC353 | reverse complement strand
GTAAGCGATACAAAACAGACCGTAGTGTACAACTGATAACCATCTGCTATACTCTTTTCAAAAGATTGAAGGAGGATATCAAACGTGAATGTACATTACAGCATTGACGAATGGAAAGATATTTTCAACCAGCGGATTCAAAGCGGCCTCTCTATACGGAACTGGTGCGAACTCAACGGTTTGAAATATGATACCTATAAATACTGGGAGAAAAAAGTAAAGGACCTAGAGCGCACAGAAAGCCCCGCCCCGGCTTTTGTTGAACTTCCTGCTGATTCCTATCCCATGGATGGCCTGGAAGCACCATCCATG
>NZ_WQPN01000040.1 GCF_018785315.1 Clostridium sp. MCC353 | reverse complement strand
GGGAGCAGAGGAGACGATCTGTCTAAAAAGACGGGGCCCCCACTCTTCAAAGTGTCCACACTTATGGGTACATTATATTTGTTTCCCCTGCCCCGGTCCCCGGCCTGGTTTCCCGCCATCCGGTCTCCCCGCTTCTCTGCGTAACTTTTACTAATTAAATCCCAATTTATTTTAACGCCATATCGCAAGTCCCCGTCTTTGCGCACTGCATTAAATTCTTAATGGAATAGACCACCATGCTTTCCACAGCCTCTTTGGTATAGAAGGCCATATGCTGTGTCATCGTAACATTGGGGAACTGCCTTAAATAGGCCATGTCTCTGTTTCGGATAATATCGCTTCTTAAATCTCTGTGATAAATCCCCTCTTCATTTTCTACAACGTCAAGCCCTACGGCTCCAACCTTTTTGCTTTCCACCGCATTGATTAAATCTTCCAGGCAGATGAGAGGGCCGCGGGCGCAGTTGATGATGATTACGCCGTCTTTCATCTGTTTGATGGTGTCTTTATTTATCATATGATAGGTGGACTCAAGGAGAGGAGTGTGAAGGGTGATGATATCGCATCTGTTATATAATTCTTCCAGTGATACGTACTCGGCCAGGCCCTGCACTGACGGATTCTCGTATACGTCATAGGCCAGCACTTTACAACGGAAGCCTTGAAGGTTTTCGATAACGGCAGCGCCGATTTTACCGGTACCTATAACGCCCACTGTTAAGTTGCGCATTTCCATGCCCTGGAGGCCGGTCAGTGAATAATCGTTGACATTTCCACGGAAAAGTGCCTGCTTATAGTGGCGCAGGGACATGAGGATCAGCATGATTGTATAGTCGGCAACGCCGTATGGGCCATAGTAAGTGTTGCTTATGACCATACCCAGTTCATTGGCGTGTTTGATATCAATGTGGTTGTAGCCGATGGTGCGGGTATTTAGAAAACGGATTCCCTTTTGGTAAAGCAGATCCAGAAGTTCGGAATCTAAATGGCTCATGCCCAAAGTGGTCATGTATTCAAAACCATCTGCCAGATCAATGTTTTCTGTGCTGACAGGAAAGGGGTAATACGTTATTTCTAAATCATGCTCTTTTTCCAACTGTTTAAATGTGCCCATTTCGTCGTCACGGACTTCAAATGCAATAAGTTTCATAGGAGGCCTCCTTCAATTAATTAATAAGCCTGGGATGGTCTGCAGGCTTTGTCTCTCTTTTATAATTAATATAGACATTTTTTCATATTTTTGCAAACACATGCTATAAAGCATAAACGCTATAAAGCGGCAAAGTGAAAAGCGATGGAAAAAGGGGGTTCAACGGCCCTGGGATTGTAACAGTCAGGCAGATACTGCATATGATATGATATAAAAGAATGCAGAGGAGAACATAATGCAGAATAATTATGCCAATGGAGAGCTGGAATATTTCAGAAGCTTGTATCCCATGAGGGCGAGAACCCTGCAGTCCTATGTGGACGAGGCTTGTGATAAAATGGAATATAAATTCAGCCCCATGTATGATGAATATCCTGATCAGTTGATGATTGAACAACTGTGCGGTGATATCTGCGCAAGAGTTTATCAGGAGAGGCCGGAACTGCTGAATGAACCGACGGAGGAACCATTGGAGGCAATTGATGTAGAGGAAGTGGAGACATACGAAACCACGAAAATGCAGCAGCTCCCTCCATGGGGACCGCCGCAGCCCCCACAGCCCCCAAGGCCGCCGCAGCCGCCGAGACCCCAGCCGCCTAGGCCGCCGCAGCCCCCAAGGCCGCCGCAGCCGCCAAGACCCCCGCAGCCCCCAAGGCCCCCGCAGCCATGGCCGCCGCAGCCGCCGAGACCGCCGCAACCCCCAAGGCCTCCGCAGCCATGGCCGCCGCAGCCGCCGAGACCACCGCAGCCCCCAAGGCCTCCGCAGCCATGGCCGCCGCAGCCGCCGAGACCGCCGCAGCCCCCAAGGCCCCCGCAGCCATGGCCACCGCAGCCGCCGAGACCGCCGCAGCCCCCAAGCCCCCCACAGCCATGGCCGCCCAGACCCCAGCCGCCCAGACCTCAGCCCTCAAGGCCGGGCAATAACTGGCTGAACGACATGATCCGGACCATGCTTTTGAATGAAATATACCGCCGCCGGTGCCAGAGCGGAAGATGCTAAAATTCATAAAAGATTAAGTTGAGGTTTTTATGGATAGCATATACAATAGAAAAATAAGAATGGCAAAGGGTGTTGTATTACATGGGAAAAATCATAAAAAAAGCAGGGATTTTGTGCGGTGTTTTTATTGCCGCGCTGGTCATATTTTTTGCGTTTGAAAAGAATACATCTGAGAAGTCCGATACGGTATATACTTCCATGGAAGAGGCAACTCTTCCAGTGGTATATACCGATATGTATAACAGTGAGATGAATATTCTTCACGGATATCTTCAGGAAATGGACCGGGTTGCCGGTGATGATGCTTTGACAATCCTGCCGCCGGACAGAAACCTGCGTCTGCGGATTGCCGATTACGGAGAAAGCGTCCTGGCTGTCCGTTACGAAATACGCAGTTTGGATCTGCAGAGGCTTGTGGAGCGGACTGAGGTGGAAAATTGGGAGGAAAGTTCGGGCAGCACCAATGTGGTTCTGCCGGTCCAGAACCTTCTTACCAAGGACAAGCAGTATCTGCTCCACCTGTTTGTGGAAACGGAACAGCATGGAGTTATCAACTATTACACCAGAATTATGTGGACAGACAATGAAAATATCGGGCAGATGGTGGATTTCGCCAGAGATTTTTCCACCAGGACATTTGATTATGAAGAGGCCCGGACGCTCACCACTTATCTGGAGAGCAGCAATACGGAGGACGATTCCTCATTGGGGCATGTGACCATCAGATCCAGCTATAACCAGATCACTTGGGCGGGCCTGGACATGCAGCTTGAGGGAAGCATACAGCTCACCCTGAAAGAAGTTGACGGAATCATGGGGAATGTCCAGGCGGATTATACCGCTTCCCGGGTAAATGAAGACGGTGTTAAGGAATATTATGAGGTCTGTGACAATTTCACGATGAAATGGAGCCCCCAGAGGATTTACCTGATGGATTTCCAGCGGAAGACCGATCAGATTTTTGACGGGGACAAGTATTTATTTTCCGGAAAGAGAATTCTGCTGGGCATTGGAAATGATGAGAATATCACGGTGCGGAAGAGCGGTAGCGGCAATATTCTGGCGTTCAGGGTGAATCGGGATCTGTGGAGCTATAATCAGGAAAAGAAAGAGGCTGTAAGGATTTTCTCATTCCGGAGCGGCAATGACGACAGCCCCAGAAGCCAGTATGACCAGCATGACGTCAGGATCATTTCAGTTTCGGACAATGGAGACGTGGATTTCCTTGTGTATGGGTACATGAACCGTGGAAAGCACGAAGGCATGATGGGAATCAGCATGTACCGGTATAAATACGAGGGAAATACCATCAATGAAAGCTTTTTCCTGCCCGCGACAGCCAGTTTTGAAAGCTTGTCTTCGGATATCAGCCGGCTAGCCTGTCTGGGTGGGACGGAGATGCTGTATTTTTATCTGAACCATGCGATTTATGGAATCGATTTAAACAGCAAGGAGTATATTGTGGTAGCCGATTCTCTGGATGAGGATGGTTTTGCAGTCAGCCAGGATGGAAAAAGGGTGGCATGGCAGGACGGTTCGGATCTGTATCAGTCAGAATTGATTCATCTCATGGATCTTCAGACCGGGCAGAAAGTGGAAATTACCAATTCTGAGGGAGCGGTCATGAGGGCTCTTGGTTTTGTCAACAATGATTTTATTTACGGTTTGGCTAAAAAGGAGGATCTTTGGACCGTCCATGGCCGGATCGAGACACTGCCTATGTATGCGCTGGAGATCATTGACGATAAGATGGAAATACTGACCCGTTATGAAAAATCAGGCCGTTATCTGGCTTCTGTCGTTGTGGAAGACGGCAGGATTCATATGGACCGCCTGACAAAGAGCGGTGACGGAGGTTATGTTAAGTCGGATAAGGATACCATTGTATGTAATGAAGAGGTAAAAGACCAGAGTATGGATGGAATTGGCTGGTATGCTTCCCCCGAACGCCGCCAGTTGTATTTTGTCCAGCTTACCGGTGAAATTAAGAATTCCAAAAGCGTAAAAGTGAGTACTCCGAAACAGATTTCAGGGGAAACCTCAGAAAATTTGGTGATACAGCAGAGCAATCCGTCCGGAAAATTAACTTTTTACGCATATGGAGCAGGTCAGCTTCTGAGGGTGACGGATGATTTTGCAGAGGCGGTGCAGCTCTCTTATGAAAAAATGGGATTTGTAACCGACAGCAATCATCAGATCCTTTGGGACCGGATCAATCGGAATCCTGCTAAAACCATTCGCGATCCCAAAACTGCCGCCTATAAGCTGACCAGCCGACTGGGGGAAATCACATCCAGCCAGGCATTTGAAGACGTTCTGATATTGGATGCCAGAGGATGTACTCTGAGCCAGATGCTGTATTTCATTGACAAGGGATGCCCGGTGGCGGCATACCGTGAAGATGGAAGTTATCTGCTTCTGTACGGCTATGACCAGTATAATGTTTCTGTTTACGATCCGGTGACGGAAGAAACTTACAAGATGGGATTGGGGGATGGAAACGTTTATTTCGAGAATATGAATAACGACTTTATCTGTGGACTTTCTGTTGATAAGAGTTAGAAAGATTAAGTGAAATGTGGATAACCCGCCTGCCTGAAGCGCGATGCGCTGATGGCGGCGGTGTTTTTGTTTTATGAGGGATAGAAACACGTGACAGTTTTATTTTCCGAAGCCGGGGAATGGGCGGTGTAAGTATAAATATTGCTGAAATATTTTGAGATAATAGATATATTTTTAACGAAAAAAACAGGAGTGCCCTCAGTCTTAGTTATATTGCTCATCATAACTCTTTGGGAAGCACAAATTTCATAAAGTCTTATAATATAAAACTCAGAAAAATTTAATACCGGGCTGTAAAAACAGCCATATTCAGTCTATTTAAACCGACAGACTTAAATTGCATAAATAGCAGTTACAAAAACCGTGTCGAATATGGTAAAATGTGGTATTTCTTAATATTTGCTGAAGAAAATACAGGTCTTTATTTGCGGGCTTTCAGCAGGGGAAAGCCCAGGAAAGCTTTACAAATCCTGTTCATGTGTTATAATTAGCAAAGGTATAGTTGTAAAAAAAATGTAAGAAAATAATTGAATAGAGCAAATGTATATAGAGGTGTAAGATGGAACAGTATATTATGAAGGGCGGTAACCCGCTGGTAGGGGAAGTGAATATCAGCGGAGCTAAGAATGCTGCTCTGGGGATATTAGCTGCTGCTATAATGACAGATGAAGACGTAGTGATCGATAATTTGCCCGATGTCAGAGATATAAATGTACTTTTGGAAGCGATTATGGAGATCGGAGCCGTTGTGGAGCGGATCGACCGCCATACGGTGAGAATCAATGCCGGGGATATAAAAGAAGTATCTGTGGATGATGATTATATAAGGAAGATCAGAGCGTCTTATTATTTTATAGGCGCGCTTCTTGGAAAATATAAAAGCGCTGAAGTTCCTCTTCCGGGAGGATGTGATATCGGCAGCAGGCCCATTGACCAGCACCTCAAAGGATTCCGTGCATTAGGGGCGGACGTATCCATAGAGCGGGGCGCTGTGGTAGCCCATGCCATTGACCTGGTGGGAAGCCATATCTATCTGGATGTGGTGTCCGTGGGGGCTACAATTAATATCATGATGGCAGCCACTTTGGCTGAAGGACAGACGATTATCGAAAATGCCGCTAAAGAGCCGCACATTGTTGATGTGGCCAATTTCCTGAACAGCATGGGAGCGAGCATTAAGGGAGCCGGAACGGATATCATCCGTATTAAAGGCGTGAGAAGGCTCCATGGAACCGAGTATTCCATCATTCCGGATCAGATCGAAGCCGGTACATTTATGTGCGCCGCCGCTGTGACCCGGGGAGATGTTATGGTAAGGAACGTAATTCCCAAGCATTTGGAGGCGATTTCCGCAAAGCTGATGGAGATGGGCTGTGAAGTTGTGGAATTTGACGATGCAGTCCGTGTGGTGGGAAAACCAAAACAGAAACCTACTAATATTAAGACCCTGCCGTATCCGGGATTTCCTACGGATATGCAGCCTCAGATTACGGTTACATTGGCGCTGGCAACCGGGACAAGCATTGTAACCGAGAGCATTTTTGAAAACCGCTTTAAATATGTGGATGAACTGGCCAGAATGGGCGGCAATGTCAAAGTGGAAGGCAATGTGGCGGTTATTACCGGGGTGAATGGATTCACCGGAGCTCAGGTAGACGCGCCGGATCTCAGGGCAGGCGCGGCTCTTGTGATTGCAGGGCTGGCGGCGGACGGCTATACGGTTGTGGACCAGATCGGCTATATCCAGCGCGGGTATGAGCATTTTGAGAGAAAACTCCAGGGACTTGGCGCCATGATTGAGAAGATTGATTCGGAAAAAGAAGTGCAGAAATTTAAATTAAAAATCTGTTGATTGAAGAGATGATCGGGGTGTTGGAAATGTGTTCAGAAGAAACATTTTTAATGCCCCGGTTTTGTTGTGCAAAAAAACGGATAAAAAATGATTTGGCATGAAAGGATTATATGAAAAAGGGGTAAGAGTATGAGCGCGAAGAAAGTGATATTTGGTTTGACGGCGGCTGTTGTTTTGGCAGCAGGAGTGGCTGCCGGGATAATGATAGCCGGAAATCTGGATTTTTCAGGGGAAGAATACCGTCTGAAGAAAACTCCTCTGGTGGAGAATTTTGATGGTAAACCGGATATGGATACCTGGCTGATTCAGGGAAGCGTGGTGGATGAAGATGGGGATCCGGTAGAAGAGGCATGGGTTGGCGTCGGTTTGAAAGGGGACAAAAAGCCGTTTGTGAAGATGGAAACGGATGAAAAAGGCAGATATTCCTGGGAGATGGAGGATGAACAGGCTGATTACTATCTGGTATTTCAAAAAGAAGATTACATAACAGTGGTGATGGAACCGGTAGTGAAAAAAACAGAACCCCACGCCCCACAGACACAGGTCATGCTGCTGGACAAAGAAGAGAATCAGGAAGCGCTGTATTTGCTGGATTTTAAAGGCGTGGAAATCAGAGCGGAAGAACTGGGCAGAGATCAGGAGGCGGCGTTTGAGGATGGGGGCTGGGAAGCGGATTATGAGACTTCCCTGCCAGGTCTTTTGGGGGCACGGGTGGAAATCCGGAGCGGCATTAACTGTACGGATGGAGAGGCGGAACTCAGCCTGGAAACAGAAGAAGACGGAACCTTTTCTGTCGGGCTGAAAAAGGGAGCTTATACGCTGGTCATAGAAAAAGATGGATTTAATCCTTTAACTGCGGTGATGTACGCGAGAGAAGATGAACCGGAACTCACACTTCCATTTGTTCAAAGCTCATCCGCTAAATGGCAGATTGTCCTCACTTGGGAGGGACGGGATGAGGATCCGCTGGATTTGGATAGTCTGGCAGCCGGGCCAAACCGTTTGATTGATTCACTGAACCGGGGAGATGAAAAAAATGGGCGTTATCTGTTTGATTCCTATGGAAAGACAGCCTTTGAAATGATCGAACTGCCCGCAGAACAAGAGGATTATCAATATTATGTGATGGACTATGAATGCGCTGTGAAAGGAGGCACACCAGGCCTGAGCAATTCAGGGGCTGTAGTGTGGGTTTATCAGAACGGGCGTCTGGAGGAACGGTTTGATCTGCGGGAGAACATGGAAAAACCGGTTTGGAATCCATTTGCGGTTAAAGAGGGGAAATTGGTAAAAGAACAGAAGGAAATGGATGAGATTCCGAATATTGAGGGATGGAAGAAAGATAAAGAGCTGGCCCGGATGAATTCAAAGGATCTGAACGCCGGGGAGATTGTTTCCGATGGGGAATGGCTCTATTTTACTAATATTTACGACGATTCAAAGCTCTATTACATTAAAAAAGACGGAACGGGTATGAACAAGTTATGTGATGACAGGACGGCTGATTCCAGCAGCAAAGTGCTGGATGGGGACTGGATTTACTATTGCACCGGAGCGGAAAATGGATGGGGAAACGCCGTATGGAAGATAAAAACTGACGGAAGCGGCCGTGAGCAGGTCAAATTCCTGGACGACGGGCAGTGGCTTAATATCTTAGGAAAATCGGACGGCCGGCTTTTTATCTGGAGCAAGGGAAAGATTGGCGGGGAGATCCTGTATATTGATGATGAAGGTAAGGAAACCAGCCTTGGAAATGGGCTGGGCAATGCGGTCAGCCTGGCTGGAAATTCCCTGTATTATTTCAATGAGGCCGGTTATGACGGGAGTTCAAAAGGGCTCCACTGCCGGAATTTAAAGACGGGAGAGGATACGTTGGTTCTTCCGGATGTGGATTGGTTTCAGTTCTCCATCAAAGACGGTTATTTCTATTATGATGAGGGGATCAGCCTGTTTCGGATGCAGTTGGGAAAAGAACCTGAACTTATAGCTTCGGGCAGTGAAGGAGCTATCGGCAGTTTTCTCATACACGAAAATGGAATTTATTACTATGAAGGCGGCTCCCTGTACCGGACTGGATTAGACGGCTCGGATCATACAACGATTAAAACGTCGGTGGGCTGGTATGACATCATAGATGGGGAACTGTATACGGACTGGGTGAAGTATGACCCGGTTAAGATCAGTGATTTAAACGGTGAAAATGAACGGGTTCTGTTTGATGTGATGCCTTTTAAAAAGGATGCGGCTGCCCAGGCCTATTACCGTTTTTTACAGGAAAATGAAACCAACGGCGACCCGGAATGGCCCTCTTACAGCAGTTTTGCCTGTCTGGATATCAACGGCGACGGATTAAATGAACTGTTTTTCAGCGTAAGTGAGTTCAGCAATTTTACAGACAGCCTGTATTCCTTTGACGGCAGCCTGACGCTGATTGAAAACCTGGCAGAGGGTTATAAATATGGCGGAACCATTGTATTCGATGAAGACACGAAAACTTTTGCGGCCATGTACCGCTACGGGAATATGGGGGCTCCGGATGAACTGACCCTATATTCCACCGAAAATCTTTATCCCCGCATTTTAGACAGCGGTTACCGTTATAGCATCGGCTGGGAGGACAGTGATCCGGAAACCCAGATACAGGCTGTGAAATTCGATGAGATTCTCGCAGATCACTGGGTTGGGAAACCGGCGGTGAAATGGGTGGAAAATACGGAAGAGAACAGGGTGAATTATATTTTAAACGGGCAGACCACCGGGTATGGGGATGTGATGGGGGAATGGCAGTAAAAACCATACGGCTGCATATTGATGATATGTTCAAAATACTGCCCCCATTATAATAAACTTCTGCCCCTCTTTTACAGAGGGGCTTGCTTCATTAAGCCTAGTCTTACAGCACATCTTATTTTAAATGTTATCTATTAAAGTATTTTCCCATTTTGGTATTTATTCAGGTCTTTCAAAAAAATCAAATCTTGCGTTAAAATGAGTGCCATAATAGCATAAATGATACTATGGCTTTTTTGAAATACAAGCATCTATGTGAATATGCACAATAAATACACGATAAAACTGTATTATATTACTGAAGATTCTGAAAGTTATTGCAAAACAATAATTGTATGCTACAATAAATAAAAAAGCCATAGTGCCATATGGAGGAGAGCATGGATTTATCAACTTCTACAAATCTAATATTTTTAAGGCCAGATAAAAGAATTTATCCGCCAAAGCTGGCGGTGGAAAAGATTGTAAATGCAGGTTTCAGAACATTGGATTTTAACTTTTATGACTGGGTAATTACGCAGGGGTCTCCTTATATGGAGAAAGGCGGGGATACGTGGCTGGAAGAAATGGCAGAGCAGGCGGAAAAGCTGGGAGTAACGTATAAGCAGGCACACGCCCATTTTTATAACTTTGCTTCGGATACCATGCCGGATGAGGAAAAGGACAGGCAGCAGAAACAGGTGATACGGTCGATACGGGGAGCTGGGATACTAAAGGCGGAGGTGGTTGTAACACATCCCTGTACCTTCTATTCGGCGGAAGGAAGTTATAGGAGGATATCCCGAGAAAAGAACAGGGAATATTTTCTGAGGCTGCTGGATGAAACAAAGGATGTAAACATTAAAATTGCGCTGGAAAATATGACAGATATAGACACTGCGCCGAAGAGGAAATACGGCGCGGTCCCGGAAGAACTGATGGAACTGGCTGACAGCATTCATGACCCCAGGATTGGGATCTGCTGGGATTTTGAGCATGGGGATTTGATGAAGCAGAACCAGCCGGAGATAATCAGGTATTTTGGAAGGAGCCTGATGGCAACCCATGTTTCAGAACAGCACGGACATTACCCGGTTTATTTGACACACAGGCTGCCTATGACGGGAATGATCCAATGGGAACCGATTATGAAAGCCTTGTACGAGATCGGATATGAGGGGTGTTTTTCATATGAGGCCCATAATTATCTCAATGCCCTGCCGGACTGCGCAATTGATTCTGCCTTGAAGCTGGCATACGACATTGGTGAATATCTAATAAATTTGGGGAGGGGTGCTGATGGTTCGTTTGGTGATTAGCGATGTGGATGGTACCATGCTTGACGAGACCGAGCGCATACCGGAGCGGATCGTGGATCTGGAAATGCTGATTCGGAAAAAGAATATATTGTTTACAATCGCCAGCGGAAGGGAGTATTCACAGGTAAGAGAATTGGAAGAGTTATTGAACATTCAAATTCCTGTCATTTTATGCAATGGTACTGCGGCACGCAGCAAAGATGACTATAGCTGGTGCGAATCAATTCCGCCGGATATTGTAGAGACAATTGTGGACAGCGCGGATAGGTACGGCATGAGCGTGATTCTCAGCCTTCCGGATAAAGAATGTGTGGTGAGAAAGACTTCTTTTGTGGAACAGACAATCGAACAGTATGGACGTTTTGGAGAGGTTTTGGACTTAAAAGGAAAAGGATGGCCCTCCGTCTCTGTTCAGAAAATACTAATTATCGAACGGAATAATCATAGGGCTTATGAAAAAATTCTGGAAATGCTTCACCGCTATGAAAACCAGATCACATTTGTCAACTTTGGAGGATCCATCGATATCGTTCCCAAAGGCTGTACGAAAGCTTCCGGGGTACGGAAACTGTCGGAAAAGCTGGGAATCGATCTGTCGGAAGTTATGGCCCTGGGAGACAGCTATAATGATTTGGAGATGCTGAAAACGGTTGGATTAGGAGTGGCGGTAAACAATGCGGTGGACCAGCTGAAAAGCTGTGCAGATTACATATGCTGTGAAAAATATATTGACGGAGTAATTGAGGCGATTGAAAAATTCTGCTGAGGGGGAGAACATATGTGGGAACAAGATGGAAAAATGTATCATATTCGGTGTAAAAAGGGTGATGTAGGCAGATATGTACTTCTGCCGGGAGATCCGTTCCGGACGGATTTAATCGCATCCTATCTGGATAATGCAGAGATGACTGCCCATAACAGGGAGCACAGGACGTGGACCGGCACTCTGCTGGGAGAGAAGGTTTCCGTGACATCCACGGGAATGGGATGTCCTTCTACCGCAATCGCTTTGGAAGAACTGATTGCCTGCGGAGCCGATACCTTTATCCGTGTTGGAACGGCAGGATGTATAAACCAGGCGAAAAGAAACAAGGAGACGATCGGCGGAATTGTGACCGCTGCGGTACGTGATGAAGGGACCACCAGACAATACGTGCCGGTTGAGTATCCGGCCGTTGCAGACCGGCGCGTAGTAGAAGCATTGGCGCAGGCAGCAAAAAAACTTGGATATTGTTTTGAAGAAGGGATTACATATACAAAAGATTCTTTGTACACCCATATTTTCCCGGAAATGGTGCCCCTTGCGGAGATGTATATGGACCGGCAGAAGGTATGGGAACGGGCCAATGTACTCCTTACCGAAATGGAGGCTTCGGCAGTTCTGGTGATTTCTTCAATCCGGGGATGCAGGGCTTCGGGCATCATGGCATTTTCTGATTTGGATGATGCGGCAGGCGCTGTTGATAAGGAAATACGCACAGCCTGCGAAGCGGTAAAGATTTTAATTGAACAGGACAAAGCGCAGTGAGAGAGGGGGATTAGAGATGGCAGACAGAATTGACAGTTATAAATTGATCCGTGAGCAGATTATCAATGACATTGAACGCGGAGTTTACCAGCCTGGCGATACGATTCCAAAGCAGATGGAAATTGCAGGCAGATATAATGTTAGCCGCGGGACTGTACGGAAGGCGCTGGATGATTTGATCAAACGCGGAGTACTGGTTACCACAAAAGGAAAAGGAACCATTGTGGCTCCTTTTGATACCGGCGTGAAAGATATTTACCGGCCGTTATCTTTCAGTAAGTCAAAACGGGTAGAAAGCAGTAAACTGCGTTCGAAAGTGATAGAAATCCGAAAGATAACGGCAGAACCATGGCTGGCAAAACAACTGAAGATTTCCATTGGAGCGCCGGTCATTTTCCTTCGCAGAGTGCGTATCCTTGATGGAAGGCCGGAGAACTACCAGTGTTCCTATTTTAGCTGTGAAAGGATTGAGGGGGTGGATCTGGAGAGCCTGGATCTGGAACACGGCTCCTTGTTTGAGTATATCAGCCGGGAGACCGGGCTGTATGCGGTGATGAAAAGTGAGGAAATCCGGGCTGTCTTCTGTCCTGATTTTGTGGCGGAAGAATTGCAGATGCATGCCAATGATCCGGTGCTGCTGATAATGAGAACTGTATTCGGCCAGGACGACATGCCTCTGGAGTACTGTGAAGATTATGAATGTACCAATGTCAAAGGTCTTCTGATCGTAACAAGGGGAAGCGTAGGTTATGAAAAAGTATCGGAGGAAGTGGATGAAAATAGTCAAGAAACCGAAACTGATTATCAGTGACATAGATGGAACCATATTTGACAGAAAAGATACGGTGACGGAAGGGCTGAGACGGCTGAAAACCATTTTGGCGGAGCACCGGATACCATTTACCCTGGCTTCGGGCAGATGTTACGCTGATATGAAGAGTTTGATTGAATTTTTGGATGTCAGTCTGCCTGTTATTGTGAATAACGGCGCAGGGATCATGACAGAAAGTCAAATGTACTGGGGGGCACAGATCAATCCGGAAGATATCCGGGAGGCGGTCAGGTATGCCGATACGTGCGGAATGATGGTATCTCTGTATGAGGCTGAGAAGGAGAAGGTTTACCGGCATAATGCATATGTGCAGTCATATATAGACCGGTTTGGCAAAAAATATCAATATTGTGTCACATCGGAGAAAGAGATGGACGAACAGCAGTGGAAAGATATGAGGATACAAAAACTGCTTATAATCGACCCCCAAAAACCGGGACGGATTGAAACGGTAATAAACAAAATCCGGGAAGCGTCTGATCATTTGTCCGTTGTACAGTATGATGACCGTTCCATCGACGTCATGCCTAAATCCTGCAGCAAAGAAAACGGGGTGGCAAAACTGGCGGGAATGCTGGGAATCGCTATGGAAGATATTATGGCTGTTGGTGATAATGAAAATGACATTGAAATGCTCAGACATGCAGGAATCGGAGTGGCGGTGAACAACGCTACAGATACCTTAAAAGCTGCAGCAGACTATATAAGCGCGGAAGAGGCTGCGGCAGGGGTGGCAAAAGCAGTTGAAAAATTCTATGTTTTGCTGGATGACGATGAGGGGGAAAACTAACATGGGCCAAAGGAAAATAATCAGGAAAGCAGAACCGTATTTATGGCTGCTTCCCAGCATGATATTATTCGGCGTTTTTACATTTTATCCATTTTTGGCAACTATAGTAAAGAGTTTTTTTATCCTGGATTCCAGAGGAAGCATCATGCAGTTTGTGGGAATGGAAAATTACCAGAGGATCTTTACGGATAAAAGTTTTCTGAAAGCAGTTTTAAATACTCTGCTTTATGTGATGATGACCGTGCCGGTATCAAAAATCTTTGGTTTCCTGCTGGCAGTACTGGCGAATAAACGCCGGAAATTCTCAGCATTTTACGAAACCGCATTTTCACTGCCCATGGCCATTGCCTCCTCTGTAATTGCAATGATTTTCCAACTGCTGTATGTCCCTTCTCTGGGGCTGATTAATACTGCGTTTCATCTTAAAATCCAGTGGCTCAATGACCCGAAAATTGCTTTGTTCTCCATTGCGGTGATCCAGATATGGCTTTCCACCGGTTATGCCTTCCTGTTCATGCTGTCGGCGGTAAGAAGTGTTTCGGATGATATTGTGGAAAGCGCGAGCTTAGAAGGTGCTTCAGCGCTTCAGAAAATAATACATATTTATATTCCCCTGACTTCTCCGACAATGTTTTACCTGGTTTGTTCTGATATTGCATTTATGATGATGTCCATGGGATTGATTAATATTCTGACCCAGGGCGGACCGCAGAATTCCACAATCACGATGATTTACTATGTGTTCAGGCAGTTCTCGGGATCAGGCAATTATACAATGGCAAATCCGGCTGCGGTTATTGCGTTTTGTATGACTTTTATTGTCACGGCCGTCAGCTTCATCTGGGAGAAGAGAGGGGTGCATTATTAATGAAAAGAAAAGCCGGAAAGGATATTCTGGTGCAGGTTATTTGTATCTTGACAGCAGTCGTTCTATTGTTTCCGATTTTATATGCACTTTCTGTTTCATTTATGGAAAACAGGGATATTTTGTCAAGGACGCCTCACATTCTGCCTGTGAAAGTGACCCTTGAAAATTATAAAACTGCGCTGTTTGGAACCTTGCTGCCCAGATATATCATTAACTCTTTCGTTATTGCCTCCGTATGCGGCATAAGCCGTATCATTATTGGTTCCATGGCTGCATATGCATTTGCATTTTATGAGTTTAAGGGAAAAACGCTTATGTTCTCTCTGACGCTGGCTACCATGATGATACCGGTTGATGTGCTGATGATTTCTAATTATACTACCATTTCGAAATTGGGATGGATGAACACTTATCTGGCGGTCTGCGTCGTATTTCTCGTGAACGGGAACAATATTTTTCTGATGCGTCAGCAGTTTTTGACCTTTGCGAAGAGTATGCGGGAAGCGGCCTATGTAGATGGATGCGGGAGTATACAGTTTTTTATCCAGATACTGCTGCCGATCAACAAACCGATCATCACAACTGTGTTTATTTCTTCCTTTGTAGGGGTATGGAATCAGTATGTCTGGCCGATGATTGTGACCAATAAAGACGAGATGCGTACGGTTCAGGTGGGAATTACCATGTTGAAAAACTGGGATTCCATGATCTTTGGGCCGGTGATGGCAGGGGTAATTATAGCTTTAATCCCAACAATTTTTATTATTGTAGTATTTCAGAAGAAAATTGTGGCTGGAATGATGACTGGAGCGGTAAAAGAATAGTAACAGTTCAGGCAGGTCTGAACTGCTGCAAAGAATAAGCTGCCTGGGAAAAGGGTTGGCAGAAGAGGATATTATTTAATCAGGAAAGGATAAGATTATGAAAAAGACGAGAAGGATCACATCAGTAATTTTAAGCACATGTATGGCGTTGTCTATGACGGCATGCGGTTCCAAAACACAGCAGGAACCTTCGGGCCAGTCTCAGACTGCGGCGGCTCAGGAGGTGACGGAAATCACTTTCTGGCATTCCATGGATACCAGTTATGGGGAAATTTTAAATGCCCAGATAGATAAATTCAATGAAACAACCGGCAAGGAAAAGAAGATTAAAGTTGTACCGGTATTCCAGAATTATCCGGGAACAGACGCCCTTACCGCCGCTATGAGCTCTGATGATACAGCCAATATGCCGGACGTTATCCAGCTTTACAGCGAGAGTGTAAGCCTGGTTCGGGATTATGAGAGATTGGTATGGGCAGAGGATATGATAAATAAAGGAAATTCTTCCGTGGCGAAAACGGATATTATTCCCAATGTGCGCAAATCATTTGAAATCGACGGCAGATTGATTGGCATGCCCTATAACATTGCCTGTTATCTGCTTTATTATAACCAAAACCAACTGAAGGAAGCCGGTTACGCAGAACCGCCAAAGACGGTTCAGGAGATGGCAGAGATGCTTCCTGTCCTGGTTGAGAAAACAGACGCGGATTTTGGCTTAAATGTCCGTATAAACATGAATGAACTGATTAATTTTATCGGCACCCAGGGAAGCAGCGGAACCCTTTTTGGAAACAACGATAACGGCCACTCCGGCTATATGACAGAATTGGAATGCATTCAGAATGGTTCTTTGAAAGCATTTATTGAGGAATGGGGAAAAGTGATTGACAGCGGATGTTATAAAGCGGTAAGGGACAGTATCAATGAAGAATTTGCCGCAGGCCTGCACTCAATGGTTATTATGTCCAGTTCAAGACTGAAAACAATAGAGAATCTGGTCGGAGACGGGTTTGAATGGGGCGTATCAGCAGTGCCTGTTATAAATGCAGGAGACGCGGCCGGATCATATCCCACCGGATCAGGGCTGTTTGTTTTAAACAGGGACAATGAAGAAAAAGTCAATGGAGCCTGGGAATTTGTCCAGTATATGTCGTCTCCGGAAATTCAGGCCCAGTGGGTGGAGACAACCGGCTATGTCCCAGTGAACATGAAAGCTTTTGAAACAGACATATTTAAAAATGCTGTCGCAGACAATCCGAAGCAGTCGGTTCCGTATGAAGTTCTGGTTAACACTCCGGAAAAAGTTACAAGTCCATTTGTACCAAATTATAAGGAAATTGATACTTTGATTAAGGATACGATGATTTCGTATGCGAATAAGGAGCTGGATGCGGATGGGACTTATGCGGCTGTTGCCGAAGGGGTGAAAAAGATATTTGAAGATTATTACCGTGCGAATCCGGTGAAATGATTTTGATTCAGGCATGGGGCGGGCCAGCCGGCCATACCGCTGTACAGTGTTCCGCTAGCGGGGCACTGTACAAGAGGCTTTTCTTCCTAAAGAATGTATGGGAATACACTTGACATAACTCCCATAATACGTTAATATATCACTTGCAGCAAAGAGTCATACAATTGAAAAGTACGTAATATCCCTTATTCAGAGTGATGGAGATACAAAGGATCTGTGAAGTCACGGCAACCCCGAACTGAGCGCATGGTGTCATGCGGGAGAGTGCGGAAGGTGCCAACCTGAGCGAGAAATCGAGCAATAAGAGGATTTGATGCATCCAAACATATCAAGTCCGCAGTAATATTGCTACGGACTTTTCTTGTATCCAAAATTGATATTCCAAGGAGGAAAACTTAGTGGAGAAATTATTATTTACTTCTGAATCAGTAACTGAAGGCCATCCGGACAAGATGTGCGATGCCATTTCTGATGCGATTCTGGACGCCCTCATGGCCCAGGATCCTATGAGCCGGGTTGCTTGTGAAACGTGTACCACAACAGGACTTGTTATGGTAATGGGAGAGATCACAACAAGCGCATATGTGGATATCCAGAAGCTGGTACGTGAAACTGTGAGAGAGATCGGTTATGACCGGGCAAAATACGGTTTTGACTGCGATACCTGCGGAGTAGTGGTTGCCATTGACGAGCAGTCCACAGATATTGCCATGGGCGTGGACAAAGCCCTGGAAGCGAAAGAAAACAAGATGACGGATACGGAACTGGATGCAATCGGAGCCGGAGACCAGGGCATGATGTTCGGTTTCGCCAGCAATGAGACGGAGGAATATATGCCTTATCCCATCGCCCTGGCCCATAAACTGGCCCGCAGGCTGACAGAGGTGCGTAAAGACGGCACTCTCACTTATCTCCGTCCCGACGGAAAGACCCAGGTCACTGTAGAGTATGATGAAGATGGAAAACCGGTGCGTCTGGACGCGGTGGTGCTTTCCACACAGCATGACGAGAATGTGACCCAGGAACAGATTCATGAAGATATTAAAAAATATGTATTTGATCCGGTTCTTCCTGCCCACATGGTGGATGATAATACCAAATTTTATATCAATCCCACCGGACGTTTTGTGATCGGCGGACCTCACGGGGACAGCGGTCTGACCGGACGTAAGATCATTGTGGATACTTACGGCGGATATGCGCGTCACGGCGGCGGAGCATTTTCCGGAAAAGACTGCACGAAAGTGGACCGTTCGGCTGCATATGCAGCCCGTTATGTGGCGAAGAACATGGTTGCAGCAGGATTGGCGGACAAGGTTGAGATCCAGCTTTCTTATGCCATCGGAGTTGCGCACCCCACTTCAATCATGGTGGATACTTACGGCACTGGAAAACTGAGCAATGAAAAACTGGTGGAAATCATCCGTGAAAACTTTGATTTAAGGCCTGCCGGCATTATTAAAATGCTGGATCTGCGCCGTCCGATCTATAAACAGACATCGGCTTATGGACATTTTGGAAGAATGGATTTGGATCTTCCATGGGAAAAACTGGATAAGGTTGAATTATTGAAGAAATATCTGTAATTGATATAACAGTAAAATTTTATAATAGTTTTAGAAACAGTCAGGGCCGGATATGGTATAATATGAACAGTTATACCATATCCGGCTCTGTTTATTTTTTGTGCCGTTTCAGCGGACCACATAAGGCGGGGCAGCTTTTGGACAGGATTTATTTTGGAGCCGGGACAGCGAATTAGAAAAAGGGGTAATGCAACTATGAAATTAAAGACGCGTTTGGCATTAGCCTTTGTGATTATAACCGTGGTACCATTGCTGCTGATCTATGTGTCGGTTTTAGGTCTCAGCAGTTATCAGATGAATTCGTTCAGGAAAGCCTATGGCCTGACGGAACGGGTGGAGTTATTCGGAGGGAACTCTCTTCAGATATTCAACCGTCTGACGAGACAGCTTCAGGAACAGATAAAAAACAATATTAAACAGAATCCGGAACGCTTTGAGGACATGGATTATCTTGATAAAATCAATCAGGAGCTGCTTTCAAAGTATTCCTATTTAATTGTAAGAAAAGACCAGGACATTGTCTACATCGGAGAGCAGGAATTGGGCCAGGAAGATGATCTGGTATCCAGACTGCCTAAATATGGGGATTTGGAGGCGGATATTGAGGGTGGAATATACCTGGATGGGGATACGCAGCATTTGGTTAAGCAGATGGATTTTAAGTATCCGGATAAGTCGGAGGGCAGTTTATTCATCATTTCCCAGGTAGATGATTTTGTGCCGGAAGTGAAGTCCATGTTCGGTGAGATGCTGTTGTCCGGCGTGATGATTCTGATCATGACCGGGGTGATTTTGACCTTTTGGGTTTATCAGTCCATTTTAAAACCGTTGGGACGGCTTCAGGAGGCGACTAAAAAGATCAGGGACGGCAATCTGGAATTTACATTGGAAGTGGAAGCGGATGATGAGATCGGGCTGCTGTGCCAGGACTTTGAAGAGATGAGAATCCGGCTGAAGGAGTCAGCCGAACAGAAATTGGAATATGACAAGGAGAATAAGGAGCTGATCAGCAACATTTCCCATGACCTGAAGACGCCGATTACCGCAATCAAAGGGTATGTGGAAGGGATAATGGACGGCGTGGCATCTTCGCCTGAAAAGCTGGATAAGTATATCCGAACCATATATAATAAAGCGAATGATATGGACCGGCTGATCGATGAGCTGACATTTTATTCCAAGATTGATACCAACAAGATACCATATACATTTTCTAAGATCAATGTGGCACAATATTTCAGAGACTGCGTGGAAGAAGTGGGGCTGGATATGGAGTCCCACAACATTGAACTGGGGTATTTCAATTACGTGGACGAAGATGTGCAGGTAATTGCGGATGCGGAACAGATGAAGCGGGTGATCAACAATATCGTGGGCAATTCCGTAAAATATCTGGATAAAAAGAAGGGGATTATCAATATCAGGATTAAGGATGTAGGGGACTTTATCCAGGTGGAGATTGAGGATAATGGAAAAGGGATTGCAGCAAAGGATCTGCCCAATATCTTTGACCGTTTTTACCGGACGGATTCATCCAGAAATTCTTCCAAGGGAGGAAGCGGAATCGGACTTTCCATTGTGCGGAAGATTGTTGAAGACCACGGAGGCCGGATCTGGGCGACAAGTAAACTGGGGATTGGAACGGAAATTCATTTTGTATTGAGAAAATATCAGGAGGTTATTCAGGATGAGTAAGATATTAATTATCGAGGATGAAGAGAGCATTGCGGAGCTGGAAAAGGATTATTTGGAATTGAGCGGTTTTGACGTTGAGATTGAAAACAGCGGCGAATCCGGTCTGGACAAAGCTCTGCATGAGGAATTTGATCTGGTGATCCTGGACCTCATGCTGCCGGGAATTGACGGTTTTGAGATCTGCCGCCGGGTGAGGGAAGTGAAGAATACTCCCATCATCATGGTATCCGCCAAGAAAGAGGATATTGATAAAATCCGCGGCCTGGGGCTTGGAGCGGACGATTATATGACAAAGCCGTTCAGCCCAAGCGAACTGGTTGCGCGCGTAAAAGCCCATCTTTCCCGTTATGAACGGCTCATTGGCAGCGGAGTCCCCGATAATGAGATTATCGAGATCCGCGGGCTTAAAATCGACAAGACGGCCCGCCGGGTATGGATTAATGGGGAAGAGAAAAACTTTACAACCAAGGAATTTGACCTGCTCACATTCCTGGCCCAGAATCCCAACCATGTGTTTACCAAGGAAGAGCTGTTCAGCAAGATCTGGGATATGGAATCCATCGGCGATATCGCTACGGTGACGGTGCATATTAAGAAGATCCGGGAGAAAATCGAGTTCAATACGGCGAAGCCGCAGTATATTGAGACGATTTGGGGAGTCGGGTATCGGTTTAAGGTGTAATATTGACATAGCACTTGATTTGGTGTAGAATAATCTTAGCTAGGAAGTTAAATATGTCCATTTGGACACAAAGCGAAATCCCGTGTATGCCAGTACACGGGATTTCTTTTTGGCTAGCTGTCTTTATGGTTTCGGTCTAACCATTTGCAGATATAGTAGCCAGCTACGCCTGCCATGACCGAAAGAAGGAAGTTAAATATGTAATCCATTTGCACACCTCCTCTCTGCTGGAGAGAGTCGACAGCATATCTATTGCATCGTATTAATATGAAAATGTCTATGGAGCGGCCGCCGCAGTTTTGTGCACGAATGTCGGTTTCGCAATCCATTTCCCCGTAAAGTCTTGGAATTTTTGGCGCCGGATGATAAAATTGTTTCATCGTAACGGTTCAGATGTCTGAACTGTTGCATTTCATCTGTAGTTTAAACATTTTAGCGGGGAAGTGGATGTGAAATTATGAAATACCTTGAAACAAATCCTGAATTTTATAAAAAGGCGGCGGCTATCGCGATTCCGATTACGCTTCAAAACCTGATCACCATAGGAATCAACATGATGGATACCATTATGCTGGGGTCTCTGGGGGAAACGGCGTTGTCGGCGTCATCTCTGGCCAATCAATTCATTAATTTATTCCATATCTGCTGTATGGGGATCGGTATGGGGGCGGCGGTGCTGACTTCACGGTATTGGGGAAAGAAGGATATGTATTCCCTGAAAATGGCCATAACCATTGCGATCCGTTTCTGTCTTGTTTTTGCGTCTGTATTTACGGCTTTAGCGGCTTTTATGCCGGAGACAATTCTGCGCCTTTATTCAAAGGAAAGCCAGGTGATTGTTCAGGGGGCTGTGTATTTGAAATGGTCGGTGCTCACATTTGCATTTATGGGATTGTCACTCATTACCACCAACATCATGCGGAGTGTGGATCTGGTACGGATTCCCCTATACACGTCTGTAATCGCATTTTTTGTAAATATAGGGGCAAACTATACATTTATATTTGGTAAATTCGGAGCGCCCCGCATGGAAGTGGCGGGAGCAGCTTTGGGAACTGTGATCGCCCGCTTTTTTGAATTCGGCATCATATGCGGGTATTTTGTTTTTGTCAATAAGACGGTCAGGTACAGGCTGAAAAACCTACTATCTCCCTGCAGGGCTCTGCTTAAAGAATATTTCCGGGTCAGCATACCGGTTTTGATCAGCGACAGCCTTTTGGGAATCGGCAACAATATGGTGGCAATGGTGATGGGGCATATCGGAGCCAGTTTTGTATCCGCCAATGCCATAACCATGGTGGTCCAGCAGTTGAGCACCGTATTTATTCAGGGAATTTCATTCGCCAGCGCAGTTGTCACGGGGCAGACCCTGGGGAGCGGAGATGCGGAGCTGGCCAAAAAACACGGATATACATTTTTTATCTGCGGAACGGTGCTGGGCTGTCTGGCCGGAGGGGTGATCCAGATCATCAGCGGGCCGGTGATAGGTGCTTACAATATAACGGCTGAAACGGCGGAAATCGCCCGGCAGCTCATGAGGGCAATCAGCATAATCGTTATATTCCAATCCATGAACAGCATTCTGACCAAAGGCGTGCTGCGGGGAGGCGGAGATACGAAGTTTTTGATGATCGCCGATATCTTTTTCCTTTGGGCGGTGTCCATTCCTCTGGGATATGGAGCAGGGCTTGTGTGGGGATGGCCGGCATTCTGGATTTATGTGTGCTTGAAGCTGGATCAGATTTTGAAGGCGGTATGGTGTATTTTCCGTTTGAGAAGCGGGAAGTGGATTAAGAAGATAAACAGCGCTGTGGAATGAGATCAGGCGGAATGAGGTGGGGCAGAATCAGGCAATGTGGTATTTGGTCCGGTGAGATGAGGGCTTCGGGCATGGTGTTGTAAATATGGCAAAGGTATTTTCCGGGCAGTATAATTCGCGCGAGTTATACTGCCCTTGTATTTTAAACAGGTTTATACTGTTCTTTGATCAACTCAATTTCTTCTAAATTCTCTTTCATAATAATCCTGGTGAGAATGTAATGGTCTTTGAATTTTGGCATCTGATTGGCGGTCAGATAGTCAAAAAGAATTTTGACTGCGTAATACCCCTGCTCCTGGGGACATTGGGTGATGGAGGCGGTGATATTCCTGTTTTTTATCCCATTTCCTATTTCTTTGGAATAGTCATAGCAGATAATCTGCGCCTTTTTATAATATCCGGCTTCGTTGATTGCCCGCAGATTGCCAAGGCTGTAAGCTCCGGTGCAGACGAAAAGGTTAGTGTCCGGGTAGGCAGCCAGAGCGGCGGAGGTGATCTGATAATCTTTGATATCGTCACCTGTCATCTCATAGATGTTCTGAAGTTCAATCTGGGGATATTCTTTTTCTAACTGTGTCTTTAAGCCTTCAGCGCGCATGATATGGCCCATCATCTGAAAACTTGGGGAGAACAGAAGGAGTTTTCCCTTGTGAGGCTGGAGCATATTCAGCAGTCCGGCGGTGATCTGCCCTACTCTGGTATAATTGCAGCCCACGAAGCTCAAATAGTTGGTGTCACCGATGATATTGGTCAGAAAGACAACCGGAAAATTACGGTCGTATAATTCATTTAAGCGGTTCTGGATCAGAGGGCTGTTGATTGGGACGATGGCGATTGCATGGACGCCTTCGGCGACAGCCTGGTCGATCAGTTCTAATTGTGCTTTGGCGTCAAAATCCGGACAGAGCCTGATATCTACAGAGATGCCGAAATCTGCAATCTCGTCCTTGCACTTTTCTATTCCTACAATGACATCCTGAAAATAAGTGTTGAGATTCTGTACATGGAGGATGACGGTGATTTTTAAATTCTTATTGCGGATGGTCAGCCCTTTTGCTACGGAATTGGGCCTGTATCCCAGCTCAGCGGCCAGCTCTTTAATTCTTTGGGACACTTTGGGATCGACCCGGCCGCGGTCATGCAGGGCCCGGTCCACGGTGCCGGTGGATACCCCTGCCAACTCGGCAATTTTCTTGATTGTAACTCCCATAAATACCCTCCTTAAAACTGCGTGTTCGATATTATAGGTTGATTTTATCAGGAATAAGTAAAAAAGTCAACGTTAAACAAAAGTGAAGTATAAAATATGCATAAAAAATAAGACGAAATTTATAATTAATAAACAAAAAATAAAAAAGTTTATTTTACATCTTGACTAAAAATGCTGAAAATATATAATAAGTGTATGATGCGTTATCGAACACGCATATAAAAATATACATTGAAGAAAAATGACGGAATAGTTAAAGCTGCTGGAATGAGGATTGGAGGGAAGCGATGAGAGCGGTTATGGTTATGTATGATTCTCTGAATAAACGGTATTTAAGCCCCTATGGAAACACATGGGTAAAGACGCCGAATTTTGAGAGACTTGCCAGGCACTGCGGAACTTTTGACAACTGTTATGTGGGCAGCCTGCCCTGTATGCCGGCCAGGAGGGAACTACACACAGGACGGTTGAACTTTCTGCACAGAGGCTGGTGCCCCATAGAGCCATTTGACGAATCCATGCCCGGTATGTTGAATGACGCAGGTATTTATGCTCATTTAATAACAGATCACTGCCATTACTGGGAGGATGGAGGCGTAAATTACCAGAACAGATTTACAACCTCTGAATACATCCGCGGACAAGAGGGAGATGCCTGGGCGGTTATGATGGACGGATTTGACGGAGCACGGAGAGGCAGGAGGCAGGACCGGGCCAACCGCGGATGGATGAAGCTGGAGGAAGAGTTCAGCCACGTCCGCTGCTTTGAACGGGGGAAAAAGTTTCTGACGGAAAATAAGGACCGGGATAATTGGTATCTCCAGTTGGAGTATTTCGATCCCCATGAGCCGTTTTATGTGCCGGAACGGTTCAAAAAGATGTATACGGATCTGCCTTCCGATATGGACTGGCCGTTTTACAGGCCGCTTCAGGGGGAGGACCGGGAGAATTTAAAGGAATATGTGGTAAATTACGCTGCTCTGGTAACTATGTGCGATGAGTACCTGGGAAAAATTCTGGATCTCTTTGATAAATACGATATGTGGAAGGACACCCTTCTGATTGTCAATACGGATCACGGCTATATGCTGGGGGAAAAGGACTTTGTAGGTAAGAATTATATGCCGGTCTATGACGAACTGGCGAATATTCCATTTTTTATGCATATTCCTTCCGGAGAAGGAGACGGAGAGCGGAGAAAGAGCCTGGTTCAGACACCGGATATCGCGCCGACGGTGTTGGATTTTTTCGATCTTTTGCCGGGGAAGCATATGCTGGGGAAATCCATGATTGAAACGCTGAAGGCAGACAAGCCGGTTCACGGCATGGTTCTCTACGGCTACCATGGAATGCATGTGAATATCACCGATGGGGTTTATACATACATGCGATGCGCCCAAAACGGGGAGAACCAGCCGCTTTACCAGTATACGCTGATGCCGAGCCATATTATGAAGCCTATGGCATTGGAGGAAATCAAACAGGCGTCTCTTTATCCGGGGTTTGAGTTCAATGACTATACGCCGGTGCTGAAGATCCCGGTGGATGAGCGGTATGACAAGAAAGCATATTACCGCTACAGCGACCACATGAAGTATGGAAGCCTTTTGTTCAACCGGAAAGAGGACCCGCAGCAGCTTCATCCCATAGAAGACGAAGAACTGGAAACACGGTACGCCCGCAGGATGACGGAGTTAATGGAGGAAAATGAGGCCCCCATGGAACAATATATCAGGCTGGGGCTGCAGGAATACATTTAAAAATCAGTAGGAGGAGTAAGTGATGAGAAAATCAACTATGAGAATCGTATGTACCGCAATGTGTGCAGTTTTGCTGGGAACAACAGGGTGTTCGTCAGGGAATGCCGGTAAAACAGGCGGCAGTGAACCGGCTTCGAAGACAGAGAGCTCAGCAGGAACCGCCGGGGCTGCAAAGGCCGGGGAAGGGGATAAAGCCGGTGATAAGACTGGTGATAAAGCCGGGGGCGAAGCCAAACTGGACAAGCCCATAACCGTGACCGTGCCGTTTAAAGTGGGCAGCGCAACGGATGTAAGGGCCAGAATCATTATGGATTATGCGTCCAAGTCTTTAGGCCAGACTGTCACCATATATAATGCGCCAGGAGCGGCTGGAATGATCGGTATTACGGAAATGATGGGGAAAAACAGCAAAAATTACGAGCTGAGTTATTGTACCACGGCTATTTTTACATCGATTCCATTGTTTAACCAGACTGCTTATACCAAAGACGATATCATCCCGTTGGTTTCCACGGATACGGAACAGTTCGGCATGTTCGCCTGCCCGGAGAAATCAGGAATTTCTACCTATGAAGATGTGAAGAACTACAGCGGCAGAATCAAATACGCTACCGGAGCTCCCGGCTCCATGGGCCATATCATGTGTGCGACTTCCATGCTGCTTCTGGGCCTTGACGCGGATCACATCGTTACGGATGGTGCTTCCGTCAACCTTTCTGAGTGTCTGGGCGGCTCCAACGACCTGGCCTTTGCAGGTCTTGGGCTGGCGAAAGACTATGTAAAAGAAGGCAAGCTGGTGCCGGTTTATACATTTAATGAGGAAGATTATGAAGGATATGACGGATTTAAGGTGCCGTCCTTAAAATCTCTGGGCGCAGATTTTGCCTGCGAAAGCCTTCTGTTTTTCGGAGCCAGAAAGGATACGCCTGACGAAGCGGTACAGATCATCACGGAGAGCATAAAAGAAGCGCTGGAAAATGAAGAGTGCCGGCAGAAACTGCTTGATGCCGGAGTTATGGAGATTGATATGCGTGACGGCGATACCATCAAGTCCCATATGGATGAGGAGCTGGAGAAATTCAAACAGTACGGACCGGAGATCGGCCTGCAGCTGGTCGGGTAAGCCTGAGAACGGGAGGAGTTTCTGTATGGAGATAAAGATAAAAACAAATCTGGTGAGCGGTATCCTGTTTCTGATCCTGTCCGGCGTTCTGCTGGCTGTCATACCGGCCCAGATACGCCAGACTTACCAGCAGAATCAGTACATAGACGCCAAGGCGATACCCCAGATGGTGGGCTGTATAACAGCGCTCATCAGTGTGATTTTGATTGTTAAAAGCTTGGTGCTGCACCAGGAAACCATAAAAGTGTATGCAGTGAAACCGGAAATGATGGCGGTGCTCTATTTCTGCGGCCTCCTGTTCTACCTGTTTCTGATTCCCCGGCTCGGATTTTTCCTGTCCAGCCTTTTGATGGGGGTGGGAACCATGGCATACCAGAAGGTGAAAAGTGTAAAACAGTGGCTGGTTGTATTGGCGATTATGGTTGTGATTTATTTCGGATTCAGCAAAGGGCTTAATATTATGCTGCCGGAATTCGCTTTATAGGAGGAAAATGATATGGCTGATATTTTTGCGGGCGCGCAGTCGGTTTTCGGACCGCTGCCGCTGCTCTATATTGCTTTAGGCGTCCTGGTGGGAATTATTTTCGGCGCTATACCCGGTCTGACCGGTACCATAGGAATCAGCTTATTTCTTCCGCTGTCCTATACCATGAGCCCGTCGTCGGCCCTTCTGTTTCTCACCGCGATCTTTTGCGGAGGAGAATTCGGCGGTTCCATCAGCGCAATCTTGATCGGAACGCCGGGCACCAATGCGGCGGCGGCCACAATGATGGACGGATATCCCCTGGCGAAACAGGGGAAAGCCAGAAAGGCCCTTCTCATGGCCCTGGCGGCATCCACATTTGGCGGCATTTTCAGCGCCTGTGTGCTTTTGTTCGGAGCGCCTGCCATTGCGGAGTTTACGGTCAATTTCGGACCGGCGGAGTTTTTTACGCTGGCAGTATTCGGCCTGTCCATCATTTCCAGCGTCAGCGGAGATAACATATGGAAAGGCATGATTTCCGGATGTATCGGAGTTTTGATCTCCCTTGTGGGAATTGACAGCATGACGGGAACCTACCGGCTGACCTTTGGAAATATCAATATGGTCCGGGGGCTGAGCTTGATCCCGGTGCTCATGGGACTGTTTGCCGTTCCCAGCATTTTAGAAAAAATTGCCGACTGTTACCGGAAAAAAATGGAAGAAAAAGTGGTTGTAGAGATGGATTATAAGGACGGTCTGTCCATGAAGGAGATCCGCGGGGTGACTAAAACCATGGTCCGCTCATCGGTGGTCGGGACCATTGTAGGTGCAATTCCCGGTACGGGCACTGGCCTGGCCTCTTTTCTCAGCTACGATCTGGCCAGAAAGGGATCGAAGAGAAAAGAGAATTTCGGAAAAGGGGAACTGGAAGGGATTGCGGCCTCGGAATCTGCCAATAACGCGGTTACGGCCGGTGCTCTGATTCCCCTGTTCACCCTGGGAATTCCGGGAAGCCCTTCCGCAGCCGTACTGATCGGAGCATTCATGATTCACGGAATGGTGCCGGGACCATCGCTGTTTCACGACCAGGGGCCTTTGATTTACGCCGTCATGATCGGTATGTTTGTGGCGAATCTGTTTATGCTTCTGGAAGGGCGGTTTCTGTCCAGAGTATTTGCGCTGATTACGAAAGTGCCGGATACGGTGCTGGCACCGATTCTTCTTATGCTCTGCGCGGCAGGGGCTTATTCGGCCAACAACGCTGTGTTTGATATCGGCGTGTTCCTGATCTGCGGTTTTATCTCATTTGTGATCGGCAAGCTGGGATTCCCGGTGATGCCCATCTCTCTGGGGTATGTGCTGGGATCTCTGGCCGAGTTTAATCTGCGGCGGGCTCTGGTGCTGTCGGAAGGAAGCTGGTCCATCTTTGTAACAAGGCCCATCAGCTGCTTCTTCCTGGTTATTACTGTAGTTTCAGTGATACTAACCCAGAAAAAATGTATGGATCTGCTGAAAGGATTGTTAAGTAAAATGGGGGTAGGAAAATGAGAGCGATCATGCTGATGTTTGATACTTTGAACCGCCGTTTTCTGAAACCCTATGGCTGTGATTGGACCGTAACGCCTAATTTTCAGCGGCTGGCTGAAAAAACGGTCACATTTGACAACTGCTATGCGGGAAGCCTGCCCTGTATGCCGGCCAGAAGGGAGCTGCACACCGGAAGATATAATTTCCTGCACCGCAGCTGGGGCCCATTGGAACCGTTTGATGACTCCATGCCGGAAATGCTTCAGAATCACGGGATTTATACCCATATGATCAGCGATCACCAGCATTACTGGGAGGACGGCGGGGCAACCTACCACAACCGGTACAATACCTGGGAGATCGTCCGCGGCCAGGAGGGCGACCGGTGGAAAGGAAATGTCTGCGACCCTCAGGTGCCGGAACATCTGGGCAGGTGCTGGAGACAGGATCTGGTAAACCGGAAGTACATAGACTGTGAGGAGAAACAGCCCATGGCCCAGGTATTTGAACTGGGACTGGAGTTTCTGGAACAGAATAAGGACGAGGATAACTGGTTTCTGCACTGGGAGTGTTTCGACCCTCATGAACCTTTCTATACCATGGAAAAATATAAGAAGCTCTATCCCCATGAATACGGCGGCCCGTTGTTTGACTGGCCGGAGTACAGGGGTGTGACGGAAACTCCTGAGGAAGTGGCCCACTGCCGGTATGAATATGCGGCCCTTCTCTCCATGTGCGATGCATATTTGGGAAAATTTCTTGATTTCATGGATGAAAATGACATGTGGAGAGATACTATGGTCATTGTAAATACCGACCACGGCTTCCTTCTGGGAGAGCATGATCTCTGGGCCAAATGCGCCCAGCCATGGTACAACGAGACGGTGCACATTCCCCTGTTTATCTGGGACCCGCGCTATGAGTGCAGCGGTGAACGCCGGGAATCTCTGGTTCAGAATATCGATATTCCGGTAACACTGCTGGGGCTTTTTGGCGTAGAGGCAGCGAAAGACATGCTGGGCCATGATCTTTCTCAGGTCATAACAAAGGATGAACCTGTCCGGGAATATGCCCTGTTCGGCCTTCACGGCGCCCACGTCAATATTACGGACGGCCGCTATGTCTATATGAGAGACAGCGTTCCGGGCAATAAACCGCTGTATAATTATACACAGATGCCCACCCATATGCGCTGCTTGTTCTCAGCCGAAGAGATGAGGACGGCCCAGTTTGTAGATGGGTTCGCTTTTACCAAGAACACTCCGGTAATGAAGATCAGCGCCATGGAGGATGCCACTGGCGATACTGCTTTAAAAAATAATCCGGGCACAGTGCTGTTTGACTTAAAGACAGACCCCTTGCAGATGTCGCCGATTCACGATGAAGAAGTGGAGCAGAGAATGATCGGGAATCTGATAAAGCTGATGAAAGAAAATGAAGCGCCGCCGGAGCAGTATATCAGGCTGGGGCTGAGGTGAAGTGAAGTATAAAAATAATCTGCAAATCGACAGTTATAAAGGCGGACCTTACACAGCTTAATCGCTTCAGGCATTAAGTGAAAACAACCTCATGTGATATCAGAATTTAAGATATCACATGAGGTTGTTTTAAGATATCTTAAAAACGTTTTCATAAGCTGACGTACCAATGCGGGGAACACTGGCATTATCGGTTCAGATTTGATATACTGCATTTAATGAACTGACTGCAAATACCTTGGAGGAACTGTATGGAACGCTTGAAAGAGAATTTGAACATCCGGAAAAAACTGGTCATCATCTATGTTCCCATCATCATTTTAACCGTGTTTGTATGTTTTGCCAGCTTTGTCAATTTGATCGAAAGAAGGACAATAAAAGAGTTCGGCACTTTTAAAATCACTTCTTTAAAGCATATCGCAGATAAGAATGAAAACATGATAGAGAACACGATTTATATTTCCAATTCCTACCTCTTTAACAATGAGATAAAAGATTATGTGAATATGAAGGATGAAGAACCGGCATATGACAAGGTTCATAAGTATGACAGGGCGAAGCTGAGCCTGATCGATAATGAGAATATATTCTATAATTTGGAATATTACATCACGTTTTTAGGCATAGGGAATGATAACTACATTACCACATCCCAGCAGGCCACCAGGCAGCAGGATCGGGAGCGCCAGGCTTATATTGAAAGCATTATTAACCAGAACCGGACAAGCCTTGTGTGGAGTCCGGCCTACTCTTATTATGGAGAAAACATAATTTCTGCTGTGAGATATCTGGTGGATGTCCGAACCGGTAATCAAATCGGAATCATGATCTTTGATTTCCCGGAAACGGTGTTTTCTAAAGCATATGATGAATACCTGGATACGGGAGAGTATATCGAAATTGTAAAATCCGATGGGCAGCTCATGTCTTCCTCTGATAAAGAGAGGCTGGGGAAAAGCATAGAGGGGACAAAGCTGTTTCAGGAAATTCAGGGTTTTAAAGAAGGATATTTCTATTCAGAAGAGGAAAATTCAATTGTGGCATTTTCTAAAATAGACAAGATGGACTGGTATATAATAAGCAGCACTCCATTAGAAGTGGTATTATCATCTTTTCATGATGTACGGCAGACGCTGGCATTGATTCTGATCGTGACTACGCTGATCTTTCTCATGCTGACAGTTGTCGCATCCCGTTATGTGGCCGTCCCCATAGTGAATCTGGCCCATGAAATCCGTGAATACCATGGAAAGGAAGAGGAAGCGGAGGAAAAAATGCCGAAGAACGAGGTGCGGTACCTGCATGGCGAGTATAAAAAGATGACAGAGCGAATCGAGCATCTGATCAGCCGCATTTTAGCCGAACAGGAGGAAAAACGGATCTCTGAGATTGAAGCCCTGCAGGCCCAGATTAATCCACATTTTCTGTACAATACCCTGCAGTCCATACGGAATTTAAACCGTCTGGGGGAGCGGGAATCCATTGATAAAGTGATCGTCGCGCTGGTGCGCCTGCTCTCCGAATTGCTGCATAATAAAGAGAGTATGCATAAAGTTGAGGAAGAGATCAGATTTTTAAAGGATTATGTATATATCCAGCAGGTGCGGTATGGGCATAACTTTGAGGTGGTTTATGAGTGCCAACAGGAAACGATGGAACTCACAATACCGAAACTGATTTTGCAGCCGATCATTGAAAATGCTATTTTCCACGGTTTATCCGGCCGGGAGGAAGGCGGCGTAATCAGGATCTGCACAGCGCTTAAAGAAGAGCTGCTGGAAATTGTAATCGACGACAATGGAGCCGGATTTGATTCAGATAGTCTGTGTGTAAAGCAGGTGGGAGAGCAGGTGAAACACGGAATCGCGCTGGAGAATATAAAAAACCGGCTCAGGCTTCTCTATGGGGAGAATGCGGAACTGGTGATAAAAAGCAGGGTCGGGGAAGGGACATCGGTGACGGTACGTATTCCTGCCCGGATGGGAGAAAAAAGATGAAAGTAATGATTGTAGACGACGAAAAACCAATCAGACAGTGGTTTGAATCCATATTAATCTCAATACCGGACACAAAAGTGACAGGCACATTTCCCAATGGAAAGGCAGCCCTTGACGGCTGTAAAGCGGAAATTCCGGATCTCATTTTTACGGATATTCTGATGCCGGTTATGAATGGAATTGAGCTGATCCGGGCTGTGAAGCAGGAATATCCGGAGGTGGAAATCCTGATTTTAAGCAATTATAATGATTTCGAATACGTCCATCAAGGGCTGAAGCTGGGAGCGAAAGACTATTTGCTGAAGGCTCAGACCGGAGATGAGGAGATCAGGGAATTTGTGCAGAAAATCGAGGAGGAGCAAAGACAAAAAAGCCTTGAATCCCAGGAAAAGCAGATGGGTATTCTGGAGTGTCTGGAAAAACTGGAGCAATATTCTTTGGAAACGGCTGGAATGAATACAGAAGAGTACCGGTGCGTCAAACAGAGGCTGATGCAGATTTTGGAAAAATACAGGAATGAACCGGTGGGGGAATCTTCCGATTATCTGATAAACCAGATCATCGAATACATTCATTTAAACTACAGCAAGCCGGTTAAGCTTCTTTCACTGGCGGAAGAACTGAATTACAATGCGGATTATCTGTCGCAGACATTTAAACAGAAGACGGGCAAGAATTTTAACGCCTATCTTACGGAAATCAGAATGGAACGGGCGAAAGAACTGCTGGCTGATCCGGGAAGAAAAATCAAGGATGTGGCCGCGGAAGCAGGATATCAGAATGAGATGTATTTTTCCACTGCTTTTAAAAATTATACGGGAATGTCGCCTAAAAAATATATCACTTTTATAAAAACATCTAAGTAAATTATAAAATTCTAAGAAAATAAAAACCTGGCCATAGTTCTTCAAAAAACCAATAAGTTTTTAGAAGAAAATGACCAGGTTTTTTTTATGTTAATTTCAGGCGGAATTTATTACAATATTTATAAGTTCAACAGACAGGATGTTCTGCTGAATTATTACCAAAATGACTTGGCCAGGTCAGATCATGTACGCGTGCCGGGCACGCAGATAGGAGAAGATATGAAAAAAAGTTTCTTAACAGCAGCGGCCTTTATGGCAGCCGCCGCGCTTATGGGATGTTCGGCAGGGGCCGGGGCAAAGAATGTGAATGAAAAAGTGCCGGAAGAAAAACAGGAAAGCCAGAAGGAAATCGATATATGGACCAGGGGAAGTGAAACGGATGCGGTCGCGGAGCTTTTGAGACAGGCGGTCAGCGATTACAGTGAAGAAACAGGGGTAAAGGTGAACCTGCAGTTTATTGCCTTTCCGGATGTGGTGACGAAATGGAATTCTGCATTTGCTTCCGGCACAGCGCCCGATATCATCGACCTGGGAATCGGAAATATCGCGGAAAGAGTGAATTTAGGGCATTTGATCCCGTTAGATTCGTATTTTGAGAAATGGGAGGAGAAAGATGATTTCATTCCGGCAATGAAAGATCTGGGAAGCTATCAGGATAAACTTTATGGAATTTCCCACCGCCCGGATCCCCAGGTATTTGTATACAGAAAAGATCTGTTTGAAGAAGCCGGATTAGATGGATCGCGTCCGCCTAAGGATTGGAAAGAGATGCTGGAATATGCAGAAAAGCTGACCATAAAAGACAAAGACGGTAATGTGGAGAGAGCCGGTTTTGCCATGCCGACCAAGGATGCCAGAGTGCTGGCCAACAGCTTCATCCATCAAAATGGAGCCAGACTGGTGGACGAATCAGCGAATCTGCCGCTTTTTGACCAGCCGGAGGCATTAGAATTGGTCCAGTATATGGATCAGCTTCATGACCTTTCCACCATATTTGAAAATGACAACTGGAGTGAAAATCCTATTTTAAAAGGGACTGCGGTCATGGGATATCTTCCCAACAAAAATTTCGCTCAGTATATAAAAGAAAACCCGGATATGGAGGATAAATTCGGTGTAGCGGCCTGTGTGCCCAATAAAGAACCAGCCACCTGGTGCGGCGTATGGCTGTATGGAATAACTTCCCAGTCTAAAGACCCCGATCAGGCATTTGACCTGATTTCCTATCTGGCCAGCCGTGATGTGCTGTCAAAACGGATGGAAGAAACCGGAATCCCCACGCCGTATCTGTCTACAGCGGAGGCTTATATTGAGATGGATCCGGTTTTAAACCAGGCGGTCGCAGATGCCATTGAATGTGGATATGGAAATCCCAAGGTTACGTGGTCAAAAGTATATGAGGATACGCTGGATGAGATGCTGGAACAGGTCTTCTATGGTGTGAAAACGCCGGAAGAAGCGCTGGCCGCCGCTCAGGAAAAATTGTTGAAAGAGACGAAATAAATCAGTAACAGGTGGGTGCCGGAAGGTACCCATTTGTTAAATGCTGAGAAAGAGGTGTTGGTTTGAAAAAACAGAGAAGACTGGGGCGGGATTACACGGCGTATTTTTTTGTACTTCCTTTTTTCCTGATCTTTACATATTTCTATTTTATTCCCATATTTAAAGTCATTGGCGACAGTTTCACTGATTTTGACATGTTCACCAAGCGCAATTTTATAGGCATGGAAAATTACCGGGACCTGCTTCAGGATGAAGCATTTCTGCTGTCAATTAAAAATACGCTGGTTTATGCGGCGGCCACGCTGTTTCCGGCATTAGCCATAGCGCTGCTGCTGGCGGCAGTTATTAACAATCCATTGATTAAAACCAGAGTTACCAGGATGTTTATCTTCATGCCCCATGTCATTTCCATGGTGGCGGTATCCATGATCTGGCTGTATCTGTACGAGCCGGGAAGCGGTATTTTCAACACCCTGCTGGAATGGATGGGGCTGCCGAAGAAACAATGGCTGTTGGATCCGGATCTGGCTCTTCCATGTATTATCGTTATGGATATTTGGAAAAAAAGCGGCTACTATATGGTGATTTTCCTCTCCGGATTAAAGGCAATTCCGGAGGAGTACTATGAAGCGGCAAAGATGGACGGTTCTTCGGGTATCCATACTTTTTGGCATATTACATTTCCGCTGCTGAAGGATACCAGTTCATTTCTGCTGATCACCGGAATGATCTCCTGTTTTAATGTGTTTGAACAGGTGAATATCCTGACAAAGGGTGGACCGCTTTACCGAACCACTACGCTTGTGCATCAGATCTATACCACTGGTTTTACAAGATACGAGTTAGGGTATGCGTCCGCCATGTCTGTGGTGCTGCTGATCATAGTGGGCGGCATAAGCGCCGTCAATTTCCGGTTGACGAGAAGGGAAGAATAGGAGGTCGGATATGCATATAAAAAATAAGATAAAGGCGCTGCTTCTCAAATCATTTATCGTGCTGACAGCAGTGATTGCGGCTCTGCCCATCGTTATACTGGTCTGCACTGCTTTTAAATCGGATGCTGAGATTGCGGCTGGGTTCACAAGCCTTCTGCCGGAAAAATTTATGTTTTCCAACTTAACCGCCGCAATGGGAATGGGAGACTGGCCGCGCTATTTTCTGAACAGTACAATTATCACAGCGGCTGTGACGCTCATCAGCCTCTTAATCAATTCTCTGGCGGGATATGCGTTTGCCCGGCTGAAATTTTTCGGCAATAACCTGTTATTTTACTGCGCCATGGTGGGAATGATGCTGCCGATGCAGATTATGATGCTGCCGGTATTTCTACAGATCAAAGAATTTCCGCTGATGGGAGGCAATAACTGGCTGGGCGCCGGAGGTGTGGGGCTGATTAACAGCTACATCGGAGTAATCCTCCCTATTGTGGCCAATCCCTTCGGGGTATTCATGTGCAGGCAGTATTATCTGGGGTTCCCCCGGGAGTTGGACGAGGCATCCAGAATTGACGGATGCGGGTCACTGGCCGCTTACATCCGCATTTACCTGCCCATGAGCAAACCGCTTTTTGCCACGCTGGGACTTTTAAAAGTGGTGGATACCTGGAATCAGTACACCTGGCCGCTGTTAGTCATTAACCGGACGGAAATGCAGACCGTTCAGCTTGCGTTAAACGCCTTTAAGGGCGAAACGTTTATTCAGTGGAATTATCTGATGTCAGCGACCATCATGATCGTTCTTCCTGTCCTGGTTTTGTTTATATTCTTACAAAAATACTTTGTACAGGGGATCGCTACTACCGGAATGAAAGGATAAGAAGATGAGTAGGGAAGGAAATGGAAAGAATGTAATCTGGATATTGGCGGACCAGCTCAGGGCAGACGCCTTGTCGGTCAATGGAGATCCTAATGTGAGCACGCCCAATATCGATAATCTGGCGCTTCAGGGAATTAATTTTAACCGCGCGGTGAGCGGCACTCCGCTGTGTTCCCCGTACCGGGGAGCTCTGCTGACCGGGTGTTATCCGCATAAAAGCTCAGTGGCCGGCCATGATTTCACTTTGAACCCCAAAAGACATACCATTGCAGAGGTATTTAACGGCGCGGGATATGACACTTTATACTATGGAAAATGGCATCTGGAAGGGCTGAATCCCAGAATCGGGACAGGGGTTGACCCGCAAAAGCAGTTTGTTCCGAGAGATCACAGGGGAAAGTTCTCCACTTGGGTGGGGTATGAGAACAATAACAGCCAGTTTAACTGCTGGGTTCATGGTCACGATGGGGAACAGGAGGTGCCGCTGCACCGCCTGCCCGGATTTGAGACGGATTCTTTGGTGGATATGGGGCTTCAAAAGATCCGGTATTATGGTGAGGAAAAGAAAGAGGGCAGGAACCGGCCGTTTTTTATGGTGATCAGCGTTCAGCCGCCTCATGATCCCTATATTGCGCCGGCCCGATTTATGGGAAAATATAACTCCCGGAAGCTGGTTATGAAGGACAATGTGCCGCCCTATGGG
This sequence comes from Clostridium sp. MCC353, assembly GCF_018785315.1. Classification (GTDB taxonomy): domain Bacteria; phylum Bacillota; class Clostridia; order Lachnospirales; family Lachnospiraceae; genus CHH4-2. The sequence continues at coordinate 12,091 of NZ_WQPN01000040.1, read as the reverse complement.
GAGTTTCAAAAGAGGGCCAGGCAGGAGCTGGCAGGGTACTATGCCCTGATCGAGAATCTGGACTGGAATGTGGGAAGAATTTTAAACGAACTCAGGGAAAATGGGCTGGATCTGGACACCCACATCATTTTTTTCAGCGATCACGGGGATATGCATGGTTCGCATGGCATGTTCCGAAAGACCAATCCTTATGAAGAGGCCATACGCGTCCCATTTATCATCGGCGGAGAGATGCCGATGACCTATTATGACAGCAAGTCCGGCGTGTCCGACCTGCCGGTAAATCATGTGGATGCAGCGCCCACCACTCTGGGGCTGTGCGATTTGGAAATACCTGAATGGATGGAAGGAACGGACTATTCCTGGGTCAGATCGGCCAGCCGTGTCCCGGGTGAGATTCCGGACAGCGCCTATCTCCAGTCCGTGGTGCCCACCAGACACTATGACAGCATCGATATTCCATACAGAGGGATCGTAACGCGTGACGGTTGGAAGTATGTGTGCCTGGAGAACCAGGAATGGCTGCTGTTTAACTTAAATGACGACCCTCTGGAACTTATAAATCTGGCCCACAATTCATTATATATCGATAAGAGGATTGAGTTAAACCGCAGGCTGAAAGAATGGGCGAGGGACACGGAAGATGATTTTAATGTGCCGGACGTGCCATATCTGGTCCGGGAAACGCCCCGCCAGCCTTTAGAGGGGATGGAGGAAAGCATATGACAGAGATAGAACTGCGTGTAAAACAATTGTATCCGGATCATTACCAAGAAACGGCAAAAAAAGTTGAAAATTTAATGGGGAAATGGAAAGGGAAAATTAAGGAAAAAAAATCCTGGATCGATCAGACTGATGTGCTTCTGATCACCTATGGGGACGGCATTAAAGAGAAAAACAGCCCATCCCTTCCGGTTTTAAAGCGGTTTGCAGATGAAGAATTGAAAGGATATATCAGCGGAATACACCTTCTCCCCACATTCCCGTATACATCGGATGACGGGTTTTCCGTTTCGGATTTCAGATCCATCCGGAGAGAGCTGGGAGACTGGGAGGATATTCAGAGCCTGGGTCAAAGTTATGATCTGATGCTGGACGCTGTGGTGAACCATGCATCCAGGGAAAGCGAATATTTTCAGGGGTTTTTAAAGGGAGAGGAAGGATACAGGGATTTTTTTATCGAAGCGGATCCTTCGGAAGATTACAGCATGGTGACACGCCCCAGGGCCCTTCCTCTTCTGACGGCCTTTGAGACAGACGGCAGAAAGGTATATGTCTGGACCACATTCAGTGAAGACCAGATTGACTTTAACTATAAAAATGATAATGTTTTGCTTGAGATTTTGGATATCCTGCTGTTTTATGCTTCAAAAGGCGCCGGATTTATCCGTCTTGATGCGGCCGGCTTTATCTGGAAAGAAGGGGGTACAACCTGTATGAATTTACCTCAGGCTCATGAAGTGGTGAAGCTCATGAGACTGGTTTTAGACAGGTGCGCCCCAGGCTGTACCATAATAACGGAGACTAATGTGCCCCATCAGGAGAACATCCGCTATTTCGGCAATGGATTTGACGAGGCCGGGCTGGTTTACCAGTTTCCCCTTCCGCCTCTGACCTTCTATTCCTTTATCAGCGGGAGCGCTGTGGAACTGAGCAGATGGGCGGAAACTCTGGAAAAAACCAGTGATAAAACAGCGTATTTCAACTTCCTGGCTTCCCATGACGGAATTGGGATAAGACCGGTGGAGGATATACTGACTCAGGAACAAAAACAGCTCATGGCCGATACCGCAGTGGAACGCGGAGGTCTGGTGAGTTTCCGGTCTATGCCGGATGGTTCTGAGATTCCGTACGAATTAAATATCAGCTATCTTAGCGCCATTGCCGGTGATGAAAAGGATATCAGGAAAAAGGTACAGAAATTTATGGCCTCCCAATGTATTCTGCTGTCGGTTATGGGCCTGCCGGCAATTTATTACCACAGCCTGCTGGGATCTGAAAACTGCCGGGAAGAGTACCTTTCATCTGGAATAAAGCGCAGGATTAACCGGGAAAAGCTGGATTACGGCAGGCTGAAGGCCGAAATCCATACTCCGGGCAGTTTAAGAAACCTGGTTTTTGAAGAGTATAAGAAGCTGATTTCCATAAGGAAGAGGTATCAGGCATTTGCGCCCAACAGCCCGCAGAAAGTTTTGGAGACAGATCCAAGGCTGTTTGTCCTGGTTCGGGGAGATGGGGAAGACGAGATACTGGTGTTGGTAAATGTATCGAATGAAACCGTACAACTGGATACAGGATATAACGGCGCGGAGCTTTTAACGGGCAGCCCGGTAAATGGCAGATTAGAGGTGCCGCCGTATGGATACATGTGGGTAAAAACAGGTGAAAACTATGACAGACAGATGGAATAAGATTCTCATATTTGGCGACAGTATTTCCACGGCAAACCATGGAGATGGGGGATATATGGAGTTGTTAAAGGCATCCATGGGGGCAGAAAGAATAGAAAACCGGGCGAAGTCATCCAGCGGACTGGCTTTGACAACGCCTCACAGCCTGGCGTGTCTTCTCATGCAGGACGAACCATTTGTGGAAGAGGAAAAGATGCTCATTTTAATCTGGCATGGGAGCAATGACTGGTATTGGGGAACCCCTATGGGATGTCATGGAAATGAAGCCGGATATACCTTTTGGGGTGCTCTGGATTACGTCTTAAAATGTCTGAGAAAGAGGTATCCACAGGCAGATATTATATGGCTTACACCATTGGAGCGGGTTCAGCGGCCATATGGGATGGAAAATGTGGAGGATCGTGCTGGCGACAACATTTTGGGGCTGACCCTTGAGGATTATGCGGGTGCGTTAAAAGAGGCAGGAAAACGGTATGGATTTCCGGTTATCGATATGAAACAGGAGGCAGAACGTGCAGGCATGGACATAGAAAGCCATTTTGAAGATAAAATCCACCCCAACGGGGCGGGATATGTGATGATAAACCGGATTATCAGCGAGGAGATAGGAAAAATATATGGGGTATGAATTTTTAGAGAGTTTGGAAAGAGGAAAATTTTTTCCCAAAAAAGAATATAAGAGGGAACAGAACTATATCTATGAAGAGGCCAGGGAGAAGATACCGGAGCCGGTTCTGGAAGGAAAACGGGAATGGACCGATTGTTATGATTATGCCGTTAAACTTCTGTTTGACAACATACACCAGCCGAAAACAGGAAGCGGTTTTGTAAGCGATTTTGTGGACGCTGCATTTAACGAAGATATCTTTTTATGGGATACGGTTTTTATCACGCTGTTCTGCAATGTGCTTCATCCCTATGTCCCGGGCATCTGTTCCCTGGATAATTTCTACTGCCGTCAGTTTGATGACGGGGAGATCCCCAGAGAGATGGTTCGGGATACAGGAAAGGATTTTCTGCCCTGGGTGAATGGATTCCAAAAGCCGCTGTATTCTTATTTCCATAATCACTATGGACACAGGAAATTAAAAAGCCAGCGGCCGCTTTGCTATGAGGAGGTATATAAGCCGGATCTGGGCCGTGAGGTAGAACCGTATCCCTATCTGACGCTGGATAACCTGAATCATCCGCTATTGGCATTTGCGGAATGGGAGAGTTTCTGCCATACCGGGGACAGGGAAAGGCTGTCCGCGGTTGTGGAACCTCTGTATCAGTATTACCAGGCGTTTAAATATCATTTGAGGCATAAAAGCGGTTTATATGTTACGGACTGGGCCAGCATGGATAATTCCCCGAGGAACAGGGAACTGGGGCTGGCAGTGGATACCAGCTGTGAAATGGTGCTGTTTGGCAGAAATCTGCTTTCGATTATGGCAGCAGCGGCATCGGATGATAGAAAGCTGGCACAGCGGAAAAATGAAATAGAAAACGATATAGCTTCTTTAAAAACGCTGATTAATGAAATGATGTGGGATGAGGAAAGCGGTTTTTATTATGATCTCACCATGGATGGAAAACCGATCAGGATAAAGACGGCCGCCGCCTTCTGGGCGCTGATATCCGGTGTTGCAGAGGAGAGGCAGGCGGAACGGCTGGCCGGCTGGCTGGAGGATGAAAAAACATTTAACAGGCTCCACCGGGTGCCGTGTGTTGCGGCGGACGAACCGGAATATGACCCCATGGGCGGATATTGGAGAGGTTCGGTCTGGGCGCCCATCAATGCGATGGTGGTGCTGGGGCTGGAAAGATGCGGCAGGCATGAGCTTGCAAAAAAGATCGCTCTGAATCATCTGGACTGCATTGTGAAGATCTGGAAAATGACTGGAAGTATCTGGGAAAATTATCCGCCGGATTTTTTATCAAGCGGAAATGCAGATAAAAAGGACTTTGTGGGATGGTCGGGTCTGGCGCCGGTTCTGTACCTGATCCAATATGGAATTGGAATTTCCATAAATCAAAAAACGGGAGATTTAATATGGGAATTAGAACCGGAATATCTGGAACAGGGGGCTGTCGGCTGCTGGCGTTACTGGTTCAGGGGAAAAACGGTCAGCCTGTGTGCCCGTAAAGAGAAGGGTGTGGTAAAAGTTTCCGCATCGGGCGAGAAGGCATTCAGACTTCACATCAGAATGGGAACCCGGGAGGTGATAAAAGATGTGCCGGAAAAGTCAGAAATACGATTTACTGTTTGATGTGGGAGGGACCGCAGTAAAATTATGTGCGGTTAAAAGTGAACAGCCGGATATAGGAACGCTGAGACTGGAAGACAGGATGGATGTGTTTCCCTCAGGGTCCAATGGTTCCCGGGAACAAATCCTGAATAATTTTTCTGAAGCTGTTATGAGGATGGAGGAAGAGAAACAGATCGAAATTGAGCGGATTGGCATGGCATTTCCTGGCCCATTTGATTATGAGAGGGGAATCAGCTATATGCATGGGCTGAATAAATACGACGCCATTTACGGCTGCAATATAGGGGAAGCTATTAATGTGATATTGAAAACCGCCTATCCATTTGTGTTTATGCACGATGCTGAGGCATTTGCATTGGGAGAATGCCGGTACGGAAAGGCGCGGGATGCCAAAAGAGCGATGTACCTCTGCATTGGAACAGGAACCGGCAGCGCATTTACCGATTCGGGCTTTCTGGTGAAAAAAGAGGGAGACGGAGTGCCGGATCAGGGCTGGGTCTATGACTGCCCATTCCGGGATGCCAGAATAGACGATTATCTGTCGGCCCGGGGGCTGGAGCGGCTGGCAGTCCGGGAGTTCGGGCGTATCTGTGAGGGAAAAGAGCTCTATGAGATGGCCTGTGGGGCGCAAGGCAGTGAAAGCAGGCGCCGGGCGGTCAGGTGTTTTCAGGAATTCGGCCGGGATGTGGCTGATGCTGTTAAACCGTTTCTGGAACGGTTCGAGCCGGAAATCATAGTGCTGGGAGGGCAGATTTCAGCCAGTTTTTCATTTTTTGGCGATGAATTGAGAAATGTTTGTGAAAAGAAACACATAAAGGCTGATGTGGCGGAAAATACATCGTCCAGCATCATGAAAGGGCTGTACTATCAACTGAAAGAAGTGGATACAGGAGGAGTGCTATGAAAAAAACGCAGAGCCGTTATAACCGGAAACCATCGTCTAAGGTGAGGGGATATGAGAATACATGCATCAGCGGGTATGAGGCCATTTTGTCAAAACTGGGGGAAACCTTGACGGACGACAGCGTATTGGTGGTGGAAACTTATCCGGGTGTATATGACCGGGAGGTGATACAGGAGCTGCAAAAGATAAAGCCGGCTGTTTTTATCGATATGGAGTCCATTTTCAAACCGGAAGAAGAGCTGAATGAGCAGTTGAAATATCATCTGACTGATGACCGGGTCTTTGGAAAAATGTATTTTGGTGATGTATATGATCTGCTGGATCAGAAAAGCCTGGAATCTGCCAGAAATGCTTTGGAGGCGGAAAAGGGGATAAAAATCATATACGGATTCGGAGCTTCGTTGGTTAAAACAGGTGATATACTGGTTTATCTGGATCTGTCGAGATGGGAAATCCAGCTTCGCTACAGAAAGGGAATGGGAAATTATCATTGTTCCAATTATGACGAGGATTTGTTAAAAAAATATAAACGGGGATATTTTATTGAATGGAGAATTGCAGATAAACATAAGGCGTCGATTTTTGATAAAATTGATTTTTTTGTGGATACTCATGTGGAAGGACAGCCGAAGATGGTGGACGGCGGGGCTGTGAGAGAGGGATTAAAACAACTGGTTAAAAAGCCTTTCAGGACAGTTCCGTATTTTGATCCCGGGGTATGGGGAGGACAGTGGATGAAAGAGGTCTGCGGCCTGGATGAGAGGGAAAAGAATTATGCCTGGAGTTTTGACGGGGTCCCTGAAGAAAATTCTCTTTTACTGGATTTTGGAAACGGGATAATAGAAATTCCCGCCATGGATCTGGTGCTCTACCAGCCCGTTCCGCTGCTGGGCGAGAAAGTCTATGCCAGGTTTGGAGCGGAGTTTCCGATCCGGTTTGATCTGCTGGATACAATGGGAGGACAGAATCTGAGCTTACAGGTCCACCCCAATACGGATTACATAAGAAAGCAGTTTGGCATGGGCTATACCCAGGATGAGAGCTACTATATACTGGATGCGGGAGAAGATGCAAAGGTCTATCTGGGGCTGCGGGAGGGTGTTGATAAAGAGGTGGTGATGGAGGAACTGGAGGCTGCTAAAAGGGGTGAACGGCCATTTGATGCAAAACAGTTTATCAATTGTTTCCCGGCCAAAAAGCATGACCATTTTTTAATTCCCGCAGGAACCTGCCACTGCTCAGGCAGAAATACCATGGTTCTGGAAATCAGCGCCACCCCGTATATCTTTACATTTAAACTTTGGGACTGGGACAGAACAGGGCTGGACGGCAGGCCAAGGCCGGTTCATCTCGAACATGGCAGGGAAGTGATCAGATGGGACCGCACGACCCGCTGGGTGAAAGAGAATCTGATAAACCAGGTCTGGGAAAGGGAAGCTGGGGACGGTTACAGAGCCGAACACACCGGTCTGCATGAACTGGAATTCATCGAAACTACAAGATACTGGATCGAGGATGAAGCGCTGGTCCATGGCTGCGGTTCCGTCAGGATGCTGAATCTGGTAGAAGGGGAAAGGGCGCAGATCATCAGCCCGGATGCCGCATTTGAACCGTTTGAAGTAAATTATGCGGAAACGCTGATTATTCCGGAACAGGTTGGAGATTATATTATAAGAACTTGTGAAAAAAAGAAGATTGCTGTAGTCCAGGCATATGTGCGGACATAAATACAGGGCTGATTCGGGCTGATCCAGGCAGAAAAAAGATTTTACTCAGATTCAAATTTCTACTATAATAGAGATGATGGCCGGTAATCTTAATGGTAGGAATGGAGAGTGGGCAAAATGATGGATTTAAGCAAACTGACCGATGGGAAAAACCTGTCGGAGATGGAAAAAACGGTTTTATATTACATTGTGGAACACATCGACCAGGTGCTGAAAATGGGCGTCCGGGGTGTGGCAAAGGAGAATTTTACCTCTTCTTCCACCATCATGAGACTGACCAAAAAGCTGGGTTACAGTGGTTTTGTGGATATGTATTACAAACTTCTTCCTATGGTGAAGAATGCGGAAGGCTGTATTGATGAAGACCTTCATTTCATAAACAGTTTTTGCAGCAATAACCTTCTGCAGTATAATTCCTATGATCAGATGAAACTGTTTGCGAAAAAGATCTGTGACCTGGACAACCAGTTTATCTTCATCTATGCCACCGGATTTTCTGCCATGTCGGCCGAGTACTTTAACAGGAAACTGCTGGTTCTGGGGCGGAAATGCATTGTTTCCAGCGGCATGGATTCCATCGGGGTATTTGAAAACAATCTGGCGGATATGGGGATGCTGATCACCATTTCCCGGTCGGGCGAGACCCAGAGCGTGGTGGACCGGGCCAAGATCGCTAAGGAAAACGGTATTTTTATCGTCAGCTTTACCAATGAACTGGAAAACCGGGTGAACGCGCTGGCGGATATTTCCTTTCGGATTGAGGACAATAACAAACTGGATGACCGCAATATGATGGCGAATACATTTTTTCCCAACGTGCTGATGCTCATGGAATTGTTGATTTATGAGTATTATAAAGTACTGCAGGTGACGCCGGATGACTAAATATTAGATTATGGTTCGGATGACCGGGATTTGTTTATACCTGGAGCCGGGCAGTAACGATATATGGGCTGTTTACAGCTATTTTAGAACGTGTTCCGTTTCGGCGGAACACGTTTCTTTCATGGCCAAAACTATATACAAACAAAAAATGGTTGGTTATAATGCAGACATGAATTTCACGTGGGATTAAAAAATGATGTTGGAGGATTGGCGAGATGAAAGAAAAAATAATGGACGTGCTTCAGCGCTTTTCAAAAGCGATGTTTATACCTGTTCTGATACTTCCCATTGCAGGTATTCTGATTGCAGTTGGAAACCTGTTCACAAATGCTAGACTGATAGAAATGATTCCTTTTTTGGATAATCCGGTTACTAAAGGGTTCGGTTCCATTTTATCCGGTTCCCTGGTGGCGATTTTAAATAACTTAGGATTGATCTTCTGCGTGGGAATTGCCGTGGGACTGGCAAACAAAAAGAAGTCGGAAGCTGGCTTTACCGCTCTTTTAGGCTTTCTGGTATTCATCAATGCGATGAACAAATTCATGGATCTTACCGGGATTTTATATACCGGAGATTCGTTAAGGGGAACAGGACAGACCCTGATCCTGGGAATCCAGATTCTGGATATGGGCGTGTTTTTAGGCATCATTTTAGGTATCGTAACCGCTATGGTTCACAATAAATTCTGTGAGATTGAATTTAACAATGCGTTCCAGATTTACGGCGGTTCCAGATTTGTATTTATCGTATTGATCCCTGTTGTGGTTGTGCTGGCTGTGGCTCTCACCTATGTGTGGCCCTTTGTACAGGCGGGAATCTCAGGGCTGGGCAATTTCATCAACCGTTCCGGCAACTTCGGAATCTTCCTGTACGGTTCTTTGGAACGTCTTTTGATTCCTACAGGACTTCATCATCTGGTATACACACCGTTCCTCTACACCTCATTGGGCGGCGTGGAAACTGTGGGCGGACAGGTGCTGGAAGGCGCCAGAAATATCTATTACGCAGAAATGGCAGATCCTTCTGTTGCACTGCTGTCACAGTCCGTAGTCTGGGATGCCAGAGGTATTTCCAAGATGTTCGGCCTGATCGGCGCATGTCTGGCTATGTATCATACGGCAAGACCTGAAAATAAGAAAAAAATTAAAGCGATTCTGATTCCTGCGGCAGTTACTTCATTTATCGCAGGTGTGACGGAACCGATTGAGTTTTCATTCATGTTTGTGGCGCCTGTGCTGTTCGTAATCCATGCGGCTCTCAGCGGTCTCAGCATGGTGGCGTTTAATATCTTCAACTGCCGCGCCATCGGCCCCAACGGATTTATTGATTTCCTGCTCTATAACCTTCCGCTGGGCAATGCCAAGACACACTGGATTACTTATATTCTGATCGGATTAGTATTCTTTGTGATCTATTACGTGGTATTCCGCATCCTGATCACCGCCCTCAATTTAAAGACATTGGGCCGTGAAACGGAAGGAATGGAAATGAAGCTGCACTCAAAAGCGGAGTACAAGGAAAAGGTTGCCGCTGAAAAAACAGGTGCGAAAAATGACGCCGTAGATGCTGCCCTGATCGTGGAAGCCCTGGGCGGAGCGGAAAATATCACCAAGGTGGATAACTGCTACACACGGCTCAGGCTGATTTTGGCGAACCCGGAACTGGTGAAAGAAGACGTGCTGAAACTGGAAACAGGGGCCAACGGAGTGATTAAAAAAGGCAATAATGTCCAGGTAGTTTATGGCCTGAAAGTGAATTCCGTGAGAAAAGCGGTGGACGCTTATCTGGGACGGAGCGCGGAACAGTAATTGGACGCTGAATAATAAATGGAATACAGAATGGCTGTCGATAGAAGATTAAAGATCGAAAGCAGAATAATTGTTAATCGCTGATATGAATTGCAGGCCGCTTACAGCGGCAGAATGAGAGGAAATATATGAAGAAATATTCTGTAGTTATCGCAGGAGGCGGAAGCACTTATACGCCTGGTATTGTTATGATGCTTATGGATAATCTGGACCGGTTCCCGATCCGCTCTCTGAAATTATATGATAATGACCCTGAGCGCCAGGAAACCATTGCAAAAGCGCTGGAGATCGTCATGAAAGAAACAGCTCCTGATGTGGAATATTCTTATACCACAGACCCTGAGGAGGCATTTACCGATGTGGATTTCTGTATGGCCCACATCCGGGTTGGAAAGTACGCAATGCGGGAACTGGATGAGAAAATCCCGCTGAAATATGGCGTGGTAGGCCAGGAAACCTGCGGACCGGGCGGAATCGCATATGGAATGAGAAGTATCGGCGGAATGCTGGAACTGATCGACTATATGGAGAAATATTCCCCTGACTGCTGGATGCTAAACTACTCAAACCCGGCCTCCATCGTGGCAGAAGCCTGCCGGGTGCTGCGCCCAAATTCCAAAGTGCTCAATATCTGCGATATGCCGGTAGGAACCAAACGCCGCATGTCCTATATTGTGGGAAGAGATCCGAAAGACATTGATGTCAGCTATTTTGGCCTGAATCATTTTGGATGGTGGACCGGCGTGAGGGATAAAGACGGAACGGATTTAATGCCCCAGCTTCTGGAATATGTTTCTGAAAATGGCTATTTAACACAAAAAGCGGTAGAAACCCAGCACATGGACGCCAGCTGGCAGGAGACCCATAAAAAAGCTAAGGATCTGCTGGCATTAGACCCCAATTTCCTGCCCAACACCTATTTGAAATACTACCTCTACCCGGATTATGTGGTTTCCCACAGCGATCCTGAATATACCAGAGCCAATGAGGTGATGGAAGGAAGGGAAAAACACGTATTCGATGCGGCCCGCGCAATCATTGCCGCTGGTACTGCAAAAGGCGGGGAATTTGAAATCGACAACCATGCTTCATTTATCGTGGATTTGGCCCGTGCAATCGCCTATAACACCCATGAACGGATGCTGTGCATCGTGGAAAATAAAGGAGCCATTTCCAATTTTGACCCCACAGCCATGGTAGAAGTGCCCTGTCTGGTAGGCTGCAATGGTCCGGAACCGCTGTGCCAGGGAGATATCCCAACATTTGAAAAGGGCATGATGGAAGAACAGCTGGCAGTAGAGCGTCTGGTTGTAGAAGCCTGGGTGGAAGGAAGTTACCTGAAACTCTGGCAGGCCCTTACACTGTCCAAAACAGTGCCCAGCGCCAGTGTGGCAAAACAGATTCTGGATGAGCTGATCCCGGCAAATAAAGGCTACTGGCCGGAATTAAAATAAATATACTTTGAGGGGAGTATTCACATATGCTGGGATTTTTCAATAAGAAAAACAAAAAAGAAAATGCTTTAAGAGCCGCTGTCAGCGGCGCAGTTGTACCAATGTCGGAAGCTTCGGACGAGACCTTCGCTTCCGGCATGCTGGGAAACGGCGTGGTAATCCATCCGTCTGATGGTATGGTAACCGCCCCCTGTGACGGGGAAATCACGGTTTTTATGGAAGACAGCAAGCACGCGGTTGGATTGAAGACGGAATACGGCTTTGACCTCCTCCTCCACATCGGAATCGATACCGTGAGCCTGGAAGGCCAGGGCTTCGAAAGCTTTATTAAGGCCGGACAAAAGGTTAAGACAGGAGATCAGCTGATCCGCTTCGACAAGGAATTCATCGAATCCAAGGGCCTGTGCGCCGATGTGATCATGATCATCATGGATTCCCCCGACCTGAAGCCAATGGAGTACCGAACCGGTATTCAAGCGGTGGGCGGGGAGACGATAGTGGCGGAAATCTTTATTTAGTTGATTAGTGAAAGTAACGCCGTGAATCCTGGGGATGGGGACGGACGGGGGAGGAGGCCCGCTTGGAGGGTTGGCACCGGGCGGAACGGAATCCGTTGGCGATGAAAACCGGCTTCCAACCGTAAGTGAAAC
>NZ_WQPN01000182.1 GCF_018785315.1 Clostridium sp. MCC353 | reverse complement strand
AATCCGGCAGCCACCTGCTCTCCCATATCGTTTCCAATATAGTACCATCGGCCGCTCAGGTCTTAACCATCGTGTTCGGGATGGGAACGGGTGTGTCCCCTGAGCGCATCGCCACCGGAATCTTTCGAACCTATTAAAGATTCAACAGTATATAAAACCCTTACTTCTTCTTCCTTAGAAAGGAGGTGATCCAGCCGCACCTTCCG
>NZ_WQPN01000039.1:29749-100298 GCF_018785315.1 Clostridium sp. MCC353 | reverse complement strand
GTTGGAAGCCGGTTTTCATCCCCGACGGATTCCGCTCCCCAGGGCCGCCTCCAAACATCCAATCCCGCCTCCGCTCCCTCCTCCCGCTTTTCTGCGTATCTTTCTCACTTAAACCCCAATTAACCAATAAAGAAAAACCACTTATAGATTTTGTCTATAAATACCTCGATTATATCCGAATTATCAATTAGACCTAATAAATAATTAGTGATAAGATCAAAATATACAAAAAAAATTAGGAACAAGATCATGACGGAGGGAAAAGGTATGGGTTTTACAAACACGAAAAAGGGACTGGCTTTGTCGGGGGTTCTGCTGGGTTTGACCGCGGTGGTTTTGGCGGCGTCGGGCAATCCAAAAAACATGGCTATCTGCATTGCCTGTTTTATCAGGGACACGGCGGGAGCCATGAAATTTCATCAGGCGGCGGTTGTACAGTATGCAAGGCCGGAGATTACGGGAATTATACTGGGGGCCTTTCTCATCTCTTTGCTGACAAAAGAGTACAGATCGACGGCGGGATCTGCGCCGATGATCAGGTTTGTGCTGGGAATGATGATGATGATCGGAGCGCTGGCATTTTTGGGATGTCCCCTGCGCATGCTGATCCGTATGTCGGCTGGAGACTTGAATGCCTATGTAGCTCTGGTGGGATTTATAGCTGGAATATTTACCGGCACCCTGGTTTTGAGAAAGGGATTCAGCCTGGGAAGGTCTTATGATACCAGACCGTCAAACGGATACATACTGCCTGTGGCGGTTACGGTAATTTTAATTTTGAGCGTGGCCACACAACTGCTGGCATTTAGTGAAAAGGGGCCTGGAAGCATGCATGCTCCGGTCATTATTTCCTTAACAGCCGGGCTGGTCTTCGGGGCGGTTTCACAAAAGTGCAGAACCTGTTTCGCAGGAAGTGTCAGAGATGTGATTTTAATGAAAAATTTTGATCTGCTCACCATCATTGGAGGATTTTTTGTTGTAATGACTGTGCATAACCTGGTGACCGGAGGATTCCATCTTTCTTTTACCGGACAGCCTGTGGCGCATGCCCAGCATCTATGGAATTTCCTGGGATTGTATGTGGTTGGTTTTGCGGCGGTCTTAGCAGGCGGATGCCCCCTGCGGCAGTTGGTTTTAGCCGGACAGGGCTCAGGTGATGCGGCGGTTACATTTCTTGGACTTTTTGTAGGAGCGGCAGTGTGCCATAATTTTGGATTGGCAGGAGCGGCAGCGTCTGCGGACCCGGTCTCGGCGGGGGGACTTGGGATGGCCGGTAAAGCGGCGGTTGTTTTATGCATTGCCGGATTGTTTATGATCGGCTTTTTTGTAAAAAAAGATGAATAATCGTAACTGTTCAGACCTGTCTGAACGGTTACAAATAATCAGAGAAAGTATAATGATCAGGAGGATATGAGGATGTTTGAAGTGGACGCAAGAGGGCTGTCTTGTCCGGAACCGTTAATGCTTACGGACCAGGCGATGAAAAACCATCCGGGAGAGAGCATAAAAGTGGTGGTGACAGAAGCTCACTCCAAGACGAATGTGGAAAAGTTTGCAAAGAACAAGGGCAGAAAAGTGACCGTAAAAGAGGTTGGACATGAATTTGAATTGGTGATAGAATAAAAACCATGAGAGCGAAAGAATTGAGATTGGTGGTAACATTTCATACGACGGCAGAATCCATTTCCATGGAAAAAAAGTGCAGGGCAGAAGGCGTCCCGGGGAGATTGATTCCGGTTCCAAGGCAGATCAGCGCCGGATGCGGGCTGGCCTGGTCGGTGTCGGCAGAGGAAGGGGAAGTGGTTAAAGCATTTATAGCCGGAAAAAACCTGCAGTTTGAAGACATGGGCGAATATTGGATTTAAGGAAATGCTGCTGAGGCAGATTTAGAGAGTCAGCTTTCGATTCCAAAGGAAGAATGAACGGCGGCGCGGTTTGCGCTGCGGAATTTGATCCGGATCAGGAATCGAATGCAGGCTCTCTTTTTTTGTTCTGAATATAGCTTGAAGACATAATTTCTATGCAAAACGTTGTCTTGAAAGCATAAAATGCAAATATTATAATAAAGGCAGAATAAAGTCAGGGATTTAACTAATCTGAATATTCCAGTTGTGAAGCAGCGGTATATTTCAGAATTTGAATATATTTTTGTATGTATTTTGGGCGGTAAAAGTTTTTGTTGCAGACCGCAGTCAGCTCCATATGGGAGTTGGGTCCTCCCAGAGAAAAACAGGCGGGAAAGGGAGTGAGGACCGTGGATTTCAAAAAAAACTCCGGAATAAATGCACAGCAGTATCCTTTGCTGACCGCCTCTAAGGTCCCGTGGAGACTGCTTGTACAAAGGGCGGTTTTCGGAGAAATCTGCGCCTCTTCAAAAATGGCGGCGGCCAGTCTGCCTGAGATGGAAGTTGGCGGCTGCAGAATGAAGGAATCATTTTTTAAGAGACGGATATCGATCCACGGATATTTACAGCCTGTTTTCACCATACCGGAACCCGCCAGAGGATGTCTGGGTGGAATGCACAGCACCAGTTCTTCCTGGATGATGGGTTCATATAACAGTTCCGGATTATAATTTGGCGGGTAAACAATGGCAATATCGGCATCTCCTGCCATTAAGAGTTTAATTCGGCCGGTGGTATCCGATTCCATCACATTGAGGTCAATTTCCGGGTACTGTTTTTTGAATTCCAGAATGGAAAGCGGGATGATTCCGTCCCTCCGGTTTCTGGGGCAGGCCAGATTCAGACGCCCTTTTTTCTGATGGGCGATATCATTCAGTTCGAAATCCATTTGATTTTTTAAATGCATGATCTGGCGTGCATAATCCAGATAGCGTTCACCAAAATAAGTGGGCTTCAGTTTGCCGTTCACCCGCTGAAAAATCTTTGCTCCGGCCATTTTCTCATGAGTCTGCAGAAAGCGGGATAGGGTTGGCTGGGCAATATATAACTGGTCGGCGGCTTTTGAGATATTTTCCTGCTCAGCTATGGCAATGATGTACTGCAGTTCGCGGAAATCCATAAATGCTCCTTTCTTACCCCGTTGTATAGCATTTTGCTATATTTAATTATATAAGATATTCATTTGGTATGTCAATTCGGTTTGGGGATTGACGTTGGGTACTACGAATTAAATGTCTGCCGGCGGACATTAAAATAATAGGAGGAATTTAATATGACACCAAGAATCGAAACCCTGTATCACTACATCCGGGATACGCGGATGACCATTTGCACGGAAAAGGCCAGGTTATTTACGGAAGCTTACAAAAAATATGATGGGGATCCGGATGTAGTGCGCACGGCGAAGGCTCAGGCGTATATGCTGGATCACATAAATATTTTCATCCTGGAGGGAGATTTGATTGCCGGCGCCCCCGCATCACAGCCCCTGGGCCTGGAAGCCGATTTCTGGACGAGAGGATGCTGGAGAAAAGAAGGAGTGGAATCCCTGAGAGAAGAGGGAACCCATTATATCAGTGAGGAAAGCGTAAAAGATATGGAAGAGCTGGCGGATTACTGGCAGCATTTCACCGCTGAATATAAGATGCTGGATTTGTTTGATGAAAAAATGTGGGCATGGAAAAAGAGCGGATACCATCTTCCGCGGAACAAGACCATAGAAGAAGCTGCCGGCTCCGGCCTGGCTCTGAGCAGCCTGTCCATCTTCCCGGAACAGGAATTCGCCAGCATAAATTATGAATTTGCTCTGAAGACCGGACTGAGGGCCAACATTGAAAAAGCGAAACAAAAACTGGCGGAAATTGATTGTTTTGAATTGAAAACCGATTATGATGTGGACCGGGTATATTCCCTCAGGGCCATGGTGATCATCAATGAAGCTGTGATAAGGTGGGCTCACCGCTATGCCAGTCTGGCTGAGGAACAGGCGGAAAACTGTAAGGATGAAAAGCGCAGGAAAGAACTGTTAAAGATAGCGGAAAGCTGCCGCAGAGTGCCTGAATTCCCGGCGGAGACCTTTATAGACGCCCTGCATTTTCAGTGGTTTATTTATATTCTTACCCACTATATGAATGTGATGCCTTTAGGCAGGGCGGATCAGTATATGTATCCCTATTTCAAACATGATATGGAAGAGGGCACAATGGATGAGGAAACCGCTTTGGAATATCTCCAGTGCCTGAGGCTGAAATATCTCCAGATCCGCTCTACCTCCGGCGGCCAGCACCGTAAAAAATGGTCCGGCCAGGCGGCGTGGAGGTCTGTTACCATCGGCGGCGTAAAACCGGACGGAACCGACGCAACCAATGAGCTGACCTATCTTTTCCTGGAAGCCGCAATGCGGTGCCGTACACCGCACCATACGATTACGCTCCGCGTTCACGAAGGTACGCCGCCGAAGCTGATGCAGAAAGCCATTGAGCTTGTGAAGACCGGAATCGGTATGCCGTCGTTTGTCAGTGATGCTTCCTACATAAAAACGCTGATGGATAAGGGAATGCCTTTGGAGGCGGCCCGGGATTATTACATTGTGGGCTGTCTGGATGTGACGGTGCCGGAAGGCTGGGGACAGTTATTTTCCATGTGCTGCAATGCCCTTCCATTTGATACATTTCTGCACAACGGCTACAGCCCCATTGAGGATCATGCGGTCGGTCCCAAGACAGGGGATCCCCGGGATATGAAGAGCTTTGAGGAATTCATGGATCGGCTGGTGGATCATTATGAGTGGTATTTTAAATGTTACGCCGCAGACAGGCAGATCCGCTTTAATATCAGGCGCTCCCAGCGGTTTTTACAGGACGCGCTGGCCATTTCCCTGTATCACGATGGCGTGGACGTGGGATGCAGCCCATTTTTCAGGAAACTTCCTTATCCGGGATTAGGGCCTGCGATCGGAATCGGCGTTGGGATCATCAATGTAGGGGATTCTCTGGCGGCGATTAAGAAACTGGTGTTTGAAGAAAAGAAATTCACCATGGACGAACTGTTAAATGCGTTGGATTCTAACTGGGAGGGAGAACGGAACCAGGAGATCAGGCGCATGTGCCTTGCCATTCCAAAATATGGTAATGACAATGAAGAGACGGATAAAGTGGTAGCGGATCTGTATAACCGGCTTTCGGATGTCATCCTCAATATGGACAGTTACAGGGGAACAAAATACTGCGTGGCCGCCATTTCCATCACCTCTCATGAACCGGGCGGAAAGCTGGTAGGAGCCACACCGGATGGAAGATACGCCGGATCCATATTAGCCGACGGAGGCGGATCACCGATCCAGGGCATGGACAGAAACGGCCCCACAGCTATGTTAAACAGTGCGCTGAAAATACCCCAGGAAAAATTGAATTCCCTGCTTCTCAATATGAAGCTCCATCCCAATTCCTTAAAAAAGGAAGAAGATGTGATGAAGCTGGGAGCCCTCATCCATGCATATCTGGATAACGGCGGTAAACAGATCCAGTTCAATGTGGTAAATCCGGAAACTTTGAAAAAAGCGAAAGAACATCCGGACCAGTACCGGGATTTGGTTGTAAGGGTAGCTGGATACAGCACTTATTTTACACTGCTGTCGGATGGGGTACAGGATGAAATTATAAGAAGAACCACACATGAAACATTGTAAACAGCGGTGTTTGGAGGTCTGTGCCGCTCCAGGCGGCGGAATTGGGGGTTAACATGTCTGTTGGTACAATTTTAATTTTAACAATAGCTGCAATCGTCATTTGTATTGCTTTGAACTACAAATTGAATATAAACTTAGGAATTCCGGCAATTATTTTTGCGTGGCTGATCGGCTGTTTCTGCCTCAATATGAAGGTGAAAGCAGTGGTGAACCAGTGGCCGACCAATATTGTTTTTCAATTGATGTGTATTACAATGTTCTTTGCGTTCGCTACACAGAATGGAACCATGAAAAAGGTGGCCGACGGTTTCATCTACCGTTTCAGGAAACAGACCTGGATGATACCGCTGGTAATCTATTTCGCCGGTTTCGCCATCGGAGGCATGGGCGCTCCGGGCGCCACCGCTAACATCATCATGGGTGTGATCGGTTTTAATATCGCAGCCGAGGTAGGGCTTCACCCGCTGATCATAGCGGCTGTGGCCTGCCACGGAGGGGCAGCGGGCAGCGAACTGCCATGGAGCGCCCAGGGTATTATTGCAAGAGGGGTGATTCAGGAGTACTGGCCGGATCATGCGGACAGCTATACCTGGAAATTGTGGCTGGCGTATTTAATCCTGTCATTGGTGATCTGCATCGGAGTTTCTCTGATATTTGGCGGTTTTAAGAAAAGGGCGGCTTTGGAATATTCCAAACCGGAGCCATTTACCAGGGAGCAGAGGGCTACTCTGGTCATCATCGGCTGTGTGGTAGGCCTGTCCCTGATCTTTCCGATCATCAATACGCTCTGTCCCGGAATTGCCGCTGTGAAAATGCTTGCGGGGTACATGGATATCCAGATGCTCTGTGTGGTTGGTATTCTGCTCTGCATCCTTTTGAAGCTGGGAAACCAGAAAGAGGCGATTGTGAAAGGGGTTCCCTGGAATACCATTGTCATGCTGGGCGGCATGGCGATGCTGATGAATATTGCGGGTGAAGCGGGAGCGACTGATTTTATTGCAGCGCTTTTGAGCAAAAATGTATCGCCGGGGGCAATTGTGGCCATCCTTGGAGTTTTAGCAGGATTTTTAAGCTTTTTCTCAGGAGGCATGAGCGTGGTATTCCCTATGCTGGCGGCGCTGGTTCCCCCAATTGCCGAAGCTACGGGAATACCGGCTTACGCAATGCTGGCCTCCATCTGCTGCGGAGCCAGGATTACGGCCTTGTCTCCATTCTCCACAGGCGGCGCGCTGATCATGGGAGCCAACCCGGTGGAAAAACATGCGAAACTGCTTTTTAACGGCCAGTTGGTTATCTCCCTTTTGAGCCTGGCTTTGGTCGGAATTGGCGGCCTGGTTGGAATTTTCGGTCTTTTATAATGCTGACCGAATGGTAAGAATCGTATAAGGAGGTCGGAATGGAAGGATACAGAGGGACTGTTTTTAATATTCAAAAGTTCAGCATCCATGATGGGCCGGGAATCAGAACAACCGTATTTTTAAAAGGCTGCCCCCTGCGCTGTAAATGGTGCCATAATCCGGAATCCAATGAAAGCTGTCCACAACTGATGTTTCATTCAAAGCTCTGTACCGGATGCGGAAATTGTGTGGCGGTATGCCCCGAACAGTGCATCTCAATCGTCTCTGGAACCGGAAAATCGTATACGGATTTCAGCCGGTGCAGAAACTGCGGAGCCTGCGCCTCGGAACTCATCTGCGAACACGGAGCCAGATCTCTGGCCGGTCATGAGACCACGGCGGAAGAGATCGTGGCTGAGGCAATAAAAGATAAAATCTATTTTAAAGCGTCCGGGGGCGGCGTCACGTTCAGCGGAGGAGAGCCTTTGATGCAGCCTCATTTTACCGCACAGGCCCTGAGAAAATGCAGGGAGGCGGGGATATCAACCGCGGTGGAAACCTGCGGCTTCGCCTCCTGGAACATGGCAGAGCTGGTATTTAAGGAAGCGGATTACATTCTCTATGATATCAAGCACATGGATTCGGAAACCCACAAAGCTTTGACCGGCGTTGGAAATGAACAGATACTGGAAAACCTGAACAAGGCCGTTAAAGAGCTGAACAAGCGGGTATGGCTCAGGCTGCCGTTAATCAAAGGCGTCAATGATTCCGCAGGTGAAATCGAGGCTGTGGCCCGTTTGGCGGAAAGCCTGGGCGGCATGGTGGAACAGATCTGGCTTCTGCCTTACCACAACCTGGGATTATCCAAACTGGAGGCGCTGAACATGCCGGATCAGGAGATGAAGCAGTTTCAGGCGCCGGAACAGGAGGAATTGGAACGGATGGCGAAAGTATTGGAAGTGGCTGGGGCCGGTGTGAAGATTGGGTAGAGGGAGCTGCCCCGGGGATTCCAGAGGGATGCCGGGCAGAAACTCAAAATTTTCCGCTGTGTTTTGAGTATTTGAAATAAAAATATTAAAAAAACTGCGTGGCAGTCTTGGGAAGAACCGGATGCCATGCTGTTTTTTATGCATTGGACAGTTTCTATCAGGATTCTGAAATAAGCTTTATTAGCATATATTGATATTATCTATATATACATTTCCCCTGTCTGCTGAGCCAGTTAAAAATGGCTGAAAAATTTTTTGATACTATAAAAATTAATTGAGAAAATGGGTATTGACATTCCGATAGTTTTTGTGTTATTGTGTTAATAGAGAAACAATTTAATAAAAATTTAATAGTATTCACAAAACTTATATATGCTCATAATTGGTTGAGCGTCTCTACCAACTACCGTAAATAGTTGCCTATAAGTTTTCACGGAGAATTTGTCTGTGAAAACATGGGGCGGCAAAGGCGGTAGTTTTTTTATTTGTTAGGAAAGTGCTCCTATTGAATAAAAAAGCCTTCCGGACAGAAGCTGGCCGGTGATAGGGGAGATTTCCCTAAAATTCTCTGTGAGGAATGCTGGAACAGGAGGCAAGATGGAAAACAATTGTTTTGTGCTGAAAGGCCACATCTGTTACAGTAGCGATCAAAAGACGGTGCAGATTGTGGAAAATGGGTATCTGGTTTGTGAGAACGGCGTTTCGGCCGGTGTTTACCGGGAACTGCCGGAGGGGTTTAGGGATTATCCCATGACCGATTATGGTGACAGTCTGATAATCCCTGGACTGGTTGACCTGCATATGCATGCTCCCCAGTATGCGTTCAGAGGTTTAGGCATGGATTTGGAACTGCTGGACTGGCTGAACACCCATACATTTCCGGAGGAGGCGAAGTACCGGGACTTAGAATATGCTGAAAGGGCGTACACCATTTTTGCGGACAATTTAAAGAACAGCGCAACCACCAGGGCCTGTATCTTCGCAACGATCCATACCCCGGCGACGGAGCTTTTAATGGATCTGCTGGAAGAAACGGGGATTAAGGCCATGGTAGGAAAAGTCAACATGGACCGGAATTCACCTGATATACTGGTGGAAGAGACAGAACAGTCGGCGGAAGATACCATACGCTGGCTGGAAGAGACATCAAAACGGTATCAGAATGTAAAACCTATATTAACACCGAGATTCATACCGACCTGCTCAGATGAACTGATGGAACGGCTTTCAGAGATACAGAAGCGTTATAACCTTCCGCTGCAGTCCCATTTGTCGGAAAACCAGAGTGAGATTGCATGGGTGAAGGAGCTTTGCCCCCAGTCGGAGTTTTATGGGGATGCCTATGACCGTACAGGAGCTTTTGGGGGAACGTATAAGACGATTATGGCCCATTGTGTGTGGTCCGGCGAAGAAGAACAGGACAGAATGAAGGAACGGGGCGTATTTGCAGCCCATTGTCCCCAGTCCAACATGAACCTTTCCTCAGGGATTGCCCCAATTCGGAGTTTCCTGGACAAAGGAATTAAAGTGGGGCTGGGAAGCGACATTGCAGGAGGTTTCACTGAATCCATATTCCGCGCCATGTCGGATGCCATTCAGGCGTCTAAGATGCGCTGGAGAATTCAGGATGAATCTTTAAAACCTCTCACTGTAGAGGAGGCATTTTATCTTGGAACAAAAGGAGGGGGAGAGTTTTTCGGTAACGTGGGAAGTTTTGAAAAGGGGTATGAACTGGATGCGGTTGTTCTGGATGACAGTTCTTTGAAACATCCTCAGCACTTGGGCGTCAAAGAGCGCCTGGAACGTCTGATTTACCTGGCTTGCGACAGCCAGATCAAGGCCAAATATGTGGCGGGAAATCTTATCATTCATTAAAATGGCAGCTCCCGCCGGAAAGAGGAGAAAAACAGGCAAATATAATGATAATATAAGGGGGAATTTTTATGAAGGCAACAGCAAATGACAATGTATTGGATCGGGTATTTCATCTGTCGGAAAAACATACGGATGTAAAAACAGAAGTAATAGCGGGTATTACCACATTTATGACCATGGCCTATATTCTGGCGGTTAACCCCAATATCCTGGGTGTGGACGGGGCCGGAATGGATAACGGCGCCGTGTTTACGGCAACCGCGCTGGCCGCGCTGGTGGCAACCCTTTTGATGGCGGCGTTTGCCAACTATCCCTTCGTTCTCGCTCCCGGCATGGGGCTGAACGCGTACTTCGCCTATACGGTAGTCGGCCAGATGGGTTATCCCTGGCAGACAGCATTGGCAGCCGTATTTATTGAAGGCCTGATCTTCATCGTATTGTCACTGACCAATGTACGTGAGGCAATTTTTAACGCAATTCCAATGAATTTAAAACATGCGGTTTCCGTAGGTATCGGTTTATTCATCGCATTTATCGGTTTGCAGAATGCAAAAATCGTCGTGGACGGCGCAACATTAGTATCTGTTTTCTCATTTAAGGGAGCTGTTACAGGAGGAACTTTTAACAGCGTTGGTATCACTGTTTTACTGGCGTTAATCGGTGTTCTGATCACAGCGGTTTTAGTTGTAAAGAATGTAAAAGGCAATATCTTATGGGGGATTCTGGCCACATGGATCTTGGGCATTATCTGTGAATTAGTGGGACTTTACCAGCCAAACGCAGAGCTTGGGATGTTCAGCGTACTTCCTGATTTGAGCAGAGGATTTGGTATTCCAAGCATGGCTCCAACGTTTATGCAGCTCGATTTTAAAGGCATTTTTAGCCTGGATTTCTTCGTAATCATGTTTGCGTTCTTATTCGTGGATTTGTTTGATACACTTGGAACCTTAATCGGCGTAGCTTCAAAGGCCGATATGCTCGACAAAGACGGCAAGCTCCCTAAGATTAAAGGCGCATTGATGGCAGACGCAATCGGTACATCCGCAGGCGCTTTATTCGGTACATCCACAACCACAACGTTCGTAGAGAGCGCAGCAGGCGTGGCTGAGGGCGGACGTTCCGGTCTGACCGCAGTGGTAGCGGCAATCCTCTTTGGTTTATCCCTGTTCCTGTCACCGATTTTCCTTGCGATCCCGTCCTTTGCAACAGCACCGGCTCTGATCGTAGTAGGATTTTTGATGCTGACATCCATTACTAAGATTGATTTTGCAGACTATACGGAAGCGATTCCGGCCTATATCTGTATTATTGCAATGCCATTTATGTACAGTATCTCTGAAGGCATCGCAATGGGAGTCATTTCTTACGTTGTTATCAACCTGGCAACAGGAAAGGCTAAGGATAAGAAGATCAGCACCCTGATGTATGTGCTGGCCATCTTGTTCGTATTGAAATACATAATGCTTTAATTAAAATGAATGGAAAGGGGAGGTTATGCCATGGGAATTGGTAAAAACATGACGCGTGTAGACGCGTATGAGAAAGTGACCGGAGGCGCGAAGTACACTGCCGATCTGGAACCCCAGGGCCTGTTGACTGCAAAAGTAGTGCACAGTACGATCGCCAATGGTGTCGTAAAGAGTTTTGACCTGGAGGAAGCCCTGAAAGTGCCCGGAGTGGTTAAGATTGTGACCTGTTTTGACGTACCGGATTACCAGTTCCCTACGGCCGGCCATCCCTGGTCCGTAGAACCGGCCCACCAGGATATTGCGGACAGAAAGCTTTTGAACGCCAGAGTCCGCATTTACGGTGATGACATCGCGGCCGTAATCGCGGAAGATGAGATTGCGGCCAGCCGTGCGGCCCGGTTAATTAAGGTGGAATATGAAGTTTATGAACCGGTGCTGACTGTGGAAGATGCTATGGCTGAAGGGGCCACGGTCCTTCACGAAGAAAAGCCGGGCAATGTGATCGCCCATACCGGTTTTAAACTGGGAGACCTTACCTATGAGGAGGCCAAAGCTTCTGAAGAGGATTTAATAGAAATAGAAGGAAATTATGAAACACAGAGCGTGCAGCACTGCCATATCGAGACGCCGGTTTCCTACGCTTATATGGAAAAGGGCAGGCTGGTGGTGACCACCTCCACGCAGATTCCCCACATCGTCCGCCGAGTAATCGGCCAGGCGCTGGGAATCCCCTGGGGCGATATCCGGGTGATAAAACCCTATATCGGAGGCGGATTCGGCAATAAACAGGATGTTTTATATGAACCGCTGAATGCATTTTTGTGCCTCCAGGCAGGGGGCAGAGGGGTGAAGCTGGAGATATCCAGGGAAGAGACCCTGGCCTGCACCAGAGTGCGCCATGCCATCCGGTTTGAGACGAAGGCATTGGCCCGGAAAGACGGAACTCTGGTTGCACGTACATTTAAAGCCTATTCCAACCAGGGCGGTTACGGCTCCCATGCCCATGCCATTGTGGCCAACTCGGCCAATGAATTCAAACAGATTTACCACGATGAAAAGGCGCTGGAATCGGAATGCTGTACCGTCTACACCAACATTGCCACAGGAGGGGCAATGAGAGGTTATGGAATCCCTCAGGCTGCATTTGCCGCAGAATGTCTGGCTGACGATATGGCGGCGGCGCTTCATATGGATCCGTTGGAATTCCGTCTTAAAAACTGTATGAAGCCGGGGTATGAAGACCCTCACACCCATGTGAAATGCAATACATACGGCCTTCGTGAATGCATGGAAAAAGGCAGAAAAGCGATTCGGTGGGACGAAAAGAGGAATGCTTATGAGAATCAGACAGGGCCGGTAAGGAGAGGCGTGGGAATGGCCATTTTCTGTTATAAAACAGGCGTCCATCCCATTTCTCTGGAAACGGCTTCCTGCCGCATGGTTCTGAACCAGGACGGCTCCATCCAGCTCCAGATGGGAGCTACCGAGATCGGCCAGGGCGCCGACACGGTATTCACCCAGATGGCGGCTGAAGTGACTGGTATCACAGAAGACCGGGTTCATATCCTGTCCACCCAGGATACGGATATCACCCCATTTGATACCGGCGCGTATGCATCCCGCCAGACTTATGTCAGCGGCAAGGCGGTGAAAAAGACAGGAGAACTTCTGAAAAAGAAGATTTTGGAATATGCGTCTTATATGCTGAAACTGGATGCGGATGCCATGGATATCATGGATAACACGGTTGTCAGCAGAGAAAACGGAGACGCTCTGCTTTCTATGGAAGAACTGGCAACCACAGCATTTTACAGTTTGGACCGCTCGGTGCACATTACGGCGGAAACTACCAGCCACTGCAAAGAAAATACATTTGCAACCGGAGCCTGCTTTGCTGAAGTGGAAGTCGACATGCCGCTAGGCAGGATCAAGGTGCTCAATATTGTCAATGTCCATGACAGCGGCGTCCTCATCAACCCTAAACTGGCCGAAGCCCAGGTACATGGAGGCATGAGCATGGGGCTGGGATACGGTCTGAGCGAACAATTGCTATTCGATCCGAAAACAGGCCGTGCGTTAAATGACAATCTTCTGGATTATAAGCTGCCCACAGCCATGGACACCCCGGACCTTAAAGTGGAATTTGTAGAATTGGAAGATCCCACAGGCCCATTTGGAAACAAAGCATTGGGAGAACCGCCTGCGATCCCGGTAGCCCCGGCTCTGAGAAATGCAGTTTTAAATGCCACAGGCGTGGCGGTGGATTCCCTGCCTTTGGATCCCCAGAAACTGGTGGCGCATTTTAAAAATGCCGGATTAATTTAGAGGGAGGATGCATATGTACGATATTGAAAAATTTTATCAGGCATCGGATATAGATGATGCGGTCCGCGCTCTGGAAGCAGATCCGGAGGCTGTGGTGATCTCGGGAGGCAGCGATGTCCTGATTAAGATCAGGGAAGGAAAGCTGGCAGGATGTTCTTTGGTCAGCATTCATGGGATTAAGGAGCTGGAAGGCGTGAGGATGGAAGAGGACGGCACCATTGTGATCGGCCCTGCCACCACATTTTCCCATGTTACCAACAATGAAATCATCCAAACATATATACCAATTCTGGGAGACGCCGTGGATCAGGCCGGAGGCCCCCAGCTCAGAAATATCGGCACAGTGGGCGGAAATGTCTGCAACGGCGTAACCAGCGCGGACAGCGCATCCAGTTTCTGCGTTTTAGACGCGGCGCTGGTGCTGCAGGGCCCGAACGGAAGGCGTGAAGTGCCGATAACCGAATGGTATACCGGACCTGGAAGAACCGTCAGGGAACACGATGAGCTTTTGGTGGAAATCCGTATTAAAAAAGAGAGTTATGAGGGTTACGGCGGACATTATATCAAGTACGGCAAGCGCAATGCCATGGAAATCGCGACTTTAGGCTGCGCGGTCACTGTGAAACTGAGCGATGATAAGAAAAAGGTGGAAGATCTGCATATCGCCTACGGCGTGGCAGCCCCTACCCCGATCCGCTGTTTTGCCACAGAAGCCAGGGCAAAAGAAATGGAAACAGGTGAGGAGCTGTATCAGATGGTGGGCAGGAGCGTATTGGAGGAAGTGAATCCCCGAACCAGTTGGAGGGCTTCCAAGGAGTTCAGGCTTCAGCTTGTGGAAGAGCTTGGAAAGAGGGCTCTGAAACAGGCGGTGATCAATGCGGGAGGTGAATGTGATGCTTAAAATTATCCATATGATTGTCAACGACAAGCCGGTGGAACTGGCTGTAGACGACAGAGAATCCCTGCTTGAAACCTTGAGAAACCGTCTGGGCCTCACCAGTGTAAAAAAAGGATGCGAAGTGGGAGAGTGCGGCGCCTGTACCGTTTTGGTGGATGGAGAAGCCATAGACAGCTGTATCTATCTGACCATGTGGGCGGAGGGCCGCAGGATCATGACGGTGGAAGGGTTAAAAGGACCAAACGGAGAACTGAGCCCGATCCAGAAGGCATTTGTGGAAGAGGCGGCGGTCCAATGTGGATTCTGCACTCCGGGCCTGATAATGACAGCCGTGGAGATCGTGGGAACCGGGAAACGCTATAACCGCGAAGAACTGAGAAAGATGATTTCCGGCCATCTCTGCCGGTGTACGGGATATGAGAATATTCTGAATGCGATGGAGAGGATTGTGGAGGAAACTTATAAGGTGGTTGGAAAAGAGTAAGTCGGGCGGACTGGGACTGGAAAAATCAACAAAGAAATAAAAGAAAGAGATGAAATTAAATATAAAATAAAATATAAAACAGAGTGAAGCTGCGGAGAGTGAATTTTTGCAGCTTCACTCTGTTTTGCTAACGGTAAAAGGGCAGTTCAAGAGAAAAATATGTGGTGTACCTTCCTATTTAAGGAATCCCATGTTATAATTTGGTTGAAAATCAGATTGTGAGGCGGTAGGCTGAAAGAGGAGGAATATTATGAATATGCTGAAAAAGATCCCAATCACTCAAATAGAAAACATCAAAATCGGCCATGCCCAGGACGAAACCGGAGGGACGGGATGTACGGTTATCATCTGCGAAACAGGAGCTGTTACCGGAGTGGATATCAGGGGAGGCGGACCGGCGTCCAGGGAATCGGCTTTGCTCAATCCGGTGGCGGCCAATGACGGAGTCCACGCTGTCCTGCTCAGCGGTGGCAGCGCCTTTGGCCTGGATGCGGCAGGCGGTGTGATGGAGTATCTGGAAGAAAGGAACGTGGGTTTTCCGGTGGGAGTGACGAAAGTCCCGATTGTATGTGAATCCTGCCTGTTCGATTTGAGGGTTGCGGATTTTAAGGCACGGCCGGACAAAAAGATGGGCTATGACGCCTGCGTCGATGCGGAAAAAAACAGCCCGGGCCAGGGAAATGTGGGAGCGGGAACCGGAGCTACGGTGGGTAAATTCTACGGAGAGGCGGGAATGATGAAGTCCGGCCTGGGCATTTACGCGGTATCCCTGGGGGAGCTGAAAGTCGGAGCGGTTGTGGCGGTCAATGCGTTGGGAGATGTCTGCGATTATGAAACCAATGAGAAGCTGGCCGGGCTGATCGATCCTAAGACTGGTGAATTTACTGACAGTGAAGAGGCATTTTACAGAGCGTATGCCAATATGAAAGATCTTTTTACCGGAAATACCACCATCGGCGCCGTTATTACCAACGCAGGGTTTAGCAAAACCGAGATGACAAAAATCGCTTCCATGGCTCAAAACGGATATGCCAGAAGCATCCGTCCGGTGCATACCACCGCAGATGGCGACAGCATTTATGCCATGTCCGCAGGCGGGGTGAAAGCGGATATCAATGTGGTGGGAACGCTGGCCGCAAAAGTGATGGCTGAGGCTGTAAAATCAGCGGTTTTAGAAGCTGAAGGCGCTTATGGCTTGAAAGCGGCCCGGGATTTCGGGGCACAGATTAAAAAATAATGCCAGCAGATATATATTTGTCTGATATTTTTCTTCCATCTGAACTGTTATCATTAATGTGTTAAGAAAGAAAAAAATTGTTGCAATCCTCTGATAAAGGTGAGATAATTTACGCGTATGTGATTACAACATATTAAAGGAGGAAGAAAAATGAGAAAATTTTTAAGCGTTGTGTTAACAGCGGCCATGGCTGCGTCTTTAGCGGCGTGCGGAGGACAGGCTAAGACAGAAGAATCCAAGCCTGCAAACACCACGGCGGCAGAAGCGACAACCGCGGCGGAAGGGTCTGCTGCGGCAGCAGGAGATTCTAAAGAAGCTGGACAGCCGTCAGAAGCGGCAGCAGGCGAAGGCGTGGCGAAAGAAGATTTAAAAGTCGGCTTCATTTACATTGGCGATGAAAATGAAGGCTATACCGCGGCTCATTATGCGGGAGCCAAGGCAATGCAGGAAAAGCTGGGATTAACAGACGACCAGCTCATTATCAAATGGACCATTCCGGAGGATGAAACCTGTTATGACGCAGCAGTTGATTTGGCAGATCAGGGCTGCAACATCATTTTCGCAAACAGTTTCGGACATGAGCCGTATATGCTTCAGGCGGCGGAGGAATTCCCGGAAGTGGAGTTCTGTCATGCGACCGGCTATCAGGCTAAAGGAAGCGGACTGGCCAATATGCATAACTATTTCACCTCTGTTTATGAATCTCGTTACGTATCAGGTGTGGTTGCAGGTTTAAAATTAAACCAGATGATTGAAGAAGGCAAGATTACGGAAGATACCGCGAAAGTAGGCTACGTAGGCGCATTCCCATATGCGGAAGTTATCAGCGGTTATACGTCGTTCTTCTTAGGCGTCCGTTCTGTATGTCCTACTGCAACGATGGATGTAACCTATACAAACAGCTGGGCAAGCTTTGACCTGGAAAAAGAAGCTGCCGAAGCTTTGATCGCGGATAAATGCGTGCTGATCAGCCAGCATGCGGATACAACCGGAGCGGCTACTGCCTGTGAAGCGGCAGGGGTTCCGATTGTGGGATATAACATTTCCATGATTGCGACCGCTCCCACCCAGGCCCTCACTTCCGCCTCCATCGACTGGGCCCCATATGTTACCTATGCGGTACAGAGCGTAATGGAAGGAAAAACAATTGAACCTGACTGGTGCCATGGATACGCTGAGGGAGCTGATAAGATCACAGAACTCAATGAAGCATGCATCGCTCCGGGAACTGCTGAAAAGGTAAAAGAAGTGGAAAGCGCTATCATCGATGGTTCTTTAAAAGTATTTGATACTTCAACCTGGACCGTAAAGGGTGAAACGATGAATTCATGTGAGAAAGACGGCATCGAATACATATCTGACGGATATTTCCATGAATCAGAATTTGCGTCTGCCCCATCTTTCGATATCATCATTGACGGTATTACAGATTTAACCAAGAAATAAAAATAGAGAGAGGCGGAGCTGCCTGCTGGTAGTTCCGCCTTTTTAAAATGGAGGTCTGTCTGTGGGACAACAGATAAATGCGATTGAATTAAAGAATATCACCAAGAGATTTGGAAAAGTGGTGGCCAATGACAAAGTATGCCTTTCTGTCCGCAACGGGGAAATCTTGTCCATACTGGGAGAAAACGGCAGCGGCAAGACCACGCTGATGAACATGCTTTCCGGGATTTATTTTCCGGATGAGGGCCAGATATTTGTAGAAGGGCAGGAAGTCACGATCAAATCGCCAAAGGATTCCTTTGCTTTGGGGATCGGTATGATCCATCAGCATTTTAAGCTGGTAGATGTTTTAACCGCGGCGGAGAATATTATACTGGGGCTGCCGGGCAGAGAAATTCTGGATATGCAGGAAGTTGTAAAGAAGATAACTGAATTGGTTCAAAAATACGGATTTGAATTGAATCCCAACCAGAAGATATACGATATGTCGGTTTCACAGAAACAGACGGTGGAGATCATCAAAGTGCTGTATCGGGGAGCCAGAATCTTGATTCTGGATGAACCGACTGCGGTATTGACCCCGCAGGAAACGGATAAGCTGTTTGCCGTACTCAGAAATATGCGGGCGGATGGGCGTTCCATCATCATAATCACGCATAAGCTGCATGAAGTTTTGACCTTGTCGGACCGTGTATCCGTTCTCCGAAAAGGCCGGTACATAGGAACTGTGAACACTTGTGATGCGACGGCGGAATCGCTGACCGAAATGATGGTGGGCAAAAAAGTGAGTTTGGATATTGACAGACCAGAGCCAGTGAACCCGGTAAAAAGGCTGGAAGTAAATGGCTTGAGCTGTGTGAATAAAGAGGGAATCCCCACGTTGAGCGAGGCATCGTTTACCGCTTATGGAGGGGAGATTCTGGGAATAGCAGGTATTGCGGGAAGCGGTCAGAAGGAACTGTTAGAGGCGATTGCAGGGCTGCAGCCCATAAACGGCGGCCGGGTCACTTATTATCCGACGGAAGGAGAGGCGGAAGTGATCACCGAGAAATCGGCTGCTGAGATCCGCAAGCTGGGAATCCGCCTTTCTTTCGTGCCGGAAGACCGCCTCGGCATGGGGCTTGTGGGTTCCATGGACATGACGGATAATATGATGCTGAGGGGATACAACAAGGGAAAAAGCCTGTTTGTGGACAGAAAGACGCCGAGAAGCCTGGCGGAAAGCATCATAGAGAAGCTGGAAGTGGTGACGCCGGGAGTGTCCACTCCGGTGAGAAAACTGTCCGGCGGCAATGTACAAAAGGTTCTGGTAGGACGGGAAATTTCGTCAAATCCCACGGTGCTGATGGTGGCCTATCCGGTGAGGGGACTGGATATTAACTCCTCTTATACCATTTATCATCTGTTAAATGAACAGAAGCAGCAGGGCGTGGCCGTTCTCTGTGTGGGAGAGGATTTGGATGTCCTTTTGGAATTGTGCGACAGGATTCTGGTACTCTGTGGAGGAAGAATCAGCGGCATTGTGGATGCCAGGACAACAACGAAGGAAGAAGTAGGGCTTTTGATGACAAAGACCGGAAAGGAGGGGAACCATGAGTAAAGAAGGGGCTGTTAACCTGAATAAAGAGCCATTTGCCCACATTTCCAAGAGGGACGATATCTCGTTCTGGAAGGCCTGGGGAATCCGCCTGGCGGCTGTCCTCCTCTCTCTGGTGGTGTGTGCGGTTGTCATTTTTGCGCTCACAAAACTGAATCCGATTGAGGTTTATAAAGCTATTTTCAGCGGAGCTGTAGGAACCAGCAGAAGATCCTGGGTTACGATCAGGGATTCCCTGGTGCTGCTGATCATAGCCATTGGAATCACGCCTGCGTTCAAAATGAAATTCTGGAACATCGGAGCAGAGGGCCAGGTATTGATCGGAGGCGCTGCAACCGCGGCGGTTATGATCTATGCCGGGAATTCCATGCCTTCCGGGATGCTGTTTCTGGTTATGATTATAGCCAGTATTGCGGCAGGCGTAGTCTGGGGTCTGATTCCGGCGGTGTTCAAAGCCTATTGGAATACGAATGAAACTTTATTCACATTAATGCTTAATTATGTAGCCATGCAGATCGTCACATTCTGCATTGTTTTCTGGGAGAACCCGTCCGGTTCCAATACGGTGGGAACGATCAATTCATCCACGAAAGCGGGGTGGCTGCCTCCTTTATTCGGCCTCACCTATGGATGGAATGTGGTTCTGGTCCTGGCCATGACTGTGGGGATGTACATCTATCTGAAATACAGCAAACAGGGCTATGAGATTTCCGTGGTGGGGGAAAGTGAAAATACGGCCAGTTATGTGGGAATCAGCGTAAAGAAAGTGATCATGAGAACCATGGCCATTTCGGGCGGCATCTGCGGCCTGGCCGGGTTTCTGTTAGTCAGCGGCGCAGGCCATACCATCTCCACCAGTACGGCGGGAGGCCGCGGTTTTACTGCGATTATCGTGGCGTGGCTGTCTAAATTCAACGCGTTTGCTATGATTTTAGTATCCTTCTTTTTGGTGTTTATGCAGAAAGGAGCGATGCAGATCGCATCCCAGTTTAAGTTAAATGAAAATGCCTCCGATGTGATCACCGGCATTATCCTGTTTTTTATCCTGGGCAGTGAGTTTTTTATCAACTATAAAGTGGAATTCAGAAAAAGATGTAAGGAGGGCTGATGATATGGGAATTATCGCAATATTTCTTCAGAAGGCAATTGCCCAGGGCATCACGATTCTTTACGGTGCCTTAGGTGAAATCGTAACGGAAAAGTCAGGAAATTTAAATCTGGGTGTGCCCGGGATCATGTACATGGGCGGAATCGCCGGACTGACCAGTGCATTTTTATACGAGAATTCGGTGGAAACGCCAAACGGTGTGATTGGGCTTTTGTTATCATTTGCCTGCGCGTTTCTCTGTTCTGTTTTGGGCGGATTGATCTACAGCGTGCTGACCATTACGCTGAGGGCCAACCAGAATGTGACTGGTCTTGCGCTGACCACGTTCGGCGTTGGATTCGGCAACTTTTTTGGAGGGTCTTTATCCCAGCTGGCAGGCGGTGTGGGCCAGATTTCCGTGGCAGCTACAGGAGCTGCTTATAAAACGGCCATACCCGGCCTGTCTAAAATACCGGTAATCGGGGAAATCTTTTTCTCCTTCGGTTTTCTGACGTATCTCTGCATCGTTTTGGCGGTCATCCTGTCCTGGTTTTTATCAAGGACGAGGAAGGGGCTGAATCTCAGGGCAGTGGGGGAAAACCCGGGAACCGCGGATGCGGCAGGCATCAGCGTGACCAAGTATAAATACCTGGCAACCTGTATCGGCAGCGGGATCAGCGGCCTGGGCGGACTTTATTTCGTTATGGAGTATTCAGGCGGAACATGGACCAACAATGGGTTCGGCGACAGAGGCTGGCTGGCCATTGCACTGGTTATTTTCGCACTGTGGAAACCGGTTAATGCGATTTGGGGATCCATTTTGTTTGGCGGGCTGTACATTTTATATCTCTATATTCCGGGATTGGGAAGAAGCACTCAGGAGATATTCAAAATGTTTCCGTATCTGGTGACGATCATTGTGCTGATCTTTTCCAGTTTCAGGAAAAAGAGGGAGCATCAGCCGCCGGGAAGTTTGGGGCTGGCTTATTTTCGGGAGGAGAGGTAGTTTGTTGGCGGAAAGGACGCTGAGAGAATCCTTTCCGCCATGCTCCAGAACGGACGCGGACAGAAACAGGCGGCATGGCGGCTCCGGGTTTGCAGAGAGGGTAGGATTAAGACAAAAAGAGGCCGGAAAAGATGGGACCGGCGCCATTCGAAGAGAACTTCTTATAACTTCTCTTCGAATGGCGCCTTGAATGTTGATTTGGAAATACAACATTCACCCATCTTTTCCGGCCTCTTTTTGCCTAAATTTTACCGATCTCTGCAAACATGTCGCCGCCATACCGCCTGTTTCTGCCCGTGTCCGTTCCGGAGCATGGCAGAAAGGATTCTCTCAGCTGGGTATCTCAGGCCAGGGGAAAACTTAATAGATTGGTGTAGCCGAAAACTGTTTGAGATTAAAAAAGCAATTTGTTGCTGAACTAGTTTACAGGGAACAGGGCGCCGGAGGCGTCCGGGCGGAAGGTTTTGGGGGTGGTGAGCATTTGACCGTTTTCCTGGAGGTAATAGGTTTTGCCGTCGATGGTCAGGAAACCGGTGCACATGATTCCGTCAGTGTCTAAGTAGTACCAGCTTCCGTTATCGTTGAGCCAGCCGGTGAAACGGGCGCCTTCTTTAGTGTAATAAACCCAGTTTCCGTCTTCCTGGGACCAGCCAAAAGGAGGGAGCTGATCTTGGGCGGTACTGGCGGAGGAATCGGCAAAGAGCACCAGTTTTGTGGCTCTGTTGGCGGTCGGTTCGGTCCAAATCAGGCAGTTGTCTCCGGGTTTCAGGCTGCGGATGTCGATGTAGTTTCTGGTTAAGTAGGGCAGGAAGGTGCAGTCTGCGGGAAGTTCATAAACCGTGTCCCCGGATGTCAGAGTGCCTGCCGTCTGGTCCGCATTTAAAGTTATGCTGTCAATGGTGACGTATTCGGGAACTTTATAATCGGCTGGGATATTGCATAAAATCATGGATGGATTGCCTATCGGGGGAAGACTCATGGTTACAGCCGGGCCAATGTAGGCATAGATCAGTTCATTGTCCCTGATCTGATCCTGGGCCACAGGGAATCCGGTTACTGCATCCAGGATCCGGGTATGCTGAGCGGAGATGTTAAGAACCAGTTCCTGGCCGTAGCCGTTTTGATCGTCTCTTCTGATGGTCAGACGGTTGTTTTCATTTTGGGTAACAGGGCCGTATATCTTTAGCTGTTCGGCGCCGCCGGACGATACGGCGGCGCTGGCGGATGCGGCGTTTCCCGTGAATAAAATTGCTGACATGCAGGCGCAGGCCAGCAGTGATTTTGATAATTTTCTCATAATCTTCCTCATTTCCGCAGGAGATTGAAATCCCTGCATTTTTGATGAGTTAACTATATCAGGTATTTCCGGAAATTGGAATTACGAAAGGCTTACAATTTCTTTCGTAATTCCAAACTATTGCTGTGTTTTGCGGAAATAGACGAATACAAAATATTTTACAATGCAGAATACTGCAAATAAGGAAGAAACAAATTCCGCAGACGGAACAGCCAGCCATAACCCGTTGATTCCTAAAAGGACAGGCAGAAACAGGATGGCCAGGATCTCTGCGATAAAGGTCCGCAAAAAGGAGATGGATGCGGAAATCAGGCCATTTGACAATGCGGTAAACAAGGCCGATGCGAAGATGTTAATTCCCGCAAATAAAAAGTTCCAGATGAAGATCCGGTAGCCGTGGAGGGTCAGCTCATAGAGGGCATTCCCTCTTCCTGTGAAGACCGCGACTACGAATTCGGCGGTAATGAATGCGGTCAGCACCACAAAAACAGTAGCGGTGATAACCAGAAAGGAGCATTTTTTAAAGAGTCCTCTCAGTTCTTCTTTGTTGCCGCTGCCGTAGTGGTAACTGAATACCGGCGCGATTCCGTTGGAAAATCCTATGTGCAGGGCGGCGAACAGAAACTGGGTGTACATTACCACACTGAGGGCGGCGACACCGTCTTCCCCGGCCAGCGTCATCATGGATTTATTGAACAGAAATACGATAATTCCCGACGCCACGCTGGATACCATTTCTGAGGAACCGTTGGATAGGGTCTGTAAAATGGTTTGGGCCTCATACCGGAAACGGGCAAAACGAAGTTCTCCCTCATTTCTATAGAAGAACAGGAAGGATGGGATGCTGGCTACCAGACAACTGATGCCGGTGCCCAAAGCCGCCCCGATGATTCCCAGATTCATAGGCACAATAAAAATATAATCCAAAACGATATTTGAAATTCCGGCCGCTACCGTTAAAAATAATGACAGATTAGGCTGTCCCGCCGTAACCAGCAGCGTCTGGAAAATAATCTGAAGAATGGAAGCCCACAGGAAAATGGAATAGACCCTGAGATATTTTGTACATTCTTCGATCAGACGTTCGCTGGAACCGAGAAGCAGGGAAATTTCCCGGGAAAATGCTACCAGCAGCACAGAACAGATGATACCCCAGGCAAATGTGAAGGCGATGATCAGTGAAAATGATTTCCGGGCGCCTTTTACATTTCCCTCTCCCAGTTTTCTTCCTATTACGGCGCTTCCTCCGGTTCCCATCATAATTCCGATGCCGTTGGTCAGATTGATAACCGGAAGAACGATGTTGATCGCCGACAAGGCGTCGCTGCCCACGAAACGGGACACGAATATGCCGTCCACAATTGTATATAAAGATGTAAAAATCATGGTCAGGATGCTGGGCAGTGTGAAAAGCAGAATATCCTTTGTTGTAAAATGTTTCGAAATTGAGTATTTCAAGTCTGTTACCTCCCTGTAAGTTGTGATACAATGAGGAGCATATAGTATGGGGTAACCCAACGGTCAAGAGGAAACGTTAAAAATATTCCCGATGGCTAATTTCTCACCCCTAAATTTGTGCCGGAGCCATAAATTTGAACTGGATTTGAACTTTTCAGGGCGTTGTTATGCAGCGCAGAATTTGTGCAGCGCAGAATTTGTGCAGCGCAGAATTTGTGCAGCGCAGAATTTGTGCAGCGCAAAACTTGTGTTACGCAAAATTTGCGTTTCGCAAAACTTGCGTTACGCAAAACTTGCGTTACGCAGTACTTAAAAAAATTGTTCCGGCAGGGAAGGATTTATATTATATGAAAAATGAGAATTTATTTCCAATAGGAGAATTTGCCCGTCTGTGCGGGGTAAAAAAAGATACGCTGTTTCACTATGATAAAATTGGCATATTAAAGCCGGAGGTGATCGCTGAAAATGGATACCGTTATTATTCCTACCGCCAATTTTCCACATTTGACATCATTGCCTGTTTGAAGGAATGCGGCACACCTTTGCGGGAGATCAAATCCTATATCGATAACCAGGACACGGAATATTTCTTAGATATTTTACAGGATAAGGAGCGGATTCTGGAGGAGGAGCAGGCCAAAATAGAGCGGATGCGCCGGGTGATGAAAAATACTGTGGCTATGACGAAAAAAGCTCTGACTGTGGAATCCGGGACCTGCGGAATCGAGGAATGCGGGGAAGAACACATGCTGGTCACTGAAAAACTTTGTATTAAGGAAGGAAGTCCGGCGGATCAGAT
Source organism: Clostridium sp. MCC353 (assembly GCF_018785315.1). Lineage (GTDB taxonomy): Bacteria > Bacillota > Clostridia > Lachnospirales > Lachnospiraceae > CHH4-2. The sequence goes on along the minus strand of NZ_WQPN01000039.1, from coordinate 75,402 downwards.
GAATGCAATAGATCAGTTGTTTCATGTGATCGAAGAAATCAAAATGCAGGAAGAGTTTCCCATAGGATCCATTGTGCTCAAAGAGCATCTGCTGGAGGGCGAATTTATAGAAGATTATTATTACTGCAAAATATCCGGTTCCGCGGATCATCCCCGGTATTTAAAAAAGCCTGCGGGAACTTATGCGTTTATCTATCATGTCGGCCCTTACCAGACCCTGCCGGAATCTTACCGGAAACTGATTGCGTTTATCGGTTCACAGGATTACGGAATACGTGGAAATGGTTATGAGCAGGAGATGATGAACCATCTGGCTGTGAAGGATCCTGAAAAATATGTGCTTAAAATATCCATTAAAATCGGGAAATTGGATTGAGGGATTTCGAACAGGTAAATAGCTGCCGGGCGGCGAAAAAAGAAAACAAATTGATGAATGCTCAAACAGATTTTATGGAAAGATAAAAGGTGAAACTGCGGTTTGCAGGAAGATTTTTGTACATTGTTAATTTTCTCGAACAAGTGTTTGCAAAATAAAATAGATTGTGATATGATGGGTTCCATAGCATATTGAATATCTTATTATGAGGAGTTAAAGAATGGCTAAGCAATACATCAAGATACGGGGTGCCAATGAGCACAATTTAAAGAATATATCCCTTGACATACCAAGGAATGAGTTAGTGGTACTGACCGGCCTCAGCGGTTCGGGCAAGTCCTCCCTTGCGTTTGATACGATTTACGCGGAAGGGCAGCGCCGTTACATGGAGTCGCTGTCTTCTTACGCCCGCCAGTTTTTAGGACAGATGGAAAAACCTGATGTGGAGAATATTGAAGGGCTTTCTCCGGCCATTTCCATTGACCAGAAGTCCACCAACCGTAATCCCAGATCCACAGTGGGAACGGTAACGGAGATCTATGACTATATGAGGCTTTTATATGCCAGAATCGGCATCCCCCATTGCCCTAAGTGCGGGAAAGAGATTAAAAAACAGTCGGTGGACCAGATGGTGGATCAGATCATGTCCATGCCGGAGCGCAGCAGAATTCAGCTTCTGGCCCCCGTAGTCCGGGGACGGAAAGGGGAACACGCCAAGGTTTTGGAACATGCCAGAAAAGGCGGATACGTGAGGGTGCGTGTGGACGGCAATATGTATGAGCTGTCGGAAGAGATCAAGCTGGATAAGAATATCAAGCACAACATTGAGATTGTGGTAGACCGGCTTGTGGTGAAAGAAGGGATTGAGAAACGCCTTACGGATTCTATCGAGACGGTCATGGCTTTGTCGGACGGTCTGATGACCGTGGATGTGACGGACGGGGAACCTGTTAACTTCAGCCAGAGCTTCTCCTGTCCTGATTGTGGAATCAGCGTGGACGAGGTGGAACCCAGAAGCTTTTCCTTTAATAACCCCTTCGGCGCGTGTCCGGACTGTTTCGGACTGGGATATAAGATGGAATTTGATGAAGACCTGATGATTCCTGATAAGAGCCTGAGCATCACACAGGGAGCTATCGTTGTGATGGGATGGCAGTCCTGCGCGGATAAAGGAAGCTTTACGCGGGCGATCCTGGATGCGCTGGCAGAAGAGTACCATTTCAGTCTGGATACCCCATTTGAAGAATATCCTAAGGAAATCCATGATGTGATCATCCATGGAACGAAGGGAAAGGAAGTAAAGGTTCATTATAAAGGACAGAGGGGGGAGGGCGTTTATGATGTGGCCTTTGAAGGCCTCCTTATGAATGTGGCCCGCCGCTACCGTGAGACGTATTCTGAATCTTCCAAGGCGGAATATGAGACATTTATGAGAATCACCCCCTGTCCCGGCTGCCGCGGCCAGAGGCTTAAAAAAGAATCCCTTGCGGTCACTGTGGGGAATAAGAATATCTATGAAGCCACCAATATGTCCATTGTTAAGTTCAGAACCTTTTTAGAGAATCTTGAACTGACTAAGATGCAGACAGCCATTGGTGAGCAGATTTTAAAAGAAATCAAGGCAAGAGTTACATTTTTGATCAACGTTGGCCTGGAATACCTGTCCTTATCCAGAGCTACAGGGACTTTATCCGGCGGTGAGGCCCAGCGTATCCGTCTGGCAACCCAGATCGGTTCCGGGCTGGTGGGAGTTGCGTATATTCTGGACGAGCCCAGCATCGGCCTTCATCAGAGGGATAACGATAAACTGTTAAAGACCCTGCTCCATCTGCGGGATCTGGGCAACAGCGTCCTGGTGGTGGAACATGATGAGGATACCATGCGTGCGGCGGATTTCATTGTGGATATCGGTCCGGGAGCGGGAGAACACGGCGGCCAGGTGGTGGCTGTGGGAACGGCAAACCAGATTATGAAGTGTAAAGAATCCATCACAGGCGCTTATCTCAGCGGGAAAATTAAGATACCGGTGCCGGAGGAACGCCGTCAGCCAACGGGGTATCTGAAGGTAAAAGGGGCGGCAGAGAACAATTTGAAGAACATCGATGTCACCTTCCCATTAGGGGTTATGACCTGTGTGACCGGAGTTTCCGGTTCAGGAAAGAGTTCCCTGGTCAATGAAATCCTATATAAAGCGCTGGCTAAAAAACTGAACAGAGCCAGGACAATTCCCGGAAAGCATAAGGGAATGGAAGGGGTGGAACTGCTGGATAAGGTTATAGCCATCGACCAGTCCCCCATCGGAAGGACGCCAAGGTCCAATCCTGCCACCTATACAGGAGTATTTGATCTGATCCGGGATCTGTTTGCATCCACTTCCGATGCGAAGGCAAAGGGTTACTCAAAAGGACGTTTTAGTTTTAATGTAAAAGGCGGACGGTGTGAAGCCTGCAGCGGTGACGGTATTATCAAAATTGAGATGCATTTTCTGCCGGATGTCTATGTGCCCTGTGAAGTCTGCGGCGGAAAGCGCTATAACCGTGAGACGCTGGATGTGAAGTATAAAGGTAAGAGCATTTATGATGTTCTCAATATGACTGTGGAAGAAGCGTTGAAATTCTTCGAAAATGTACCGTCCATTGCCCGTAAAATATCAACATTGTACGATGTTGGACTTTCCTATATCCGATTAGGACAGCCGTCTACGGAATTGTCGGGAGGCGAGGCCCAGAGAATTAAACTGGCAACCGAACTGAGCAAGAGAGGGACGGGAAAGACGATCTATATTTTGGACGAGCCCACCACCGGCCTTCATTTTGCGGATGTCCATAAGCTGGTGGAGATTTTGAGAAAACTGTCTGACGGAGGAAATACGGTTATCGTGATCGAACATAATCTGGATGTGATCAAGACTGCGGATTATATTATCGACATCGGCCCGGAAGGCGGAGACAAGGGCGGAACGGTAATTGCCCAGGGAACACCGGAAGAAGTGGCCGAATGCCCGTGCTCTTATACCGGACAGTACGTTAAAAAATATTTATAAAAAATTCTTGCCAACAAAAAACTCTTATCATATAATATAGAACATTATGAAACAATGCGGGCCAAATTAAGTCTGCCATTGCATATAGAGGACATAATACAGAGGACATAGGAGGAAAATTTGTGGATAGAGAGATGATTATTGTGCTGGACTTTGGCGGACAGTACAATCAGTTAATTGCCAGAAGAGTCAGAGAATGCAGCGTGTATTGTGAAGTTCATCCGTATACTTTGAGCTTGGACGAGATCAGGGAGATGAACCCCAAAGGGATCATCTTTACGGGCGGCCCCAACAGCGTATATGGAGAGGATTCTCCGCGCTGTGAAAAAGAGATCTTTGACTTGGGCATCCCGATTCTGGGGATTTGCTATGGTTCTCAGCTTATGGCCTATATGCTGGGCGGTAAAGTTACCACTGCCCCGGTCAGCGAATACGGAAAGACAGAAGTGGATGCGGATGGAAGTTCTGTGATCTTTAAGGGAGTTTCATCTAAGACGGTCTGCTGGATGAGCCATACCGATTATATTGAGAAAGCACCAGAGGGCTTTAAAGTCACAGCCCATACCCCGGTTTGCCCTGTAGCGGGAATGGAATGCGGGGAGCGTGGATTATATGCGGTGCAGTTCCATCCGGAAGTCATGCATACTCAGGAAGGCAAGAAGATGCTTTCCAATTTTGTATATGATGTGTGTAAGTGTTCCGGTGACTGGAAGATGGATTCTTTTGTGGATACTTCCATCAAAGCGATCCGCGAGAAAGTAGGAACCGGAAAAGTGCTCTGCGCCTTATCGGGCGGCGTGGATTCTTCTGTGGCCGCTGTTATGCTGGCAAAAGCGGTGGGAAAACAGCTTACCTGCGTGTTTGTGGATCATGGACTTCTTCGTAAAGACGAGGGGGATGAAGTGGAAGCGGTATTTGGCCCCAGCGGCCCATATGACTTGAATTTCATCCGCGTAAACGCACAGGAACGCTTTTATGAAAAGCTGGCCGGAGTGGAAGAGCCGGAAGCAAAACGCAAGATCATCGGTGAAGAATTCATCCGCGTTTTTGAAGATGAAGCGAAGAAAATTGGAAAAGTGGATTATTTTGTTCAGGGAACCATTTATCCGGATGTGATCGAATCCGGCCTTGGCAAATCCGCAGTGATTAAATCCCACCACAATGTGGGCGGACTTCCGGAACATGTTGATTTTAAAGAAATTATCGAACCACTGCGCCTGCTGTTTAAGGACGAGGTGCGAAAAGCCGGTTTGGAACTGGGAATACCGGAATACCTGGTATTCAGACAGCCATTTCCGGGCCCCGGACTGGGCGTCCGCATCATTGGCGCTGTGACGCCGGAAAAGGTGAGGATTGTACAGGAAGCGGACGCGATCTACAGGGAAGAGATCGCAAAAGCCGGAGTGGATAAAGATCTGGGCCAGTATTTCGCAGCGGTTACTAATATGCGCTCTGTGGGCTGTATGGGCGATGAGAGGACATATGATTACGCAATCGCATTGAGAGCAGTTTTGACCTCTGATTTCATGACTGCGGAATCCGCAGAACTACCTTGGGAAGTGCTGGGGACGGTTACGCGCAGGATTGTGAATGAGGTGAAGGGCGTGAACCGGGTGCTGTATGACTGTACCGGGAAGCCGCCGGCTACGATTGAATTCGAATAATAGAGAAAAGTCCAGGAACCTAGTGTTTATGCGGGTTCCCGGGCTTTTTTTATGGCCCGTGACATTGCTGTGACATTATTTTTTTGAAATTTGGTATTTTTAGGTCGCCGCGCTGCTATGCCGGTACCGGTCGGGAAGCACGCTTGCAAGGGAATTGATTAATTTGAGATCCTGTGATAAGATTTCCGTATGAGCACCGTGTACAGGGTGGCAGCCTCCCATCTTACCAAAGAAGGGAGGTGGTGTGGTATGGGGACATTTGAAATTTTGAGCTTGCTCTTTTTGGGCGGCACGTTCCTGATCGCATTACTGACCTACATAGACAGGCATAATAAGAAATAAAAAATGCCTACCCTGTCAGCCAAACAGGATAGGCGCGTCCTCATGAGGACGTAACTTGAACGCTGGGCTTCCACCTTGTGGGCGGTTGCTCTTTTGCTATACTCATTATACATCAGAAAAAAAGAAAATGCAAGCAGAGGGAAAGCTCCGGATAGCGTTACTTTACTTTACTTTCGGAAACAAAAGATAGAATTCACCCATATGGCAGAATTAAGATTTGTTCCTTCTAAGTTATCATATTTTGTCTGTTTTTTCTACCGCCTCTTTTCTGCTATATTCTGTGACAGGTCATGTGGCTCTTTTTCCCCTTTCAGCATGGCTGCTACGAAATTTTCAATTTCCTTGATGTCATTTTCGATAAAATGTAGTATACCATTATGAATAGAAAGCACTTTCCTTTGTTGTGATCGTATTTCGCAAATTAAAACATACCACAAAGCGGTGCTTTCTTTTTTTGTTTTTGATAGTTTACATAATTTACCATCAACTAATTATCTGAAAGTAATGTTACGCTAATATTCAATCCTATCACCAATTCGTTGTTCATCATTTATGATATTCTTAAATTTCCGATTCCCTCCAACTGCATAGTGAAAATATTATATTAGTCACGTACTGCCATATTGATTCTAGTGTCTTCATGATCTCCGCTGACCCCATCTATTTAGAAAATAGAAAAAACGCGCAAATCAAAAAGGGGATAGTGAAACTCCATAAAAGTTTATATAAAATTAATAGACTTACTGGTCTGTTTGTGATATATTGTAAAAACAGACCAGTAAGTCTATTTCAAGGAGAATATGCTATGAAACGTGAAGAAAAAAATTTAATCAGCTTACAAAAAATTTTAGAGTATGCAACGCAGGAATTTGCGCAGAGAGGTTATGGCCTGAGTTCTGTCAACACTATTTGTAATACGGGGGGCATTTCCAAAGGAATTCTTTATCATTATTTTAAGGATAAAGACGAACTATATTTGTCATGCCTGAAAACTTGCTTCGAACGATTGACTGCCTTTCTGAGAGAAGAGGCAACGGATATCCAAGGATCTGTTGACGAATGTTTGGAACGTTATTTTAATGCGAGATTGATTTTTTTGAGAAAAATCCTCAGTTATGCCCCTTGTTTTGTGAGGCAGTTATTACGCCGCCTGTCCATTTGAAAGATGCGATTTGGGAAATCAGAGAGGATTTCGATGCACTGAATGTTTTTGTACTGACTAATATGCTGGAAAAAGTACCGCTCCGGCCGGATATCACGGTGGATGAAGTGGTTAAGATATTCCGGCTGTATCAGGACTTTATTAACGCGCGGTATCAGATGGGCAACTTTGAAGAAGATGGATGGAAGCAGCATGAACAGATTTGCAGGCGGTCCCTGCATGTTCTGCTGTATGGCGTGATAGAAAGGGGGAACGGGCATGAAGAGAGCTTCTGCTAATAATCAAGAATCTATTTTATCTGACATTGAGCCTGCAAAGGCAATTATCAAGCTGGCTGTTCCCGCTACCATGGCACTGCTGGCAAAGGCTGTCTATAATATAGTAGATACAGCATATATCGGAATGCTGGACAGTGATATCGCCCTCGCTGCTGTGGGCGTCACTCTTCCTCTGCTTCTCATTATGGTTTCAGTGGAAAATATCTTTGCGGCAGGCGCAGCAGTGCTGGCAGGCCGGCAGCTGGGAGCGAACGATAAAGAGGGAGCTAACCGCATAGTGACAACTATAGTCGGCCTCTCCATGTTGATTGGTATTTGCCTTTGCATTTTGGGGATAATTTACATGGAACCGCTGTTGCAGGCGTTCGGCGCCTCCGAAGCGGTTCTTCCTCAAGCGAAGGATTATGCGTTTTGGATGTTTATAGCCGCCCTGTTTAATCTTCCGGCTCAAAGCCTTAACTGCGCGGCCAGAGCGGAATCTTCCGTAAAAATATCCTCTATCGCGGTTATCTCCGGAGCGCTGCTGAATGTAGTGCTGGATCCGGTATTTATGTTTTCCTGGGGTTTTGATATGGGAGTAGAGGGGGCGTCCCTTGCCACTACAATTTCCCAGTTTGTGACCTTTGGCATTCTGATGTGGTTCTATCTGGGCGGACATTCCATTATTGAAGTCAAACCGCGCTATTTCAGGCCTTCCTTCAGTTTGGTATGGAGCGTTATGTCCATTGGAATTCCCACAGCAGTCATACAAATCTGTCTTGCTGTTGCAACCTCGCTGACTAATATCGCCGCAAAGCCTTTGCCGGATGCAGATCTCATCATAGCAGCTTACGGTGTGGTGCAGCGGTTGATACTGATCGGCTGCTATGTGGTTATGGGGTTTATGCAGGGATATCAGCCGGTAGCTTCCTATGCTTTTGGAGCTAAAGATGAAGAGCGCTTCCATCAGTCCGTGCGGTTTGCGTTAAAAGGCTCTCTGCTGTTGACTGTGGCAGTGGCAGCAGTATATATTCTGCTGGCCCAGCCCCTTATCCTGCTGTTTAACCGAAATCCGGCCGTAGTGGAGTTTGGTAAGTGGCTGTTGATTTCGCAGGTAGCGGTTTATCCTGCGTTTGGCTTGTGTTACATGATGACGATTACATTTCAGACCATCGGGGCATCGAAGATGGGGCTGCTTTTGTCTATGATCCGTCAAGGTGTATTTTATATTCCGTTTATTCTGTTTTTGCCACGCGTATTTGGAGTGTCAGGCATCTATTTTTCACAGCCTGCTGCAGATGTGCTGACCATACTTTTGTGCGTCCTTCTTATAAAACCGATGAAGAAGACTGCATCAAAAATGATGGATAAAACAGGGAAGAGGACGTAAAATAATTCCCATTTAGGTGGGGGAAAATTATGAAAAATAAGACTAGACTATGAAATGATATTTCGTATATAATATTTTTCACGAAAAAACAATAGCAACTTGTGATCAAATATGCTTTATAATCGTCTAATTCTGCAAAAATATTGTTATTTCATGTCATTTATGGTATTTTGGGGTTAGTGAGACAGCTTAGAAATAACGGCCGATGAAAGCGATAAATCACTAATAATTACATATTACATTTCTTAATATCATATCTGTTATAATCTATGTTTTCTAAAAAACAGCGTCTGGTTTCCAGGCGCTGTTTTTATTTCATAGGAAAGTTCATCCTATGAAATAAAAAGCCCTCCGGGCAGGAACGCACTACGGCGGAAAAGGAAATATGCCGCTGAAGCGGCCCGCCGTAGGCGGAGAATCCCGTGAACGGGATTCTTTCTTGTATGGTATCCATTAATTGAAATGAAAACAAAGACGGAAAAAGAATTTTTATATCTATAGTTGTTGTACATTAAATGCGGTAGTCTGCGGTGGAATGCTGGCGGTCTGGAAGTTCGCATGGGTAATCCGTACCATCTGGCCCGGCTGCAGATTTCTGAATCTTATGGGCAGACCGAAGCGGTTTGTAAAAGTAGTTGTGTTGGTAATATTAAACCTCGTTTGATTGTTCATATTATTTCGATCTGATGTAATGATATAATTTTCGTCGAAATCAATAAAGATAATCTGTCCTGTAGTAGTTGAAGACGGCCGCTGAGGCGGGAGAGGACGTGGGGGCGGGAGAGGCCGCTGAGGCGGAAGGGGCCGCTGTGGAGGAAACGGCTGCGGAAGGCTGCTTTTTACCATAATTAAAATTGCATTGGACTGAGGGGGAATACTCCTCGTCATACGTGAATCAGCTATAACATTTACGCGCATTCCCTTCTGAAGGCAGCATAAACACATACTTTGCCCGAAGGAATTTAAGATAGTAGTGTTTGGATTGATATTTAATCTGAGACTTTGCTTAGAGGTGGAATTGCTTCCTCCCGAGGAAGAGTAAGTGATCAATATATTTCCTGAAGAATTATTAAAACAGAACGCATCCTCTATTAAAGCATTATTTATTCGTATTGTGTTGCCGAATAAGAGTTCAAGTGGATCAAAAGCCATAATATATATTACCACCAGAGTATTTTAATACAATGTATGCGAATTTTATTTGAAATGTGTGCTGATTAGCGCTGAAACTGAAATAAAAACACCGTCCGGTTGTCAAGCGATGGATTACCTGTTATAATCCACATAAGTATGAGGGGCCGGCAGTCAGCTCTAATTTCTGAAAAAGTTTTTGGGAGATAACAGATTAATTTAAAAGGAGACAGTCCATGTGCAAATGCGGTGTGTGCCAGAGAATTGAATTGATAAAACAAGGCCAAAATCCTTACTTTGTAAAAGAACTTGAAACCGGATATGTTGTAATCGGAGATTATCAAAGATTTAGAGGATATACTCTTTTTCTGTGTAAAGAACATGCGGAAGAACTGCATTTTTTGGAAGAGGAATTCAGATATAAATTTCTACGGGAAATGTCAACGGTTGCGGAAGCGGTTTACAAGGCTTTTAAGCCGGATAAACTGAACTATGAACTGTTGGGAGTGGGCAATGCAGTCCATATGCATTGGCATTTCTTCCCAAGGCGGAACGGTGATACCCCCAATCCGGGGCCTGTATGGAAACTGGATAAATCAGAGATGTACCATGAAAAATACCGTCCTGCCAAACTGGATCTGGAAGAGTTGAAAGCCCAGTTAAGGGCAGAACTGGATCAATTAACAGAATGACGGAAAGCAGGAGAATGACGGAAAGATATGGTGAACGGATGATTGTCACAGATTTTAAAGAATGCCACATAAAAGAGGCGCAGAGAATCGCCCATGAGAATTATGACGAGGAACGGATGCATACACCGATATTGCCTGAGATCGAAATATTCCCGGATTTGACAAATTTTGCAGCCAACGGACTGGGAGTGGCGGCATTTGAGAATGACCGTATGACCGGGTTTCTGTGCTGCTTTAATCCGCGGGAACGCGTATTTGGATCTTTAGCGAGAGGATGTTTTTCACCCATCCAGGCACACGGTGCGGTAATAGAAAACAGGGAAATGATCTATAAGAGGATGTACCAGGCAGCAGCGGAAAAATGGACGGCTCAAACGATCGCCTGCCATTCAATCGCCCTGTATGCCCATGACCATGAGGCGGAAAATGCCATGTTTACTTATGGATTTGGCCGCCGGTGTGTGGACGCAGTGCGGGCGATGGAGATAATTCCATGCCGTCCATGCGGCGGGATTACGTTTGAAGAGCTTTCGAAAGCAGATAAAAGGCGGATAAAAGAACTCCGGTGGATGCTGGCGGAGCACATGGGAAAAAGCCCTTGTTTTATGCGCACTGAGAGGAAGGATTTTGAGCGGAAATTTGGGGCATGGGAAAAGGAAGATACCAGGGTATTTATTGCCAAAGATGGAGAGGAACTTGTCGCATTTGCCGAGATTTCAGATGAAGCGGAAACATTCGCCGCAACCCAAACGGCGGATATGTGTAATTTGTGCGGGGCGTTTTGCATTCCCAGATTGCGGGGAAGGGATGTGTACCAGAATTTGCTGAACTTTGTTATGATTCAGATGAGGGCAGAAGGTTATAACCGGCTGGGCGTTGATTATGAAAGCTTTAATCCCACGGCGAATGCCTTCTGGCCCAAGTATTTTTCTGAATATACACACGGCGTCGTCCGCAGAATTGATGAATGCGCCTTTATGGGCTGATATAGACGGCAAATGCTGGAATTCAGAAAGGAGGGACTTTTAGTTTGGAAATATTCAAGGGAGGCCGGATTCCGGCGGAACATAAGAAGAGAGAGAAGAAAAAAGCGGCGTATGAAAAAGAATTCAGATACCTGATGAGCCAGGAAGAGAAGATGAGAAAGACCGCGGAGCAGAAAACAGATCCTGCATGGAAGAAGAATCTGGAGCAGAGGATTCCACCCAAAGTCCAGGTGAATCTGCAGAAAGCCTTCTGCACCGCTTTTTCCGTGGTATTTGAACAGGGAGAAGGGCTGATTGGAAAGACCTTTAACAGAGAAACCATTTTAGAGGATTACTCGATTCAGGATTACGCTGTTCAGGTGAAAGGAAGCCATAAACAGATAAAAAACATGAGAAAAAAGGCAGGAGCGCCTGACTTGAGAAACCTGGCCATAACGACAGCGGAGGGAATCGGTTTGGGAGCTCTGGGCATCGGAATCCCGGATATTGTCTTTTTTACGGGTTTTATCCTTAAAGGCGTATATGAAACATCCCTTCATTACGGTTACGATTACATGCTGCCTGAGGAAAAACTGCTGATTTTAAAGCTTTTGGAGGCTGCGTTGGCTAAGGGAGAGGATTGGAACCGGCTGAATGGGGAAGTGGATTCCTGGATGGAACAGGGAATGGGGACGGCAGACATGGAGCAGGAGCTTAAAGCCCAGATGAAACGGACTGCAGACGCATTTGCTCTGGATATGCTTTTGATGAAATTCATACAGGGCCTTCCGCTGGTCGGCGTCTTGGGAGGGGTGGGAAACCCGGTTTATTATAAGAAGATCATGAAATATGTCCGGCTGAAATATCAAAAACGCTATGTCCTAAACGGTCTTGAAAAGATAAAAAAAGACCAGTCATAACTGCCGGTTAAAAAATATAAAGAAAAGTTAACAGACGCTCAATTGTGACACGGGTCTGAATCTGTTATGCTGAAATGTGTCTGCCGGAACGTATTTTTTAGGCGGATTTTAACAGCGCAATAAACAGATTGGAGGAAGATGCCAGGATCAGCGCCTGATGAAACGGAGTTTTGTCAGTTCTCCGTTTCCCGAAGGCGCAAATACCGGCAGAAAATCATATGAAAATTGGTGAAGTGATACGCAAATACCGGAAAGAGAAACAGCTCACACAGGAACAGATGGCCAATTGTCTCGGAGTTACGGCTCCAGCCGTCAATAAATGGGAAAATGGAAATGCATATCCGGATATCACGCTTTTGGCCCCCATTGCCCGGCTGCTGGGAATCAGCACGGACCTTCTATTGTCCTATCGGGAAGAACTTACGGATAAAGAGATCACCGGGATGGCGGCCTGCCTGGGAGAGAAGCTCAGGAAAGAAGCATATGGACAGGCGTTTTCATGGGCTGAGGAAAGGATTCTGGAATATCCCAATTGTGATAAGCTGATTCTCACAATGGCCCAGATTTTGGACAGTTACCGGTATATAGTCAAAGCGGCGGATGCAGAAACCTATGACGGCAGAATCCATGGATTTTATGTGCGGGCGTTGAACAGCAAAGATCAGGAAATCGCCCAGGCGGCCGCGGCCGCGCTTTTTTACTTCTGTTTATCGAAAGAAGAATTTGATACGGCCCAGGAATACCTGGATCAAATACAGGAGAGAACTGTGAACCCGGACCGGCTGCAGGCGGTGCTGTATCAAAGGCAGGGGAAGACAGAGGAAGCGTATGAACGATATGAACGGTTATTATTTTCCTCATATGGTGACATCAACTGGGCTTTGAATGGAATCCACACCCTGGCTTTGGAGGAACACGATGTGGATAAAGCTGAGAAAATGGCTGAAAAACAGAGACAACTGGCGGAATTACTGGAAATGGGAAAATATATGGAAGTTTCTCCCGGTCTGGATCTGGCAGTGTTGAAACAGGATAAAGAAGCGGCCATTCAAATCATGACGGATCTGGTTCATAATATAAAACATGTGGACGGGTTCAGAAATTCAAAATTGTATGAACACATGAGTTTTTCCAACTCGGGAAAGAAGAATTTCGCATTCATGCTTTTGAAGGAATTAGAGGAAGAAGAAAGCATTGATTTTATTAAAGACGATAGACGATATAAAATGCTGATGCGGGAATTAAAGAACATGGCGGAGGAATAGTGGTTTTTCCATGATTAGAAAGCGGCTGATTGAGGCCGCTTTTTTCTATATAGAATCCTGTCTGTGGGATTCTTTCTTAATTCCGATTGTTTTTAACGGGCAGGTTGAGTATAATAAATCCTATAGATTGTATATGGAATAGTTAAAATGCATAAAAACCTATCATAACGGAAAAGCGAGGGATTGAGAGTGCCGGAAGGAAACAGCCAGTGGATGCGGAAAGATAAAAATATTGAAGCCTGCCAAAAGGATGATTATACAATAAAAAATGTTGCTTCTTATATCAATAAGATTGACCAGCTCATTACCGCCCGGAACAGTGAAGACAGTATTCTGGTGTACAGGGGGGAATCCAAATGGTATCCCACATCCTGCCGCGCCAATATCTTCCGTAAAGGTGTGATGGATGGAAACCGCTTTTTTGAGAAAAGCTTATTTGATGCCATGAGGCAGAGTTATCTGACCAATGACAAGCGTTATCTGGACAATGCCATTGACGCCCAGCATGGGGAATTTCCCAGCAGGCTTTTGGATGTAACCTATAACTGCCTGTCGGCCCTTTACTTTGCGGTCACGCCCTATTACCATAACCCGGAAAATTCCATGGATCAGGAAGACGGGATGGTATTTATCTTTTTTATAGATGAAATTTTCAGCCCCAGCGCCCAGAATACCAATGACAATTATGACGCGATCATCAACCGGGATAAGAAGTGGTATACGGATAAGATCATATTTGAGAAAAACCATAAATTCATCGACCATACGAAGCTGAATAAGAGGATCATTGCCCAGCAGGGGGCATTTATACTGTTTCAGGGAAATGACGCGTCTGATCTGCCGGATTATATGACCTATGGAATCCGTATTCCCAAAGAGGCGAAACCTCTGATCAGAAAAGAACTGCGGCAGATGTTCGGGATTCATACCGGGACGATTTATCCGGAGATCATGAACCTGGTGGACGATATCAGCGAAAAGAGCAAGAAATTGAACACGGAAGAATTCTGCTGCAATAATGAGCTGAATTACGCTGTGAACAACCTGAATAAAGAATTGGATTATTATTTTGACTATATCATTGATAAAAAGAGAGCGGCAAAAGAAGATGGCGGAAAGGCGGATATTGACCAGGCTTTAATTTATGTGGAATCGGTAATCAACAGCTACCGGATCGGCCTGCTGGATTTCTTAGAAGATTTTCCTCAATATGAAGAAGAAAACGTGATAACCAGGGATCAGATGAAAAAGATCATCGGCAGATATAACCAGATGGTCGCTGATTTTACGGAAGAACTGGGCCGGTACGGTATTGAGGCATTTTCAGGCGGACAGTTACAGATTTTGACCGATTGATACTTGAGGGACGGCAGCCCGCCTTTCCGGAAACTGCCGGCGCCGTCTCAGACGGCATACGTGAATGGTTGAAAGGACAAAGGATAAATGAGTGTGATCAGGATGAAGACAAAGAAGATAGAAGCGTATGGGGAATACATCAGAAATATTTTAATTAACCGGGATATTGACTGCGACGAGCAGTGGTGGGAGGGACTGGAGTCCAGTTCCGAAATCGAGAGCCTGATAAATACAGAGACATACAAGATCAGCAATTCCCTCAAGATGAAAATTGAGTCCGAGGAGAAATTCATATTTTTAGGATTTAAGCAGTGCGTGGACAGGGAAAGGCTGCTGAAAGAAATCGGGGATGAAGTGAAACATATGGCTGATGGCTATGACGGCGGGCTGGGAAGCATTCATTTGGTCTGTTTCGTGACAAATATGAGAAACCGGATTTTTCTGGAAAAATTGATCTGCTCTGAAGAAGGGCAGAAGATGAAGAGACGGGTACGGACCATCACCGGGAATAAGAGAGACAGGATCAACTGCACCTATATTCTGGATCACGAGTTCAAGAAGCAGGATATCAAGCTCGTAAACCTGAAACGGTATGAACTCATACAGATGCCTGCCCCCAGAAGCCATATTAACTGGGAAGGAAATGAAACCTTTAAGGCAGGGCGGAAAGGTTATGTGATGACCGTGGATCTGTACCAGCTGGTGGAGATCTATAATAAAGTGGGAGACCGTTTGTTTGACCGGAATGTAAGGTATGGCCTCAATGAGCAGCTGGGGGTGGACCAGGCGATCAAAGATACGCTGGAGAACAATCCGGAGCAATTCTGGTTTAAGAATAACGGCGTCACCATTATGGTGGAATGGCGGGATTTTAAGCTGGACCGGGTTGGCGAGATCCTGCTCGAGAGTTTAAATGAATATGGGAATTTACAGTTTTCTGTGATCAATGGGGCTCAGACCATCACTGCGGCTGCGGAGTATTTCTATGGACAGGAATATGAGCTGGAAGAATGCCGGCTGGAGGCGGAGAAAAAGAAGATAAGGGACCGGATTAACGGTTCCAAAGGAGCCCAGGTATTGCTGCGGATCATACATATTCCCCGGGAGGAGGAAGGCGGCGCCCAGGATGGCAGCTCAAAAGAGGTCAGTGAGATCAGCGTGGCATTAAACCGGCAGAAGCCGATTAAGTCGGAGGACATTGCGTTTGCGTCGCCGTTTGTTGAAAAAATGGCGGGATATCTGGAACGGGAGCAAAGGGCTGGAAGAAAGTATTTTAAGCTGGTAAAACGGGGAGAGGACAGCCGATTCGAACACAGCATTGATTTGGTGGAGTTTGCCAGGGCCCAAAAAGCCTGCGCCGGGGAGCCGGGGGATGCCAGAAGCAAAGGCACCAATACGCTGCTGAGTTTTGAAAGCGGGTTGAACGCGGACTATCATTTTAAGGACACCGGTATTTTTGCGGAAGAGTGGATGAACGCGGACCCGTCGGAAGAACCCCTGGTTTTCCAAAAATATTACGGAGCCGTCAGCTTTGCCGTGAAAACCAGCCGATTGTATGAAAAACTGCGGCCGGATTTTTATTTTCCGGATTTCAAACAGCAGGTTGTGATTCAGAACGGAAAATGGTACTTTACGTCTTATCTGACAGGCCTGTTCAACTCGTTTCATACGGACTTTTTGGAGTTTCAGGATCGTTTTGATCTGGTGAACCTCTGTATGACGGAGCTTATGGAACTGTTTGCCAAACGTGTGGCGGAGCTTTCCGGTGACTACCTGGAAGATGAGTACGAGTTTAATTCCAACCTGTTTAAAAAGAATGAATTTTTTAACTATATCGTCAATGAAATGGATTGGACAGAATTTGGTGATTTGGTCAATGACCTGCCGGAATCAGGGGGCAATCTGTTATTTACGGGGCCTGAGGACCAGTCGGCAAACAGGATCCTGGCCCTGAAGGTCAACCGGATAGAATTGGGAACCGGGGAGGACGAACAGGATATTTCTGTTGATAGTACGGCTGAGGCCATGGTTAAAACTACGGAATATATACTCACTAATTATCATTATACCAACGCTGAAATCATCGCATGGTGCGGAGGCTGGCTGGGCGATGACCGGGCTGAGATCGATTTTACCGCCGGATATTTCAGGGGCAGAGAGAAGAAGATAATGGTAAATGGAAAAGAGTACTGGATTGGGACTTCGTCCAACAGCAAGAGAAAATACGACCAGATAGAAGAGCTGTGTATGGTGGTCGGAGTAAAACACGGAACCATAAGATGGTATTCCAAAAGTGTGAAAAAACCCATATTTGAATGGTAATGAGCAGTCCGCCCGCAGGATACCACCTGCAGGCGGACGTATCATTTCAGACAGGTCTGAACTGTTACAGGCGGACTGCATTTTATGCAGTTTAGGATTCCCACAGTTTGACGAAAAACTGTGCATTGGAGGCCAAATACTTATATTTATGGCGGATGATGTGAAAGGTCCGCCGGATATGGAAATCTGTGTTCAGTTCCACCAAATCCCCCTTTTCCAGCATGTCTTTTAAAAGGTGGCGGGAGAGCACCGTAACCGCTTTGCCGTTTAGTACCTGTTGGAAAATATTGGAGTAATTGATTGTGGACCAGACGGGGGTCAGCTTTATCCCATTTTTGGCAGCTTCGCTGTTCAAATGCTCTCTGGTTCCGGTTCCATTTTCAGGAAGGCTTAATCCGGCCTCATTGAGATCCTGGAGGGAGAGCATTTTAGAGGAGCGGTCTATTGAGTAACCGGCCAGGGGATGAAACGGAGCGCATACGGCGGCCAGGTCATCTTTATGAAACGGAGTGGATACCAGGGTATCTAAATGAATAATCCCTTCAATAATGCCCAGATCCAGCTCATTCACAGCCACCTTTTCTTCCACATAACTGCTGTGATTTTCCGTAATCCGGACCAGGGTGCCGGGGTAGGTTTCATAATACCGGTCCAGATAGTTCTGAATGTAAGTGATGCCGATCCCAAGGCTGCAGCCCACTTTTAAAACAGGGGAAACTGCCTGGGACTGGAGATGGTTTTCGAGCTGTTCCATGCTGAGTAGAACATTTTTGCTGTCCTTCCACAACTGCTTTCCGGCAGCGGTGAGATAAATCTGGCGGTCAATCCGGTCAAAGAGACGGACATCATAGTGTTTTTCCAGTTCGCCAATCATTCTGCTCACTGCTGGCTGGGTCATATAGAGACGTTCCGCCGCTTTTGTCATGCTCAACTCTTCACACACCGTGCAGAAGACCGTCATATGTTTTAAGGTCATAAGCCCTCCTATCCATACTGAAAATGATATGATACTAATGCAATTATATTATTTTACACATGGATATGCAAGTGATATACTTCATTTGAACAAAAGAAGATTTAAAAAGGCAGATTTTGAAATGGGCGGCAGATTTGGCGGCGTCATGTCCAAACCGCTGCTAAAAAAGGAAAGGGAAGGGGATTGGTGATGAAAACAGATACTGCGGCAAATAAATTGAAAACATTGTTCTGCTCCAATTTTATGATCAGCGCCTGTACATTTGGCGGGGGAGGCGTTATCATACCGGTTTTGCAGAAAAAGTATGTGGAGGATTTGAAATGGATTGAGGAAGATGAGATGATGGACATGATCGCCATCGCCCAATCCTCACCGGGTATTATGGCAGTGAATACCTCCATTATCATCGGATACCGGATAGCGGGGATCAGAGGGGCAGTCTGCTCCATTGCCGGAAGCGTGCTGCCTCCAATGGTAATTTTATCGATAATTTCATTCATTTATGAAGCGTTCTGCACCAATTATATCGTTGCATTGGTGCTGCGGGGAATGGAAGCCGGGGTGGCGGCAGTGATGATCAATGTGTCAATAAACATGTCCGCCAATGTGGTAAAACACAAGAATCTGCTCAACGATATTCTTTTGGCCGCAGCAGCAGTGGCCGCCATATTCTTTGGAGTTCCTATTATAAAACTAATTCTGATATGCGGCGCCATCAGTATAGCTGCGGTGGTTATAAACGGGTATAAGGAGAAAGTGAGGGGAACGGCATGATCTATTGGCAATTGTTTCAGACATTTTTTATTGTTGGCTTATTCGGATTTGGCGGCGGCTATGGGGCGACGGCGCTGATGCAGGATTTGATCGTGAGCGAGCGGGGCTGGCTGACTATGAAGGAATTTGCGGATGTGATCACCGTATCCGAGATGACACCCGGCCCTATGGGAATTAACATCGCTTCTTTTGTAGGCGTTCAGATGGCGGGAATCCCCGGAACGGTGGTATCTACCTTATCTTACGTACTTCCTTCCGCAGTAATTGTCATGACGCTGGCATGGTTTTATATGAAATACAGGCAGCTAAAAGGGGTTCAGCAGGTATTAAAAGGCCTTCAGCCGGCAGTCTGCGCATTAATCATATCTGCCGCAGTCCGCCTTGCGGTGAACGCAGTCTGGGCGGGCCATATAGAGTTTGCGAAAACCAATTGGCCGGCGGCTGCCATGTGCGTTGTTTTTTTAGTATTGCTCCGGAAAAAATGGATCGCACCGATACCTGCAATATTCGCCAGCGGTGCTGTTGGGGCGGTTATTTATGCATTTTTGGGGTAGAGAGTTAATTTTTTTTGCGGGAGTTACGCCGTGAATCCTGGGAACGGGGACGGGCAGGGCCTGCGCCCCCCCGGGGGCCAGCTTCCAACCGTAAGTGGGGCTAGGTCTGCAAGGGCGGACAGAGGCGGTGCGGCGCCCATTCGAGGTGAACTCTTTATGGACTTCACCTCTCAGTGGGCGCCTCAGAAACTGATCTGGTTTTCAGTTTCTGCCCGCCTCTGTCCGCCCTTGCAGACCTAGCCCCACTTACGGTTTCCAGATGCCCCCCAGGGGCGCAGGCCCTGCCCGTCCCCGTTCCCAGGATTCACGGCTGGGTATCGGCTGAATAAATTTACATCACCCCTCAAGGCATTTTTGAAAATGCCTTGAGGGGTGATGTAAAAAAAATGGATGCGGTAAAAAATCCCCCTTCTGCTTCCCCAGGCTGACACTAAACCTGCATTCTACAAATCAGGCCTGAGAAAACCAGCAGGAAAGCGGGACGACGGCCCGCCCCGCCTGTCCCAGCCCCCGGCTCTCCATACGGCCCCTCGCCCCGCTTTCCTGCGTAACTTACTCATCTCCCCCCAGCAAAATCCCCTCCTTTAAACCTGCATATCATTTCATTGGTCAAACTGAAATCATCATATTTAGCTGTAATCTCATCTCTCTCCATCCACACTGCCAGGGACAATTCCTGTTCGTCCACATGGAGGGTGTCGTCCCCGTCCAGTTCGCAGAAGAATCCCATTAAAAGGGTACTGGTCATGGCCCAGGGCTGGCTTTTGTAATAGGTGATATTTTTTACTCGGATTCCCGTTTCTTCCATAACTTCCCGCCGCACTGTTTCTTCAATGGATTCCCCGATTTCTGTGAATCCCGCGACCAGTGCATAGTTGGAATATTCCCTTCCCGCATATTTGGTCATTAGCAGTTTGGTTCCATTGGTAACGGCTACAATGACAGCCGGATTGATCCTGGGATAGACCAGATTGGAGCAGGCGGTACAGCGCAGCATCCGCTCCTTATGGTCATGTTCCAGCTTTTGGCCGCAGCGTCCGCAGAAACGGTTGGTCTGGTACCAATTGATAATGTGCATGGCAGTGAGGCCGGCGAATGCCAGGTGTTTGGGCCTGAGGGAGCGGAAACTGCTGCGGGGGACAAAATGATATCCGTCAGGCGGCGTCATCCCCGCTGCGTCCAGCCAGAAATAATCCTCCTGGTCAATGGTGAATAAAAATATGGAATTCACTCCATGCGGCGCGATTTGGCCGTATTGGGGAAATGAGAACCCGTCTTCATTTTCACTGACCAGTACGGAGCCATTCTGTGTGATAATTATTAAGCTGTCAGTCTGTGGTTCCTTTTCCGTGTATTCATTATGGAAAATATGTGGTGTGATATCCTGTATCAAAGCTTGAATCCTCCTCTAAAACGTTTGTGGCAGACAATATGTCTATACTACCACAAAAACCGGGAAAATCAAGAGAAATGCCGTCAGCCCCGGGAATGCAGCCGGACCAGTAAAAGGCCGGTTATGGCCAGTAAAAACTGTGAGGCGGGAGAGGACAGCCACACGCCGTTTAGCCCCATCATTTTCGGAAGAAATGCTATGAGCAGGACGGATAAGAGAACCGGCTCTCCGTAAACCATGAGGCAGGCGGAGCCGCTATTTCCTGTGGCATAAAAATAGGATGTGGTTACCCGGCAGAAAGCGGTGAAAAGAAAGCCCGGGAGGAAAAAATTCATTCCCTGTACGGCAGCTATACCCACCTCACCGGACGCTCCGAAAAGAGGGGGAATGTAATCTGCCAGTAAAAAAATACCGGCGCCCATTATGAAAGCGATGATTGCGGAGAATAGGTAAGCTAAAACCCGGACCTGCAACGCACTTTTTAAATCCCCCTGTCCCAGGCTCAGGCTGATCAGCGGCTGGCTGCCGTCACTGATCCCTTGGAGAAGCAGGAGGACAATGGAGGTCACATAAGAAATCACTGCGTAGGCGGCAACCGCAGATTCTCCGCCGTAAGCCATAGCCCATTTGTTGAGAAGGATCATGACAAGGAAAGGCGACATGGTAAGTCCAAAGGGAGAAACACCCGTTTTTATGATTACGCCTGTGACAGAGGAACGCCATCTGTAGTGCCGGAAGGATAAACCAGCCGCTTTTTTTACCAGGAAAGCCAGGCAGGGCAGAATGGTACCCCCCTGGCCGATGACAGTTGCCAGCGCCGCCCCTGTCATCCCCGTCTGGAAATGGGCGACGAAAAGCCAGTCCAGCAGAATATTTGTGATAAAACCGCAGACCATAGCGGTCATGGCCAGCAGCGCCCTGTTAAAATTCCGGAGAATAGGGGTTAAGCCTGTGGCGAAAATCTGGAATACGGTTCCGGTTGTGATGATCTTCATATATTCGGATGCGGCCTCCAGCACATGTCCATTGGCTCCCATGACAGACAGCAGAGGCCGGTACAGAGAGAAAAACAGCGCTGTCAGGACGGCTCCGGCAGCCAGCAGAAGTCCCAGGGTACTGCCCAGATAGAGCTTTTCCTGCTCACTGTCATTTCTGCCTCGGAAGATGGATATTTGGATGGCGCCTCCCATGCCCAGCCCTGTGCCCATGGCCTGAATAAATGCCGCCAGCGGGAATGCGATATTTATAGCCGCCAGCCCGGTATCGCCCATATTCTGTCCGATGAAGAATCCGTCTACGATTGTATACAGGCCGGAAAACGCGAAAGCGAGCATGGACGGCAGTACGTTTTGGAAAAATTTGTTAGTCATTGTAATTACCCCACTTTTCTAGTATGATAGAGAGTATAAATGTTAAAGTAACTTTAATGTCAAGAGCTTTTTATAACGCGGCTGTTAGAAAAGGTTATTGCTCACAGCCCCGCAAAGCGGCACGGCCGGCAGGCCGTATCCGCCCGAGGGGGCTGTGAACAATAATCAGAAAGGCGGTGGGAGTTTGAACGAACAAAAGACGCTGACAAAGCTGGCAGAACTGTTCCATATCGCCCCTTCGGCTTTGAGATATTGGGATAATGAAGGGCTGATCCGGTTTGAGCGGTCGGATGAGAACAATTACAGATATCCGTCCATCCAAACTATGCTGGACATCTGCGAGGTGCTTTTGAACCGCAGCCTGTCCATCCCTCTCAGGGAAATGCGGAAGATTCCACAGATGAATGCAAAAGAATACGAACAGATGTTAGATCAAAATGAGAAAAAATTAAAAGAACAGGCCAGGGAAATACAATTGGCAGTTAAACGGATCCATATAAAACAGCAGCGTCTGAACCAGCTGAACCAACTTCGCCGGCAGAACTGTTTTGTGGTGGAGGAGAGACTATTTCCGGCCGTTAAAGATTTTTCCTTTCAGAGTGAGCAGGATCTCCAGCGTTTTGTTACCGATCCCTATCAGGCTGCCGTTTTAGTCTCCCCGGATGGAACCATCCGGTACGGCCTTTTTACAAAAGAAGAGAAAGGCATGATTCTGCGGAGGGCCGATGAACAGAAGAAACGTTATCTCAAGGGGCTGCTCCGCCTGCCTTCCGATGGGAGGGAAGAAAGCAACTACCAGGCATTTTCAGAAGAAGCCGCACATTTGGGCGCCGCTCAGGGGCTTGTTTTCGGCAGGTTTTTGATTTCAGTCTGCGACCAGGACAGGTACGATTATTATGAGGCGTGGATGGAGCTGGAAGAGTGATTTGACATTACAGAAAGAGAGAGGATACAGCCCATGCTGGATTTTCATACAAAATACAGGCCGTTGACATCACGGCCATTTTTATCCAATCATACATATGCCGAATATCCGCCCTGCCAGGCCCTGAAACCGTATATCTCCTGTTACTGGACCACGTCAGAACCGGAAAATATACCGGGATCAGGAGAATGCGGCGGGGTGCTGGTGATACCGGATACCTGTGTCGATCTGATGATAACGGTCAACCATACCAGACAGAAAATAACGGGCAGGTGGTGCGGGATGCAGGATCATTCCTATGTAACGGAAAGCCGTCCTGTGACAGGGGAACAGATTTCCGGCTTCGCGGTGCGGTTTCATTTTTGGGCGGTTCATCTGTTCCTAAATTTGAATTTCCGGGAACTTTATAACCAGGTATTGGATGCGGAAACGGTTCAGAGAGAGTGGCTGACCGTATTTGAACCATTTTTTTATGTTTTGGATGTGAAAGAACGGATTCAGCTGGTGGAGAAATTTTTGGCCGATAAGTTGGCTGAAGACCGTGTTGACCACAACCTTTTTAATTCATTTCAGCAGATTCTGTCATCGTCGGGGACGGCGACGGTCAGGGAAATCTGCAGTTACAGTTGTATCAGCCAAAGGCAGTTGGAACGCCAGTTCCTGCAGCAGGTCGGATTGTCCATAAAAAGAACTTCTAATTTGGTCCGCTATCAGAATGTCTGGCGGGAGGTGGCCGGATCGGAACAGTTTGGGATTCAGGACGCGGTTTACCGTTACAGATATGCCGATCAGTCCCATCTTTTAAAGGAATTTAAACGGTTTCACGGAGTGACGCCGGAACAGGCAAAACAGATCGCCTTGTCAAACCGTTAGATGTCGTTTTTTTACAATACTAATTTCTATGCGGATGATATATTAAGTACCGGAGGCTGGAGTATATTTAAAATTTACTTTAGGGAAGTCTTATCACATAAGGCCGCGGCTGGCGGTGGAAATGAGGATTGTATGAAAAAATTAGATCAAAAAGCATATTGTGAAGTGAAAAATTGGATGCACCGCAATGCCAGGGCATTGGAATTGGCTGTCTGGCAGTATCATTTTGAAGATGGAAGCCGGGAAAAGATAGTGGAGGAATTGGCCTATTATCAAAATGAAGACGGAGGATTTGGAAACGTGCTGGAAGCAGACTGCTGGAATCAGGAATCCACGCCGTATACTACCTTAATTGCCATTGGTATTTTGAGGGATATAGGGGCATTTGCTCCGGCTGATCCTATGGTGCAGGGGATTTTCCGGTATTTGGAAAATTGCAGGTACTGTTCCTCACAGGGATGGTTTTTCTCCATTCCATCCAATGACCAATACCCCCGCGCTCCGTGGTGGACTTACAATGAAGAGGCCAATGCCCTCCATGGAACGGGTATAACCGCTTCTCTGGCAGGAACGGTTCTTCATTATGCGGACCGGGATTCCGAACTGTTTAAAAAGGCGGCAGACTATGCAAAACAGTTATTGGACAAGGTGAGTACAACGGAAGATTTGGGAGAAATGGGCGTCGGCGGAATCTTCATGCTGGTGGGAGATATTGAGCAGAGCGGTTTGTCGGATCAATTTGACTGCACCGCAGCGAAACAACGTCTTCCGGAACTGGTTAACCAGGCTATCGAGAGAGATGTGAACAAATGGAACGGTTACTGTATGAGACCGTCGGAATGCATTCCGTCCCCCCATGCCCCGGCTTACAGGGGAAATGAAGAGATTGTGGAGAAGGAGCTGGACTATCTGATTGAAACCAGAAACCCGGGCGGAGTGTGGAATATTACCTGGTCCTGGTTTGACTTAGGAGAGAAGTACGGCAAGGAATTTGCCATCAGTGAAAATTGGTGGATGGCCACAAAAACGATTGAAAAGATGAGATTTTTAAGGAATTTTGGAAGGTTATCATAATTGATTCAGAGTAATTTTCGAATATAGGCTGATGTTGGCGGAATGCTGTATTGATTTTTTACAGCATTCCGTTTTATTATTGTAACGAAATGACAAAAAATCGGATGTATAGAGTGAAAGGGGGAATGACAGTGCAGGATATGGACCGTATTTACAGGGAATACGCTCACATGGTCTATAAATATTTACTGGTGAAAACCAGGGACAGCGGCTGGGCGGAAGAACTGACCCAGGAGACATTTTACCGCGCCGTCTATTCTCTTGAAAACTATAACGGGGAATGTAAGGTATCCACCTGGCTGTGTCAAATCGCCAAACATGTCTGGATGCAGGACCTGGAGAAACGGAAAAAACACCGGACAGAGGAACTTACGGAGAATATGGAATGGAAAACGGCCGGTATGGATGAACAGCTTCTCTATTCGGAGCAGAAAATGACGGTGATGAAGGCTCTGCACGGAATGAAAGAGCCTGCGCGGGAAGTGATGTATCTGAGGATATTCGGGGAACTGAGTTTTAAGGAAATCGGTGAAGTGATGGGCCGGAGTGAAACCTGGGCCAGAGTTACATTTTACCGGGGCAGAAAGGGATTGATGAAAGGAGAGATTATATGAGCCGGAAAATGGACTGTGATATTATTCAGGATCTGCTTCCTCTCTATGCGGAACGCCTGGCTTCTGAGGCCAGCTGCCGGATGGTCCGGGAACATTTGGAAGAATGTGAAGAATGCCGAAATCTGTTAGCCGAACTGGAAACTCCGGTTCAGGGGATGTCGGAGGAAGAAAAAGAGGAAATTGATTTTTTAAAAAAGATAAGGAAACGCCATAAAAGGCTTTTCAGGGCGACAGCAGGCTTGACAGTGATTCTGCTGGCGGCTGTACTGTCTGCAGCCGTTAAATTCTATGTGATTGGAAACCCGGTCGATCCAAATTCAGTGACCTATGAATGCGTGTATGACCCGGAGACGAAGGAACTGACGGTCCGCGGAACGATTAATTACCGTATGACGGAATTTAGCGGTATACGGGTGAAGGAAAGCAGCATTTACGGGAACACTCTGGATGTAAAGGTGCTGGGGGCCGACCGGTTTTCCTATGACAAAAACTATAATACGAATTTTACGGAAACCATTAAGATACCGGATGACGGTGAATGCTGGCGGGTGGATTTGGTGGGGCCGGGATATACCAGGCGCAGTCTATGGGACGGATTCCGGTTCGAGGACATGACGCCGGAAGAAATGGAGGAGTTCTTATCACCGGAAACCCGTGTCACCTCGGACCAGGTGAAAATGATTACGGCAGATATGACCAGTGCAGACGTTCAGGAACTTCTGGGGACCACGACGGGCACCTATCAGGACGGCTCCCTGAACTATACTTTGACTTATATTGTGGATGAAGACTATCTGATTGAGCTGGTTTTCGACACATCAAACCCAGAACTTCCCTGCGGTAAAACCGGAGAAGAGATTCTGGAAGGGAAACGTAAACGGGAACCATTGGAATACCGGATCGAAGGAGACAGGCTTATCACATTTCCGGGAGAACAGGGATGAGACCGGGGAACCGTCCGGATAGGTCTGAACAGTTACGAGACCGGGGAACCGTCCGGATAGGTCTGAACGGTTACGAGACAGGGGAACCGTCCGGATGGGGCTGAACGGTTACGAGACAAGAGAACCGTCCAGATAGGTCTGAACAGTTATGAGACCGGGGATTGACGGAATGGTTTCTGCACAAAAAAGATGGAAATTAGGTGAAAGTGTGTTATTATAAAAAAGAAGTAAAGGGATTTAGACAAAAAGTTTGTTATTAAAAAATAAAGGGATTAACGGGTCATAAAGTTTCAGAACCGTATTTTAAGGACATATGTTTGAGGAGGAACAATCATGGGAGAATTGTCAAAGCTGCCCAACTTAGGGCCGGTTGTGGAAAGCCAATTAAATCAGGTGGGAATTACCACTTATGAGCAGTTAAAGGAGGTTGGGAGCAAACAGGCCTGGCTGAAAATTAAGGCCATTGACAGTTCTGCCTGCATTCACCGCCTGCTGGCTATTGAGGGTGCGATTCAGGGGATTAAGAAAACCCAGCTTCCGGAGGAAAAGAAGGAAGAGCTGAGGGGATTTTACAGGGCGGCTAAAAAGTAGGGCGCAGCGGCAGTCGCTTTCATTTAAGGGATTTAGTCGGAAGCAAAACAGATATATATGATGATTATTGGAGAAATTATATGGATGGATCGGGAATAAAACCACAGGTAATTGAAGATGAAAGAAATACTGGAAGCCCATGGATATGAAGAAGGGGCAACAGGTTCGCCTAAAACTATTCTAAAAACAGCTTATAAAGCTGGAATGATAAAAAATGAAGATTTGTGGCAACGGTTCAGATAGGTCTGCGCATTTACTGCGCGGACCGTACGAAAACATGGTGGTCGCAGGCATCCAGCCCTTCGCCGCAGGCGACTTTAATGGGCTGGATGCGTAACAGTTCAGACTTGTCTGAACTGTTACGATTTGTGGCTCCGGGCTTTGCAGGAGCGGAATAATGTTGCTCATTCCTATAATCAAAAGATAGCGCTTGAAATTGTCATGTGGGTAAAGTTGACTTTTTATAATACATTTTGTGAATTGAAAAAGGAAATCGATGATAATTGGATATAGAAGGCAGCAGTATTCCCTTTGTGACAGTGACAGACTACATGAGCAGTGATATCGGCGGTCTGATGGAATTAATTTGAGGTTATCGAATACCATAAAGAGCAGGAAGAATGTGGAATTAGACAGTTCCACATTCTTTCTGCTCTTTTTTTGTATAAAACATCCAAAATTATAAACAAAACAGTTGACTTGTTATGCACAATGTGTTACGCTTCAATCAGATAATGCATCATGCATGATGCATTATCTGGAACCGCCAAAATAGAAAAGGAGGATTTTATTTATGAAAAAACTGACAGCATTTTTTCTCATCCTCGCCGTATCAGGCGCCCTGACGGCCTGCGCCACGGCAGAGACGACTCAAAAAACTGACAAATCCGCTGACAAGACAGAGACAGCTAAGGACAGCACTGAATATATAACAGCCGTAGACGGCAGCAAGGTGGCTAAACCGGAGAAATTTCCAAAGGGACCGGTCACAATTCTGGTGGGATCGACTGCGGGAGGGGGGACGGACATCATGTCCAGGGCCCTGGCGGAACCCATGTCGGAGCTGATGGGGGTGGCTGTGAACATCGTAAACCGGGAAGGCGCCAGCGGCACCATTGCGGCTGACGAATGCGCGAAGGCGAAGCCGGACGGATATACGATCATCACCGGCATGCCCGCGCCCTGGTACATAAAACCGCATCTATCGGATCTGACCTATGATCCGTTCCAGGATTTCCGCAATATTTCCGTCATATCGCCGGATGAGCCCCTTGTAATTGTGGTTCCCGCGGATTCTGAGATCGGGGACTTTGAACAGGTGGTACAGATGATGAAGGACGGGGAGAAAGTGGTATGGGGGACATCCAACCCAGGTTCCGTCGGAAACTGCGGCCTCAGCGATTTGTTCATGAAAATGGATATCTACGGCAAGTTTGAGATGGTGCCCTTTGCGGGCGCGGCCGACGCCCTGACTTCCCTGATCGGAGGCCATATCACCATCTCCACGGCCGACTTAGCTGAAGCGGCTCCGAGAGTGGCCAACGGAACCCTCAAGGCCATCGCAGTATTTGGAAATGAGCGCTGCGAGGCTCTTCCCGATGTTCCATGTCTGAAAGAGCTGGGATTTGACAATACGGACTGGGTGATTGCGTTTAAATGGATCTCAGTGCCCGTGGAAACTCCGGATGAGATCGTGGACTACCTGAAAGCGGTGATTGATTTGTCCGTGATGAGCGATTCCTATAAGGAGTTCATCAGATCTCAGAACGGTCTCGACACCTATATCATGAGTGAAGAGGATTTGGATAAAAAATTGAAGGAATGTTATGATGCATATGATGAAGTCCTTACGGCCACCGGGCAGCATAAATAATCTGTCCGGAAGCGGCCGGAGGCTGAGGCCGGCAGGCCTGTGGGGAGGATGCCATGAACCAATATAAGACAAATATAATAACCTCTGTATTTTTTATCATTTTTGGAATTGCAGTTTGGACTGCGGTGCCGTACTGCATCCGGTATGCGGACACTTACAGCATGGGAAATGAGATTCTTACCAGCTATTTCATGCCTCGTGTCCTCGTGGTGATCCTGGTCTTTAACAGCACAGTCAATCTTCTGATCAATCTGACGCATTATCTGAGATCCAGAAAAAACGGAAGCGCCATGCCCGCCTATGCAGGCATAGCGTGGGCGAAGGAAAGGCATGTCCTGGTGTTTGCCGTCATCATGCTGGTCTATGCGGCAGCGCTCACCCATTTGGGATTCATCCTCTCTTCCGCAATCTGCTGCGGCGCCCTGCTGGTCTATGTCCGGGATAAGAAACCGCTGCATTATGCGATTGTACTGGCTTTTATCATGGTGATGTATCTGGTATTCACCAGAGTGCTGTATGTAAAACTGCCATAATTTAAGGAGGAAAAATGGACGCGTTATATGTGTTAAAAACGATTTTTACCGCGACGAACCTGTTATTCATGCTCCTTGGCATGGCGGCCGGAATCATTATAGGCGCTCTTCCGGGGCTGACGGCTACCATGGGAGTTGCCATATTGCTGCCGCTGACCTTTGGTATGGACTCGATCACCGGCATGCTCACCCTTTTGGCAGTGTACTGCGGAGGAATTTACGGAGGGTCCATCACCGCCGTTCTGATCAAAGCTCCGGGAACGCCGGCCTCAGCCGCAACGGTTTTGGACGGCTATCCGCTAGCCCGAAGAGGGGAAGGTGGAAATGCTCTGTATGCGGCATTGGTCAGCTCCGTGATCGGGGGTGTCTTCAGTTGTGCCATGCTGATGTTCTTCGCACCTAAGCTGGCTTCGGCCGCGCTCAGATTCGGGTCCCCGGAATATTTTTCACTGGCGCTTTTTGGCCTGACCGTGATCTCCACCGCCACCAGCAAAAATGCTTTTAAAGGGCTGATGATGGCTTCCATAGGCCTGCTGATCACCATGATCGGCATCGATCCCATCGAAGGGGTGACCCGTTTTACCTTTGGATTCACCAGTCTGAGCAGCGGGATCGCTCTGGTTCCCGCCATGCTGGGAGCATTTGCGCTGACAGAGTTGTTCGCCAAAATGAGAGACGGAGATCAGACATCGGGAACGGTTGCTGGCTACAGCAAGGCCAATCTGAAGATTAAAGATATCCTGTCTTACTGGAAGACGATTCTTAAATCTTCCTGTATCGGCACATTTATCGGGGCTGTGCCAGGCACAGGAGCGGCAATTTCCTCATTTCTGGCTTATAACGAAGCGAAGAGAGCGTCCAGGGAGCCGGAGACTTTTGGAAAGGGAAACATAGAGGGGGTAATCGCATCGGAAACCGCCAATAATGCGGTCACAGGCGCTACCCTGATCCCGCTTCTGACCCTGGGAATACCGGGCGACAGCGTGACCGCTATCCTGATCGGGGCTCTGATGATGCAGGGAATCGTGCCGGGACCCACCTTATTTACGGAAAATGTGTACTGGGTCTACGCGATTATGGGAGGTTTGCTCATTATCAACATCCTGATGTTGTTTGAGGGCCGTTTTTTCTGCCGCTTTTTCGTCAATGTCACGAAAATACCGGCCAACGTTCTGGTAGCGCTGATCATGGTTTTATGTGTTCTGGGATCATTTGCCGTGAATAACACGGTATTCGATGTGAAAGTTACCCTTGTTTTCGGGATTCTGTGCTATGTCTTATCGAGGCTGGATTTCCCAATGACCCCGCTTGTCATCTCCATGGTGCTGGGCAGTTTAGCGGAGCGGAATCTGCGCCAGTCCCTGGTCATGTCGGGAGGGAGCTTTTCCATATTTTTCACCAGGCCCATCAGTGTGGCGTTTCTGCTGGTAACTTTTCTTCTGATGGCGGTATCCGTGTGGAAAACCCTGCAGGAGACATCCAAGAAGAGTGTGGAAGAGCTGCTGACAGAAGCAGCCGAAAAATCCATGAACGAAGCAGATGGGTGCTTAAACAAAACGGAGGAATAAAACACGCTCCAGGAAAGGAAAGAGAAAAAATTGAAAGCGATCATGGTTATGTTTGATTCATTGAACAGAAGAATGCTGTCCACCTATGGGTGTGACTGGACTCATACGCCCAATTTCACCCGCCTGCAGGAGCGCACAGCAGTATTTGACAACAGCTTTGTGGGCAGCATGCCGTGTATGCCCGCCCGCCGGGAGCTTCACACGGGGCGGTATAATTTTCTGCACCGTCCATGGGGGCCGCTGGAACCTTTTGACGACTCCATGCCGGAGCTGTTAAAAGAACACGGTGTCTACACCCATCTGGTAACCGACCACTACCATTACTGGGAGGACGGGGGAGCCACCTATCATACCCGCTACAGCTCCTGGGAAGGCGTGCGTGGACAAGAAGGAGATCCCTGGAAGGGATTGGTGGGAGGCCCCGATATTCCTGAGAACAGGATTGGGCGCAATATCTTTTATACGCCTCATTACTATGTAAATAAAGAGTATTTAAGCAGGGGAAAGCCGTGTGCAGTTCAGACATTCGACCTGGGGCTGGAATTTTTGGAGACCAACCGGGAGAAGGATAACTGGTTTCTGCAGATTGAGGCGTTTGACCCCCATGAACCCTTCTTTTCTCCCAAAGAATACGGAGATCTGTATACCCATGAATACGATGGCCCGGAATTTGACTGGCCGGATTACAAGCAGGTGACAGAATCACCGGAGGAAATCGACCATGTGCGCAGGCTCTATGCGGCGTCCCTCAGCATGTGTGACCGCCAATTGGGCAGGGTGCTCGATTATATGGACGATCATCAGATGTGGGAAGATACCATGCTGATCGTGTGTACCGACCACGGTTTCCTTTTGGGGGAGCACGGCTGGTGGGCGAAAAACAGAGCGCCGTACTTTAACGAAGTAGCCCATACCCCTCTCTATATCTGGGACCCCAGGTATGGGATCAGGGGAGAACGGCGGCGGTCTGTGGTACAGATGATCGATTTCGCGCCTACGCTGCTCCGGTATTTCGGGGTTAAAATACCAAAGGATATGATGGGCAGGCCTCTGGATGAAGTGATAAAAGAGGACAGCCCGGTGCGTGAGACAGCTCTGTATGGACTTCACGGAGCCCATATCTGCTGTACCGACGGGGAATATGTGTACATGAGAGCCCCTGTATCGGAAGAAAACCAGCCGGTCTTTTCCTATACGCTGATGCCAATGTCAAATGCCAGTTTTATGACGGAGAGAGAATTGAAAACAGCGGAGCTGACCGGTCCCTTGTCATTTACCAAAGGAATGAAAGTCCTGCGCATGCAGTTTTTCGGACGGCCTAAGAATATCGGAATCGGTATCGAATCCTATCAGCAGGGGACTATGCTCTATGATCAGGTAAATGACATCCATCAGCTGAACCAGATCAAGGACAGGGCGTTGGAGGAGCGCATGATCCATAAACTGATAAAGGCCATGAAGGAAAATGATGCGCCGGAAGAACAGTATGAGCGCCTGGGGCTTTTGGAGTATATGGAACATTTGGAATAGAGGAGGGCAGACAATGAGTTCGAAACCTAATATATTATTTTTCTTTACCGACCAGCAGCGGTATGATACGGCCGGCTGCTACGGACAGAAGCTGAACGTTACGCCGAATCTGGACCGTCTTGCAAAAGAAGGAATAAAATTTGAATATGCCTTCACCTGCCAGCCGGTATGCGGCCCGGCCCGTTCCTGTCTGCAGACCGGACGGTATGCCACAGACACCGGCTGTTATACCAACGGGCGGGCCCTGGATGTGAACATGGATACCATAGCGAAACAATTGAAACGGGCCGGATACGAAACCGCATATGTGGGGAAATGGCATCTGGCGTCCGACCGGCATAAACCAGGAGAGCATTTGTACGCCACGTCCCCGATCCCTTTGGAGCGCTGCGGAGGATATGAGGATTATCTGGCTATAGCGGATGTGCTGGAGGCCACAAGCCATGGGTACAATGGATATGTGTACGATAAAGAAGGGCGAAAGATGGAATTCACCGGCTACCGGGCGGACTGTATTACGGATTATGCAGTGGATTATCTGCAAAATAAGGCAGCGGAAGATCCATTTTTATTATTCATTTCCTACATAGAACCCCATCAGCAGAATGACCATGGCCGTTATGAGGGGCCAGCCGGGTCTAAGGCGCGGTTCCGGGATTATGAGGTGCCCGAGGATCTTCTGTGCGGAGAGTTTGAAGGTGACTGGAAGCAGAATTACCCGGATTATCTGGGGCAGTGCAGCAGTCTGGATTATAATCTGGGGCGGATTGTGGATGTTTTAAAGGAAAAAGGCATGTACGAGGACACGATCATCGTCTATACCAGCGATCATGGAAACCATTTTAAAACCAGGGAAGGGGAATATAAGAGGCAGTGCTTTGAAAACTGTCTGCGCATTCCGCTCATCATCCGCGGGGGTGAATTCAGGGGCGGGAAGACTTATACGGATCTGGTCAGTCTGATCAACCTGCCTCCGATGGTGATGGAGCTGGCTGGCCTGCCGGTTCCGGAGTACATGCCCGAGCGTTCGCTTCTCCACCTGCTGCATGACGACGAACCGTGGCAGGAAGAGATCTTTTACCAGATTTCTGAGACGGACTGCGCCCGCGGAATCCGGACAAAACGCTATAAATACTGTGTCTGGGCGCCTCACAAGCAGCCTGTGCTGCGCATGAATGAGGAATTTTCAGGACATCAGTATCATTATGAAATGATTCCCAAATGCAGGGCGGACAGTGACAGTTATGTGGAACAATATCTGTTTGATCTGGTAAAAGATCCGGTGGAAGCGGATAATCTGGTTTTGAATCCAGAGTACGGCCAGATCAGAAGTTATCTTCGGGAACGCCTTATTTCCCGGATGGAACGGGCTGGGGAACAGGCGCCGGTCATCTATCCGGCAGGCACGGATTTAAACCGGGAGTACAGCATATAGTAACAGTTCAGACAGGTATGAACTGTTACAGCACATAAGCCGTCCGGCGGTTCTTTTCCCGATCTGCGGTTGAAAAGAGCATAAGTTGTGTTATAATTGGAAGAAATGGCAATACATGGAATTAATGGCCGCTTTTAGATGGATAGGTGGATGCCAAATTATTAATTAGTGGGAGAGATATACAAGATGGGTGTAAATATAGATGCAGATGCTATGAAGAGAAGCACTTCCGATTATGTGACGGAGGTCTTGAGAAAAGCGATCATTACGCGTGAGCTGGCGCAGGGTGAACGCCTGGTCGAGATCGATATAGCGAAAAAGCTGAATGTGAGCATCACTCCGGTCCGTCATGCATTTATGCAGCTTTCAAAGGAAGGCCTGATCGAAGTCTATCCGTATAAAGGCAGCTATGTCACGAAGATCACTTCAAAGCTGGTGTCCGATATGTCCGTATGCAGGACGATGCTGGAACCGGAGTGCGCTCTGTACGCCTATGACAATTTTCTGGAAACCGATCCGGATTACCTGAAAAATATCGTCATAACAGCCAGCCAGGAGTATGAAAGAACCAATGATCTCTACACTCTGCTGATCAATGATGCGAAGCTGCACAGAAGCATCATAGAGTTTTCAAAGAATAAGGTGATGCTGGATATGTGGGAAGCGATCAATTTCCGTGTGCTCCTGCTACAGTCTTACGCTAAGAAGGGAAAGGAATTCAAAATATCCCAGTTTATCAATAACCACGCAGAAATCGTGGAGACTCTGGCGTTAAAAAAGGGGAAAGAGGCATTTTCCAAGGCGGTGAAAGATCATATGTTACGATCTAGGGAGAATGATTTTCAGGGTTTTTTTGAGGAATAAGAATATGATATGCCGGAAAGAAGGCCGGAATTGGGAAAGCAGCTCCAGTTCCGGCCTTCTTATGGTACGAAACAATACTTGTAAAGTGAAAGAGTATGAGTTAAAATATGAGTGAAAACTAAATAACGCAAAGAAAAAAACACAGTCCCGGCCGGTAGTCCGGGCGCAGCTTTTATCTGTCAGTAACCTGCCTCCTCGGTTGTCCATTCTTTGCTGTAAAAAGCGAGGAGTATTTATTATGCAAAAAAGCAGACTGACAGTTTATTACAATGGCGCCCTGTGGATTGGAGTTTATGAACGTATTTTGGATGGCCGGCTGGAAGCGGGCAAGATCATATTCGGGCCAGAACCAAAGGATTATGAGGTTTACCAATTTCTGCTGCAGAACTGGAAAAACCTTCGATTCAGCCCTCCGGTAGAGATTGAGAAGGAGACGGAGAGCAGGATTAATCCAAAACGAATGCAGCGCATGATCAAAAAACAGCTTGAAGCAGATGGAACCGGGACGGGCACGAAATCCCAGCAGGCATTGAAATTACAGCAGGAACAGGCAAAAGCGGAACGAAAGCATTTCAGCCGTGAACAGAAAGAAGAGGACCGGCAGCGCCAGTTCCAGTTAAAACAGCAGAAAAAGAAAGAAAAGCATAGAGGCAGATAGTAACAGTTCAGACGGCTTATCTTCTTGACCGAAAAAGCCGGTCAAGAAGCACCGGATGTCCATCCGATGTGAAAATTGATAAAGAAAGCTGCTTACAAGCGAGCTTGACGCTGCTTTCTTTATCAATTTTCCCGCCGTCTGAACTGTTACGCTTATTTTGGTGATTGACAAATTTTTAATCTAATGATATTGTAGGTACAGAAATTGAGAGAGAGGTGTCTTTTTGTTAATTGTATTTGTTATGGAAAATAATTAATCTATGAAGATGGTAAGAAAGCCGGAGGAACTTGTAAAAGATTCCTTTTGTTTGTGTACCGTCAGTCCATGACAGATATGCAATAGCGGATTCGAGATAAACCTATGCGGCATTCCCTGTTTATGGATGTCCATAGGTTTTTTTATTTTCCATTTTTCATGTAAAAACAGATGTAACAGTTCAGACGGCTCATCTTCTTGACCGAAAAGGCCGGTCAAGAAGCATTGGATGTCTATCCGATGTGAAAACTGATAAAGAAAACTGCTTACAAGCGAGCTTGACGTAGCTTTCTTTATCAATTTTCCCGCCGTCTGAACTGTTACAAACAGATTATAAAAGAGTTTGAATGAGAGGAAAATACAATGAACAAAACATATGAGACACTAGGTTACACAACGATTTTAAAACAGATGTCAGAATTCGCAAATTCCAGGCAGGCAAAAGGGATGATACTGGAAATGAAGCCGTTTTTGGTGGAATCAGAATTGAGGAAACATTTAAGAGATACCACCCAGGCCAGAAAGATGCTGGATCTGGCAGGTGTTCCGCCCATACCATCCATGGATGGAGTGGAAGAACTCATTTTAAAAGCGGTGAAGGGAGATATGCTGTTTCCGGAAGACCTGGAGAAAATCGGTTCCTTTCTGGCGGCAGTCAGGCGATTGGGAGATTATCTGAGAAAAGGGGTGGAGCAGCAGATCGGAATCGCTTTTTACAGAGAGAATCTGACGCCTATGGAAGATCTGGAAGAAGTGATCGGAAATGCCATACGAAACGGGCGGATCGATGATTATGCTTCCGGTACGCTAAGGGATATCCGCAGAGAACTGGTCATGCTGGAAGAGAAAATAAAGGCAAAAGCGGAAGCACTGATGAAATCCCAGAAAAACTGCATGGCGGAGAACTTCATCGTGACCCGCAACGGACGAATCTGTCTGCCGGTTAAAAAGGAATATAAAGGAAAGATACAGGGGGCTGTGGTAGACCGTTCGGCCACAGGTTCAACTTTGTTTATCGAGCCGGAACAGGTCGGGCGGCTGAAAGAAGAATACGACCTGGCAAAACTGGCAGAAGACAGTGAAGAGCGCAGAATCCTGTATGAAATTACCGGCATGGCGGCGGACCGGGAAGAAATTTTTTTAGAGAACATGAAAACGGTCATAAAGCTGGATTTTATATTCGCAAAGGGCAGGATGAGCCTGGAGATGAACGGAGCGGAACCGGTGATCAATACAGACCGCCGGATCAGGATAGCAAAAGGCAGACATCCCATGATAAGAAAAGAAGAATGTGTTCCGCTGGACTTTGCAATCGGAGGAACGAACCGGGGAGTGATCATTACAGGGCCCAATACGGGAGGAAA
This sequence comes from Clostridium sp. MCC353, assembly GCF_018785315.1. GTDB lineage: Bacteria > Bacillota > Clostridia > Lachnospirales > Lachnospiraceae > CHH4-2. The sequence goes on along the minus strand of NZ_WQPN01000039.1, from coordinate 38,349 downwards.
GACGGTGGCCATTAAAACCGTGGGCCTTCTGAGCCTGATGGCATGTTCCGGCCTTCACGTCCCCTGCGAATCGGCGGATATCTGTATGAACTGTCAGGTGCTCTGTGACATCGGAGACGGCCAGAATATCGAAGACAATCTTTCCACATTTTCCGCCCATGTCACCAGGATTCTGGAGATTTTGAAACGGGTGAACCGGGAAAGCCTGATTATCCTGGACGAACTGGGTTCGGGAACTGATCCGGCGGAAGGGATGGGAATCGCGATTGCCATATTGGAACAGCTCAGGATGAGCGGATGCCTGTTTTTGGTGACCACCCATTATCCGGAAGTGAAGGCGTATGCGGAAAAACATGAGGAGATCATCAATGCCAGAATGGCCTTTGACCGGGAAAACTTAAAACCTCTCTACCGTCTGGAAATCGGGGAAACCGGAGAAAGCTGCGCCCTTTATATAGCGAAAAGGCTGGGAATGCCGGATGATATGATCGCCGAGGCGGCGAAGGCGGCATATGGAAACCAGGCGGAAGGCTTGACGGATCAAACCCTTCCGGAACTCACAGGACGGAGCCGCTTAGAAAAAGTGAAGGTTTCGGGAATCAAAAAGATGGAAGTGAAAACTGATCTGGTGCAGCGCCCCGGTTTATTCAGGCGGGGCGACAGCGTAGCCGTTCTGCCGGACGGAAAGATCGGCATTGTGGTGAAAGAAGAGGATGCCCAGGGGAATGTGCTGGTGCAGATCCAGAAAGTAAAACAGCTATACAACCACAAAAGGCTAAAGTTAAAGGTAAAAGCTTCTGAACTCTACCCGGAAGATTATGACTTTTCCATCATATTTGACACGGTGGAAAATAGAAAAGCCAGGCATAAAATGGGAAAAGGGCATCAGGAAGGGCTTGTAATTACGGTTGAAGAATAGAGACGCCAGCAGTTCTCAGCAGTTGATCTGATCTTTAACCAATGCGATAAAATCCGTGAAATAGGAAGGAAGATAGTTTCCTTTTCTGTATGCAACCGCAATGGGAAAGGAGAGATCTGAGGAACCGATTTCAAAACTGGCTATCGGCTTGTCGTAGCGGAAATATTTGATATAACTTTCATAATTGAAGGAGACCCCATAGCCTTCTGCGGTCATTTGGGCTGCAGTTTCCATATTCTCTATTATAAAGGTCTTTTTGGGCGTGAATCCGGCCTGTGAAAGGGCTGAATCAGTAAAGGCGCGGATTGACTGGGCAGGGGACTGCAGGATAAAACGTTCATTTTCCAATAATTTTGCATCGATCCAGGGATAGGCATGTCCCTGGATTTTTTCTGCTGTCTGGCAGGCAGGATGATCCCAGGGAATGGACATGATAAGGCGGTCCTGGTAAATGGGAACGATTTCCAGCTTTTCCGCGTCAAAAAAACGGTTTGTTATAATCAGATCCAATTCACCGGATAATAACATTTCTTCCATGGCTTTGCTGCTGTTTTCAGTCAGAAGAACTTCGATTTGGGGATAACGGCTGTGAAATTCAGTCAGCACTTTGGGAAGCAGGTAAGTACTCCGGCGGCTGTGAATGCCCAGGCGCAGGCGGCCTGTATATCCGGCGATCAGATCACTCAGTTCCGCATGAAACTGATGTTCCAGAACCAGCATCTGTCTGGCATTTTTCAGATAAATCTCTCCGGCGCAGGTGGGAATAAAACGTTTTCCAATCCGGTCAAACAAGCGCACTCCCATGCGTTCCTCCAGACGGCTGATAAATATACTCAATGTGGGCTGGGTAATGAAAAGCTCATCCGCCGCTTTTGTTATGCTCCCGTGTCTGGCCAGCGCAACCACATATTCCTGTTCTTTCAGATCCATAAAATCCCTCCCCCAAAATCATAGCCTTAGTCAATGATTATATTAAAAAAAATAAATTAGACAAATGATTATGAAATCATTATACTGGAATTACCAGGAAAGGTCAAGAAAAACGGCCTTTTCCCAAATCCGCGGCCCGGGGGAATATGAGATAAAAGGAGAAGGAGTTATGTCAAAAGAGGAGAAAGCAAAAAAGGGGTTTCGGATGCCCCACACATTTGTCATTATTTTCATCATCATTTTAGCAGCAGTTTTATTTACCTGGCTGATTCCGGCGGGAGAGTACGCCAGGTTTGAAAATGAACAGGGAATAAAGGTGATCGATCCATCCCAGTTCAGTTTAATCAGCAGAAGTCCGGTTAATCCGCTGTTCATCACATCCTACATTGTGAATGCATTTATTAAAAACGCGGACTTAATTATGGTTATTTTATTTTCCGGCGGAGCGTTCCACATCATCACCCAGACGGGAGCGCTTCAGGCGGTTATCGCAAAACTGGCGAAAAAGTTTTCCAATCATATCGGGATATTCATTCCTCTGCTGTCCCTGGTATTCGCGTTGATCTGCACCACTCAGGCGGTAAACATGTTTATCGCATTCGCACCGGTTATGGTAATGCTGTCTCTGGCCCTTGGGCTGGATTCCATCTGTGGCGCTGCGATCATTATTCTGGGAGGGGCCATTGGTTTTTCTACAGGGACATTGAATGTGAGCACCACGGTGATCAGCCAGAAAATCGCAGAGCTTCCCTTATATTCAGGGATTGGCTACCGGTTTTTATGTTTCGGCGTCTTCTTTGTGGTAACCAATCTGTTTTTAATCCGTTATGCTAATAAGATCCGCAAAAATCCCAGCCTGTCCCCCATGTATGAGCTGGACAGCCAAAATGCCATGAAAGCAAACCTGAAACTGGACGATTTCGGGGAGATGACATTCAGAAAATGGCTGGCGGTGGTTTGTCTGGTGATTGCGCTTGTTATTATCGTGTACGGCAGCGTTTTTAAAGGCTGGGATGTGGCGGAACATGCGGCCGTATTTATGGCACTCGGCATAATAGCAGGTCTGGCGGCAGGATTTAAACCAAGCCAGATTTCCAAAGAATTTTTGGCCGGATGCAAGGATATGCTGGGAGCGGCCATGATCATCGGGCTGGCGCGCAGCATCGGAAGCATTATGACGGACGGAAATATCATCGATACGGTAGTACATACTCTGGCCGGCATATTAAATGTGATACCGTTCTATCTCCAGGGAATAGGAATGCTGATTGCTAACACGATTATTAACGTGTTCATCACCTCCGGTTCCGGTCAGGCGTCGGTAGTGATGCCGATTATGGTGCCTCTCGCAGACCTTCTTGGAATGACCAGGCAGACTGCGATTCTGGCCTTTAACTTTGGAGACGGATTCTGCAACTATGTGCTGCCGACTTCCACCGCCTTGATGGGCATCATCGGCGCGGCCAATATTCCCTATGATAAATGGATGAAATTCATGTGGAAATGTTTTCTGCTCTGGATGGCCACCGGCGCGGTCATGATATTGATCGCTCAGATCATCCATCTGGGACCGATGTAATAGGATTGGCTGGAAGAAAAAGGCGCTGTCCGGCAGCGTCAGAGAATTGGAGGGAATCATGAAGAGACTATTATTTGAGGAGATAGAAAAACAATCGGATCAGCTTATCTATATGGCTGATACCATTTTCGACAACCCGGAAACGGGGGGAGAGGAAAAAATGGCCTCCGGGCTGCTGGCCGGTTATCTGGAAAAACAAGGTTTTACCGTGGAAACAGGGCTGGCCGGTTTGGACACCGCTTTCCGGGGAATCTGGCAGAATGGACAGGGGGGCCCTGTAATAGGCCTTCTCTGTGAATACGATGCGCTGGAAGATTTGGGACATGGCTGCGGCCATCACATGCAGGGCCCTGCATGTGTGGGGGCGGCCGTGGCGCTGAAAAACAGGTTCCGGGATAAACCTTACCGGCTTGTGGTATATGGAACTCCGGCGGAGGAAACTTTTGGAGGCAAAATCAATTTGATGAAAGCGGGATATTTGAAGGAGCTGGACGCGGCGCTGATGATGCACGGCGCCCCGGATACCTGTACGGATATGAAATGTCTGGCCCTGTCGTCCTTTGACGTCATTTACCGCGGTAAAGCCGCCCATGCAGCCATATGCCCGGAAGAAGGCAGGAGCGCTTTTGACGCAATGCTCCTGGCCTTTCAGGGAGTGGAGTTTTTAAGAGAACATGTGAGGGACGATGTGAGAATGCATTACACGCTGAGACAACTGCCCGGTCCGGAAAATGTGGTTCCGGAAGTTTCAGCCGGCCGGTTTACGCTCCGATCCTTTTCAAGAGAATATTTGGATGAGGTGATAAAACGGTTTATGGATGTGGTGGAGGGTGCCGCTTTGATGGCAGGTGTTTCCTATGAAGTAGAAGAACAGCCGCCTCTGGATAATAAAGTCCCTGTGACCACATTAAATAATCTGCTGGTGGACAATGCCAGGGAGGCAGGAGCGCCGGGAATAAGGCCTCCCAGAGAGCGGACCGGGTCTACTGACTTTGGAAATGTAATGCATGAGATCCCGGGCAGCTGCATCCGCGTAAAATTCGTACCGGAAGGGACTTCTTCCCATTCCCAGGCCTATATCGATGCGGGAAAAACCAAGGAAGCCCATGACTGTGTGTTGTATGGGGCGAAAGCCATGGCAGGAACGGTTCTGGATCTCTTGCAGCAGGAGGGGATTTTGGACGCGGTAAAAGAAGAATTTAAGAAAAACAGAGAGATATATAAATAGAAGGAACAGTCCGCCTGCCATCAGGCGGGCGGACTGAGGAGAATAGGGAAGGGATGGTAAAAACGAGATGGCTAAACATGATTTGGTAAAGAAAGGATGGTAAAAAAGATGGTCAGAAAGAAAAATATGGTTAAAAATATATGCTGTCTGCTGGCCGGATCTTTTATCTACAGCCTGGGCACCCATTGTTTTGTAGCTCCTGCCAACATCGCTCCCGGCGGAGCCGCCGGCCTGGCTTTGATGGCAAACTATGTATGCGGCCTGCCGGTGGGAATTCTGACTATGGTGATAAATATACCGCTTTTAATTCTGGCATGGATCTATTTGAGCAGAGGATTTGCCGTCAGTACGGCGGTTTCCTGCGGCGTCTGTTCAGTAATTCTGGACATGGTAGTGGCTCCGGTGTTCCCAGTTTATCAGGGAGACCGGCTGTTATGCAGTTTATTCGGAGGGATACTCGTAGGGGCGGGTATGGCGCTCATATTTCTTTCAGGTTCCACTACCGGAGGAAGCGATATTCTGGGATATATTCTTCAGAAAAAGAGACCTCATATTTCCATCGGCAGGGCGCTGATGATTGTGGATGGGATTGTCCTTCTGTTTTCCATTTATATTTTTAACAATGTGGAATCAGGGCTTTTCGGCCTGATCGCCCTGTATGCCCAGACAAGAGTGATTGACAGTATGATCTATGGAAATGATATGGGCAGCATGGTGACCATTATAACCGGAAAACCCGGGGAAATTGCGTCCAGGATTATTGAAGAACTGGAACGGAGCGCCACGATTATGGCAGGAAAGGGCGCTTACAGCCGAAAAGATACCCAGGTGCTTCTCTGTACGGTGAGAAAATCCCAGTTCAGCAGGCTGAAAGAAATTATCAGGGAATCGGATCCGGCGGCATTTGTCATGGTAACAGAGACGACAGAGGTGTTTGGAGAAGGGTTTAAAGAAATACAGCAGGAATAAAAAATGCCGGAACTCAATGTGAGTCCGGCATCTGAATTATCTTATGCAACGCAAACGTTGGCTGCTTTTAATTTGCGGGAATCTTTCGGATCGATTTCGGTATCGAATGTAACTTTCTGGCCTTCTTCTAAGCTCTTGAATCCGTTGGAAACGATTGCTGAAAAATGTACGAATACATCATCTCCGCCGTTATCATTTGTAATAAATCCGTATCCTTTTTGTGCGTTAAACCACTTAACTGTACCGTTATTCATAATCAGTACCTCCATATAATATTCGAATCAAAGAAAAAAGCTGACCGCAGATAACAAATCATTTTAAACGACTTGTTATAGCGCGGTCAGCTTTAAAATTCATATTGATTACTGGTGTAAGCATAACACTGATTTCAGAAAGTGTCAATCAAAATGTGTAAATAATGCGTTAAAAACAGGCGGCGATCATCTTTTGGCGAACCTCTTCTTCTGTGATCTCCATAGCTACAGAAAATTCAGAACAAATCAGCTTTTCGACCTTTTTCAAATTCCTGTCATCCGTTGCGGTTAAGTTCTTTCCGGCCAGGGAGCGCTTGCTCTTTTCCTGCTCAATCCCTTTAAATACCTCCAGATATTGTTTGTAGTCTCCGGTTTTCATAATTTCTGCATATTCTTTTTCACGGAATTTATTGTTTTTGTTATATAGTCCTTCTAATTCAGGCATACATCCTACATACTGTTCCGCCTGCTTTTTAGAAATGGTGTATCTCATCATATGTTTATTCTCTAATTTTACGTAGATAATATTACCGGTTGTATGAAGGGGCTGCAGTTTGTAATAAACCTGGCCGGTTTTTATAAAATCAGGAACTCCAATATCCCGGATCTGGCACACACCGCCATTTTCGTATACGATAATATCATTAATTTTAAACATACAATCACCCTGACTTTCTATTTGCTTGACAAAAAGGAAAAGGCTGCATTGATACCACGATATGGTTCAAGGCAGCCTACTAAATTAAGTATAGCACATTTTAAAGGATTTTCCTAGTGAAAAATGATTTACTTTTTAATTTCTGTCTTTTTTTGCAATAATGTATTATAATTGGCATTGAGATTTATCAAGGAAAAACAGGAAAGCGCAGGTCGCAGATTATGAACCCGAACCAATTTGCCAGTTATGGCTTAACAGAAGAACTATTGGAAACCCTCAGATTATTAAAATACCATACCCCTACGCCGATTCAGGACCGTGTGATTCCCCTGGCGCTGGCCGGAAAAGATGTGATAGCCAAATCCCAGACCGGAACGGGAAAAACGGCTGCATTTGCGATCCCAATCTGCCAGATGGTTTCGTGGGAAGAAAATCTGCCCCAGGCCCTGGTGCTGGAGCCCACAAGGGAGCTGGCCGTACAGGTGCGGGAGGAGCTGTTCCATGTGGGCAGGAAAAGACGGCTGAAAGTTCCTGCCGTATTTGGAGGATTTCCCATTGATAAGCAGATTCTGACCTTGAAACAGAAATCCCACATTGTGGTGGGCACGCCTGGGCGGGTGATGGATCACATACGCCGGGAGAGTTTGAGGACAGAAAAGATCCGGTGTCTGGTGATCGATGAAGCCGATCTGATGCTGGATATGGGATTTATGGAAGATGTGAAAATGATCATGGACAGCATTCCGGGAAAACCCCAGATCCTGCTTTTCTCCGCCACCATCGGTGACCGGGTCAAGCTGCTGGCAGACGCTTATCTGCCGGATGCGGTTTTTGTGGAAATGGAATCAGAAACGGAAACCGCCCAGGGGATCCAACAGGCTGTTTACAACACTGGGGCAGAGGATAAATACCGGACGCTGTTTCGAGTGCTGGTGAGGGAACGGCCTTCCGACTGCATGATTTTCTGCGGAACCAGGGAAATGGTCAATGTCTTGTACCGCAAACTTTCAAAAGACGGGCTGCGGTGTGGAATGATTCACGGCGAAGTGGATCAGGGGGAACGGCTGAAGACCATAGAAGCCTTCAGGGATGGCAGGATTCATTACCTGATCGCCACCGATGTAGCGGCCAGAGGGGTGGATTTCGATAACATTTCCCATGTGGTCAATTATGATTTTCCAACAAATAAAGAGACATTTGTCCACCGTTCAGGAAGGACGGGACGCAACGGCAGGACGGGAAAGGCCATCAGCCTTGTAACAGAGGAAGAAGAACGGTTGAAACAGACGGTAGAAGCCTACATCGGGGAAATGCTGCCGGTAATGGAGTGCCTGGAGCCGGATGAGGCGGAAATCAGGGCATTTAAAAACAGCCAGAGGAACCAGACGCCTTTGAAAGTGAGAAAAGGGGCCTTACTCAACCGGTCGATCATGAGACTTTCCATCGGAGGCGGCAGGAAGTCGAAGATGAGAACCGTTGATATCGTGGGGGCCATATGCAATGTGGAAGGAATCATTTCTGATGATATCGGCATAATAGATATCAGAGATAGTTTAACTTATGTGGAGATACTGAACGGAAAAGGAGATTTGGTGCTGGAAGCCCTGCAGAGTAAACCGATCAAAGGTAAGGTCAGGAAAGTGAGGAAAACCAAAACTTGATAGAAGGAGTGTGGTAATGATGTGGTTTTGGATCTTTTTATTCATCTGCAACATGCTTGTGCCTGTTACGATGATAGGGTTCGGGATGCTGTTTAAAAATCATCCCCCAAAGGAAATAAATTCCGTTTATGGGTACAGGACAAAACGTTCTATGAAAAATAAAGAGACGTGGGAATTTGCCAACCGGTACTGTGGGCGGCTGTGGCTGAAAATCGGGGCGGTTATGGCTGTACCCACAGCCATTGCCAGCGCATTGGCCTATCCCCTGGATGATGACGGGCAGGGCTGGGTGTCTATGGTTGTGGTTACAGTGCAGTGTATAGCGCTGATCGGATCTATTTTTCCGGTGGAGCGGGCGTTGAAGGAGGAGTTTGGGGAGGAATAAGGGCTTTTTTGCATCAG